>CAYMKU010000015.1:0-62112 GCA_964391015.1 uncultured Ignavibacteriaceae bacterium
TTTCTGATATTAAAAACAGAACAAGCAGAATCCTTGCCCTCATGTGCAATGGCTACAACATCTCTGTCCTCAAAATCATCGCTCACTACTTTTTGTTTTGAGGAAATAATTTTTAGCTGTTCCAACCTATCGCGAATCTCAGCAGCTTTTTCAAATTCAAGCTTATCAACCAGGTTTTTCATTTTAACATTCAAGTCACCAATAAGATCGTCAGTTTTACCCTTGAGCATTTTAACGACTTCGCCAACCATTTCGCCATAGTCTTTTTCAGAGATAAACCCTTCACATGGTCCATCGCACTTTTTTATGTGATAGTCCAAGCATACTTTAAATTTTTTCTTTTCTATACTTTCTTGAGTGATATTTAGCTTGCAGCTCCTGATCTTGAATAATTGGTTTATCATTCGTAATGAAGCTTTCATGCTCTGAACACTTGTGTAAGGTCCAAAATATTTTGAACCATCCCTAATAAGTCTTCTCGTAGGATAGATTCGTGGGAATGGTTCATTTGTAACTTTTATGAATGGATATGATTTATCATCTTTAAGATTAATATTATATCTTGGTTTCAGATCTTTGATTAAATTATTTTCTAAAACCAACGCTTCTACTTCGTTATCTGTAACAATCAAATCTAAATCAGTTATTTTACTAACAAGTGCAGCAGTCTTTGCCGACTGATTCCCTCTAACAAAATAAGATTTAACCCTATTCTTTAGATTAATTGCTTTGCCTACATAAATAACTTTTGCTTTATCATTTTTAAATTGATAAACGCCTGGCATATTTGGAAGATTTTTAAGCTTGGATTCTATAACAGAATTCATGTTAGAAATATTAATTATATAAATATTATGAGCGGAAAGTTGATTTACCTTTCCTCGGCAAATCTAATTTAAGAAATGAAAATCAAAAAAGGAATGTTTACTTTTCAGGGAGAATTTGATTTTTAGCGACGACTACAATTCCACTTTCAGTAACTGTGTATTTTTTCTTATCACCTTCGAGGTCAAATCCTATTTCATATCCCTCAGGAATAGTTACATTTTTATCTATTATCGCCCTTCGAATTCTTGCATGGCGCCCAATGCTGCAATTATTCATTATGATTGAATCAGTTATATAAGCGAAGCTGTTCACTCTAACATTTGGGCCAAGCAGCGATCTCTCGACGAGTCCACCGGATACTATCGAGCCGTCACAGATAAGAGAATTAAGTGTTCTTCCAACGCGTTCACCTTCGTGCGAAACTGTTTTTGCAGGAGGAAATTGGTATTGGTAGGTTCGCATTGGCCAAGATAAATCATAAAAATTAAATTCAGGAATTATACTAATCAAGTCCATGCTTGCAGCATAGTAGCTGTCTATAGTTCCAATATCTTTCCAGTAAGGTTTCTGTTTTTTATTCTCGTCGTAAAATTTATAGGCAACAACATTCATTTTTGATTTCACCATGTACGGTAAAACGTCCTTACCAAAGTCATGAGCTTTGAGATTTTTGGATTCCATTTCCATGAGTATATCTCTCAAGCCCTGAGCATTAAAGACATAAATTCCCATATTAACAAAAGAATATCCGGGTTGATCAGGAATTTCAGGAGGATTATCTGGTTTTTCGATAAATGAATTTATTGCATAATTATCATCAACTGAAACAACCCCAAACCTGCTCGCTTCTTCTCGCGGGTATTCTATGCAAGCAATGGACAGATCTGCTTTCTTATCAACGTGGTATTGAAGCATTTTAAGGTAATCCATCTTGTAAATATGATCACCGCTAAGAATTAAAACCCAATTGAAAGACTTACTTTCAGAAAACAAATTCATGTTTTGATAAATTGCGTTTGCAGTACCAAGGTACCAATCATTATTCATTTTTCTTTGGGGAGGAACTGAATAAATAAACTCTCCAAGTTCAGGGTTGAAGATGCTCCATGCTTCAAAAATATGCTGGTTGAGTGAATCTGATTTATACTGAACGAGGACATAAACTCTTCTTAACCCTGAGTTAAGGCAATTTGAAAGTGCGAAATCAATTATTCTATATTTACCACCGAAAGGAACTGCTGGTTTTCCCCTGAACGCTGTTAGAGGATGAAGTCTTTCACCTTGACCTCCCGCTAAGAGCATTGTAATTGTATCTCTAAGAACGGATGAACCTGGGAATGTCATAATTTCACCTCAATTTCTGTTGAAATATATAGAATTATGATTTGATTGGCAATTTGATAAGTTATTAAATTGGTATGAGGTTAAAAAAAATTATGGTTTTAAGAGAAAAAGTTTTTGGGATTACTCTTTTTTCATTTTTCATGTCCATTGGCTGGTTAACTGGAGTTTTACCATTAAAATCAATAATTAAAATAGGTAAAGAGGCATCACTTCCTACAAAGAATTCAAATACTGGTTTTCCAAACTTAGATGTCAGCAGTGATTATATTTCTTCTAATCAATTTAATATTGATGTATTGCATTATGATCTAAGTTTAGATCTTTATCCAGAGGAAAAATTGTTAAAAGGGATTGCTGAAATTACTGGGGTGCTCCTCAACTCTAAAATTGATAAAATTGATTTGAATTTTTATGATAACATGAAAATAAAAAAGCTGACTGTAAATAATTTAGCAGTTGGATATGAAAATAAAGATACCAGACTTTCAATTTTTGTTGATACTTTGAAAATAGACACTTTCAAGCTAAAAATAGTATATGAGGGAACGCCCAAAAGAACCGGTTTATCTGCTTTTGTTTTTGGTGAAATAAATGGAAGCTCTGCTATTTATAATTTGAATGAACCAACCTATGCTTCAACGTGGTTCCCTTGTAATGATATTCCTACAGATAAAGCATTTCTCGATATAAGTATTACAAATGATTCGTCTCAAACTTCAGTTTCAAACGGTGTTTTAGTCGGCAAAGAAATTCATGGAAACAGAAAAACTTATCATTGGAAGACGAACTATCCCATTTCTACTTATTTAATCTGCTTGTATTCTTCTAAGTATCTTGAATTTAATGATAGTTACATTTCTACTTCCAATGATACAATGCAAATACAGTATTTCGTTTTTCCACACCATTTGAATGAAGCAAAAAACGATTTTAAAAATACACCGAAGATGATACAATGCTTTTCCAAAATTTTTGGAGAATATCCGTTTATCCTTGAAAAATATGGCATCGCTGAATTTCTTTGGCAGATGGGTGCAATGGAGCATCAAACTATAACAGGAATAGGAAGCAATTTTGTCGGCGGTAAAAATTTTTTTGAAGATGTTTATGTCCATGAGCTTGCACATCATTGGTGGGGTGATGCAGTAGGACCAGCAACATGGAAGGATATTTGGCTTAATGAAGGATTCTCAACATACAGCGAAGCTCTTTATGCCGAATCTAAATCTGGTAAAGAAGCCCTGCAATCCACAATGCTCGGTAAATTTTCTGATGGCTTTACAGGAACTCTTTATGATCCGGGGAAGAATCTTTTTAGTCCGACAGTTTATGAAAAAGGTGCGTGGGTTCTGCATATGCTGCGATGGGAGTTAGGTGATTCAATCTTTTTTGATATTCTTCAAACCTATTTTGAAAGGTACAAATATAAAAATGCCTCAACCGATGACTTCATCCACGTTTGTGAAGATATAAGCCAAAAAGATTTAAGTAAATTTTTTGATCAGTGGGTTTTTAGTGGAATAGAAAATATAGAGCTCGACTATACCTGGAAAATAAAAGAAGAATCCATGGAGAAGTATATAGTCACACTTAATCTGAACCAAACACAAAAAGATTATCCTTTTTTTGAATTTAAGTTAGAGGTTATGTTTGAGTATGATGATAAAAGTTTTTCAAAAATTATTTATATGGATGAAAGAGAAAAAAGTTTTGAATTCATAGTGGATAGACGACCAAATCAATTAATCCTTGATCCACATAATTGGCTGCTTGCGAATATTCATGATCGAAATAGTTACGAGAACTAATATGCGAAATTTATTTTCCGATTTCCTTTAGTTAACTTTAATTATATAAACATTAAATACTTTGGAAGAAACTTATCTTTTCATATCGGATATTCATTTAGGATTACAGTCGAAGGAAACTGAAAACAAGAAAGAGCGACTGCTTGTTAAGTTTTTGGCTTCCACAGCGTCTAACTGTAAAGAATTGTTTATTGTTGGAGATCTTTTTGACTATTGGTTTGAATATAATCGAGTTTATCAAAAAGGTTTTTTCAGAACATTAACTGCACTTCAAGACTTGACAGAGAAGGGAATTAAAGTTCATTATTTTATAGGTAATCATGATTTTATGCACCGTGATTTTTTTATCAAGGAAATAGGTGTTTCACTTTATGAAAGTCCAATTGAAGTTTTCTTAAATGCTAAAAAATTTTTTATCGGTCATGGAGATGGACTAGTAAAAAATGATTACGGCTATTTTGTGCTTAAAAAAATTATGAGAAGCAAGGGGATACAAAAGCTTTATTCCTTAATTCATCCTGATCTTGGAATTGGATTGGCAAGTCGATCCAGTAAAAAAAGCCGAAGTTATACTACAAAAAAAAATTATGGGGAAGTTGATGGGCTTTTCGAGGCCGCCAAGCAAAAACTTGATAGTGATTTTGATTTTGTAATTTTTGGACATTTACATAAAAGAGTTTTTCAAAGGTATAATAACGGGTTTTATATTAATTTAGGTTCGTGGCTCGATAAACCATGTTATGGTATTTTCAAACAAAATAATTTTGAAATAGTCGAACTGCAAAAAAATGACTAAAAACAAATTAAGCAATTTTGATTTCAACAAGTATTTTGGCAGTGCTACTAGAAAATCGAAAAACAATGCGGCTGGTAAAAAGAAAAAACGAATTATTTTTGGTTTTATAGCTTTTATAGTGATTGTTTTTATTGTTTACATAATCAGCGGTTTACCATCCCTTGAAGAATTAGAAAATCCAAAACCTCAACTTGCAAGTAAAGTTTTCACTGTTGATGGTGAACTTCTTGGTCAATTCTATCTTGAAAATCGGATAGAGACAAATATAGACAGCATTCCCAAATATTTAATTAATGCTTTGATATCAACAGAGGATAAGGGTTTTTATGATCATTGGGGCGTTGATATGTCAAGGTTTATGAAAGCTATGATAAAAAATGTTTTCACGTTTACAAGAGAAGGTGCTAGCACTATTACTCAACAGCTTGCAAAAAATCTTTACCAGCTAAAAGGAAGGAACGAAAATTTCTTTGATGTTGGAGTAAGAAAGATCCGTGAGTGGATTACAGCTATTCAAATAGAAAGAACTTACACTAAGAATGAAATTTTAGAGCTCTATCTTAATATATCATACTTTGGAAGAAGTGCGTACGGTATAGAGACCGCATCAAGAGTTTATCTTGATAAAAAAGCTTCCGAGTTGACTTTACCCGAAGCTGCTATGTTTATTGCTTTGCTTAAATCACCAGAATATTATGACCCGATTAAGAAAAAGGAAAATGCAATTAGGCGAAGAAATTTAGTAATGTACAACATGGTCAAAAATGAAAAGCTTAGTGAGTCTGAATATCAAAAATTAAAAGAGCAGCCAATTACTTTAACTTCTGAAAGAATAAGCGGGAGCAGATCTATCGCTCCACACTTTATGGAGTATTTACGCCAACAGTTGGAAGCAATGTCAGACAAATATGGTTATAATTTGTACATGGATGGGTTAAACATTTATACAACACTTGACTTTAAGATGCAGAAATTTGCAAACCAAGCTGTTACTGAGCATTTGAAAGAATATCAAGAATTATTTAACAAAAATTGGAAGTGGGAAAACAATAAAAGTCTTCTTATATCGTTGCTTGATAAAGCTATTAAAAATTCTGAGCAGTATCGCCTTGCATATTCTTCACAAGACAAAGCAAAAGTATATAACAGACTTAAATATGATCCTAAGTTTGTGGACTCAATTAAAACTGTCGAGGCAACTATTCAAACTGGATTTGTAGTTATAGATCCAACTAATGGAGAGATTAGAGCAATGGTTGGTGGCCAGAACCAAAATTTTGGTCGAGGACTAAATCATGTAACTGGAATTAAACGACAGCCGGGATCTTCTTTCAAACCGATAGCTTATGCTGTTGCAATTGATAACGGATATAGCCCTGCATATACATTATTAAATCAGAAATTCGACTATAATGGCTGGTCACCGGACAATTCCAATGGAGATTACAGTGGCTATATGACTCTCCGTCAAGGATTGGCAAATTCAGTGAATGTCATAGCAGGGAGGTTAACAATTGGTGGCATTGCTCCGCCGGAGCAAGTTGTAAGATTCGCTAAAAGAATGGGAATTAAGTCACTCTTAAATCCTTATCCTTCCATTGCTTTAGGAACTTCAGAAGTAACTCCATTGGAATTAACTTCTGCTTATGGAACTTTTGCGAATAATGGAGTTCATTTTACACCGATTTCAATTATTAGAATAGAAGATAAAAATGGAATTGTGCTTGCAGATTTTCTGCCCGAATATAAAGAAGCTTTAAGTCCGCAGACAGCAACAATCGTTACGGACATGATGCAGGATGTAGTGAATTATGGAACTGGTGCAGGAGTAAGAAGATATTTTCATCGTCCTGCTGCAGGTAAGACTGGAACAACACAAGATTTCGCTGATGCCTGGTTTATCGGATTCACTCCTCAACTTGTTGGTGGTGTTTGGGTTGGTTTCGATGATCATAGAATTAAGTTTACGAACTGGTATGGTCAAGGTGCCAAAGCTGCCTTACCAATTTGGGCTATGTTTATGCAAAAAGTTTATCAAGAATTAGATCTTCCATTAAAATATTTTAATTTAGCTTCAGGAGTTGAGGCAGTAAATTTTTGTGTTGCTACAATGGAACTTGGTGATTCTAGGATAGCTGGACCAAACTGTACAAATGTTATCACCGATTTAGTGATGAGCAAATACAGGCCTCAGGAATGTGAGCTACACAAACACGGAGTGCAGATAAAGCCTGAAGATAAAAAGGGTGATATTGGCTGGTAGTTTTTCTAATTTTATCCCAATAATAATTTTTTATTTTTAATTTTGAATTGACCTGCCGAAGTGGTGGAATTGGTAGACACGCACGGTTCAGGGCCGTGTGGCAGCAATGTCATAGGGGTTCGAGTCCCCTCTTCGGTACAAGTTCAAATCTCCAAATCTAATTAATCCTTTCTGATACCCGACCTAATAGCTATATTTAATCTCAAGTTTTTATAAAATATTTGTTAAAAAATTTTTATGGGGAATCCAAATGGATTACTATCGAAAAATTGATCATGTAGTCGACTCTCTTAGGAATGCAAAAGAGAATGGAAAAAAATGTTCCCTCTTAATTGGAGCAGGATGTTCTGTTACAGCGGGGATACCAACTGCAAATGGGTTCGTTGAGAAAATTAAAGATAGATATAACGCTTGTTGGGAGAGCGCAACAGAAAAAACCTATCCAAAATGTATGTATGAACTTGCACCTGGTGAGAGAAAGAGTTTAATTAGAGAATTTGTTGATAATGCAAAAATTAATTGGACACATTTATGTATAGCTCAATTAATTAAGGAGGGATATGTTGATCGAGTGCTCACAGTAAATTTTGACTTATTAGTTTCACGTGCATGTTCTCTTCTTGGAGTTTTTCCTTCTGTTTATGATTTTGCTGCCTCACAAGCTTTTAAGCCAGCAGAAATTTCTGATCATGCTGTTTTTTATCTTCATGGGCAATATACTGGATTTGTTCTAATGAATACGGAGAAAGAAGTGGAAGAACATTCAAAGCGTTTAGCCCCGGTTTTTGAAGATGCAGGGAGAGGTAGAACATGGATAGTATGCGGTTATAGTGGAGATTGTGATCCTGTCTTCGATCATCTTGCCAATGTGCCCTGTTTTAATGATAATCTTTATTGGATTGGTTATGAAAAAAATCCACCATCTCAGCATGTTAGGCAGAAATTACTGACAGAAAATAAATATGCTTTCTACATTCAAGATTATGATTCCGATAGATTTTTCATAACTCTAACTCAAAGACTAAATTGTTTTCCACCTAAAATATTTACAGCACCATTTAGTCATCTAAAGAATGTTTTCGATTCTTTTACTCCGTTCCCAATTCTAAC
The DNA here is from genome assembly GCA_964391015.1 of uncultured Ignavibacteriaceae bacterium. Taxonomy (GTDB): domain Bacteria; phylum Bacteroidota; class Ignavibacteria; order Ignavibacteriales; family Ignavibacteriaceae; genus XYD12-FULL-36-8. The sequence goes on from CAYMKU010000015.1 coordinate 8,150, forward strand.
CAGTGATTTGGCTTCAGATAGAACATTCGATTTTACAAGTAGAACAAAAAAAATGATTTCATCTGCAATTAAATCAATTGAAAGGCAAACTTCTAAAAAGATTGAGAAAATCCCATTGATCGCAAAACAACTCAAAATCGCCGAAGATCTATATATGAAAGGTGATTATAAAGCCATAATTAAATTGAAGAGCAAAATACAAAGAGATAAAAAAGGAAAGGATTTGTTGTATTGGAGTGAAATATTATTGGGAAATGCAATTCATACTTTTGGTGAAAATTTAAAGATTAGCGATAAGGCAAAATTTATTGAAGAAGCAATAATTCATTATAAAAATGCTCGCATATTCACCAGTAAACCAAACGTAGCATTATTCAATTGGGGATTTTCGCTTTATGATTTAGCACAAATCAAAGAAGACATACAAGAGAAAGATAGTTTGTTAAAAGAATCAATAAAGAAGTATGAAGAAGCAGTCAAGCTAAAACCTGATGATCACGAAGCATTATACAACTGGGGAATTTCACTTTCTGATTTAGCAAAAATCAAAGAAGACATAAAAGAGAAAGATAGTTTGTTAAAAGGATCAATAAAGAAGTATGAAGAAGCAGTCAAGCTAAAACCTGATTATCACGAAGCATTAAACAACTGGGGAATTTCACTTTCTGATTTAGCAAAAATCAAAGAAGACATAAAAGAGAAAGATAGTTTGTTAAAAGGATCAATAAAGAAGTATGAAGAAGCAGTCAAGCTAAAACCTGATTATCACCTGGCATTAAACAACTGGGGAATTTCACTTTATTATTTAGCAAAAATCAAAGAAGACATAAAAGAGAAAGATAGTTTGTTAAAAGGATCAATAAAGAAGTATGAAGAAGCAGTCAAGCTAAAACCTGATGATCACGAAGCATTATACAACTGGGGAATTTCACTTTCTGATTTAGCAAAAATCAAAGAAGACATAAAAGAGAAAGATAGTTTGTTAAAAGGATCAATAAAGAAGTATGAAGAAGCAGTCAAGCTAAAACCTGATTATCACCTGGCATTAAACAACTGGGGAATTTCACTTTCTGATTTAGCAAAAATTAATGAAAACATAAAAGAGAAAGAAAAATTGTTTAAAGAAGCATTAGAATTATACAATAAAGCTGAGCAAATAAAAAAGGGATCAGGATCATATAATTTAGCATGTATCTACTCACTTCTTAATGATATTGCTAAAAGTCGTCAGTTTCTTCTTAGAACAAAAGAATTTAATGAATTGCCAACTTGTGATCATATGAAGACCGATACTGATTTGGATAATGTACGGAATGAAGAGTGGTTTAAAGAATTCATGAAAGAAAATTGTGGTAAAATAAATAATAAGCTATAAAACATTCTAAATTATTCTCATGTACGATTTCATCTTCAAACCTTTCAATTTAATGACCGAGGAAGATTATCGAACGGTCGGTTTCAAATCTGGATTAGAAATTCATCAGCAGCTTCTCACAGATAAAAAACTTTTTTGTCATTGTCCAGCGGGAATTTACAGCAAGCATTATGATGCCGAAATTCTGCGTCATATGCGTCCTACACTTTCTGAAATGGGTGTGTACGATGGAACGGCATTGATGGAATTCAAAACAAAAAAAGAGATTATTTATCGCATCAACAGAAACACAGTTTGCACTTATGAAATGGATGACACACCTCCGTTTCTTATCAATGAAGAAGCATTAGATATCGCACTAGGTATCGGTATGCTTTATAACTGCAACATTGTTGATGAGCTGCACATCGCACGTAAACAATATCTTGATGGAAGCATTCCAACAGGATTTCAACGAACTGCAATCTATGCAGTGGATGGCTGGATTCCTTATAAAGATAGGAAAGTAAAAATCGTTCAGATGTCTATTGAGGAGGATTCATGCCGTGAAGTTTTGGATGTTGGTCATGACAGATATTACTTAACTGATCGTCTTGGAATGCCATTGATTGAAACAGTAACAGAACCTGCTATGTGCACACCATTCGAGGTAGCTGAAGTTGGTCATCTTTGCAGCAACTTGGTTCGCAGTACTCATAAAGTAAGAAGAGGTATTGGCGCTGCTCGTCAAGATGTTAACGTTAGTGTGATTGGTGGGACAAGAGTAGAAATAAAGGGTGTTCCAAGAATTCCAATGATACCTTTGCTTACTTACAATGAAGCGATGAGGCAATGGAATTTACTGCGACTAAGAGAAGAATTGAAAAAAAGAAACATTACTCAAGAATCATTTAAAGCGGAATCGCACGACATTACAAATCTGCTAAAGAAGGTTTCATATGCTCCGCTGATAAATGCGATTATCAGTAACTTTAAAATAAAGTGTGTTGTGCTAAAAGGATTCAGTGGATTACTTCATTGGCAAACGCAGACCAATACATATTTCTCAAAAGAAATTTATGATAGAGTTAGAGTGATTGCTTGTTTAACAACAATTCCAAACATGATTCACTCTGATAGCAAAAGTGATACAATAACTTCATCTGAATGGCAGAAAGTTTTTAAAGCTGTTAATGCAACTGGTGATGATACAGTTGTGATTGTCTGGGGAAATGAAGATGATTCTGAAACAGCAGTGAAGGAAATTATTATTCGTGCTCACGAAGCAACTATAGGAATTCCTTCTGAAACAAGACAAGCTCTTAGTGATGGGACAAATGGTTTTGAGAGAATTCTTCCGGGTGCAGACAGAATGTATCCCGATACTGATCTCCCTCCGAAAAAGATTAAGCAGGAAAGGTTAGATAGTTTAAGAAAGTTGATACCCGAACAATTTTGGAAACGGCAAAATTGGTATCGCAGCCTTGGAATTCCACAGGATACAATAGAGGAATTATCAATTTCAAAATATGCTGAAGTATTTAAGAAAGCTGTGAATGAGTGGAAGGTAAATCCAACGACAGCAGCGGTTGTTTTAATTCAATATCCAAAGAGGTTAAAGAAATATGGTTGTATGGATGAATGGTTGAATGAAGAAATGTTTGAAGGATTGTTAAAAGCGTATGCAGAAAGAAAGATACCGCAGGATGCATTATTAACCACATTAAGGACAGTTGCAGAACTTGGTGCGTTTACTGATGAAGTAATTCTGTCACCCTTAAATGAAAACGAACTTGATAAAGAAATTGCTAAAGCCATAAGTGGTTTGGAAACTATCGGGATTAACCAGAAAGAAAATTACTCGGAAATACTGGTGGGTAAACTGATGAAAAAACTTCGTGGCAAGATTGATGCAAAAACTGTTGCTGAGAAAGTTGGATTTTCAAAGAAGGTGAAAAGCAATGATTAATAATGAAGACTTCAAAGGTTATCGTGGCGTTGCTTTAATTGCTCTAAAAAAGTTTAACTCACCGATCTGGAGTGATGTTGAAATTCTCACTGACGATGGTAGCTTTAAGGGATTGATTCTTCCACGTTCTGAAACTGCCGATGAATTTCATGTTGTATTAAAACTTCCTATTGGTTATAACATTGGAATAGCTGCTGAAAAAATTAAGGATGTAAGAATTCTAGGTAGAAGGGAAGCGAAGTATAAAATCCCCGAGAAAGAATTCCCATTCGATCCTAAAAAACCAAAAGTAAAATTACTCGGAACCGGTGGAACAATTGCATCTCGACTTGATTATCGAACTGGTGCTGTAATTCCCGCATTTTCTCCTGGAGAACTTTATGGATCAGTTCCCGAACTTGCGGACATTTGCAATCTTGAAACAGAAAAACTCTATGGTGTATTCAGCGAGAATATGGGACCTGATCAATGGAAAGGTTTAGCTGAAGCAGTTGGAAGAGAAATTGAGAAAGGAGTTCAAGGTATTGTTATTGGGCACGGAACAGATACAATGCATCATACAGCAGCAATTTTGTCGTTCATGGTTCAAGATTCTCCAATTCCAATTGTGATGGTTGGTTCTCAACGTTCAAGTGATCGTCCCTCATCTGATGCTGCACTTAATCTTATTCACTCAGTTACAACAGCAGCTAAGAGTGATATTGCGGAAGTTATGGTTTGTATGTTTGGTCCAACATCGGACTTGTATGGTTTACTTCATCGCGGAACTCGTGTTAGAAAAATGCATTCCAGTTATCGTTCAACTTTCAGAACTATTGGGGATATTCCAATTGCAACAGTTAGTCGAGAGAAAGTGACTCCCCTTAGAAATGATTATAAACGAAGAAGAAGTGATAATGAAGCAAAGGTTAATGCTGTTTTTAACGACAGAGTTGCAATTGTTTATTACTATCCGAATATGAAACCAGATATGATTGATACGCTTATTGATAATGGATATAAGGGAATTGTTATTGCCGGCACTGGACTTGGACATGTGAACAAACCTTTGTATCCAGCATTAAAGCGAGCGAAGGAAAAAGGTGTTGCGGTTTACATGACAGTGCAGACTCTCTGGGGTTATGTACAAATGTATGTTTACGATACCGGCAGGGATATGATGGAACTTGGAGTGATTCCTGCTGCAAACATGCTCCCTGAAGTCGCTTATGTAAAACTCGGCTGGGCTTTAGGACAAACAGATGATATGCAAAAAGTGAAAGAGATTATGTTGGCTCCAATTGCAGGTGAAATAACCGAACGTGAACCAAGTAACGGCTATTTAATTTACCAAGGTGGTTTGCCAGAAGTGGAAGATTTTATCAAGAAGTTTAGGAAGTAGAAAAAACAACCTTCAAGGTTGCAGTTAAGAACCTTAAATGTTTTTCTCAACTCCTTGTCAAATGTCGGTACTTAATTCTATGCGGCTGATCGGCAGAGATACCGAGCTTTTCTTTTCGCTTTTCCTCATACTCCGTGTAATTCCCATCAAACCAAACGACTTTACTTTCATCTTCAAATGCTAAAATGTGTGTAGCGATCCTATCCAAGAACCAGCGGTCGTGACTGATAACTAAAACACATCCGCCAAAATTTTCAATTCCTTCTTCAAGTGCACGAAGAGTATTCACATCAAGATCGTTTGTTGGTTCATCGAGCAAGATTACATTTGCACCTTGCTTCAGCATCATTGCAAGATGTACTCGATTTCTCTCGCCGCCCGAAAGCATATTTACTTTTTTCTGCTGATCTGGTCCTGAAAAATTAAACTGTGCAACATAAGCTCTTGAATTCACCTGACGGTTTCCAAGCATTACTGTATCTTCGCCGCCAGAAATTAATTCCCAAATACTTTTTTCTGGGTCAAGAGAATCTCTTGTTTGATCAACATAAGATAGCTTTACTGTCGAACCGATTTTAATGTTGCCTGAATCTGCCTTTTCTATTCCGGTAATCATTTTGAATAGAGTGGTTTTACCAGCACCATTTGGACCGATTATTCCAACTACTGCACCAGGTGGAATTGAAAAGGTGAGATCATCAATCAGAATATTATCACCATAAGCTTTATTGACTTTTTCGCATTCAATCACAACGTCACCAAGCCGTTCAGCAATTGGGATGTAAATCTCTAATTCCTTTTGACCTTTCTCTTTTTCCTGCTTAAGAAGATTTTCATAAGATGTAATTCTTGATTTTGATTTTGCATGACGTGCTTTCGGACTCATTCTAATCCATTCAAGTTCGTGCTGAAGAGTTTTTTGTCTTTTACTTTCTTGTTTCTCTTCAACTCGCAATCTTTCTTGCTTTTGTTCAAGCCATGATGAATAATTTCCTTTCCACGGAATTCCTTCTCCGCGATCCAATTCGAGAATCCATCCAGCAACATTATCCAAAAAATATCTATCATGAGTTACTGCAATTACAGTTCCTTCATACTTCTGAAGATGGTGTTCAAGCCATGCAACAGTTTCTGCATCAAGGTGATTTGTGGGTTCATCAAGTAAAAGAATGTCCGGTTTTTGAAGAAGCAATCTGCACAATGCCACTCTTCTTCGTTCACCTCCGGAAAGAACTTTTATCGAAGTATCAGATGGAGGACATCGCAATGCTTCCATTGCCATTTCAAGCCGTGAATCTAAATCCCATCCTCCCATTGTTTCGATCTTTTCCTGAACCTCGCCTTGTTTTTCAAGAAGCTTAGTCATTTCATTATCTTCCATCGGCTCAGAAAATTTAGCATTAATTTCTTCATAAGATTTAAGAAGATCAACAATTTCTTGTACTCCTTCTTCCACTATTTGTTTGACAGTTTTGGTGTCATCAAGATTTGGTTCTTGTTCAAGAAAACCTATCGTATGTCCAGATGCGAGAACGGTTTCACCGTTAAAGTTTTTATCAACTCCAGCAAGAATTTTCAGCAAAGAGCTTTTTCCGGAACCATTTAATCCTATGACTCCAATTTTAGCTCCGTAGAAGTAAGAAAGATAAATATCTTTTAGAACAGGTTTGTTGTTATAAAATTTGCTAACTCCAATCATGGAGTAAATTATTTTGTTTACTTCGTTGCTCATGAATGCTTTCTTAAGTTTTTGTCATTAGTAAAAATAGGAAAAGGAAGGTAGATGATAAACAAACCTTCAGCATTTGTTTTGAAACACTGAAGGTTTTTAAAAAACTATTTATCGCTTAATCTTGCTCATAAGCTATTTCACCATGAAGTGAACTATCTAAGCCAGCTTCTTCTTCTTCTTTTGTAACTTTAACAGGAGTTACAAAGTTAATCAACCAAAGCATAACATATGAAAAAATAAAAGCATAGCAACAAACTCCAATCACCGTAACAAATTGTTTCCAAAAGAAACCAAAACCGCCACCCATTAATAAACCATTTGTTATGACCATAGGATTAACAGTATTTGTAGCAAACAATCCAAGCATTATCACACCAATTGAACCGCCAACTCCGTGAACGCCCCAAACATCAAGAGCATCATCCCATTGCATCCTATTCTTGAGTGAAACTGCAAAATAACATACAACTCCTGCAATAATTCCAATTAGCGCTGCATACTGAACTGTGATAAATCCTGCAGCTGGTGTTATGGTTGCAAGTCCTGCAACGGCACCGGTTAATAAGCCAACAAACTTTGGTTTCTTCTCAAGAGTCCATGCTAAAAACAGCCATGCTATGGCTGCAAATGAGGCCGCTACATCTGTATTTAAAAATGCAACACCTGTTATCGCATCAACTTGAAGTTCACTTCCGGCATTGAATCCATACCATCCAAACCAAAGTAATCCTGTTCCAAGAGCAACAAGAGGAATGCTGTGTGGACCTCTTTCTGTAATATTTCTTTTTCCAACATAAAATACTGAAGCAAGCGCGGCCATTCCTGCACTCGCATGTACGACAAGGCCACCAGCAAAATCAAGTACGCCCCATTGAGCTAAAAGTCCACCACCCCAAACCATATGTACAAGTGGAAAGTAAACAAAAACCAACCAAAAAGTTAAAAAAAGCATATAGGCAGGAAATCTTACTCTATTTGTAAAAGCACCAGTAATTAAAGCAGGTGTTATTATTGCAAACATCATTTGATATAAACAGAAAACATAAAGAGGTATTTTATTGTTACCTGTAAAGATAGAATTGAGATCTGTTCCGGCAAGAAATGCCATATCAAGATTTCCAATTATGTTTCCTTGTCCCCCGCTAAAGCAAAGGGAATATCCAAAAATAAACCAAATAACCGTCGTCCACCCAAGCGAAACGAAACTTTGGATCATTATTGCCAATACATTTTTTCTTCCAACCAGTCCACCATAAAAAAAGGCAAGACCAGGTGTCATCAACATTACTAAGCTGGTTGCTATGAGCATGAATCCAGTACTGCCGGTGTCGAACATAAATACTCCTTGAATTAATTGTAAATGAAATATTTGAACTAAAAAGTTAATCCAAAAACCAGATAAGAAATTTCTGTTCTAGGATTTATTAAAAATGTCACATAAACAGGCAAAGAATACTCGTCAGTTATTTTAATAGATTTTGTTGCCTTAATTCCAACGTTAGTGACATTAAATTTTTCTGTTTGATAAAAATTCGGATTCTTTTTGCTTCCGCCCGCAGCACCTAAAAATATGGTAAGTGGAAATTCTGAGACGAACGTGGAATAATCCACCTGAAAATAAGTATTATTCCCAGCATCATTGTGTACATTAATAAATCCGGAAAATAGTAAGGGTAAAGAATTCGATAATTTGATAAAAAATCCAGGTTCAATTGTGTGTGCTCCTGCTCCTTTTGGGTTATTATAATTATTGAAGTTTCCCCATTTAATTCCAGCATTTGGGAAGTAATAATCAGTTAGTATTAATCCGAAATTCATTCCATTTTCTAGTGCATAAGTATAACTGCACCAGGAATCTAATTCATGTTCAAGTGAATTGTTCAACAGATTATGAGATAAACAATATGATCCCCACATCCCAATACTAAACCCTGAAACCGAAAATGTTAGAGCAGGTTGGATGTTTGCTGCGTCATTTACGTTAATACCGCGCCAAATGTATCGGCTAACTATATCAGCGTTTGCAAATATGCTGAGATCTTGAGCAGATAAAATAGTTGTAAAACAAAATAAGTAAATAAATATGGACTTATTATGCCAAAGGAACATTATGTACCTCGCTTAATGAATAATAAAGATTTCTATTCTATAAATTATGCAGAAATAAAAAAATGGTTAACAATTTTATAGCATTTGATTCAAGAAGGGAAAAAAATAATCAACAAGTGCACAAAAAGTGTTACAAGTGCGATTTTGAGAATTTAAATACAATTAAAACATGCATATTTTTTGTTTCCTCTTATGTATAAAACTAATTTTGGAAAAATAATCTGATCCTTTTAAGTATTGAAGTAATACCAGGTGAAAAAAATATTAGTTATTAATGGAAAGAATGAACAGCATTTTGAATTCCGAAGCTTGTTGGAATCTGCTGGATTCGGTATTTATATAACAAAAGGAGAAGAGGATGGATTGAAAATTGCTGATAGGTATTCACCTGATGTTATTGTTTGTAACGTTGATGATTTTGAAAAAGAGTTACAGGTTATAAGAATACTAAACAATAACAGCTCTACTGAAAGTATTCCACTTTTACTGATTACTTCAACTAGAAACCCTGCACATGTAAGAGCAGCAATGGAATTAGGCGCTGATGACGTGCTACTTAAACCGTTTAATCATGAATCAATCCTTAGGTCAGTTGAAAAACGATTACGGAAGATTAAGATCATAAAAGAAAAGTTGACTGAACAAATTATCTCATCAGAAAACGTCTTTTCTAATCAACAGAAAAATGTTGACCATGTACTCATTAAAATCGGAACTCAATTGAAAATTGTTGAATTCGCAAGAATTATTTGCATCACATCTTTAAAGGAATATTCAAAAGTTAATACAGATGACAATTGTAAAATTATAGTTAGGAAATCAATAAGAAATTGGGTAGAGGTATTACCACCAAAGAATTTTTTAAGAATCCATCGCGGCACAATAATTAATATATCATTTTTAGAAAAAATTGAGAAAACGGGATTTAGAAGCTATAGTGTTTTTCTTAAAAATATTTCAACTCCATTCGCGCTCAGCCAAAGGTATAGCAATGTTATGAGGCGTACCTTTTCAATTTAATAATTTATTGTTCCTCAAGATGAAGCAGCATTAGTATTTACTATTGAAATAGTTTCTAGATATGTTGATTGTAATTTCCGGACACATTTAATATTTAATGCCGGGATAAATCTAGTGGACGGTAAACAAAAAATCATTCATCAAAATTTTATGTTGGACGTTAAATCTTTAATTTCAGCATGAAAATATTTGTAATTAAAATGACAAAACGAAAACTCCTTAAAGCTGTAAAACGGATTAAAAATTTACCGCATGGAATAAATTTATTTAGATATGTTTCTAATAAATTCAAATCTTCCATCCTTACAAAAAGAAAAAGCTTGACTGTTGTATATCCATCAGGCATAATGATAGAACTTACTAATCATTGTAATATTAAGTGTATTACTTGTGCGCGTGAATATGCGTTTGGAGAGAAGATGGATAAGGGGTATATGGATTTTGAAATGTACAAAAAAATAATTGACGAAGTTTATCCTTATGTTGATTCAATAGGATTAACAGGATTAGGTGAGACGTTTCTTTACAAACATTTTACTGAAGCGGTAGATTACATTAGGAGTAAAAGCAAGGGGATTATCATCTCATGTTCAATCAATGCGCATTTGAAAAATAGTGTTGAGATTGCACAAACTGTCATTAACAAAATTGATACGATTCAAATTTCAATTGATGGAATAGGAGAAGTTTATAACGCAGTCAGGAAAAAAGCTGATTACAATTTCTTTCTTGAGAATGTTAAACTGATTGTCGCTGTCGCTAAGAATTCTTCAACCGATATTATGTTTAACATGGTTGTATTAAAAGAGAATTATCATCAAATGTCGGATATGCTTCTGTTAGCAGATGAACTTTGTGTTAAATATTTGAATATTATCCCAATGAATATTGTCTCCCGGACTGATCTTGATATTTCTTATTATAAATTTTTTCAATCGGAAGATTTTAAGAAGGAATATTTTAAGACAAAAGATTTGGCAAAAAGCTATCCAAATGTAGAGTTAACATTTTATGATTTTGAATCACCCGCAAGTTTTAAGAAATGCCGCTTCATGTGGAATTACTTTTACGTTACGTGGGACGGATTTGTGCCGCCTTGCTGTGCAAAGCCATTTCCTAAAGAAAAGAATTTTGGAAGTGTATTCTCTGATAAGTTAATTGATGTTTTAAATGCACAAGATTTTCAGAATTTCAGAAAAGATTGGCTGGATGAGAGAAACCCTGAGTTTTGTGATAAGTGTTTTAATATTTATCTTGAATCTATTTACGGAGAATAAGAAAACCTCCAAAGTTATAGTTAAAGACCTCGAAAGTTTTAGTTATTTCTTTTTCAATATTACAAACGACAAATCATCATTGGCTTTTGCTTCACCGCGAAATAAATCAACTTCAAGCAGAATTTTCTTCCCCAATTCTTGTGCGGTTAAATTCCGGTTAGTTTTAATCAAGCTGAAAAACTTTTCACGTCCGAAGAATTGATTGTATTCGTTTATAGATTCAATTACTCCATCTGAATATGCTACAAATATATCCTCAGTACTAAGTTCTATTTTTATATCACTGTAATTAGCATTCTCCATTAATCCTAAAGCAGCTTCACCTTTTGGGAGTTCAGCAAGACTGTCTTTATTAATAACGAGTGGAGGGAAGTGTCCAGCATTTACAAATTTAATTTGATTTGAGCTGGGCGAAATTTCTAAATAGATCATTGAAGCAAAAAGATTTGGTAAGCTATCACGGTGAAAAACATGGTTAGTCTTTTTTGCCAACTCTGAAGCTTTTGGTGAGTCTTCTGCAATTGCCCTAATGGTTGCTTGAAGTTTTGCAGTGAGTAAAGCAGCACTCAAACCTTTACCTGCAACATCGGCAATAGTTATTGCAATTCTGTCATCGCTGATTTTTAGAAAGTCAACAAGATCGCCGCTTACATCATTAGCTGAACGAGTGAAAAGCATTACATCCCATCCATCAACCGATGGATTTTCAGGTGGCATTAATGCTCGTTGAACTTTCTGTCCTTCTTCAAGTTCGCTTCTTGCAATCAATTTATCCTTTAGCTCAAGAATTAGAACGAACAGAATCATAAGACCACCAAGAAATGCGTCATTTGATGAAATGCTTTGTCCATCAACGCGAACTGTTTTTCCTATAAGAAGTAAAATAGTTCCAAGTAGTACAAAGAATCTTCTCAAGGGTGTTAAATGAAAGTATGCACTTTTTATTAAGTACCAGAATTGCCAAAAGAATCTCTTTAAGCCAGAAACTTCCTGTACACGCTTCTTTTGTTCCTCGTTGAGATAAAAATCCTTAAGATCCTTTAATTCCCTTTTAATATCTTTCTTGAACTTTATCTGCTTGATATCATCAAAAATATTCCCCCGATTGGATCTTTGAGAATTGTAGTTTTCATTCATGGTTAAAACATAACGATTCGGTCTGTGTTTTTCAATATTTGATTGATGAGCGGTAGATTTAACATCATAAGATAAAGTCAATAGCACACAGATGACATTGATATTACAGATTAACACAGGTTGAAATCAATGAAAATCAGTCAAACATGTCCGCCTCTGCAGGTCTGTGTTACCAGTGCGCCATTCATTTTTGATTTTATGGATTCAGGATTTACTTTGTTAATTTTCATTTATTAAATGGAAAATGATTCTTTAGAAATATCATCAGCGTATAAATCGGCATTAGATTTCGCTAAATCCCACAATGAAAACTTCCCGGTTGTATCACTTCTTCTCCCCAAGGAATTGAGGAAACATGTTGCAATTATTTACTGGTTTGCAAGAACTGCTGATGATTTTGCAGATGAAGGAAACCTTCAAACAAATCAAAGGTTATATAACTTAGATGAATGTGAAAATTCTCTCACGAAACTTTTAAAAGGTGAATTCCAATCAGCATATAGTCTTGCACTCAATCAAACAATTAAAGAAAAAAATCTTACACCTAAATTGTTTTACGATTTGCTGACGGCATTTAAGCAGGACGTTGTAAAGAAGCGATACAATGATTTTAATGATGTACTTGATTACTGCAGACATTCAGCAAACCCGGTTGGCAGATTGATGCTTGAATTATTTAATACCCGAAGCGAGGAAGCTTTTAACTATTCAGATAAAATTTGCACTGCTCTCCAGCTGACAAATTTTTATCAGGATATTGAAGTTGATTATCAAAAGAGAAGGATTTATTTCCCGCAGGATGAGATGAAACGATTCAATGTAAATGAAAACATCTTTGCTGAAAAAGAAAATAATATTAACTTGAAGCAGCTTTTGAAATATAATATTGACCGCACCCAAAAAATGTTTGATGAAGGAAAAAATCTGTTAAGATTTTTGAACGGCAGATTAAAGTTTGAAATTAAATGGTCAATACTTGGTGGCGAAGCAATTTTGCAAAGAATTAGGAACAATGATTACAACATCTTTAGCGCTCGTCCGAAATTGACAAGAACAGATCTTGGTGTTTTATTTATAAAGTCATTTTTAACTTAATGATGGAATCGGCAAAAAATATCGCAAAGAAAAGTAAGAGCAGCTTTTACTATGCTTTTAATCTTTTGCCCGCACCAAAGCGCGATGCAATGAATACTGTTTATGCGTTTTGCAGAGAGACTGACGATATAATTGACAACAATGCTGACTCAGATGATTTAAAATATGAAAAACTCCATAAGTGGCGCATCGAACTTGAAAAATCAATTAAAGGCAATTCAAATTATTCCTTGCTGAACAAGCTTGGTACAACCATTTCTCAGTTTAACATTCCTCTCGATCCTTTCTTCGATCTTCTGAAAGGAATGGAAATGGATTTACAGACTAACCGTTATCTCACTTTTGACGATTTGAAAATTTATTGTTACAGAGTTGCGTCAACTGTTGGATTGATGTGCATAGAGATATTTGGTTACAAGAATAAATCAACAAAAGATTTTGCAATTGATCTCGGTATTGCGCTTCAGCTTACAAATATTTTGCGTGATGTTAAAAAGGATTCACAAGCAGGCAGAATCTATCTCCCGCAGAAAGATTTGCAAAAGTTTAATTACAGCGAAGCTGATTTAGTCAACAATATTTACAACCAGAATTTTATTGACTTGATGAAATACGAGTCAGACATTGCCCAAAAATATTTTGATAATGCAACACGCGATCTCGATATGGATGATAAGCCCTCGATGTTTGCTGCGCGGGCGATGCAGCATATTTATTTCAAGCTGCTGCAAAAAATTATTGATGCTGAGTACAATGTTTATCAGAAAAACATTAAAGTCTCTAATCTTGAAAAGGTTGGTATATCGCTTGGAGTTTGGGCTAAGTACAGCTTAGTTTATTGATGAAAAAATGTATTGTTATCGGGGGAGGATTCGCAGGACTCACCGCTTCAGCTTACCTTACTAATGCCGGAATAAATGTTGGATTGATTGAAGCATCTCCAAAACTTGGGGGAAGAGCTTATTCCTTTTTGCACAAAGAGACAAGCACAATTGTGGATAACGGACAGCACATTTTGCTCGGCTGTTACGATTATACTTTAAATTTTCTCTCACTGATTGGAGCACAGGATAAAGTTCAATTTCAAGAAAAAATGAAAGTGAACTTTCTAAAACCAAATTTTGATCTTCACGAATTAAAATCATCTTCGCTGCCGTATCCATTTAATTTTTTAAGTGCGCTTCTAAAATTTACAGCCGTAACTTTTCACGAAAGATTATCAATTCTCCGCTTATTTCTTAAACTGCCTTTTCTTGCAAAACGTGATTTAGAAAAAATATCGGTAAATGAATTTTTGATTAAAGAAAATCAAAATGAAAATGTTAAGAAAGCATTTTGGGAAATTTTGTGTGTTGGTGCGCTGAATACGGGACTTGAAAAGGCATCTGCAAAAATGCTTGCTGATATTTTGAAAATAATTTTTCTCAAAGGAAGCAGCGGCTCAAGAATGGTCTTTCCTAAAGCAGGATTGAGCGAAATGTACTGTGAATCAGCAAAGCAATTCATTGAACAAAAAGGAGGGATGGTTTCGCTCTCAGAAAAAGTTGAAGAAATTAAGGTTGAAAAGGGAAGAGCAGCAGAAATCAGTACGAATAAACGGACAATAACGGATTTTGATTTTGTTATTTGTGCTGTTCCGTTTTTTGCTTTGGAGAAGATAGTAATGTCGTTAGAGTCCAGCCGTCATTCCGAACTTGTTTCGGAATCTAAGTTTAGAAGTGATGACACAAGGGAGATGCTGAAACAAGTTCAGCATGACATTTCTCTTTCAGCCGTCCAATCATTCAATCATTCAATCATCCAACCATTCAATCATTCAACCATTCAATCATTTACTCCCCGTTACTCCTCGATTCTTAACGTTCATGTTTGGCTAAAGGAAAATAAGTTCGGAAATAATTTTTACGGATTGATCGGTTCGAAACTTCATTGGGTTTTTAGTCATACCACTAATCTTAACTGTGTAATAAGCGATGCAGATTATCTAATGAACTTATCCGATGATGAAATTATGAATTTAATTTATTCTGAGCTTGAAAAATATTTGCGGATTACAAGACAAGAGATAACCAATCATTTAATCCTTAAAGAAAAACGTGCAACGTTCATTCCCTCAAGAGAAATTCTTTACAATCGTCCTAATACCGAAACGGAAATCATAAATCTTTTTCTTGCCGGTGATTGGGTGAATACAGGACTTCCCTCAACAATTGAAAGTGCAGTTAAGAGTGGAAGTGTTGCAGCCCAAGCGGTTGCTGGTAATTAAAAGATAATATCCGGTAACTGGCATCTGGTATCGGTATCTAGAAACCAATTCACAAAGCAGACATGTCATTGTTTTACTCTAAGACCTCATGTTACTTTAGCTAAATATCTGTTTACACTTATTCGATAGCCACTCGATTTTGCTTCCTCCCGACTTAATATTATCTCATTCCCAAATACAATTGCTCCCACTCACATTAATTAGGTTAAATATCTGTTTGCTTTTGCTTCATATCTAAATCCTTTTGTTAGATATCATGTGATATTAAGCAAGTGTAAAGGGATATGCTGTGAGTGCAAACAGATATGGAGCTTGTGTAAAAGGATATGCTGTGAGTGTAAACAGATATGGAGCTTGTGCAAAAGGATATGCTGTGAGTGTAAACGGATATGGAGCTTGTGCAAAAGGATATCTTGTGAGTGTAAACAGATATGGAGCTTGTGTAAAAGGATATGTTGTGAGAGTAAACAGATGTGAAGCTTGTGCAAAAGGATATGTTGTGAGTGTAAACAGATACCAAGCAAGAGTAAATGGATATTTTGTGACATCAAACAGATAGTAAGCAAGAGTAAATAGATACCTTGTGACATCAAACAGATACCAAGCAAAAGTAAACAGATACCTTGCTCGAGAAAAGAGATACCAAGCGAAAGTAAAAGGATAGTAAGCTCCAGAAAAAGGATAACGAGCAAAAGTAAATGGATAATGAGCTCCAGAAAAGAGATAACGAGCGAAAGTAAAAGGAGAATGAGCACCAGAAAAAGGATAATGAGTAAAAGTAACAAGATATGTGACATTTTGCGTGATGTAATTAGCTTGGGGAAGTGTGAGCAACATGATTAATCTCACATGTGTTTCTTTATCATGTAGAGCCTGCCGAAGCATGACATTAACCAGTGTCCGAATCTTGAACTATTGCTTATAAGAACAACCTTGTTTAAGTTTTATTCACAAACGCCGGAATACTATACAGAAATCGGCGAGTTAACTAATAGTTTGGCAATTAATAAAATGAGCATATTTAATAAGAAACAGAAAGTAATTTTGGAAGAATATTGTAGAGAATTTTACGATAAAAATATTCTCAATCCAACAATTGCCAATTTGGATGTCAGTGTACCTACTGCAGAGGTATTTAAAAAATCAATCGTCGAGGTTGAACCTTCTTTTTCTAATATCAATACGCAGACATTTCTATATGAAATTATTTTGTTACGATTTGAATTATTTGGTTTAGCTTTTCTTCATAAACTTGGTGATAAAAACACT
This sequence comes from uncultured Ignavibacteriaceae bacterium, assembly GCA_964391015.1. Lineage (GTDB taxonomy): Bacteria > Bacteroidota > Ignavibacteria > Ignavibacteriales > Ignavibacteriaceae > XYD12-FULL-36-8. Next base: position 24,759 of record CAYMKU010000015.1, read on the forward strand.
GCTTCACAGACACAATTTACAAGAGATTATTTAAGAGAAAAAAACAAAGAAGATATTTGGGAAGAATTAGAACAATATAATCAAGCGATCGCTGCTTCAAGTAGATTGAATCAAACTACTGAAACAAAAAAAGGTCGTGCCTATTTAGTTTTTTTAGATGGGGTTCGTATGAATTTGTTCGATTTATGGTACAAAAAAGGATTTGATAGTAAATGTGTTGCACGTGCAGCTAATAGAGTTATGACTGATGAAGCTTGGAAAAATAAATTAACACACACTTATCTTATGCTAACATTTTGCAAACGACTAGGTCGTGAAATTAATGAAGAAGCTCAATTTCGTATTATGGCAATGATAAGTGGTTTTTATAATGGTTCGATAGATTCTTTAAAAAATATTTCTATCGCCTAACCCACAATTCAAAGCGACCGCTATCTTCGATGTGGTCGTTTGATATTGTAGCGTTGTTATAATGGGCGGAGCTTTAATTGCAACACCGTTAGCTGGATAAAAAATGTATAAGTATCACCCAGTATTTGAAGATCCTAAAGATGATAAATTGAAATTATGGAGATATATGGATCTTTCGAAGTATTTCTCTCTTTTAGATAGCTCTTGTTTGTATTTCTGTTGTGCTTCAGAATTTCGATCCAGTGAGCATCAATTAAATGATCCATTTGAAGGTTCTTTCCCCAAAATAGAATATGAATACTGGATAAAAGAATATGGTGAGAAAAATGTGCATGACATATATAATACATCATCAAAAATTATTTATGTAAACTGCTGGCATTTAAGTGAACATGAATCAATTGCTATGTGGAAATTATATTCTGAATCAAATAAAGGAATTGCAATCAAAACTAGTATAGCAAACTTTAAAAATTCTTTTGAAAAAACTATTGAGGATATATATGCTGGGAAAGTACAATATATAGATTATGAAAAAGAACCATATTACAATAATGGTAAGCATCAATATCAATTTGGAAATTTGATGGTTCCCTATATACACAAAAGAAACATTTTTGAATATGAAGAAGAATACCGAGCAATCTATAGCGGAAAAGTCCCACAAGATCAAAAAGGTTATGCCATAAAAGTTGATTTAACAAAATTAATAGAAGAAGTTATTTTAGCCCCATATTTTCCTAATTGGCTGTATGGATTTATAAATAAAATTACAAATAATTATTTATCTAACGTGAAAATAAAAAAATCTATTTTTGAGTCTAGACCATACATTTAAGATCCCAGCTAACCTCTTTAATAAGTAAAAAGTCATGGGCAACATAATGCTGAATGATTTCCTTTATGAAAACACCAGAAGATATTCTTAGAGAATGGTTACATGCGGTAAACACAGGAGACCTTGAAAACCTCCTCGAACTTTATGATAAGAGTGCTGTGTTGATACCAACATTTTCCAACAGATTATTAAAAACTCCAGAGGATATTCGCGAGTACTTTGTAAAACTTTCGAACCGTGATAAACTTAGCGTAGAACTGCATGAGAAAACTCTCATTGTTCAGAAAATAACCGACCATATCTTTTCTTTGTGTGGAATTTATTGCTGGCATTTCTCAATGGATGGAGAGCTATTCAGCTTTGAAGCACGTTTTAGTTATGTGGTTAATGTAATGCTGGCAAGTCCAATCATACAACATCACTCATCTCAAATTCCTCGAATGCTCTGATTAAAGTATAAGAATCACTCAACTTTATTGGAGCAAATCTTCTTACTATTAACAAAATAACTTATTTGGTTTGAAAAATCTTCAACAAATAATACTCGTCTCACATTAACTCTCTTTGAAATTTTGCGATTATTAAAGAAAAAACAATCTTCAGTTTACCATGTTCCAAAATCTGTTAATGGAACAATAATTGTTTATTTCGATTGTCAATAAAGTATTATTGGAAATAGAAATTTCACTTTAACAAGAAATGTTTGTCCGCCGAAATATTAAAAAAAACCTAAACAGCGTTGAAGTTTAAAAAATATATTACAAAATTTGCAGCAGGAAAAATTAAATCATAAAAGCAGTCCAGAATAAGTATGGCTCCGGAAAAATACATTAGAAAATTTCGCACAGTGGCTACCATATCGTGGCTTGGATTTGGATTCTTAGCAATTACGTTGATGATTCTCTCGGTAGTGCCACGCATACATATAGTACCTTTTGTTGCAATAGCAGTCGGTACGATTCCTATCTTAGCATTCAAATTTATGAATAAAGTTGAATGCCCTCGATGCAAACATAAAATGAAAATACATTCAGGTTTTCCGCACGTAATTTACAAATGCACTAAGTGTGAGCATGTTGTTAACACTAATGTGTATTCAGATTTTTAATTGTAATTGAAAGTATGAAACACTTCAACATTATCTTCTTAATCATAATCTTTATCGTTCCTGTTTCAAGAGTGTACTCGCAGATGGATTCGCTTCAAAAGGCAAGAACTGAGAAATTAAATGTGGAAGAAAGAATCAAATTTGATCCGAACAAAAATCCATTTGACGATTTGAAGATTACGATAATAAAAGCGCAAGAGACTAAAAAAAGAATTTTGCTTGATGTCGGCGGTGAGTGGTGCATTTGGTGCCATAAATTGGATGCTTTCTTCGAAGCTAACAAGGATGTCACTGAATTTATGAATGAGCACTTTGTGGTTTTGAAGATCAATTACAGTAAAGAAAATAAGAACGAAAAGTTTCTGTCTCAGTATCCTAAAATTCCTGGTTATCCTCATTTATTCGTGCTTGATTCGGATGGAAAGCTTTTACACTCTCAAGATACGGGCGACTTAGAAAAAGATGGCGGGCATGATAGAGATAAAGTTTTAGCTTTTCTCAAAGAGTGGGCAAAATAATTATTGTTGGGTAATTAAAGTTTTCAAATCAAAAATAGTCTCTTCCGGTAAGCTGTATCTTGTGGATTGGCTTGTGAGTTTTCGGTATAGTTCATCTTTGTTGTTAAATTCCTTCAAGTAAAAACACCGTACTTTGTTTCGATTTTTAATCAGCCAATTCAGAGTTATTTTCATTTTTTCTAAATCTTCTTCATTTGGCAGCATATCGGTTTGAATAGTCTGAGCGAAATAATCATCAATTGCATCTTCAAATAAGTCTCTATCTTTCAAGCCGTGTTTCTTCACGTAAATCTTTCCTGATAACAATAAAACATAATCTCTTGTAAATGTTTCGTTAATTTCAAATAATACATTTGCTCTGTTTACCGGTTCGGCTAATAGGGAGGTCTTATGTGTTTGCGCAAGAATCAGATCAATAACTTCTTTTACCTCTTGTGCGTTTTCATATTTTTGCTTTGCAGAGTAATCTTTCATTTTATTAATCATCCGATTCAAAGCAAACTGATTCTTCCCATACATAAACTCATAAACTTTTTCAAGCTCATCAGCATAGTTTAATTTGTTTTTAGTTTCACAGGGAGCTAAACATCTGTCAATATCAGCGAGGAAGCATCGCTTATTCTTTGCGAAATCTTTATTGCTGCATTCTCTAATTGCAAAAGCTTTGTTAACCATTTCAAACATTGAGAAAGCTTTTCGTTTTGTACTGAATAAACCAAAGTAATCATTACCGTCAAAGTCAAAATGATTGCATATTTCTAAATCGGGAAAATTGTGAATTGTATTCACTCTTAAAAAATATTTGTTGCCGTATTTTTTGAGTTGTGTGTTCAATCTCGGGTTTTTTACTTTAATTGATTCGGCTTCCTTCAAAAGAGCAGTCAATTCAGAATTAGTTAATTCAATTTTTAATTTGGAAGCACTTTTAATAATCTTCTTTGCTTTCCTTGGTGCTGTGCTTGAGAAATATGAGCGAATTCTTTCCCTCAATGATTTTGCTTTACCGATATAAACGGCTTTACCTTTTGAATTAAGAAAGTAATAAACTCCTGGAGCATCTGGCAGTGAATCAAATTCACTCAAAATTTTATTTTTAAGATTTGCACCTTCTGTTTGAGAAAATGCTGTGTATTGAAAATTTACAAATTCGGCTAATGTTTCTAGCCCCAAATTCTTTTTAATATGCTTTACCATTTTAATTAGAACTTTAGCTGTGGTTTCAGCATCACCTAACGCTCGGTGTGATGAGCTATTTCTAATTTTTAGAGAAGAAGAAACCGCTCCAAGCGATTTACTTTTAAGCATTGGAAAAATTCGTCGTGCAATTTTTAGCGTACAAAGGTTTAAGTTTTTTGGTTCTGTTTTTCCGCAATAGTTAAATTCTCGTTTGAGAAAGCTTTTATCGAAGGAAAGATTGTGCCCTGCAATTACATCATCACCAATAAACTTAATTACACCATCTGCTATATCATCGAAGAATGGAGCATCATAAACATCCTCATTCGAAATGCCTGTAAATCCTGTTATGAATGCTGGAATATCTCTGCCTGGATTGATAAGTGAATGATACTTTTCAACGATTTTTAAATTTTTGACTCGAACTATTCCCAATTCGATTATGTTATTGTATTGAGGTGAAAGTCCAGTTGTCTCTACATCCAACACACAAAAGCTTGCTTTATCAATTGGCAGGGAAAGAATTTCTTCGTAACGCATTTTGAATAAAATAATTTATAACGATGTGTTTTCTTTTTAATTAGGAGTAATCTGAATATATTTTCAAAACAAATTTACGAAAGATATGAGCTACTTAAATACACTTTTTATTGGTGATATTATCGGTAAACCTGGTATGGATTTGGTAACTATGTGGCTGCCAGGACTTATTCAAAAATACAAGGCGGACTTTGTCATTGCTAACGGTGAGAATGTTTCTGATGGGAAAGGATGTACAGATAAAGAAGGAAGAGAACTTTTTGCTCTTGGTGTAAATGTTATCACTGGTGGAAATCATACATGGGATAAACATCAATCTCAAGATTATCTAAAGAATGAGCCACGGTCACTTCGTCCATTAAATTATCCCAAAGGAACATACGGTAATGGATATTACATTGCCGAAACTAAAAAGGGAAAGGTTGCCGTGATGAATTTGCAAGGAAGATCGTTCATGGCAACAATTGATTGCCCTTTTAGAACTGCAGATTTTTTCTTACCAAAAATCAAAGCCGAAGCAAAAATAGTCTTTATTGATTTTCATGCTGAGGCAACAGCCGAGAAAATTGCAATGTCTCATCATCTTGATGGGAGAATAAGTGCACTAATTGGTACTCATACTCATGTTCAAACTGCTGATGAACGAATCATGCCTCAAGGAACAGGATTTATTACCGATGTTGGAATGACCGGTCCTTACGATTCTGTTATCGGAATGAAAAAGCAAGCTGCTTTAAATAGATTCATCCTTCAAACACCTCAAAAGTATGAAACTGCAAGCGATGATGTTCATCTTTGCGGTTTGTTTTTGAAAGTTGATACTGATACAGGAAAAACTTTGGAAATGGAAAGAATATTATTCCCGGAATTCATAAGGAGAAATGCATAATAGGTTATGGAAAATTTTCCTTTACCTAGAATTGATAAAGATAAAAAATTAAGTGCTCTGCTTCTAAAGCACTGTAGAATAAAGCCTGGTGATATTTGGGAAGACCCTAAGCATAGACATAGGGTAGCCTGTGTTGATTCCTCAGATGAATTGTCAATTAAAAAATTAATGTCTAGTAATAAATCATCTCTTGCCATCCAAGATCCTCCTTATAACTTTGTTGCATTTCAGGAAAGAAGAATTGAAGAATTTATCGCATGGTGTAAAAAATGGATTTCAATCAACTATAGAATTCTTAAAGATAATTCATCCCTTTATATCTGGTTGGGTGCTGATCAAAATAGTCACTTTCAACCTTTAGCAGATTTTATTTTCATGATGCGCTCGTCAGGATTTCGGTCAAAAAGCTTTATATCTATGAGAAATCAAAGGGGATATGGAACTCAGAAAAATTGGATGGCTGTTAGACAAGAGTTATTGTTTTATGTTAAAGGAAAACCTACGTTCAATCCCAATGCTGAGTATACAGATATTCCGAGAATTCTTCGAGGTTATTACAAAAAAATCGATGGTAAAACAACAGAGAATTTAGAAAGAAGTAAATCTGAGTACATCCGTGCAGGTAATGTATGGGTTGATATTCAACAAGTTTTTTATAGGAAGGAAGAGAACGTTAATGGATGTTTTGCTCAAAAACCTATAAAGGCTATTCAACGAATAGTTCAAGCAAGTAGCAAACCAGATGATATAATTGTTGATTTTTTTTCTCATTCAGGAACGACTTTGCTAGCTTCAGAAATTGAAGAAAGGAGATGTTTCACTTCTGAAATAGATCCTGTCTTTTGTGAAATAACTCTCCGAAGATTGGAGCATTACAGAAAAACGGGAAAGACTGGTTGGCAAAATTCCAATCCTTTTGTTGATGACATTTTAGACGATAAAAAAATACGTTTTCATTTAAAAGAAAACTATGATTACATAAAAGGAATTTTTTAAGGCGTGAAAAAATGGTTATAGGAATATGAGCTTAAAGAAACTCTTAAACGCCGATCAGAATAATACTTTGTTTATTGAGTATCATAAATATATAGCTGTATGCAAAAAAAATGATGCTCGACCGAATTTGAGGGATTTTTTTTCTCACCTAAAGTCAATTCATCCCGAATTTTATGATTTTAAGAATAAACAGCTTAGTAACCAAATTATTGCATCAAGAAATAAGTATGGAAGTATGTTATGGCCGAATCTTGATGATCTTCAGAGTTATATTTCATTGAATTCCCAATCTTTCCTTGATAAATCCATCAAAGCGGCTCTATTAGCAGTTGAAATTTATAATAAACCAACAATTAGTTATCGTACAGAGGGGTATATCGTCATGATGATTATTGCATGGACTTCATTATTCCATGCGATGTTTTCAAACAATGGTATCTCTTTCACATATAAAAATAAAGCTAATGGAGAAGAAAAGTTTTTAGAACTAGGTAAGTGTTTAGCTAAATACAGTGGTGCATTAAAGAAAGAGATTGAAGCGAATTTGACTTTTTTAATACAATTAAGGGACATGATTGAACATAGGATTATTCCTGATTTGGATGATGTGGTTTTTGGAGAATGTCAGGCATGTTTGTTTAACTATGAACAAATCCTAGTTGATAATTTTGGACCACATTATGAGATGAGCAATTCTCTTGCTTATTCTTTACAGTTTTCAAGAAAATATTCTAAAGAACAAGTAAAATCTAAAAAAAATTATGATCTAAATAATTATAATTCTATTATTCAGTTTATCGAAAAGTATAGAACTAATTTGGATCCGGACATCTTCCAGAGTATTAATTATTCATTTAGAGTTTTCATGATACCAAAAGTTGGGAATCATATCGAGTCATCAGATTTAGCGATTGAATTCATAAAATATGATCCCAATAAAAAAACTGAATATGATTCTTATGAAAAATTACTTTATGTAATTCGTGATAAAAGAGTTTCCGGCGAATATGTAAAAGCTGGTGAAGTAGCAAAACAGGTATATGAAAAATTGAAGGATCAAAAACCTGTTGGCTGGAAATTTTCTGCTAGTTATCATCATGCAAAATGTACTAAGTACTTTAAAGTAAGGAATGGTCATTATATAGGGCAGCAAGAAAAAACAAATACTAAATATTGTATTTATGACCCGACCTTTGATCAGCACATTTATACAAAAGAGTGGATTTCATTCTTAGTGGATAAACTTAAGAATGGTGAATTGTATATAAAAATAATGAATGCCAATTAAATCTAACTAGTACACTTAAATTTTATTATCACAAAATGATTCTAATTGACGGAAAAAAAGTAGCAGCAGAAATCCGTGAAGAATTGAAAAAAGGAATTGATAAGCTTAAACCAGAAAGCAAATCCGTTCCAGGTTTAGTTGCAATTCTAGTAGGAAACAATCCAGCTTCTGAATCTTATGTCCGAGGAAAAGGCAAAGCCTGTGAAGAAGTTGGAATGCGAAGTATAATTGAAAAATTACCTGCTGAAATTTCTGAACAGGAATTGTTAGAGATTATTCGAAAATATAATTTGGATAGAAGCTACAACGGAATTCTCGTCCAACTTCCACTACCAAAACATATTAATGAAGAAAAAGTTATCAAAGAAATTCTTCCCGAAAAAGATGTTGATGGCTTTCACCCAATAAGTGTTGGTAATCTTGTAATTGGAAACGATACTTTCTTACCTTGTACGCCAGCAGGGATTCATGAATTATTAATGAGATACAAAGTCCCCATTAAAGGAAAACATGTTGTAATCATCGGTAGAAGTAATATTGTTGGGAAACCGATTGCGAATATACTTCTTCAAAAAAATGAAAATGCAAATGCTATAGTTACAATTTGTCACTCTGCTGCAAAAGATATTGCGTACTTTACAAGACAGGCTGATATTTTAATAGCTGCAATTGGACAGCCAAAATTTGTGAAAGCGGATATGGTGAAGGATGGCGCTATCGTAATTGATGTCGGAATAAATCGTGTTGAAGATGTCTCTGCTCCCAGGGGATATAGACTTGTTGGTGATGTAGATTTTGATGAAGTGAGTAAAAAAGTGTCGTTAATAACGCCTGTTCCAGGTGGCGTTGGACCAATGACGATTGCGATGTTGCTAAAAAATACTTTTAAAGCTTTTATGATGCAAAATTCGATTAGTGGAAAGCAGAGTTGAACTATAAAAAATGATTCTTGATGTGATAGTCAGAAAAACTGATGATGGTTTCACTGCGGAGATTCGTTCGTTAAAGGGATGTGAATCGTGGGCACATGATGAGGAAACAGTGTTGAACAAGATATTAGAAGTTGCTTCGTTTTATTTAAGAATTGACTCACCAAAGAAAATTAAACTTGATAAAGCACGGGTTTCAAAAAGTAAATCTGTTTATAAGCTTGTCGTCGACAAAGAATTTCTGTGAAAGAATTTAAATCCGAAAAGCGACTACAAAAGATTGTTGGTGTTGTAAAAGCACGTCAATACTCACTTCGAATTGTACTTGAAAATATTCATGACCCTCATAATGTTAGTGCAATCTTCCGAACTTGCGATGCTGTGGGAGTTCCAAAAGTTTCATTGATTTATTATTTAGAAAAATTTCCGAAGATTGGGAAAAAGTCTTCTGCTTCTGCTTTCAAGTGGGTTGAAAAAGAAAAATTTAACAATGTTGTTGAATGTTATTCTTCGCTCCGGAATGAAGGATATAAAATTTATGCTTCTTCAATTTCGAATGATGCTGTTGATTTTTATAAACTTGATTTCAAGCGAAAGGTTGCAATAGTTTTTGGTAATGAACATCGTGGAGTATCAGAAGATGCTACAATGCTTGCTGATAAGAAATTTAAAATTCCTATGTTCGGAATGGTTCAAAGTTTGAATGTGTCAGTTGCAACGGCTGTTGTTTTGTATGAAGTTCTAAGACAACGGCTAAATAAAGGTTTTTATGATAAAAGCGAATTAAGCGAAACTGTTCTTGAAGAATTAGTAGAGAAGTGGGCAAGAAAGTAAGTGCTTCAAGAATTTAACCACATAGAAAATGTTCGTGGTGACCTTAGTTTACCTGGCGACAAATCAATTTCACATCGTGCTGTAATATTTTCTGCTATGGCTGATGGGGTTTCAGAAATTGCAAATCTATCAGATGGAGATGATGTAAACTCTACTATAAAATGTTTCGAAGCAATGGGAGTAGAAATAGAGAAGGTTGGAAGATTAGTTAAAGTTCGAGGAAAAGGTTTTAGAAAATTTTCTAAACCAAAATCAGAATTAAACGCTGGGAATTCTGGAACAACAGCACGATTACTTAGTGGATTTTTAGCTGCTCAGGATTTTGAGGCGATTATTATTGGGGATGAGTCACTATCCAAAAGGCCGATGGGCAGGGTAATTAATCCGCTTAAATTAATGGGGACAAATTTCGAATCGAATTCTAATGAAACGCTGCCTCTTAAAATATTTCCAAGTGAAAAGATTAATCCGATCAATTATGTGCTTCCTGTTGCAAGTGCACAAGTCAAGAGTGCTGTGATTATAGCTGCACTTCACGGCGAAGAGATTTCTTTGGTGACAGAGAAGTTCTTAACGAGAGATCACACAGAGCGGATGCTGAATCTAAAAACCGTAAATGAAGGTAAAGTAAAAACAATTTATTCATCAGTGGAAGATTATCCCCATCCGAATGCCTACTACGTACCTTCCGATATTTCTACGGCATCATTTTTCATCGTTTTGACTTTGTTGCTAAAATCTTCTGAGTTGAGGTTAAGAAATATTAGTCTAAATCCCACGAGAATTGGAATTTTAAAAATTCTCAAGGCAATGGGAGGCAAGATTAAAATTGATAACGAAAGAGAAAGCAGTCATGAACCAATTGGTGATATTATAGTTCAAAGCAGTAACTTAAAAAACATTCTAGTAGATGAAGAAATCGTTCCCAACATTATTGATGAGATTCCAATTCTTTCAGTTGCTGGTTTATTTTCTGAGGGGAAATTCAGCATCAATCATGCAAAAGAGCTAAGGAAAAAGGAATCTGATAGAATTAATTCAATTTGTTACAATTATCGAATGCTTGGATTACAAGTGGAAGAATATGCCGATGGGTTTTCTGTTTCAGGCAATGTAAAAAATGATTTCCCCGTGTTCGAAAGTTTTGATGATCATAGAATTGCAATGACATTTTCGGTTCTTTCCTTATTATTGAAAGATGGAGGGAAAGTAAATAAGTTTGAATGTGTGAGTATTTCTAATCCAAGTTTTATTTCTCAACTAAAACAAATTATGAGTTAAATTATCACAACTCAATTACTTGATGTTCGAATTTATTAATTACCAGATCTTCATATATTTTCTTTAAAACCTCAACGCCATATTTGTTTGCATAGTTAAAAAAATTCAACTCTCGTTCCTGTAAATTCGAATTCGGAAAAAGATTTGCAGAAGCTTTGTCTATCTGTCGCAGCGTAATTTCGTGATGTTTTTTTTGTGCTTCCGTAGCTTTTCCATTTAATTCGTCAACATATCCCAAAACTTTACCTCGGTATTTTGATGTTAGATCTGTCATAGTTTTATCAATCTCAAATAATTTCTCTTTGAGGTTATCAAAAGTAAGATCAATTTGGTTCCTAGTCTCTTTAAAAATTTCGTCAAGATTTCTATCTGAGACATTGTTGATGATTTTGTTTTTCAATTTATTTGAATCAGTGAAAACATCGGTGATGTTCATTTCATACTTGTCGAGAATTGCTTTTACCGACTTCTCTAGAAGAGTAACCGAAGAACGTGGATAGATAATTGGAGGATCAATGTTGTAAAATTCGTAGAGCGGTAAGATTTGTCCGAAATAGGCAACTTCACTGGGACCGCCGACATAAAACCCCGTAGGGAAAAGAAAATCCTGACAGATTGGCCTGAGTAAAACATTCGGGCTGAATTTTTCAGGTTCTGTATCAATCAAGTTGTTCAGTTCCTCAAACGAAAACTTTTTTCTTTTACCTTTAAGACGGAATTCATTTTCAACTGGTTCAACAATGTATCTGCCCTCATCATAATTATAAAACAAATTGATCGGTCTGATTTTCACTTGAGCGTGATATGTTTCTTCAAGGCCGGCTGATGTGTACACCAACTTTTCAGTGTGATTTCTAAAATTGCTAATTTCTTTTTTGAAAACTGGTTTTAATAAATTTTTTATTTCATGGTGTTGCGGATCAAAAATTATCAGTCCATATTCATCAAACAGCCAGAACAATAAATCTTTAAACGAATCCTTAAATGTTTTTTTCGAATTGTAGAACGCTTTAAGATTTTGGATTATTGAGCTTTTAAATTCAGTATTTCGTAACTGGGGTTCAAACTCATCTAGAAACTGATGAATTGATTCTTTGAAATTTAAGGAACCGACACTTCCACGATTTTGTTCTTCCTCGGTTGCTCCATCGTTATAGGAAATTTTAATTAACTCATTGTTGTCATTCAAAACACTAATTGAACATACTTCTTCGAAATCATGATCATCACCTTCCATCCAAAAAACGGGTACGAAGCTGTAATTGTCATATCTTTCTGACAAATGAGCGCAAAGTTTTACTGTGGTAATTATTTTGTATACAGTGTAAAGAGGTCCACCTAAAATTCCAAGTTGCTGGCCAGTAACAACAACAATCGTTTCCTTATTTTTTAATAGAGCAATGTTTTTAAGTGTTTTTGCAGATGGATTAAAGTCTTTGTATTGACTGCTAATAATGTTTGCAAGTTCGTTCCGGAACTCTTTTGGTGAATCGGAAAGCTGTTTAAATTTGTTCACGAATTGTTCTTTATCACGGTAATTGTACTTGTAATATTTTTGAACTCTGTCAAAACTGTAGAGATAATCAAGGAATAGTTTTGTATTTCCAGGAATCTCTTTGAAGTTAATGAACATTGATGCTCCGAATGCTTTTTATTTCTGCATTAAAACTAAGAAAATCTAATTTTCATCACAAGTTGTATGAAAGAAATCAGCTGTGTTTGATAGCGTTTTTAATCACATTTAATTTCTTTTAGGACTGGTAAGATTTAGGTAATTTGACCTTAAAAATGAGCATAGTTTGGAAATAAATTTGTTGAAATACTTCACGCTAAAAAGATTTTTGAATTCACTGAAGATTCTTTTTTCTTTTAGCATTTCAAAATTAATTCATAAACCAATCGTTTGGGGTATGCCATTAACTTACTCAATTGAACCAACCAACTTTTGCAATTTAAAATGTCCTGAATGCCCTTCGGGAACAGGGGAATTGACACGTCCGCTGGGGTTTATGAATGTTGACAATTTTAAGAAAATAATTGATGAAATATGCGAAACAGGTTTCTATGTACAGCTATTTTTTCAAGGTGAGCCATACCTAAATAAACATCTTACAGAAATGATTGCCTATGCTCAAAGCAAGAACGTTTATGTTTCCATCAGTACAAATGGGAATTTAATATCACATAAAAACATCAATAAACTGATGGAGCATTTCCCCGATAAAATTATTTTTTCACTTGATGGGTTAGATGAAGAGAGCTATCAAAATTATAGAGTTGGTGGAACATTCAAACAAGCTGATGAGGCATTACAATTAATTGTAGAAGCCAAAAGAAAATTGCATCTTAAAAATCCGTTTATCGAGCTTCAGTTCATAGTAATGAAGCAAAATGAACATTTACTTGATGAGGTTAAGGAATATGGTCGAAAAAGGTTTGTAGATCGTATAGTGTTCAAGACAATGCAAATTTCATCTTATGACAATGCGTTAAAATATCTGCCAACAAAAACTGAATATTCTCGTTACACCGTCGAGAACGGCAGCTACAAATTGAAAGGCAAATTCAAAGATCATTGCTTTGCTTTGTGGCGGACAGGAGTAATTACATGGGATAATAAAATGGTGCCATGCTGTTTTGATAAAGACGCAAACTTTGTTCTTGGTGGTCTTAATCAATATTCTATTAAAGAAATTTGGAAATCGGCACCATATCAAAATTTTAGAAATGGCTTACTGCAAAATCGTAAGGGGAATGAAATGTGCAGTAACTGTACAGAAGGATTAAAAGTGAATATATTTCAGATAGAAAATTGAAATTATATTTGGTATGGATTCAGGATTTATTACTTCAATAAAGAGGTCACAAAACTTAAAATCGAAAGTATTTTTCCTTTTTAAGCTAATAGTCGCTTTATCACTGCTGTTTTACCTTTTTACATATGTTCAATTAAAGAATGTTGTTGAAACAATATCAAATTCAAATGTTTCACTTCTTCTTACAAGTTTGGTATTGCTGGTCCCCAATATTTATTTACAGTATTTGAAATGGAGAATGACTTGTAAACAGTTGCTCGGAGAAAATAGAAAAAGGAATACTTTTTTGTCGTTGTTCTATGGATTTCCGCCAGCAGTTTTTACTCCTGGAAGAACAGGAGAATACATTGGAAGGGGATTAGCTTTTAAAGATCGTCCATTTATGGAGATAATCTTGGCAACATTTGTTGATAAATTTTTTAATGTATTAGTTACAATTACTTTCGGAATTATAAGTTCAATTTTATTCATGAAAGTGTACTATCAGACAAATAATTTTATTTCGCTTCCCTTGCTAATTGTATTTTCAATGATTGTGATCTTCGCGATTGTAATCATATTCTCGAATAAAGATTGGCTTTATAATTTAACAACACCTTTGCACAGATTTAAACTTTTGAAAGGGATTGAGGAAAAGTTATTAATCCTTAAAAAACTGGATAGTGGCTTTGCTATAAAGATGTTCTTGGTGTCATTATTATTTTTTTTATGCTACCTTTTACAGTTCATGATATTGATGATTGCATTTTCACATCACTATGAAGTGTGGAAATATTTTTGGGCAGCAAATTTGATAATGTTTGCCAAGTCTATTTTATCTCCAATTTCAATTAGTGAACTTGGAATAAGAGAAGGTGCATCGGTTTTTTTCTTGACTAAAATGGGCGAATCATCAAGTACGGCACTAAATGCCTCGCTCATACTTTTTTTTATTAACATAATTATTCCTTCTGTAATTGGCATATTTCTTTTATTTGTGAAAAATGATGATTGAAATAGTCCTTGTTCTGATATTTGCTCTATTACTTTTAAATTACCTTTTGTTTTTATCAGACATCAGTAGAGGACTCAAAAAGCTTTCGAAAAATTTTCAATCAATAATTCCATCGGAGTTTGTATCTGTAATCGTTCCATTCAGAAATGAATCTGAAAATATTTTGTCAAGCTTAAATAGTTTAGCTTTACAAAATTATCCTTATAATAAATTTGAGGTTATTTTTGTTAATGATTCTTCATCAGATGATTCATTAGAAAAGTTGCAGAGTTCTCAAAAGCCAAATAACTTCAGAATAATTTCAGTTCCCAATATTTCCCACGATAGAGCATTTAAAAAAAAGGCCATAACTTATGGAATTGAGCATGCTCGGGGAGAAATAATTGTGACTACAGATGCTGATTGTATCCATAATAAAAATTGGCTGAGCAGATTAGTTTCAATTTATGATATACAAACAGGATTTGTCTCTGGTCCGACTTCTTTTAATTCAGGTCAAACTTTGTTTTCTAAAATTCAAACACTTGAATTTGCCGGACTAGTCCTAGCTGGGGCTGGTTTAATTGGTTTGGGAAACCCAACAATATGCAATGGAGCTAATTTAAGTTTTCGAAAAAAAGTCTTTAATCAACTTAATGGTTACGAGGATCAATTGCATTTGTCCTCTGGTGATGATGAATTGTTAATGCAAAAAATTGCAACCGAAACGGATTATATGGTTAAATTTTGTTGGGATCAGGATACTGTTGTTTTAACCAAACCAAACATAAATATTTTCGAATTTTTTCAGCAGCGTAATCGTTGGGCAAGCAAAGGATTATTTTACAAAAATAAAACTTTGATTGCACGATTAATCTTGATTTATTTTTTTTACTTCAGCATTATTTTACAGATTTGCCTATCAATCCTTTTTTCGAAAATATTTCTAATTACTTTTTCATTCTGTTTGGTCTTGAAATTTATAATTGAATACAAAATTATTTCGAAAGGAATTGGTTTTCTCTTCGAACGTGATTTAATGAAATATTTTCTTATAGCCGAAGTCTTTCAAATGTTATACTTGCCAATTGCGGGAATTGGCGGAATTGTTGGTAAGTTCAAGTGGAAGGACCGTAAGCTAAATCGGTAGGGAACCAAAGGTACCCAAAAGATTAATTATTTTACCGTCCACTAAAGTATTTCCATTGTTCATAATACTGAACAACTTCTTTTGTTGATGCTTCAAAATTTACATTTTTGAAATAACATCAATGGCATATTCATTGTCTCCCGAGAATTAAAGTAAAACAATTATAAGAGGTGAAAAAATGAAACGCTTATTAATAATCTTCGCACTTTTAGTTGGTTTAACAGTTATAGGTGAGGCAAAATCTCAAAACCACATAAATACTTATGGATATTTCTACTCACACCTTTCACCACACGGTGTGTGGATGGAATTTGACGATGGTTTGATAGTTTGGCGTCCTACAATAATGCGAAGGAATTGGGCACCTTATAGTATTGGAAGATGGATATGGACAGATTATGGTTGGTATTGGGATTCTTACGAATCCTTCGGCTACATTACTTATCATTATGGTCGTTGGTATTATGATGATTATTACGGATGGATTTGGATTCCTGATTATGATTGGGCTCCGGCGTGGGTTGAATGGAGATATGATGATAGTTACATTGGCTGGGCTCCGCTTCCACCTTATGCAGTATTCTCAATAAATGTCGGGATTCATTTTACGTTCAATTATGTAACTCCTTATAATCATTGGCATTTTGTAAACTACAATTATATGTGTGATCCCTATGTATATAATCATTATGTAGGTGCTAAGTACAAATACAGAGTATTCTCCAATACAAAGTACAGAAATGATTATGGATATTCTAACGGAAGGGTTATCAATAGAGGTGTTGATATAAGTGAAATTAGATCAAGAAGTGGTCAGGATATTCGACAAAGAAATTTACAGCAGGTTTCGGATCCTAATGAATTATCTCGAACTGACAAAGATAGAAATCTGGAAAGGAAAAATGATGTTGTTCGAACATTTATCCCTCCGAAAGATGAACTAAGAAGAAACGATGTTAGAGATACAGATATAAGAAAAATTGAAAGACGATCCTCCCTTGAAACATCGAGGCTGCAGATTGGTGATAGGCGAAATAATAATGAAGATGCAGAGGTTAAGGTTAGAACTGATGACTCAAGAAATATCACTAGGGAAAGAAATACTAAAGTTCAACAGATTGAGGAAAAACAGCGCACTCAAGAGAGAACGGATGTGAAAAGAAAGCAAGAGGAAATCGAAATAAATACTGAGCGTCAGAGAAAGGAAATTTCAAACTCAGAAAATCCGTTGAAAAGAATAGATACAGATAACTCTCGATCTAATCAAAATGAGGTTCGACAAGAAAGGAATACACAGATTCAAAGACAGCAAAATGAGATTAAAGTGGAAAGGAAAAATGAATTAAACAGACAAGAAAATCACACACAAAATCGAAATGATGTGCAAAGGAATAAAGATTCTCGAAATAGTGATCAAAGGATGAATCAAGATTCCCGAACTTCTGAACGAACTCGAACCAAATAACCCAAAAGCATCTCTCCACTGAAACGGTGATGGTGTAAAAACCGTCACCGTTTTTATTATGACTTCTGTAACATTTTTATCAAATTAGCACCAATTAATTTCAAATGACTAAGTATGAAAGATAAAAGTACCCGGCTTTTCTATTTCCTTGGAGCATTTTTTTTAGCCAATGCAATTCTTGCTGAATTTATTGGTGTTAAAATTTTTTCACTCGAAAGAACAATTGGGCAAAATCCAATTAGCATTGATTTGTTAGGAATAGAAAACCTCTCCTTTAATTTGAGTGCTGGTGTTTTGTTATGGCCTGTAGTTTTTATCATGACAGATATAATCAATGAATATTTTGGCAGGAAGGGAGTGAGATTTCTTTCATTTACTGCCGCTGGATTAATTCTTTACGCTTTCCTAATGGTCTTCTTTGCTATGTTTCTACAACCTGCTGATTTCTGGATCGAGAGGATGACTCCAAATGGCGTAATCAATATGGATCATGCATTCAAAGCTATATTCGGACAGGGATTGTGGATTATTGTTGGGTCACTTACAGCTTTTCTAATCGGCCAATTAGTTGATGTAACGGTTTTTCATTTAGTAAAAGAAAAAACAGGTAATAGTAAAATTTGGCTTCGTGCCACAGGTTCAACATTAGTATCTCAATTCATAGACAGCTTTGTTGTTTTATTTATTGCTTTCTACATTGGTGCAGGGTGGGATTTAAAGTTAGTGCTTGCTATTGGAATAATGAATTACTCATATAAGTTTTTAATTGCAGTTTTGCTAACTCCTCTATTATACGTAATCCACTACTTTATAGACGTTTATCTTGGTAAGGATTTAGCACACAAGCTAATGGAGGAAGCAACGGAGAAATAATTAAAACTTATAATTTTATACCTCTAAGTGAACTTTAAATCTGTTATCTCTCTCAGTATTAGAAATTTCCTTATCATTATTAAGAAAAAAATAGAGTACAAAAATATTTTGTTAAATTGAACTACTTCATCAATGCAAAAACAATTTCTAATGTTAATATTTATTCTTAACATAGATTTGAACTTATGGCATACTTTATGGAAATTAGTATAGTAGTTTTTAATCTTTTTGGGGTTACGGAGCTAATACTAATGTCAAAATATTCTTTTCCCATCTCAATAGTGTGTTACATTTCGAACATCAAAGTTTTACATTTATTAATAACAAGTAGGAGTTAAAATGAAATTATCAAAAGAGGAAGCGCTTATATATCATAGTGAAGGAAGAAAGGGGAAGGTGGAGGTAATACCAACAAAACCTTGTCTTACTGCTAGAGATTTATCACTTGCTTATACGCCCGGTGTTGCAGAGCCCTGCCGTGCAATTGAAAAAAATGTTGAGGATGTTTATAAATATACAGCAAAAGGAAATCTTGTAGCCGTTGTCTCGAATGGAACAGCAGTGCTTGGTTTAGGTGATATAGGACCTGAAGCAGGTAAACCTGTCATGGAGGGGAAGGGGGTTTTATTTAAACGATTTGCAGATATTGATGTTTTCGATATTGAGCTAAAAAGCAAAAGCACGCCAGACATCATTAAATGTGTTCAGATGTTGGAGCCGACTTTTGGCGGAATAAACCTAGAAGATATTAAGGCTCCGGAATGTTTTGAGATTGAGGAGACACTCAAAGCCACAATGAACATTCCTGTTTTTCATGATGATCAGCATGGTACAGCTATTATTTCATGTGCAGCATTAATCAATGCTGCAGATGTTGTTGGTAAAAAACTGAGAGATTTGAAAATTGTAGTTAATGGCGCAGGTGCATCAGCTATTTCTTGCTGTAACTTGTATGTTAGGGCTGGAGTGAAAAGAGAAAACATCGTTATGTTTGATTCGAAAGGATGCTTATCAAAAAGTCGTAAAGATCTTAATAAATATAAAATGGGATTTGTATCTGATAAAGAATTTGCAAGTCTTGGTGATGCGATGAAAGGAGCGGATGTTTTCCTAGGATTGTCTATTGGAGGTGTAGTTAGTAAGGATATGGTAAAGGGGATGGCGAAAGATGCGATAGTTTTTGCGATGGCAAACCCCGATCCAGAAATTAGTTACGACGATGCAATTTCAGTTCGAAGTGATATTATAATGGCAACTGGTAGAAGTGATTTTCCGAATCAGGTAAATAATGTTTTAGGATTTCCTTTCATTTTTCGAGGGGCGTTGGATGTTCGGGCTACAGCTATTACCGAAGAAATGAAAATGGCAGCAACTCTTGCTCTGGCTGCTTTAGCTAAAGAAAAAGTTCCTGAAATTGTAATTAATGCTTATGGAGGAGTTGAATTTTCATTTGGTAGAGAATATATAATTCCCAAACCTTTTGATCCTCGTGTTCTATGGTATGTTGCTCCCGCGGTAGCAAAAGCAGCAATCGAATGTGGAGTTGCTAAAAAACCGATTGAAAATTGGCAGGCTTATGAAGAAGAACTTAAAGAAAGACTGGGATTTTCCAAAGAAGTTATTCGTGTGATGATTCACAAAGCACAAAAAAGTCCTAAAAAGGTAGTTTACCCTGAAGGTGAAGAAGAAAAAATTATTCGTGCCGCTCATGTAGTTAAATCTGAAAATATAGCTTCACCGGTGCTACTTGGCAACGAAAAAGTCATTCGGGGAATAATTGGCAATCTTGGATATGATCAAGTTGATTATCAAGTCATTGACCCTGAAAATTCGGACAGGCGTGATCATTATATGAATGAACTTTTTAAAAAACGTCAGCGCAAAGGAACAACTCTCAAGGAATCTAGAGAATTAATTAAGCAGCCTATTTACTTTGGCTGCATGATGCTTGATCAAGGTAATGTGGATGCATTAATTAGCGGATTGACCACACATTATCCCAATACTATCAAACCTGCCCTGCAGTGTGTCGGAATCAAAGAAGGTTTAAAAGTTGTTTCGGGCCTTTATATTGTTATCACAAAGAAAGATGTATATTTCTTTTCTGATTGTACTGTGAACATCAATCCTACAGCAGAAGAACTTGCACAGATTGCAATCTCAACTGCTGAAACTGTTCAAGAGTTTGATATAGTTCCAAAGATAGCCATGTTGTCGTTCAGTAATTTTGGAAGTGCTAAATATCCAGAATCTGAAAAAATGAAGCAAGCAGTCCAGTTAGTCAAAAAGCAAAAACCTAACTTGATAATAGATGGAGAGATGCAAGCTGATACCGCTACGGTTCCAGAAATTCGAGAAAAAAGTTTTCCATTCAGTACGCTTCAAGGAAAAGCCAATGTATTAATTTTCCCAAGTTTGGAAGCAGGCAATATTGCTTACAAACTAATGGATAGGATTGGACAAGCGACAGTTATTGGTCCGATTTTATTAGGTATGAAAAAACCTATTCACGTATTACAAACTGGAGCTACTGTAGATGATATTATAAATATGACAGCAATAGCGGTGGTTGAAGCGGACAGGAAAAAATAGCATTAAGTTAAGACATATTGAAATTATTTATTGGAGCGGGAGTACCACATACTTCCGCTCTTTTATTTTATACTTTTGTGCTGCTTCATATTTACACTTCTATTCAGAATCTCGTATCCACGTAGATGGAATATTCAATATCTGTGCATGGAACCTCATAACATATCTTAAATATGTGTTTTGATTTTTTAGCCTATCTTATTTTGAATCATCAAGGAAAAGTTTTTGGTTAAAAACAGCAAGTAATTATATTCTTTTCACGGCATACATGTTGAATTTGAGGAAGAAATGAAAAACTATTTCTCATAAATCGAATATGGAAATGAAGGGTACAGAAGAATTTATTCTTGCAGGTAATAACAAATTGTTGCTTGGTGATTACAAGGGTGCTATCTTTGAATTTACTAAAGCAATTATGGCAAGCCCTCTGCTTCCTCATGCTTATGCCAGCCGAGGTTACGCAAAACTTGAAGTAAGAGATTATGAAGGAGCTATTTATGATTGTCAGCAATCATTAAATCTACATTATAGAATGGAAAGTCTTACAAAAGATATCAAAGGAGAAACAAGAAGTCAGAATAATTCTACCAACCCTGCTTATGCAAGACTTTATTCAATTATTGGAATTTCCAAACTTCTTCAGGGGAATAAGGACGAAGCTCTTCTCTTACTACATAGCGCTCGGCTGCTTGGTAGCAATGATGCTGAAGATATTATTAAAGCATACTTTCGTGATTAAATAATTTAAACTGAAAATCTAAGAGATTAAAAATGAAGACGATTACTCATTCAAGTCCAATTCGAATTGCAACACCTATTTCTGGTTTTAAGAAATTGAATGACTATTTAGTAAAACCCTTAAAAGCTGGATTTTTAGGATTTACAACTATTTTAATGATAATATTTTTTATAAATCTTCTTTCACTTATTACTGGGGCGAATAAACAATTCACTATGGACTATTTAGATATGCTTTTGGCAGGCGTTGGTTTCCTCCTACAAATGATTGGCTCCGTACTTAAAAATTTTATTAGGTAATTAATATTCGTTTAATTGTACATAAGTACTAAATTATTAATTATTTTGATTTTTAAGTAACTTAACTCATCTTATATAATCAAATAATAAAAATCAGTTAAAAGTTTAAATTTTTGTGAACTAATAAAGATACTGTTTAAGTTTCAAACTGTAACTGACTGAGCGAAGCATTAATTTTCTTCTAAATTTAGTGCATATACTTCTAATATCATAAGTCAAGATATTTTTCAAATCGATTTTCATGCGATACCTAAACTGATAAATACTCAATTATGAATATATTACTTGTTGCTCCACATCCATTCTATAAAGAGAGAGGAACCCCAATAGCCGTAAAGCTGCTTGCAGAAACACTTAGTGAATTTGGAAATGAAATTGATTTGCTTACTTATCATGAAGGGACAGATGTAAGTATCAGGGGACTTAATCTTTTCCGGATAAAGAAACCGCCATTTTGTAATAACATACCTATTGGTTTTTCATGGAAAAAAATTATTGCAGATGTTTATTTAACTTTTGCCATGATAAAATTATTAAGGAGAAAAAAATACGATGTTATTCATGCAGTTGAAGAATCTATTTTCCCAGCTGTTCTAATCAATTTCTTTTTAAAGAAAAAACTTATTTATGACATGGACTCATCTATGTCTGATCAACTAATTGAGAAGTGGCCATTTCTTTCCATGTTAGGAAAATTGCTAAATTATTTTGAAAATTGGGCAGCAAAACATTCTACGGCAATAGTTGCGGTATGTCAATACCTTGCGGATAAAATAAATAGTTATAATTCTTCAATTAAAACATTTGTATTGGAAGATATCGCATTTGAGAGCACACCAGATTCACAAACAGAAAGTCTTCGAAAATATTGCGGTGACAATACAGTTTTATTGCTATATGTAGGTAATCTGGAACACTATCAGGGTATTGACCTTATGCTTGAGGCAATATCACAAGTAAATACGGACATCAAATTTAAATTATTGTTAATAGGTGGTTCTCAAGAACACATAAACGAATATCAGAAAAAAACAATTCAGCTAAAGATTGACGACAAAGTGGAATTCCTCGGTCAAAGACCGTTACAAAATCTAACATATTATCTTCAGCAAGCTAATATACTGCTTTCTCCCCGAATTAAAGGTATAAATACTCCGATGAAAATATATTCTTACTTGGCTTCCGGTGTATCAGTTATTGCGACTAACATTCCCTCCCATACACAGGCTATGACTAGCGAGCATGTTTTGCTTGTTGAACCACAGGTAAACGATTTTGCTGGTGGGTTAAAAAAATTAATTGAAGATGAAAGAATGAGAAATGAACTTGGAAAAAAGGGAAAAATTCATGCTGATGAAAATTATTCCTTAAAAAGTTATCGCCAAAAATTGCGAGATATTCATTTGTGGATTGAAGGTGTACCAGGATGAAAAGAGATATTTCACATCTCAAAAATGAAATCTTTGATGTATTAATTATAGGTGCTGGGATTCATGGAGCAACCATTGCCTGGGTATTATCTCATTTGGGATATAAAATTGCACTGATAGATTCAAGTGATTTTGGGTCAGTTACATCCGCAAATTCGTTGAAAATAATTCATGGTGGGTTAAGATACTTGCAACATGCAGATTTAAAACGAATAAGGGAATCAATAATCTCTCGAAAAATTTTTCAAAGACTCGCACCATATTGTGTAAAAAACATTCCATGCTTGATACCAACAAAGGGATTTGGATTTAGAAGTAAACTAGCACTTTATTCAGCTATGAAGCTTTATGATTTGATAACCTTTGATAAAAATTGGTTATTAGATGAGGATCAGAAAATTTCCAAAGGGTTTATGATATCCAAAAAAAAATTCCGAAGTATTGTTCCGGATTTTAATGGAGAAGATGTTACCGGTGGAGCAGTTTGGTACGAAACCTTGGCTGAAAATTCTGAAAGATTAGGGTTAGAATTCATTCATTCAGCATATCAGCATGGGTGTGTAGTCGGGAATTATGTAAATGCTCTAAAAATCAATCACGCTCAAAAGATTGTCCAAGGAATTATTGCAGAAGATATAATTACGGGTGAGGAGTTCGAAATAAAATCTAAGATTATTATCAATTCAACGGGACCGTTTATAAATAATTTACTGAAGGATATCAATAATCCGAAGAAAAGAAAAGAAGTCCCACTTTGCAAAGCCATTAATGTTTTAGTAAACAAAAAATTATTCGGTGATTATGCTGTAGGACTCGAAGGGACTCACGATTTCAAGGATAAAGATTCATTAATTAAACATGGAAAAAGATTTTTTTTCTTTGTACCATGGAAGAATCGTACAATGATTGGGACAACGTATGTTAATTATGATGGTGATCCTTCAAACTTGAAAGTGGAGTCTAAAGATTTAAGAGAAATTCTTGAAGAGATCAATCTGATTTACCCCTCGGCAAATTTAAAAATTGAAAATGTTACCTTCCATCATGCAGGTGTTTTACCAAAGGATGATAATCAAAAGGAAGTTTCTGGAGAAGTTCAACCCGCTAAAAAAAGTTATATACTTGATGAATTAAATCACTCTGGCATTAAAGGATTATATTCAATTTTATCAGTAAAGTATACCACTGCACCTTACATAGCTTTAGAGTTGGGAAAGTTTCTTAGAAGAATGCACCCAGAAATTAAAGTTAAAGTTGAACGATTGAGTTTTCCGAAAGAAGAGAATTTGAATTCCAGCCGAAACGCATTGTATAGAAAGTATGGAAAACATTCTGAAACAATTGAATATTTTGAAAGACAAGATGTGGCCTTGAAAGAAAAAATTTCTACTGATTCTGAGATTACCGAAGCAGAAATAAAATATTTTGTTGAAAATGAGTGTGCCTTGAGACTTGAGGATGTTGTTTTCAGACGCACGGATATTTGTTCCTACGAATTTTGCGGAATAGATTTATTGGAAAAAGTGGCACAAAAAATGTCTAATTATCTGCACTGGAATGAAAATCAGACTAAAACGGAAATTGAGAATGTTATTAATAAGTATTCACCTTTGCAGATTAGAAAGTTATCGTCAGTAAGAAATCTATGAACGGCAAAAAATATACTTCACAAAAAGCTGATATTGAAACATCATCGGAAGATTATGCTAAAAGATTTAGCGGTGAGTCAGGTGAGTACTTTCTTGATACTCAAAAAAGCATAACACTTAAACACTTGAAAGATTATCGGGGAGATTCTGTTCTTGATGTTGGTGGTGGTCATGCACAGCTCGCGGTCCCATTAGTCGAAAATGGTTTTAATGTTACTGTGGTTGGTAGTGCTAAGGAATGCCGAAATAGACTAGATAACCAACTCAAAGCGGGTTCATTTTCATTTGAAGTTGCAGATCTGCTCAATTTGCCATTCGAGGATAAGAGTTTTGGAATAACAATGGCTTTTAGACTTCTTCCACATGAAATGAATTGGAAAATACAGATAAGCGAACTTTGCAGAGTTGCAAAATATGCGGTCGTTGTCGATTATCCAGATATTAGAAGCTTCAACAGCTTTTACGATTTATTATTTAAATTCAAGAAGAAAGTTGAAGTTAATACTCGTCAATTTCTTACTTTTAATCGCCAACAAATGAAAGAAGAGTTTATTAGACATGGCTTTACTGAAATCTATTTTGTCCCACAATTTTTCTTCCCTATGGTGGTTCATAGAGCTATAAACAATAAAACAATATCAAGCTGTTTAGAAACAATAAGTAAATTTTTAGGATTGAATTATTTTTTTGGTTCACCAATAATTTTAATAGCAAGAAGAGATAAACAGCCCTCAAGTAAAAAATTTAAGAAGATAAAATCGAATTAATTTAATGAAAGCATTAGTAACTGGTGCAACAGGTTTTACAGGGAAACGACTTACTGAGATTCTGATTCAAAAAGGATATGATGTACGTGTTATAGTACGTGATAAAAATAGATTTACCATTCCAGAACATGAGAGATTAGAAGTTATTATTGGTGACCTAAAAAATCCTAAGGATGTTGAAATTGTAGTAAGGGACGTTCAAATAATTTTTCATATAGCAGCTCTTTACCGAACAGCAGGCGTAGCACCACAAGAATATTGGGATACTCATGTGAAAGCAACGGAAAATTTGTTGGATGCAGCGCACAAATATCGGATTGAAAAATTTGTTCATACAAGTACTGTAGGCATACATAGTCATATTGAAAATCCACCGGCAGATGAAAATTATACTATTCATCCCGGCGATATTTATCAGCTAACAAAATGGGAAGGGGAGAAAAAAGCTAAAGAATTTAATGATAAGACAGGACTTCCACTTGTAATTATTAGGCCTTCAGCAATTTACGGTCCCGGTGACATGAGGTTATTAAAGTTATTTAAAATTGCATCTAAGAAGTATTCAATAGTACTTGGCTCAGGTGAAATTTTTTATCACATGGTGTATGTTGACGACCTTGCAGAAGGACTTATTCTCGCAGCTGAATCGAGTATATCTAACGGAGAAGCTTTCATCATTGGTGGAGAAGGATATATCTCGTTAAATAATATGCTAACACTAATATCACAAATTTTGAAAAAAGAATCTAAAATAATTCATCTGCCTGCTGCACCATTTCAGCTTCTTGGGTCATTATGTGAAAAAGTATGTATTCCTCTGGGAATAAATCCGCCAATCTATAGACGAAGAGTGGATTTCTTTACTAAGAGCCGAGCTTTCGATATTACAAAAGCAAAGAGGATGTTGAGCTATTTACCGAAGATTTCTCTTGAAGAAGGTCTTACCAAAACCGCTAGCTGGTACATTGATAAAGGATTGATCTAAAAAATTCCATGAATATTATTACTATTCTTTAAATTTTATTAAGGATGAAATTCAATGGGAAGTAAGAATTACAAAATCCAGGATTCGATTACTGGAGAGAAAAAATCCAAACTAAAAAGATACCAAGAATTAGTAATAGGGACTGAGAAATTTTCCGATTTAATAAAGTATGAACTCATATATTTATTGTTTTCTTGGGTACCAGGTGCTTTAGGAGTTTTTATTAGAGGTAAGGTATTTCCAATGATATTAGGTTCAGTTGGAAGGGGTTGTGTGTTTGGTAGAAATATTGTATTCAGACATCCTCGTAAAATAAAATTAGGCAGCAATGTAATTTTGGATGACAATCTTCTGATAGATGCAAAAGGAGAAGGTAATGAAGGAATCGTATTGAAAGACGAAGTATTCATTGGCAGAAATTCTATCTTAAGCTGCAAAGGTGGAGATATTGAATTGGATGACAGAGCAAATTTAGGTGCAAACTGTTATATATTTTCTTCAAACAAAGTTAGACTAGGAAAGGATGTAATTGTCGCGGCATATACATACTTTGTTGGTGGTGGTAACTATAAATTGGATAAATTAGATGTTCCGATAAATCTTCAGTACAATTTTGAGGGAAAGGGTGGAGTAGAAATAGATGATAATGTTTGGGTTGGTGCTCATGTAGTTGTTTTAGATGGAGTGAAAGTTGGGAAAGGATCTGTAATAGCTGCAGGAGCAATTGTGAGTAAATCGGTTGAGGAAATGTCTATTATAGGTGGTGTTCCAGCGAAAGTAATTAAAAGTCGTTTGCAATAAACGTGTTTGATTGAAAAATCAAAGTGATAATTAATTTTATAAACCTATAAATCAAAAATGAAAAAGAAACCATTAATAGTAATTGGCACAGTGGGTGTTTTGATGATCATCGCAGGATTTATCTTAAGTCCTGCTTTTGTTGGTGGATTTACTTCTGCGGGGAAAATGCAATCTATGCTAAGAATAACTCAACTTCAACTATTCCAAATTTATTTAATCATTTTTGGATTTCTGTTAGCAGTAGGTTCGCTGATCATGAATTTTTTATCAAAAGAAAAATTGATTCCAAATTTATTAGTTGGCTTAATAGTTTTTGGTATTGTTTTGGTTGCATCCGCAATTATACTGTCGCCCAAATTTGTTGAACAAAATCTGAGTCCGCAAAATTTTCTGAATGAAGGTGTGCTCAATTATTTATCAAGCTTACAGATTAAAACTATAACTGTTGGCTGTGTTATAGTTTTAATTTCGCTTTTGATTTATCTCAAGAAAGTATCTGCAAAGCTTTGGTGGTTTCTACTTTCTATTATTTCAACACTAATTGTTTATTTTGTTATTATTTATAATATCTACGTTAAGGAGAATTTCCCCAATAACTTTCTTTTTAAACCAAAAGCATATGGAAAGGTAGTTGACTTATTATTAGGGAAAGAGATTTTGTTGACAGATTTTGAACCAACACCGACTTTAGTAGTTGAGCGTAAGAAAATTTTTAAACCGAAGTACCCAGTAGTTGATGTACACTTTCACTTAGCTTCGGATTTTAGAACGGATTTAGATAGAGATATGCTTCTACCAAATAATCTGAAAAAATCTTTGGACTCAGTTGGAGTAAAAACAATTGTTAATTTAGATGGAATAGATATTAAACCAGATGTTTTGACTTACCATAAATTATTTCCCGAGACCTTTATAGATTTTGGTTATCCGCCATTTGGATCTACTGAATTAATTTCCGACAAAACTTTCTCAGAGTTGCCTGATGTTGTTGATGATTTAATTAAGAGGGGAGTGTATGGTATTGGCGAATTTCCCAAGTATCTTGGTATAAGTATCAAAGATACCACAGGGAAGATTGTTCCAATTGATGATCCGCGTCTTGATCCTCTCTGGTCTAAGATAGCTGCATTAAATGTTCCTATTCTCTGGCATTGCACTGACCCTTCAGCTTTTTTTCAACCAGTAAATAAATTTAATGAAAGATTCACAGAACTTGGAAGATATCCTTTTTGGAGTTATTATAAACCTGGCGTACCTACTAAAGCTGAACTTTTGAAGCAGCAGGAAAATGTTCTTAAAAAACATCCCAAGATGGTAGTTATTGGTGCTCACATGGGAATGTGTGCTGATGATTTGAATCATCTAGCATATTTATTTGATACATACCCAAATTATTATGTTGATTGTTCAGCAACTTTATCCGAGTTAGGGAGACAACCGTACACTACAAGAAAATTCTTTATAAAATACCAAGACAGGATTTTGTTTGGTTCTGATGGAGGAGCATTGCATGGCATTAAAGGTTGGACAGTTGAGAAATTTTATCAAGCATATTATGAATTTTTTGAAACTGAAAATGAATATATCGGGTATCCAATGCAAGGTGCAATCAACCAAGGTAATTGGAAGATATGCGGGATAAATCTTCCTGATGAGGTTTTGGAAAAAATTTATTATAAAAATGCAGAGAAAATTCTACCCAATATTTTTAACAGTAACTCATCAGAAAATAAACCATAGTTTATTTCACAAAACATTGATTTAAGAATTTTAAACCCTAAGTCTTGATGTATGGTTAAAAAGAATACACTCTTACATATTCTTAAAATAGTCGTGAGTCTTTTACTACTTGGATATATTGCCAGTAAGATTGATTGGGAACAAGCATTCGCCAACCTTAAGAAGGCTAATTATTTCTTAATTATTGTAGTATTTTTTCTTATACTTTTAGAAAGAGTTGAATTAACTTATAAGTGGAACCTTCTTCTTCGTGCAAGAGGAGTTGTTATTTCATTTGGGAGGTTATTCTGGATATATGCAATCAGCGCATTTTGGGGTTTGTTCCTTCCCTCCAGCATAGGGTCTGATGTCGTTAAGGGTTATTATTTAATTAAAGATAATTCAGAGAAAGCTGCAAGCATATCCTCTGTATTGGTTGATAGAATTCTCGGGGTTCTTACTTTGCTCATGCTTTGTGTCATATCGTTATTTATAGCTGGTGATTTAATTTCAAACAATAGTATAAAACTTTATCTGTTTACAATTTCCATTTTTTTTCTGATTGGTTTATTCTTTTTTCAGAAGAAAGAAACAGCTAACCTCTTGCACAAATTATTATCTAAATTCAAATTCAAATCAATTACTGAAAAAATTATAAAACTTCATTTATCAGTTTTGGAGTACAAAGGTCATCCAAAGACTTTAATTGTTACTTTCATTATAACTTTTTTTGTAAATATTACCCGAGTGATGATATTTTATGTCATTAGCTTAGCTTATAATATTCCGATTCCAATAATCTATTTCTTTATCTTTATACCAATTCTAACTGTTATTGTGATGATACCAATTTCAATTGGTGGATTGGGTGTGGGGGAAGGTGCATTCATTACATTTTTTGCGATGGTTGGAATTTCAATAAACGATTCGGTAGTTGTAGCTCTTACTAATACACTGACAAATACAATTTTTACACTGGTTGGCGGGTTGGCATTATTATTTTTTAAGTCTGCTGATACAAAAGAAGTATTACCGGAAGCGGAAATAACCTCTGATCGAATTCAATTAAAATGAATATGAAAAAAATAAATATTCTTTGGGTTGTAGATCATCTTGGTTTTGACGGTATTATGCACGGAGCGGGGAAATACTATTTAACGACAATTCCATACCTGGATAAAAATAAATTTATTACAACACTATGTGTTGTTAGGGGAAGAGATCACTTGACTAAGTTGTTTGAAGATGCCGAAATCAATGTCAAACATCTTGGAAGAAGTAAATTAGATCCACGCACTCTTATTGATCTTTATAAACTTTGTAAAAATTTAAATATTCAGATTATTCATACTCATGGATACGGTTCGGACAATTTTGGAAGAATTGTAGGAAAATTGCTTGGAATTTCAACCATTGTTCATGCTCATGATGACAACAGTAATTATCCTTGGCATCAAAATCTTGCAGACTTTTTTTTGATTCCATTTACTAAGAAAGCCATTGCAATATCACAAGCAGTGATGAAATCTTGTGTTGTGAAAAGAAGAATTAATGAAAATAAGCTAAGGGTACTTCCTAACGGAATTATGTTTGATAAATTTATTCCGGCATCTAAAGAACAAATAATAAAAGAAAAGACAAGTTTGAGAGTGGGGTCAGCTAAACACATTGTTGGAACTGTAGCAAGGTTAAGAAAAGAAAAAGGAATAAAATATTTAATTGAATCTGCTCTGGATGTCTTGAAGCAATTTCCAGAAACGTTCTTCTTACTTGTGGGTGATGGTCCATTGCGAGAAGAATTAGAAAATCTTTCCGAGGAGTTAGGAATTAAAGAGAAAATAATATTTGCTGGTTTTTATGATGATATTCCAATGATGCTGTCTATCATTGATATCTTTGTAGCTCCGTCAATTACAGAAGGTTTGGGGTTGGGAATTTTAGAAGCTATGGCAATGGCAAAACCTATCGTTGCATCTAATGTTGGCGGAATAAAAGAAATATTAAAAGATAACGAAACTGGTTTATTAGTTCCTGCTGAAAGTCCAAAGATTCTTTCTGAGAAAATAGTTTATTTGCTTAAAAACGAAAGTGAAGCTATGGTGCTTGGTATAAATGCACGAGAAGTGAGCAAGAATTATGATATAAACTTGTGTGTAAAAAAACTTGAAAATTATTATTTAGAACTGTTGAAGTAGATGTTTGATATTCAAAGTTTATATTTCCAAACAATAAAAGGCATATTAAAAAATCGTAGAGAATATATTGCTCTCAGGCATAAACTTTATCCGAACTTTGTATTCGAAAAAAATCCCAAAACCTTAAGGGATGAAATTCCAGTTTTTACTTTACACTCTGTTATGTCTCAAAGATTTGAAGAACAGCTAATTTTTTTATCATCGAATGGTTATAAAACAATAAATGCAGATGAGTTATATGCTTGCTTAGTTGGAAATACACAAATTAAAGAAAGAACAATTGTACTGACTTTTGATGATGGATGGAAGAATCTTTTTACTGTCGCATACCCGCTTCTAAAAAAATATGGTTTTACCGCAATCTGCTTTTTGATTGCAGGATTAATACCAGAAAGAAGAACTATCCAAACTAACAAGGATAAAGATGTAGATGATTCAAAGATACTTTGTAGCTGGGAAGAAATAAGAGTGATGCATGAAAGCGGCGTTATTGATTTTCAATCGCATTCGATGTATCACTGCTTGATTTATACCTCATCTGAGATTGTAGATTTTTTTCATCCCAGATTTGATACTTATACCTTGAACATGGATGTTCCTCTTATTAGATCGAATGAGAATGAAAATTATAGTAGGGATCTTCTGTTTGGAACCCCGATCTATAGCCACGATTCAAGATTTTCTGGTAAGAAAAGATACTTAGATGATGAGAATCTTCGTGGTGCCTGTACAAAATTTGTCGAGAAAAATGGAGGAGAAAGATTTTTTAGGAATGTAAATTGGAGAAAACAACTACATAAAACAGTAAAAAATTTTGGAAATCAAAATAGGATGAGTAGTTACTTTGAGGATGAGAACCAGTTACGAAAAAATATTTATGATGAGTTTAGTAATTCCAAATTGCTAATTGAAAATAAACTTCCTGGTAAAAATGTAAATCACTTTTGTTATCCTTGGTGGGTAGGGAGTGATCTTGCTTTAGAAATATCTAAGGAAGCTGGTTATAAATCAAACTATTGGGGAGTTTTATCCGACAAGCGAACAAATATTGCAAATGATGATCCGTACAAAATATCAAGGATTCTTTCTGATGATTATATTTTCAGATTACCAGGGTATGGGAGAAAATCAAATACTCAAATAATCTGGGAAAAATTATTTCAAAACAAAAATTTCTTAAAAAAGTTTTTAGAATAATATTTTCATTAACACTTCATTTAACTTTTTCTCTAACTTGCCTAAAAAGTACCTTTAACTGAATTAAATTTAACCGCATACTTTTTGAAATGGTTTATGCTCAAATTAATTATTAATGGAGATGATTTTGGATTTGATGAGAAGATAGATGAATCTATTCTCCAAAGTTTTAGAAATGGAATACTCAGATCAACCTCATTAATGGCAAATGGAAAATCATTTGACAATGCTGTTAGAATTGCCAAATCGAATCTGGAATTGGATATCGGATTACATTTAACTCTCGTGGGAGAGAAACCAGTTCTTGAACCTAATGAAATTATTTCCTTGGTAAATGAGAATGGTTCGCTTTTCAAGGATACATTAGAATTCAGCAAAAAATATTATTCAGAAAAAATTTCACTGAAAGAAATCAGGAAAGAGATAGCTGCTCAAATTGAAAAGGTTTTAGATAACGGAATTAAGATTAGTCATATCGATAGTCACAAACACTTGCATCTTTTTCCTAAGGTAATGAACATCATTGTTGAGCTAACAGATAAGTACAAAATAAAATTCATTCGCTTTCCAAGAGAGATTTTTTATTTGTATATGTTCACAAATCAAAGATCTTTACGCAAGCTTGCTGAAATGGTTATAGTGAATCATTTTTGTTCAAAAATAAAGAATAAAATTCCTGTGAGGACAGATTTTTTCTTTGGGTTCTATTTTGGCGGTAATTTGAATAAACAGAATTTACTGACAATAATTCACAATTTACCCGCCCAAGGTACTTGTGAATTAATGTGTCATCCCGGATTATTGAATAATTCACAAGCAAATACAAAAGTTAGCTATCGACAAGTGGAAGAGATGCATGCTCTCATCGATACAGAAGTTGCTGAGTTATTGATGAAAAAGGGTATCGCCATCACATCATTTGATAAGCTTACTTAATATATTTGAATTATCATTTAGTTTTAATTTGATAGTAATTTGTATCATTTATGTGATCGTTTCTCAGAGTGAGATTTCAGTTAGTATGGCGGTAATTTTCAACTATCAGTTTTCACTTTTTTCTTTCAATAGCTGAAGATTTAAGTAAAATAAATGGTACAAATTATGTTCATTAATTTGAACATTATTTAAGCGCATTTAAGTTAATTATTTTAGAGATATGGAGTTATCTGTTGTAATTCCCGTTTATAACGAGGAAGAATCCGTAAAATTTTTATATGAAGCAGTGACGAAAGCTTTGATAGGTCTTGATAAACCTTATGAAATAATAATAATTGATGACGGAAGTAAAGATAACACTTATAAAAATGCGTTGGCTCTTGCGTTAAAAGATCATCGGTTGAAAATTGTAAAGCTGAAAAGAAATTATGGTCAAACTACTGCGCTTTATGCTGGATTTCAAAAAGCAATGGGTAAAGTTATAGTAACTATGGATGGTGATTTACAAAATGATCCTGAAGACATTCCGTTAATGCTGAACAAAATGGGAGAAGGTTATGATATTGTGCTTGGTTGGCGACATGAGCGCAAAGATTTTTTTATTTCCAGAAAACTTCCTTCCAGGATTGCTAATTGGTTAATTAGAAAAGTTACGGGCATACCGGTTAAAGATAATGGTTGTGCAATCAGAGCATATCGTGCCGAAGTAATTAAAAATTTTCCAATGTATTCGGAAATGCATAGACTGATGCCTGTGATAACTGCTCTTGTCGGTGCAAAGTTTACACAAATAAAGGTGAAGCACCATCCAAGAAAATTCGGACATTCAAAATATGGTATATCAAGAGTTTATAAAGTATTACTTGATCTGGTTGCACTAAAAACTATTTTCTCTTTTTTCTATGTTCCTTTATTTGGTTTTGGATTTCTTGCTCTAATTTCGGGAATAATAAGTTTCATCATTTTTACAGTTGGCGTTACCTTTGCGATTCTGCGTCCAGGACAATCTTTAGTTACAATTATTGGTGTCAGTGCATTATTTGGTGCGATGAGTTTATTTCTCTATTTCTTGGGAGTTATTTGTCACTTGATATACCGAAGCGGAAACTTGAAAATTGAAAACTTATACAGAATAAAGTTTAGATAATTTATTAATATTAATTCTAATCCAACAGATGAAAAATCGAATAGACATTTCAGCTATAATTATTTATTATGAAAAATATGCTTATGATTCGGTACGTGAACTGCACACAGATTATAAAGCAAGTTTAGAAACCACAGGCCTCGAATATGAATTTATTTATGTTGTTGATGGTGAACTGCCTTCTGTCATTGAAGAGCTAAATATACTTTATAAACTGGGGGAAAGAATCAAAGTTGTGAAATTAGGGAAATGGTTTGGCGATGCTACTGCTTTACAAGCTGGATTTGAACAGTCATCAGGTCAAATAATTCTTACACTCCCATCTTTTAAACAGGTTGATGAGCGCGATATTCCTAAATTGATTAATGCACTTGGTAATAAAGACATGATAATTTCCTGGAGATATCCCAGATTAGACGGATTCCTAAATAGCATTCAATCAAAAGTTTTCAATAAAATAATCAAGTGGATGGTTGGCTCAGATTTCCATGACTTAAAAAGCATTGTAAAAGTTTTTAAACGCGATGTATTAGATAAAATTTATATGTATGGGGACCAAGATAGGTTTTTACCTTTACTTGCAAATAAATATGGATTTAAAATCGAAGAAGTAAAAGTAACTCAAGCTAAAAAAGATATTGTTCAGAAATTTTATCCGTTTTCAAATTATATCACCAGATTTCTTGAACTTATATCTATTTTCTTTTTAGTAAAATTCACTAAAAAACCAATTCGATTTTTTGGCAGTGCAGGTATGGTGACATTTGTAATTGGGTTTATACTGGCATTTATTTTATTTGTGGAAAGAGCTTTTCTTGGAGTTCCATTGGCTGATAGACCTATAGTGCTAGTAAGTATTTTGCTAATGGTTTTTGGGGTTCAATCTTTTGCAATTGGACTAGTTGGTGAATTAATCATATTTACTCATGCGAAGGATGTTAAAGATTTTATTGTTGAAACGGTAATTGATTATGAAGGTTCTTCTGAAAAGGAATCTGCTCACGAAGATTATTTACAACAGATGAGTAAGTAGAGTTAAAATTATTAGGTGGAAAAATTTCAACTAAAAGGGGAAATGTGAATCCTTATGCTATTTGTAATTAAAATTAGGATTATTACCTTATTACATAATAAACAGCAATTTGTTGATATTATCAGCATTTATGGAGGGAAATAAATGTTCAAACCGAAGTACATACACATTGTCTTAATCTTTATCTTCAGTTTGATTAGCAATTATTCAATATTTTCCCAGCAAAATATTACTCCTTTTATTAAAGTAATTGCACCAAATGGGGGAGAATCTTGGATTGCAAAATCAACCCAAGCAATAAAGTGGGAGAGCGGTAATGTTGATAGAGTCAAGATAGAGTATTCACAAAATTATGGTTTGGATTGGAAAGTAATCGTTAATTTTACTGATGCTTATTTAGGCGAATATACTTGGGAATTACCTGATGATTTCACACAAGATTTTTTGATAAGGATAAGCGATGTTTCAAATCCGGCTATCGTAAGTTATGGCGCGATCAATTCTGACTTAATTAAAGATATAGATTTACAAGCATATAATTCTCCCTTCACAGAAGCTACTGCAGTTAAACTAATGCCATTGGGGGATTCTATCACGTGGGGTGATTTAGGAAATACTGGTTATCGAAGATCTTTATATCAACAGATGGTAGCTGCTGGCTATAGTACTGATTTTGTTGGTACTCTAACTGGCGGAACACCCAATGATTTTGATCGCAATAATGAGGGTCATGGCGGATGGTCAGCGGGACCTCCATCTTTCAATCCCAATCTGAAAGATAGTTTGTTGAATTTTTTGAATATTAATTCTCCCAAAATAATTCTTCTACATATAGGGACTAACGATATTAGTGAACTTAGTGGTACATGGTTTAAGACTGCCGCTCAAGTTGCAAATGCAGTTCGAGATCTTTTAAATATTATTTATAATCATGATAGTACTACAATTACTTTTTTAGCAAGGATTATTAGTAGATCTGACAATGCAAGTCTCGCTGCTAAGACGGACACTGTCAATACGCTTATGCAGCAAAGAGCAGATTCACTTATTGCACTTGGTAGAAAAATTGTTGTAGTAAATATGACTCCTGCTCTTAGCTATCCATCTGATCTTGAGAGTGATGGATTGCATCCTAAATCATCTGGATATCTTAAAATGGCTAATACTTGGTTTTCGAACTTACAAAGTTTTTTTCAGCCTGTCTTAAGTACTCCTTCAAACAATGCTTTAGATCAACCTATTACATTATCATTAAATTGGATTGCACCACCTGCTGCATCTGCATTGACTTCTGTACCTTATCATGTGCAGCTCTCCACCGACTCATTGTTTCAAACAAATTTATTAATTAATGATTCAACTATTACTGCTACTTCCAAATCGACTGGCACACTTCAATATCAGACAAAATATTATTGGAGAGTTAGAAAATTAGGGTATGGCTGGTCATCCAAGTATAATTTTTCAACACAACCCTCTCCACCAATTATCACTTCTATACCTGATACTATGGCAGTTCGCGGTGAATTACATTTAGATACTGTTAAAGCAACAGGTAACTCTCCGCTAAAATTTTATTTAGATATTTTTCCAACGGGTATGGTAATAGATAGTCTTACTGGTGTGATTAATTGGACACCGAATAATTTAGGAAATTACCAAGTGCAAGTAAGAGTTAAAAATGCTGGGGGTCAAACAACTCAAACATATACGCTACATGTCATCGGAATTGCTCCAGTAATAACAACAACAGCGGTAACGAATGGAAGGACATGGCAGT
>CAYMKU010000015.1:62212-81681 GCA_964391015.1 uncultured Ignavibacteriaceae bacterium
CTAAGAATGGAGTGCTGCCGGATGCAGAGCA
Source organism: uncultured Ignavibacteriaceae bacterium (assembly GCA_964391015.1). Classification (GTDB taxonomy): domain Bacteria; phylum Bacteroidota; class Ignavibacteria; order Ignavibacteriales; family Ignavibacteriaceae; genus XYD12-FULL-36-8. The sequence goes on from CAYMKU010000015.1 coordinate 62,244, forward strand.
GAGTTTCACAATACAAGTAGAGTTAGTGATACCACAGTGTCCGAACAATATGTTTGCATATTGGAAATTAAATGAAACAACAGGTAATACCTATATTGATAGTTATGGCAGTCATAATGGGCAAACTGGTACAAATGCACCGACTTCAACAACAGGTATCATTCAGAAAGGGCAGCAATTTGATGGTATCAATGATGAAATTAACGTACCGGCAAGTTCACAATTTAATTTTGCTAAAGATTCAAGTTTCAGTATAGAATTTTGGGTAAAACATCCAAATTCAATGCTAGGAAATGAAGTAGTGATTGGACGTGATGATGCTGGAACCCAACTTCATTGGTGGGTTGGACTTAATGATCAAGGAAAAGTTACATTTTATTTGGTCTCAAAAACTGGTGAAAATTATAATACAGTGAGTACAAGATCGGTAAATGATAGTTTATGGCATCATGTGGTGGCTGTGAGAGATGCCAGTACAGGTCAGATAAAGATTTATGTAGATGGAAAATTAGAAAGCACAACGTCAGCATCATACAGTAGTGGATTTGATTCGCCAACTGCCAATTTAAATATTGGTTGGTTGAATCTAAGCAGCGGATTTCATTTTAATGGTATTATTGATGAAATAGCATTGCATTCTTCTGCTACAGATAGTGTTTTCATTAATCAAGATTATAAAAATGGATTGGCTAAATTGGAATATTGTGATCCTTATGACGTACCAATAATTTTATCCAAACCAACGACTGTTGCTTGGGTAGAAAACTTGTATTCATATAATGTAGTATCTTCTGGAAATCCAGCACCTAGATTTTATTTGACTCCTGGTTATCCAACTGGTATGACGATAGATTCAATTAGTGGACAAATTAGATGGACGCCAACCACATTAGGTTTATTTAATGTTAGTTTTAAAGTAACTAATGTTACAGGTATTGATACACAATCTTTTTCTATTAAAGTTTACGATGTGACTACAAATTGCCCAAATAATATGATTGCTTACTGGAAGTTAAATGAAACAGTCGGTAATAGTTATTTTGACAGTTATAATGGAAGTGATGGACAATCAGGAACAGGTGGACCTACACCTACGACAGGTATTGTTCAGACTGGACAACTGTTTGACGGAGTTAATGATGAAATAAATATACCTGCAAATTCATTATTTAACTTTTCTAAGGATTCCAGTTTCACAATTGAATTCTGGGTGAAGCATCCAGGTTCGATGGCGGGAAATGAGGTAGTGGTTGGGCGAGATGATTCCGGAAGCCAGCTTCATTGGTGGGTTGGTCTTAATACGCAAGGGAAAACAGTGTTTTACTTAATCTCCAAGACTGGAGAGGGTTATAACATTGTGGGAACGAAATCAGTAAATGATAGTACTTGGCATCATGTGGTAGCAGTACGGGATGCAGTTGCTGATCAATTGAGAATGTATATAGATGGAGTATTAGAAAACACAATATCTGCGACATATACTAGTGGATTTGATTCACCCACAGCCAGTTTAAATATCGGTTGGTTAAACCTAAGCAGCGGATTTCATTTTAATGGAGCTATTGATGAAGTAGCATTATATAACACTGCATTAACTCTAAGTGAAATTAGAAATCACAATGACGTTGGATTACTGGGTTTTGGTTATTGCAATCCAAAGATTACTGTTGCCATAAAGCTTTTTCTTGAAGGATTTTACAATCCAGCTAAGGATAGTATGAACACGGTGCCTGCTGGTTACGTCCCCACAACGTCACCATATTCAGAAGATAGTCGCAGTGTTTCCATTGTTCCGACCGATATTGTTGATTGGTTATTGGTGGAACTAAGATCTAGTGCGACAGGGCCTGCAATAGTTTCTAAAAGTGTTTTCTTGCATAAGAGTGGAAACATCGTAGCAGACGATGGGATAAACAATAATATTTTGCTAGATGCTAAAGTCGGAAGCTATTATTTAATTGTGAAACACCGTAATTCACTTGTAACATGGAGTGCCAACCCTATACTCTTTACTATAGGAACTCCGAATTATGATCTTACAAAGGATTCTTCAAAAGCGTATGGCGATAATCTCAAAAAGATCGGAGTAAGTTGGTGTATATATAGTGGAGATATAAATCAGGATGAGTTTTTTGATGGAGCTGACGTAGCCCATTGTTTCAATGCATCTAATTTTGGATTATCTGGTTATATTCTTACAGACATCACTGGAGATTCTTTTGTTGATGGTGCTGATGTGTCAATAGCATTTAACAACAACAATCTGGGGATCGGATCGCAGTATCCCATGAAAAAGAATTCGGGCCCCCAAAAAATAAATCAGCTTAAGATAAATAGTAATGAGTAAAAATGTAGAGCTTATAAGTGAATATGAATAGTAAAATTTTATTTGCTTTATATTTATTATAATGGATAGATCGAAAATTAATCATGATTCAATGACAATAATCTGAATATTAAAAGATACAATACATCCTTTAATAATATATTCATCAATAGATGGGCAATCCCCTCCAGGAAAAGCGATTTTTATTAATGATCTACTTCTAGAATAAATCGAAATTATATTTAAAAATTTCCCTGAAATATAGTCTATTGTTAATCCTCACATCTATTTTTACTAAATAAGTAGTTTATGCATATATTAAATGAATTAAAATCTATATTTAATCATAGAGTTAAATTAGTTATTAAATGAATCAAGCTTCATTATTACTGAGCATCTGTTTATTGATCATGATTCCGAAAGATATAATTTCACAGTCAGCAAGTACATTTATAGCTAAACGAGGCGGCATCTGTTTTAGGACAGATGATGATCAACCAATTGCTAAATACTTAGAGTATGCTGCCTTATTCAATAATTATAATAAGAAATTTACTTTTGCAATAAACTTAGGTATGAATGAAATTACTACTGATTATGTAAACGGATTGAGACAAATTCAAGCGGCTGGACATGAGATGATGGATCATACACCCTGGCATAGGACTAATTACTTCTTAACAAAATTAAATACAGATTATTATTTAAATCACCCTGGTGTTCATAGAATTTCCGGTAACAAAATAGAACTAAATCACGCTAATGTAGACATTGCTTATGCAAAAAGAACTGGATATGTAAATATAAGTGGAGATACGATTACTAGCTCAAGCGGGGTATTTTCACAATTTTCTTTATCGGATTGCTATTTATATTTCCCAACAATAGGGTGGCTAGTATTTATTGACGAGTCTTTTGGTTGGATAAATGCTAATAAAGTTAAGGTAACAGATGTTTGGCGAAATAGTATCAATCTTGGTCAATATCAAAATATTAAATTTTACAATTTTGATTTTAATAATGTACATCTAACTAAAGATGGATTTAAAGCATTAGCAGAAGAATCTATAAGACTTACAAATTATTATAATCTACAGCGACCTTTCTCTTGGGTGCAGCCTGGAGGATATTTTCCTCACGTATATAAAAATGAAGTAAAACAGGCAATTGGTGATGCACTCGGTTTTAAAGCTGCGGGGGTCTTTACTGACCCAAGTCTAAAGGTTTTCAACGAATACAATCCGGATAATAATAAGCAATTCGGAATGGATTATGGTGATTTTAGAGATGATAATTGGACATTAACGCAGTGCAAGAATTTCATTGCTGACAGAATAGCAAAACATCGTGTGGTTTTCGGAGAGACCCATTTTACTTCCAGCATAGGAGGGCTATTAGGTGGGTGGACAGGTTTTTTAGATAGAACTGAAAAGTTAATTCAATGGTGCATAACTAATAACATTCCTATTCGAACTTATTCTGAGTGGGCAGATATTCTATATAAACAAGTTCCGGATCCAAATGAAAACATTTTTCCACCACTTAATGTTGATTTAGATTCAAATAATGTTTCAGATGGATATGATTCCAATATGGAAGGAACTTTAAAAAAGAACGACGGCTATCCTACAATAAATGATTATTGTTTTTCAATAAGTAAAGTCGGACAAGTTTGTTCAATAACGGATTTAGGTGGAATTGAGAAGGGCTATAATGATTTTGAGATTTGGACAAAAGGTTCGCCTGGCAACTTTATTGAAGTGACTTTCAAGGTGGGTTTACAAAATTTTGTTTATAAATTTCCAGTGCAAAGTACTACATGGACAAAATATAATTTAACTCTATCTGTGAATGGAAATACTACATTAAATATCCCAGAAGATGTTTCCCTTATCAACGCAACAATAAAATGTTCAAACTATTCTTCTGGAGAAATAAAAATTAGTGGGATGAAATTTAGTAAACCATCTATTATTTTTTCGGCAAAATTATTTCTCGAAGGTCCATATAACTCAGCTACAGACAGCATGATCACTAGCATCCAAAATTTTATACCTACCACTTCACCTTATACTCAAGATCCTCGTACGGTTTCATCAATTCCCGCTAATATTGTTGACTGGGTATTGGTTGAGCTTAGATCGAATACTTCAGCACCACCAATTATATCAAAAAGTCTATTCTTACATAAAAGTGGAAACATTGTTGCGGATGATGGAATAAACCAAAATATTTTACTGAATGTAAAACCTGATAGTTATTATATTGTTATCAAGCATCGTAATTCCATTGAAACGTGGAGTGCAAGTCCATGCCCCTTGGGGTCACAAACTACACTATATAATTTTACTACTGATTCTTCGAGAGCGTATGGAAATAATATGAAAAAGAAAGGGACAAAATGGTGTATCTATTCTGGGGATGTAAATCAAGATGGTTTTATTGATGGTGCAGATGTAACTAATTCTTTCATTGCATCTGGACTTGGACTATGGGGATATTTAGTTCAAGATTTGACAAGAGATGGTTATGTTGATGGTGCAGATGTCTCTATCGTTCTTAACAATGAATTATTAGGGATAGTGGTTCAGTATCCTTCGAATAAAAATTTTTCTCTTCCATAAATTAAAATTATTAATTGATGAATATTGAGTAGAACATATATTTTTAATTTTATTTTAGTAACCATTTCTACTAAACCACCAACCGAACAAATTAAATTAGTTCGACACACGAGGACAAAAAATAATTCAATAATTACCCTATTTTATTTAAATTATAATTTGAAAATTCATCGTTGATTGTTTATAAAATAAATCATTAAAACCCTAGCAGAAAAAAAGGAATGAAGATGAGATATTTAATCAAAGTTTTTTTGCCACTAATAATTTTTATGATTTTTGTGGTGTCATGTTCTAGTGTACCTCTTACTGGGAGAAAACAATTAAATATAATTCCCAATTCTGAAATGCTCTCGATGAGCTTTCAACAATACAATGAGTTTATAAAAACTAATAAACTCAGCTCAGACTTAAATAATAACGCCTTAGTAAAAAAAGTAGGTTTCAATGTGCAAAATGCAGTTCAGCGCTATTTTTCTGACAATAAATTATCCGATCATTTAAACGGATATAATTGGGAATTTAATCTTATAGAGAGTAATGAAGTTAATGCGTGGTGTATGCCTGGTGGAAAGGTTGTTGTTTATACTGGTATTCTACCTCTTACCCAGGATGAGAATGGATTAGCAGTGGTAATGGGTCATGAAATAGCCCATGCAATCGCTGAACATGGAAATGAAAGGATGAGTCAGGTTTTATTGACTCAACTAGGAGGAATAGCGCTATCGGAAGCTCTAAGTTCACAACCGCAGCAAACTAAAGAATTATGGCTGGGCGTATATGGATTAGGCGCACAAGTAGGTATTTTGTTACCGTATAGCAGAACACATGAGAGCGAAGCAGATAGGTTAGGTCTTATTTTTATGTCAATGGCTGGGTATGATCCTAATGGAGCAATTTTGTTTTGGGAAAGAATGGCTGCTAACAAGCAAGGACAAGCACCACCTGAATTTTTAAGTACACATCCCTCAGATAAAACGAGAATTGAAAATATAAAGAAAAACTTGCCCGAAGCGATGAAATATTTCAATAGATAACATATCTATATGATAAATTCATAACTTAATAATAAAGCTAACGATGTGAAATTCAATAATTTTATTATCTAATATTAAGCTTAATCAAATGAAAAAAATTTTTGTTCTATTATTTATAAGTTTTTTGATGTACTCTTCTAAAGCACAAATAGTCTACGATCAAACTGATAGAACCGTTTATCAATTTTTGGAAAGATTAGGTCAAAAGGGAATTATAGATTTCGATGAATTGATTAAACCACTTTCACGAAAATATATTTCTATGAAGTTATTAGAAGCAAAAAGCAAACTTGAGTCTTTAACTGAATTAGAAAAAGAAGAGCTTGAATTTTTAGAGAAGGATTACTTTATAGAATTTGAAGAGTTGAACCAAAAAAATGCAGATATAAAATATTTGGATTATTTTGGAAATGATCCAATGAGAAGATTTCGTATTTTCTCTTATTCCGATAAAGCATTTAAAATGGTCAGCAATCCTCTAGTAGGATTTAAATTAACATATCCAGAAAGAAATCGGAATCTTTGTACCTGGATGGGGCTACGAACTTATGGTTATTTGATGGATAATATTGGTATTAATTTAGAGTTCAAATCATTTAACGAAAAGGGAACAGGTATTGATGTTTCAAGAATTTTTACACCAGAGACGGGCATCCTTCCTGAAGTTCACGATAAGGGAAAAGATATAGGTTACTCAGAGGTTAATGCCTCTATTTCCTTGGATTGGGATTGGGGAAATTTAATAATAGCCAAAGATTTTATTGAATATGGATATGCCAAATTTGGAAATATTGTTTTATCGAACAAAGCCCCATCATTTCCTTATATTAGAATTGAGTTGAAGCCGGTAGACTGGTTTTGCTTTAATTATTTTCATGCATGGCTTTCATCAACAATAATTGATTCCGTTAAACTTAATGCCTATAATCGTGATATATTTAGAAATAAATTTTTTGCTTGGCATGCGTTGAACATCACCCCCCTAAATGGACTTGATATATCAATTGGAGAATCGGTTATTTATAGCGATCAGCTTGAGCTATTATATTTATTGCCTATAATGTTTTTTTATCCTGCCGATGAGTATGTAAGCAATAGACACGGTAAACCTGGCGATGCTAATCAACAAATTTTTTTGTCAGTCTCCTCGAAGAATCACGTAAAAAATACTCACTTATTTGGTACTCTTTTTATTGATGAGCTGACAGTCGGAGGCATAAATGGAACAGTTTTAATTAATACAAATTACGGAGGAGCAACATCCAGACGGCAACGCACACAGATTGGATTTACTCTCGGGCTATCAACGACAGATTTACCAATCGAAAACCTTTCGTTCAGCACCGAATACACAAGAATAAACCCATTTGTGTATGGTCACCATGATACAGCACAAACATATCGTAGCTCTGGCTACTTGATGGGGCATTGGATGGGTCATAATTCTGACCTTATTTATATGAATTTAAATTATAGATTTTTAAGAGGGTTACAAGCAGAATTGTGGGGGGCATATCTTAGACATGGTGATCAATCATACGGTAATCAGTACACTTATCCTTCACAAGAATTTTTAACGGGCGAGGTAGGTAAGAGAATAAACTATACTTATTTGGGAGTTAATATTAGATGTGAACTCATCCATGAGTTACTATTTGATGCGAGATTAAAGTTGACAAAAATATCAAGTGAGCAGGTAGATGGGTCATTTAAAAATGATAATATAAAAGAGTTCTCCTTTTCTATAAATTATGGATTATGAGTTAAGTCAAGTGGATTTTATAAACCATAATAGATAGCTAATGAAAATGAATTCTTCTTTCCTAATAAAAAATTTTGAGTACGTGATTTATCTTCGTCAGTAATATTTGAATAATAAAAAGTCCCTTTTATAAAAAGATCATGTATATATTCGTAAGATGCTTCCACGCCAAATCTAGTATCTTTCCTCAATGGGGCGTATAAAAATTGCAAATCTTTTTCTTTCATTCCATTATAAGCGAAATAAATTTCATCAAGCCCACCTTTTCTTATTCTTTCAGCAAATGTTTTTAGCTTTAATCCTCTCATCAGCTGATAATCCAATTGAATTCTGAGTTGATCAGCATTCTGCCCCAACCAGTGGCCAAGGTAGTATTTGATATGCTTATAATTTGTTACCTCATCCTTATGTTCATAAACCCAAGGGTTGAGTCTTGTATATTCCAATGTTACGTCGAGATCATCAATTATTGTGTTAATTGATTTTCCTCCGATTGTATATCCTACCCACGTATTATCAAAATCATTTGATAAAATATTTCTTATTTCAGTAACATCTATAAATGCGGTAGAATAAAATTGGAAATTCTCTGGGTATTTTACCGACACATCAAAATAAAACATTCCATTCCCATCATTCACACTGCCTTTTCCCGTATTGTGGTCCAAAAATTTGTAAAACATTAGCGGGATAAAAAATTCAGGTCTTAAGTCACCTCCATAAACTATAGCATTACCAGCAGAAACGTCTAGCCAATTGAGAGGAGAAGCAGTGATAATATTTGCTGCAATGTACTTTGGTATATAATTCTCGATGAGGCGTTGACTCTTAGTTCCAGGGAATGTGTAATAAAAATATGCTGAGTCATATATTAGAGAATTAAGCCAACCATGAATATAAGTGAGGCGAAGCCAATTTATTGGATTTATTGTAAGCCTTATATGCGGATATGATGGTGGTTTAGAAGAGAGTATAAGCTGCCCAAATTTACCGTGTCCCCATTGGATGTTTTCTTTAGTCAGTGAAATATTTCCCCAATCCCAATTAAAATTTACTGATCCTTGCAAGTCGCTGTATTCAGTTCCATTTGGAGCAGCTTTATACCAAGCTCCTGTCAAAGGTGATAAAAATTTATCCTTGTCAACGTTATTTCCATATTCACCTTTATCCCTAATATTGAAATTGAGCCCGAACCAATTAGAGTAAGTTGTGAACACCGATGCACCCACCCATCTCGTATGGCCAGAAAAATTTCCAGCTGTTGAAATGCCATATCCAGCAATAGGGGAAAATTTTAAATTGAACAATGAGTCTTCATAGCTGTATAAAAACCAACGAGCTTCTGTTGTGTGAAGATTATTTTTGTTCTGGGGATCAGATAGTTTTTCAATTTCGTATTTATATTCAGATGAGTAAAACTCAAGTTCATCTGTCTCGATTTCATTAAGTTTATTAATAAGCTTCTCACACTCTATCAGACACTTAGCAATATACATTCTTGAATAAGGTTTGACCTCATCATTAACTCTAATAACTTGCTTGAGTGATAACCTTTCGAGGTAATTATAAATACCATTTTCGACAGGTACAAAAATTACTTGAGCATATAAGTCTGTCGACCACAAAATAAAAAATAACTGTATGAATATGGTGGTACAAAAACTATTTCTTAAAAAGTACTTTTTGAACATAATAACTTATTAGGTTACATTATTTAAAATCTAAACATTCAATGGCAAAACTACATAAGGATTGGATAAAATATAAATCGAAGTGAACATTGTTGGTGGAGAATGTGATTGACTAATTAATGAAAAACTAAGCAGATCTTTTTTTCTTAAGTACGATGTTGTTTAGGATCATTAAAAAATATTTTATATCAGTCGTTAGTGGATGTTCTTTGAATGCTTTAAGATACCTTGCTTCAGAGGATTCTATTTCCTCAATTGTTTTTGGTAAATCAGCATAAAATGGTGGAATTAAACCAGGTTTGAATTTCATCCGAAATGTCTGGTGTTCTTTTGAATATAGGTTTAAATATTGCCGACTAATTGGACGAACGCCAACTAATTTTAACTCTCTTTTTAGCCAGTTATAAATCATTGGTAGTTCATCAATCCACAATTGCCTAAAAACTCTACCCCAAACTGGAATTCTGAAATCACTTTTAAATTTACCACCGCCTTCAAGCTTATTATTGATATAAATAAATTCTTGTAAATACTCTGCATAGGGATGCATAGTTCTCAGTTTATAAACAAAAATAGTCTTTCCATTTTTCCCAACACGACGCATTTTGAATATTGTGCTGTAAGGTGGGTTTTTTTCATTCATTGGTTCGTTTATTTTACGAGTTGCATAAAATACCTGGTTATTAATTTCAAGAATGTCAAGAATTTCAAATCCACAAAAAACTAAACGTCCCAATCCCTCTGTTAAGGAAAGCGCGCGGTCTTTTCCCTTAGTAATTTTTAGATAAAAATTTCTAAAAAATGGCAATTTAGGAATGACCCTCTTCCACAAAAAATCAAAGAAATAAAAGACGTTACCAACTAAAAAAGTATATTTACTTAAAAATCGCGTATAACGGTTTTTATTAGGGATAAAACATCCAACAAACACGCCTCCCATTTTTAGTTTATGATTAACTAAACGCAAATAATCATTAATTTTACGAAAGTCATTTAGTTCATGAAGATTCATGATAAATTCGTGGGAGTTACCGGTAAGAACACTTATGTTATAGCTATCAAGAGTTCTTAAAACAGTAGATTTGTTAGCATCTATCGCTTTAAGTTCAACTTTGCGATCTAAAAAATTAAATATATTTTCATAATCACTTAAATATTCAAATTGCAGTACCTGCCTAAGGTTGGATTCATGTGCAACTTCACCATTAACGCGATATTTATTTTCTCCTAAGTTAGCAAAGGAACTTTCGGTTGTGCTTTTCATTTCATATGATTTAAGAAAAGTAGCTGCTGCTTCATCGGTTTTATTGGTTATTCTTTCAGAAAACTTGTATATAAAATAACTCAGCGATATACCTGTATAGATTAGAGTACTCTCAGTAAAATATCTCCAATATTCAGCGGAAATTTGCAATATGTAAATTGATATGGCGACTAAAGACATATTTAGCAAATAAAATTTTAATTGTAGCCCGAAAGCATGCCATTTGTTTTTTGAATTTTGAATAGGATTAAATTTATGAGTAATAAATGCAGAGAAAATCCAACTCATATAACAAACAAATAAAGCAGCAACATGTCTTTTGTCTATAGCACTATAATCATAAGGTAATAAAATTTTGAAGAAATGAACGGAAGTTAGAATCATCCAATCAATAATTAAATATTTTAACGATAGCTTAGTTTTTTCGATTAAGTTGATCTTTTTTCGGCGTTCAGAAAGGAAAATATAGTAGGTAGTCTCCATTGTAGATCCGAAGATGAAAGTTCCAAGTAACATAAATCTTGAAGCAAAAGAAATCTTGAATAGGAAGAATAACAATGAAAGTGCACCTAAACTGAGGATTAGAGAAATATAAATTGTCCTGAAGATTTGTCGGAAATCATTTTTCCGATTTAGATTTCCTTTATTCGAAAGTATCGAACCTGTAATTATTGCAATGACTATAGTGCCAAAAACAAGATAGTATTCTGATTCAATAATTAAAGTTTTTCTTTTGATAAAATAAAATAGAAAAAAAGAAAACACGTAGAATAATAATCCCAGAAGATTATTAAATACATAATTTGTCTTCTCTGTTCCTGCAAAATTTGCGGCAGGACTTATGACATCGTCAGATTTAGTTAAAATTTTTTCTGATGCCCTCTCCACGAACAATCACCCCCGTCTCAAATGTTTATGATCAATATAGATTAAAGATATTTCATTAGCAATGGATAAAATGTGGATTTTTTCCTGGTCTTCTAAAAAATATTACAATAAAAAATCTGATTTCATTAAATATTAATGTTTAGCGGTTCTTTTCACTATTACTCTTTTTACAGAGTTCTTCAAATTTTGTAAAACTAATTGCTTAGTCCACAGGTATAGATTATTCGTCCATCGTTCAGGATGAATCGTGATCATCAGATTATGTGGCAGTTTCTCAATATTATGTACTATATCAAAAGTAGTTCTATACTTGTACTTGTTTTCAGTTAGGTTCATGCTAGTATTTTCTACTTGTTGGTCTTGTTGAGCAGGTTGATGATTTCTTTTTACTTCATCACGAATCGCAATGCCATCCCATCGCCTGCCAGTATCTGTTAGATAATCAAACTTATTCCAATCTATGTCTAAGTACGGTTCGCCTATTATGCTAAGTTGGCGATAATCATATTTTGACCAAATTAATTTGTTGTCATATTTTGAAAGGGGAGAACCATGCATGCAAATAGTTTTTATATCAAAATTTTTTCGCAAATATTTCAAGTTCCTACAAAATGAGGCATAAGCTAATTCAATCATTTTTTTCTTATCAAATTCATTTTTTATTTCTAATTTTTCATTTTGAATTGCCAAGTCAATGTCTTCATAATGGTAACCAATTTCATGACCAAGTTTAGCTATCTGAGTAATAATAAACTCATCATAGCTTTCCTTAACAATACGGAAATAATACGTTCCCTTAATTCCCAGCTCATTTTCAATTACGGCTGTATCCAAGGAATTTTTAGGGAGACGATCCACATCGTGACGGAGAATTAAAATTTTTTGAATTTGAGATGTTGTTTTTAGTTGTTGAAAGTAATCCAACACAGATACAAATATATATTTTCTATCTACAAGCTTTTTAAGTAATTCAGTGTAGCTTTTTAGAGTAAAATCCTGCATTCAAATTTTAAAGATTTTAAGTATTACTTATCAAAAATTTAATATAATTTATTTCGTTTAGGATTATTTAAAGCGTTTCTGATATTCATGATTTTCTTTCATGATATCTATGCTTCCTGGATAATTCTCAACAAACCAAATGAAGAAAGAAGTTACATCGATTTTGTCATTTAGCATTATCCCTCTTTTTTCCTGAAACTCATCAGATAGGTTTGAATTTTTTAGTAATTCTTCAATTTTGTTAAACATTTTATCACTTTCATTTGGTTTGAATCCGAATGTTAATCCATACTTGTGTTCTTCTTCTTCAAGATATGAAATTCTACCGACAAACGAATTACTCCGTATAGATGGAATACCGAGTACAGCTGCCTCAGAAGTCATAGTTTGACTGTCCCCAACTAACATGGTAGAAAATGCTAAAAATGAATGAATTTTATGTGGCGGAATGGATATTTTGAATTTTTCAAATTCGGATTCAGTTTCTCTTTCAGTTGTAATAAATATCCTCCCGAATCTTGAAAGCAACTTTATCAACTTTCTTTTATTCTCAAGCGTTATTCCCTGAACACCTATGTCATGGTGTGCTTTAAATGAATTAAAGCGAACAATGAAATATTTTTCGCCTGGAGTTAATTCGGCTTCTTCAAGTACTCTCTTATCGGGTATAAATCTTTTTGGGTGAAGATAAGCCAACTCATGAAATCCGGCATAGTAAATAGTGTCTTTTTTTCTTCTTTTGTTCTTAAGCGTATCTGGTGATAATACAACATCTGCAAAAGGATGACCAAATTTTGTCATTAATGGCTGAACTTCATCATCATCATCATCCATTACTATAGATTTCATCTTACTCATTTTGGATACATGAGCTATGGTTATAGAACTGCCAATGGCTAAATCAATATTGTTCTCTTTAACTATTCTCCACAGGCTATAATTGTATTTGAGTTGATTGATAAATTTACCTTTTATAGAATCGTACTTTTTCCCAAGCTGATAAAAAGGAATTTTGTATAGATTTAATAATGATATAGCTGATGGTATTTTTCTAACAGTAACGATTGTACTATGACTTTTAGCATTTAGTTCTACAATCAAATTTTTAAACAAGTGTACATGTCCAGGATGTCCAATATCTATAAGGATGTTCATTATTGAAATACTCGCCAAAATTTTAACCCCAGTTTGCCGATTTTCATTAACAAAGGTTTGTGAATTTTTTGATATCTATTGAGTTCAACAAACTGTCCGCCAAATTTTTTCTTATAGTCTCTTACGCCATAATTAACTTCTGGTTTACCGGCGCCGCCAAAATCAAAGATTTTAAAACCATCATTCTTACTTATTCTGAATGCCTCCCATGGTATTACATCATTGGGATTTTTCTCATAATCTTTTTTACTACTACCGGCATACCAATCTATCACTCTATCCTTATATCGAAGCGTCAACATTATACCAATTAATTCCTTCTCAAAGTATGCGCCTATAAATCGAACATAGTTTGAAGGCGATAAATATTTATAACAATTTTCAAAAAGACTTTTATGTGCTAAAGGTAAATGGGCTCTTTTATAAACTTCATTCAAAATTTTATAACAAATATTAATTTCTTCGATATTATCAATCTGTTTTACAACTATACCGCGTTTCTCAGCTCGTTTAATTTCATTCCTTCTTTTTGAATGTACTTCACTCCATAACTGGGCTTCTGGTTTCGATAAATCGACAACTATGTTCAACCTTTTCTCTTCTTTATAATGATTATTCAGAAAGCAGCTATCATACGGAAAATTAAATATTTCTCTAACTTCTGTGTAAATTACTTCACGGCTTATTAATTTTTCATACTCTATTAAAAGATATTTGATTAATCCATGGTCATTTTCAACAACTAATGGGCCGCCAATAATTAATGATCTGGAAGTTAACTTACCCTTGATGCCATATCCTTCTTGAATTATCACTGCAAGCAGCGATCCCAATATTTTTTGATTCTTTTCTAATAAAAGCACTAATGGCTTATAATTTTTGGTATCTCTATACACTTCGAAGAAAAAAGGAGTTTGATAAATAGTTCCAAATGGATGTTGAAATATAAATTCAGCCCATTTTAATTTATCAATTTCATTAAATGATGTTATCAACTTTAGTTCATTCATCAGCAATATTCTTTGGATTATTATAATTATTGTATAAATCTATTTTCAAATACTTATCCTAAATACTTGCAAAATTAATCCTCTTAGTCTAAAAATTTTCTAAACCACAACTCAAGATTTATCCATTTCCAAATCTCTTTGGCAATATCCATTTCTTTATTCAAATGTTTTTGGTACAGACTAAAAGCTTTAACAGAATCAATCATTTTCCTTCCTTTGAAGGAATCAGAATTCAAAATATCAACAATCAGCTTTTCAAATATTTTATGGCGAAACCAATCATCTTGAGGTGTTCCAAATCCAATTTTATCTTTCCGAATGCGAATTTTTTCCGGTAAAATTCCTTTCATTGCTTCACGAAGTATATGCTTTGTCATTCCTTTATTGATAACCATTTTTGAATCTGTGGCTAAACTTTTTTCGACGAGACGGTAATCCAAAAAAGGGACACGTGCTTCTAATGAAAACCACATCGAGTTTCTGTCTTCCCATTTTAATAAATGCTCAAGTTTATATTCAAAATGGTTTAGCAGTGCATCACTCAGCGATGCTGAGCCATACAGCTCGTCCGCAATTACTGAATGAGTATTATAAGAATTGAATCCAGGTAAAAGGTAACCCTTTTCATCCATCCTTAATTTTGCACGTGAACCTTTTGGAAGAAGAAAATAAAGAAACGTTTTCAATCCATACAAGGATTTATGATTTTTAATGTAGCTCTTTGATTCATCAAAGAGGTTAACTAAATGAAATTGTTTAAGCAGGTCCTTAAAATAAAATCCAAAGAAATAATGATAACCCGCGAGTTCTTCATCAGCACCTTGTCCGTCAAGAGTTACCACTACATTTTCTTTAGCAAGTTCCATAACTTTAAATTGCGCATAAGGAGAGGTAGTCGGAATTGGTTCTGCATGTGCCTGAATAAAGTTGTCCAGATCATTATTAAGCGTTTCAAAACTTGGACTGATGAAATGCATATTTTGAACAGTGCTTTTATATTCATTTATAAATGTAGTTTCATCTCCGGTAATTCCGTTTCCATATATTGCAGAAAAAGTATTGACATCAGAAAAATTATGATCCTTTAATAAAACAGAAACAATACTTGAGGAATCTAAACCTCCGCTTAGGCAAACACCAACAGGTACATCAGATTTTAACCTTAAACCAACAGATGAACTAAACAGCTCTTTGTATTCGGTAGCATTCTTAAATCCAGTGGTATTTCTAACCCGCTCTCTAAGGTTGTACCAAGGTTCGATTTTTAATTTATCATTTTTAATTTTTAATTGTTCACCATGCTGCAGCTTTTTAATCCCTTCAAAAAAAGTTTGTTCAGTTTGATCTGTTCTATTGAATATAAGATAATCAAATATGGCTTGTTTGTTCGCGGTTGGTCTACTTTTAATAATATTGAGAATCGGTGGAATTTCAGATGCAAAAATAAATTGCGCCTCATCAAGGTAATAATAAAAAGGTTTAATGCCGTATCTATCTCTAGTACAAAATAGTTCTTTCTTTTTTCGATCATAGAGCGCAAATGCCCACATCCCATTAAATTTGTGAAGACAATTTTCTCCCCACTCAATGTAAGAATTTAGCACAACTTCCGAATCTGTATTTGAAAGGAAGCGATAACCTTTTGCTTCTAACTCATCTCTCAGCTCAATATAATTGTACACTTCTCCATTATAAACAATTACAAATCGCCCTCCATTCATCCAATCGGCCATTCCATAATTCAAACGACCGTTCACCGTACTGAACATTGGTTGGTGTCCAAGAGGGGAGAGGTCGATTATACTGAGTCTCACAAAACCTAAGCCAGTCTTATCCTCGATGAAAATTCCTTCATCATCGGGCCCGCGATGCTTCATGACTTTCATCATTTTCTGAATCTTCTCCGATTCAACAAGTGTGCTATCGAATTTTATTATTCCGCAAATTCCACACATATCATTTTAGATTAGTTATCACTTAATAAATCTCATTTATAATTTCAAAAGTAAATCTTGGGTAAATATTTGTTAGAAGGATGATGATATAATTGGAAAAAATATTTGAGTAATTTCTAGCACTTTTTCATCACTCTTCAGAAGTTATATATTGATGCAGATAATTATTTTGTACCTAAATTCTTCTTCAAATGTGTTCATGAAGGATATTTTCGAAGAATTCTATTTTTCTGTCAGATATTAATTGCAATCTATTTAAATCTTGTATGATTATGTAAATATTTTTATATCTTTTTTATGTTCACTCTATCTTTTACTTTTTGTTTTGCTTTTTATGAAAAAACTAAAATAAGTTCATTTTTAATCTTATTCAACCATCACTCATTCCATCCAGAGGCAAGCACTAATTCTGTAAAAATGATTCTATAGCAGAGATATACTACTTCCGTGACATCAATCCTTTTAATTTTATAACCTATGTTGTCTGCATTCCAAAACTATAGCCAAAATACAATAATGGATCTTGTACGAAAACTATATATGCACTTTCAATTCTAATTATAAATTCGATAAAATTACTTCAATCTTTTATTCTATAAACACAGCACAAAGTCTAAGAAGATAATTCCCAAATACTTTAAAACCTCAGAATATGAATGCCTGATTTACTATTTTGCATATGATGGACATTGACATTTGAAGCATCTTTCATCCAAATGATCTCCAAAATTTTTTCTATTAAAACCAAACCTCAGGCGTCTATAACTATTGTTATTCCAAATTATTTTTAAGTCCTGAGATAAACAATTGCCTAAGTCATGGTCTTGATTTGTACATGGGTGAACGGTGCATTTATAATTAATAATTGTTGTCATCCATAACCAAAAGCATGCTTTCTTTTTTTTATATCGATTTTGTTTGTACTTTATTTTTTTCTCTAAATAATGTTTTTCTTTACTATATTCATCATAGACAAAATGATATGAATCAAATCCTAATCTCCTATAATTATTCCTTACATATTCGACTTCATGTTTGTTGTGCGGAAAAACAATAAATTTCCAAACAATTTTTGGTTTTCTTTTTTTTAATTTGTTTTTCATATAACAAAGAGATTTCACGTTATCTAATACTAGATTAAAATCTCCTCCTCTGCGATATTTGCTATAAGTTTCTTCTGTTGCTCCATCTAAGGATACATATATTGTGTCAATCCCAGAAAGAATTAGTTTTTTTAACTTATCATTACTAAAATTCAAACAAAGATTTGTTGGAAAACTAGTACCAATCCCTTTACTATGAATATAATTAATAATTTCAGGTAATTTGTCATTACACAATGGCTCTCCTTGTAATGACAGGGTTGTTAAAAGTACCGATTTATGAATTGGTTCTATAATTTTTTTTACGTTATCAATATTTAAATTATAATTATTGTTATCAATGTTATATTTAATTGTGCTGTGAGGACATGAAGGACATTTTAAATTACAAAATCTGCTTGTTTCTATTTTAATAAATGCAGGAAGTGAATGCAATATATCTCGCCGAAGCATAAATTCTATATAAGATAAGATCATATTTAATATTTTATGCAAGGTAATATAAGGATATATATTTCTAAGATGTCTATTTATCAGAACTCTTTTTTGTTCGAATAATAATTTTACCAGCTTCAATTTATTTTTTCGATTTATTATTATTAAAATAACACTAACTTCTAGTAGTCGAATTATATTCTAAATTACTTGATCTAAGGGGAAGGTGTTCAACCAATTTTATAACAAATTCATTTAAATCTATACATTCACAAATTATTTTTTTTGCTTCAGCTTTGCATTCCTCCTTTTTATTATTGTTAACTGTGTAATCTTTAATAACATCAAATAATTTCCTTTCGTCAGGAGCAATTACACTTAAGCCAATATTGTATTTTTGCTCAAATACTCTATAATTGGATATTTTGTTAGTAATATTATTGTATCTAATATAGGGGGTCCCGAGTATTCCAGCTTCTGTACACATCGATTGGCTATCTCCAATAAACAATTTTGCAAATGCCATTAGATCGTGGACTTTGTTCACCGGTATTTTTAATTTATATTTTTTTAAGTCGTAATTAATTTGGGTTTCAGAGGAAATAAAGATTTTGCCGAAAGGTTTAAGGTATTCAATTATCTTCTTTAAAATAGAATCATCTAAACCGATAAAATTATTTTTATAAATGTGGTGAAAAGATGTTATATCAATTTTCCTGATTAGAAAAAAAGTATCACTACTCGATAAACCCAATTGTTTTAAGATAGAATCATCAGGTTTATAGTACTTCGGGTGCAAATAGGCAAGTTTTTGAGTACCATAATATGATATTTTTTTATATCCATATTTTCCCACATCGCAATCTATTGGGGAGACTATATA
The DNA here is from genome assembly GCA_964391015.1 of uncultured Ignavibacteriaceae bacterium. Taxonomy (GTDB): domain Bacteria; phylum Bacteroidota; class Ignavibacteria; order Ignavibacteriales; family Ignavibacteriaceae; genus XYD12-FULL-36-8. The sequence continues at coordinate 81,376 of CAYMKU010000015.1, forward strand.
GGATGCGAAAGGATATGATGTATATGTATATACCGGGTTTATTTTGTAATCATCTTCGTTAAAAACTAATGAAGGAATTTTCATCAATTTACCAATATGCGTAATTGCTATGTCTGTACCCAGTAAACAATCATATTTAGATTTCAGACAAATCCTTAATAAATGGTATTCGTATGTTATTAACTCAATTAATCCATTAAATATTACGGATAAAAAGTTATTATTTCTTTTTCTTCTCTCACATAACTTGGTAAATTGTACATTTTCAAATTTCAATAGCTGACTGAGAATATCTTTGTCTCGAAT
>CAYMKU010000016.1:0-59919 GCA_964391015.1 uncultured Ignavibacteriaceae bacterium
CAAAATGGCTAGTCTTCCACAAGCTTAGACTGACAATTAAATCTATTTGGAGAGGAATGAGAAGACTCGAATGGCACTTGCTTTGTTCAAAATTTTACAAAGAAAAATTGTTTTTAATATGCTTCAGATAACAAATCTTGTTAAAAAATTTGGTTCATTCATAGCTGTGGATGGGCTCAATCTCCATGTTGAACGAGGTGAACTTTATGGATTCTTAGGTCAGAATGGCGCAGGAAAAACCACAACAATTAAAATGATCACTGGAATTTATGCTTCAACTTCCGGTTCAATTTTGATTGATGGAATTAACATTTCGAAAAATCCAATTGAAGCTAAAATACAAATCGGTTATGTACCGGATCAGCCATATATATATGATAAACTTACAGGAAGAGAATTTTTATTATTCAGCGGAGGATTATATAATCTCAATAAAAAAAACATTCAATCCCGAATTGACGAATTAGTTGACCTTTTAAAAATTGAAAGCTGGCTTGACAAACGAACAGAGGAATATTCTCAGGGAATGAAGCAAAGGATTACAATTGCTTCTGCCCTGCTCCATAACCCCAAGCTAATTATTCTCGATGAGCCAATGGTCGGACTCGATCCCCAAAGTGCAGTTTTAGTTAAGAAAATTTTGAAACAAAAAACTTCTGAGGGAGCTGCTGTTTTTGTGTCAACCCACAGCTTACCTTTTGCTGAAGAAATATGTTCGAGAATCGGGATTATTAAGCAAGGTAAGATGATTTACGAAGATAATCGAGGAGCGATCGAGACAATCAAAGCAAATCTTAATCAAAATTTTGAAGAAGTTTTCCTCGAACTTACTAAGTAACGATGAACCACATTTCACACATAATAAAATTTAAACTAATAAATTTTCTAAAGTTGAATGCTGATTTGAAACCTATTAACATTTTGAAAAATCTTGGATCGGCAATAGTTTATATCTTATTCGGAATTGGAGTTTACTATTTTACTTTATCTTCACTGACATATCTCTTAGAGGAAATACGAATAGGTACATTCCTTTTACATCGTTTCATTTCTATTATACTATTTATTTTTTTCATGGCAGTAAATGCGGGAAATATCATTGTTTCATTTTCAACTCTTTATAAATCAAAGGAGGTGTTTTTCTTAATAACAAAGCCGATTTCTTTCACTAAAATTTTCCTCATTAAATTTTTAGACAACTTTTTTTATAGCTCCACAACCTTATTATTAATGATTTCGGCGGTTATGCTGGCTTATTCTGTTTACTTTAAGCTCAATTTTATTTTTGCAATATTTTTTTTCCTTTGTATGCTGTTACCTTTTGTGACGATCGCCGCTTCTCTAGGTGTTATTATTCTAATGTTGATGATTCGTGTATCATTTAAGGTCGGATTAAAGAAGGTTGTCGTAGGATTAATAATCTTTTACATATTGGGATTGCTTTTTTTCTTTAAACTTAGCAACCCGATTTCTGTTGTCGAACAAGTCATGTCATTTTATCCAAACATAAACGAATATTTCAGTTCCTTAGATAGTCCCATAATGAAATTTCTTCCAAATTTTTGGATCGCAGATTCACTTTATTGGTTTGCATTGGGTAAACCAATAATTGCTCTTCCCTATGTTGGATTATTGCTAAGTATCTCCGCTTTTTTCTTTGCGACAGCAATTATAATAGCAAAAAAACTTTACTACAAAACCTGGATTGAATCTTTCGAATTAAAAATTAAAAACACCCAGCCAAAAGAAAATTCAAATCCACGACTAATACTTAACAATAATTTTTTTTTCACACCACAAATTGACGTTCTAATAAAAAAAGAAATTTTACAGTTTTTTAGGGAACCAGGGCAGTGGATACATCTTACTGTCATAATTTTTTTGATTACAGTTTTTATTGTAAGCTTAGGTGGAATAGACAGCAGCTTACTCAATGCTTATAACTTCGGTTTGAGAGCAATAATTTATGTCGTGATTTTTTCATTCAACCTCTTCTTAATCTCATCATTATCATTAAGATTTGCATTTCCCGCTTTAAGCTTGGAAGGCGATGCCTACTGGAAGCTGAAAAGTTCTCCTATCACCATGAAAAAAATTGTTTTTGTAAAGTTTATTATTCTGTTTTCATTTATTTTTTTGATTGGACAGAGCTTGAATTATTTTTCACACTTAAATTTTCCGAAAGAATTGTTCATAATATCATCTATCAATATTGGCGTTATTACATTAGCAATTGTGTCATTAAATTTCGGGATGGGGTCATTATTTGTAAATTTAAAAGAAAAAAGCCCAATTAGGATTGCATCATCACAAGGCGCATCGCTTACATTTTTATTTACGATAATCTTCATAGTTTTATTAATAGCAATGTTATTCATCCCAATTTATGATTACTACAATGATATATTTGGGTTTCAGGAACGGCTCAAAAATATTTACTTCATTTCATTGATCATCGCATTTGTCTCTCTCAGCATATCCCTCTCATCCTTTTACTTAACTAAAAAAGCATTAGCACGGGATCTATAAAACCAAGAACCCCAATAACAGATAAATTTCACTGTTTTATCTTGTAATTATCCAAGAAGAATTAGCATTTCTTCGTTATTATTCACAATACAAATTTTTGATTAAATTAGAGAAGGAAACTTTATTAAAATTTATGTTTCTACTATTAAAAAATATATCCCAAGCAAATTTTACTCTGACTATTCTTTTGTTATGCATAAACTTTGGATGCAATGCACCGCACGATAACCCTTTAGATCCAGAAAACCCAAACAACAAATTAGTGCTGTTAGATGGATATGTAAAAACCATGAGTCTTCCGCACACGCCGATTGTTAATGCCAAAGTTGTATTTGAAAAACAGAATCTAATTACAACAACAAATAATGATGGTTATTTCAAGTTTGAGAATATTCGTTCTGATGACGGATGGGTTAAGTTTGAAAAAGATGGATTTAAATTTGATTCTCTATTCATTTCATGGTTAGGCCAAAAAAAAATAAGTCTTGAAACATACTTAAATGAACTTCCTGTTCTTCAGACTTCTTCTTTTTACAGCGTAATTATCAATCGTTATTCCATAGGACCACTTGCATACATCGTGCTGAATGAATCAATCTCCGACAAGGATAATGATGTAGATTCAGTCTTCGTGTCCAATTCGACATTAAATTTTAAAAAACCGCTTGATTATAACGTAACCAAGAAATTTTATGAAACAACTTTATCTCCAACAGAAATGAATGTTGGTGATATTGAAATGATTGTTGGCTATGATTTTAAAATCCTTGTAAAGGACATTTATAATGACTTAATTGAAGTTGGGAGCGAACATATCACACGAATAATTACTAGCGAAGTTTTATTTGAGTCACCAAAAGATTTAGAAGTTGTTTCATCAACACCAACATTAAAATGGAAACGATTTGCTCCAGGTTTTTCTTTCACATATACAGCTGAAGTTTATACAAACGAAATAGACCCACAGCTGGTTTGGCAAGAAGATAATATTTCGTCTGATGACATCTCAATTACCGTGAATACCGCATTGCCAGCAGGGAATTATTTTTGGGTTATCTGGTGCATTGATGATTTCTTAAATCGAACTCGTTCAAAACCGGCATCTTTTATTGTTGAATGAATTAATAAATATGTTTCAATTACTTTGTCAAAAATGAATTCGGATTTTTCATCAAATATAAACCTCGATGATCTTAAACAGCTAAACAAAGATCAATTCGAAGGTTTATACAAGATAAGCCAAATATTAAACTCAGCTACTTATGAAGAAACACTTATTCAAGATACGTTGGATATAGTAATAAAATTAATTAATGCTGAACGTGGTTTGTGTGCAAGATATGACGATGAAACAAAAACTTTCGAAATCCTAGCCGCAAGAAATGTCCAAAAAGAAAGTATAACTGATCTTTCTAACTTTTCGTCTGGAATACTTCAGCAAGTGATAAGCAAAAAAACTCCATGCTTGTATCACGACGTTTTAGCTGATCCAAATCTATCTCAATTCCAAAGTGTTCAAATACAGGGAATAAAATCTGTCATCGGTGTTCCAATAATTTCTAAGGGAAACATTTGGGGAGTAATCATCGCAGACAGCCGCTTGAACCGTAAAGAATATACAGAAGATAATTTAATTTTTCTTGATTTTTTTTCGAATCTTGTTTCACTTGCTTTAGATCATATAAGTAAATTAAAAATCCTCAATGATGAGAATGAACTGCTCAAAATCAAGCTGAAGGAAACTACTGAAATTCCACAGATGATTGGTAGGAGCAGAGTTATGCAAGAACTTGCATCAACAATAAAGAAAGTTGCACAAACAGATGCTACTATACTGCTGCTTGGTGAAAGTGGAACAGGCAAGGACTTAGTCGCAAATGCCATTCATCAATTAAGCCAGAGGAAAGACAGACCATTCCTTGCACAGTTTTGCGGTTCGATTCCGGATACTCTTCTCGAAAGTGAATTGTTTGGATATAAAAAAGGTGCTTTCACAGGTGCAAATACAGATAAGAAGGGATTGTTTGAGTTTGCAAACAAAGGATCATTTTTTCTTGATGAGATCGGAGATATTTCTCCGGCACTTCAAGCAAAACTTTTAAGAGTAATTCAGAATAAGGAAATAATTCGGCTTGGTGATACTGAAACCATAAAAATTGATGTGAGAATTATTACTGCAACAAATAAGGATCTAAAAGCATTAATCAAAGATGGAAAATTTAGAGAAGACTTATTTTATCGGTTGAATGTTTTCCCAATTTCAGTTCCACCTTTGCGAGATAGAAGAGACGATATTGCCTTGCTTACAAATCATTTTTTTAAAAAATTAAGCGGGCGAGAAATAAAAGTTGATCCCATTGCAATGAAAAAGCTAGAGAATTATTATTGGCCAGGTAATGTTCGGCAGCTTGAAAATGTCCTTCAAAGAGCTTTGATAATATGTGAAACCAATAGACTATTGCCAGAACATATAATTTTTGAAGAGGAAGATGATGTAAATGAATTTTCCGGAACACTTGAGAATTTCGAAAAAATTATCTTGAAGAAACGGTTAGCACAATTTGATGGCAATAAAACCTTGACCGCAAAGTCGCTTGGTGTTTCTGTTAGATGGGTTCAGCTTAAAGTAAAAGAATTTAATATAGCAGAGAATTAGAAAACATTTCAATGAGTGAATCAGCTTATCTTGGTAAGTTTAGGATAATAGAATGTTTTAAAAAAGATAAATCATTTGGAGTTTACCTCGCAGACCATATTTATCTTGGGAAAAACATTATTCTGAAAACACTCGATTCCACATCTCTTGAGGATAAAGCTCTGCTTGAACGCTTCAACCGTGAAGCGAAAATCCTTGCACAGCTTGATCATCCAAATATCATAAAAGTTTTGGACTTCGGAATTTTCGAAAACACCTTCTATATCTCATTCGAATATTTTAAAAGTAAAACCCTAAGAGAGTTTATTCAATCACCAAACCTTTCTGGCGAAGATAAAGAAAAAATCGTTGTCCAATTATTTCAGGCGTTGGACTATGCTCATAAGAATGGGATTATTCATCGAGACATTAAACCTGAGAATATATTGATTGACGATTCGTTACATCTGAAAATTGCAGACTTCGGTTTAGCACATGGTACAAATGAAAGTCATGTCACTAATCAGTATTCAATAGTTGGAACTCCCAGCTACATGTCACCAGAACAAATCCGCGGTGAAAAACTTACTGAACAGAGTGATCTTTTCTCAGCGGGAATAACTATTTACGAGTTATATACTGGAATCAATCCTTTCCTTGGAAAAGACGTAAGTCAAACAATTAACAATTTACTATCTAAGGAAGAAATAAAACTAACAGACAGTTTTTTTAATTCTGATGATAAGGTAAAACCTATTTTGGTTTCATTACTTCATAAAAATATTAATAATAGAACAAAAAGTGCTGCGGAAATTTTATTGAAACTGGGAAATCCTGATACAAACGAAAATGAAGTGAGCTATACAAAGAGTATGACTAAATCAAAAATCAGATTTCTTTGGATACCAACCTCAGCAGCGGCTTTGGTCATGATATTGTTACTTTTTACAAGCATCAATCAAAAAATGGATGAACCAGCTAATAAACCTCAGGTTTTGTCTAAAAAACAAGATTCGGTTGATTTAATTGTTCCGACACAAAATATTCAAAATAATAAAAGCGCAACAACTCAAATTTTAAACTCTAAAAATTTATTGGAAAATAAAGGAGTCGAAAAGAATTTATTGGTCGAACCAACAAAAAAAATAAACTATGAAAATTTGGGCTGGGGAAAATTAATGGTTGAGTGTTCACCTTGGGCTGATATTTACATTGATAATCAGAAGAAAGATACAACACCTCTAAAAGAAGAGATTTCGCTCCCTGCTGGCATTCACTTAATTTCGCTCAAGCATCCCGATTATCCAACTTACAGTTTTACTGCAGAGATAAAAGCAAATGAAAACTCATTTATAAAAGTTAACATTTCATCTTTATTTGGATATCTTGATTGTGATATTTTCCCTTGGGGAGAAATTTATTTAAATGGAGAGTTTAAAGGTTCCACTCCCTTACGTAATCCTCTCGTTTTAAACCCAGGGGAGTATAGAATTGATGTGAAAAACCCTAGTTTTCTACCATATTCAACAAAAATTTCTATTGCAAAAGGTGAACGGATCACTTTAAAACATAATTTTGAGAACATAGCAAATAATAAAAATTGATGGAGGCAAGGTGGTATAATTGTTGTATTTTACCTTTTATAAGAAGAATGATTAAAGAGTGAAAAGATTAAATACGATATTATTATTAATTATTTTGGTGAGAGTTTCAATTGCCCAATCACTTTCCTGGCAGTTGGTTAGCTCTATGCCAATTCCAGTAAAAGGTGCAAAAGCAGTTGTAATTGATTCACTCATTTATATCATCGGCGGATACTCTGATTCAATCCAAGCTAACACAAAATTAATTCAAGAGTTTAATCCCCAATCAAATACATGGAGAGTAGCAGGTTACCTAAATGCAAGTCGCTCGGGATTAATTGCAAAGAACTATCATGACAGTATTATTGCATTGGGAGGAATACCAAACAGTTCTTCATTACTTTCAAGTATGGAGATTTGGAAAAACAATCCTTCGGTTACAACGGCATCCATTTACAATTTAAATCCTAATTTCAATCGCTTGTACGCAACATCAGAAATTCTCAATGATCATTTATACATATTTGGAGGTGTTGGAGGTGGACATCATGGTGATACATTAAAATTTCCATTTATCGTTGAATACTCTATTCCTGAGGCAAGAATAATATATACTAACAATAATCTTTTTCACATAAGATCACCTTTTCATCAAATGTCTGCTCTGCTTAATAATGGCATTTTTATATTTGGCGGTGTTTATAATACTATTAGCAGAGACATTTATAAGTATGATCCTCTAATTCATAACTATCAAGAACTTCCAATAAAATTATTACGCCCAAGAGCAGGTGGCGTAGCTTTAGTTAATGGAGAAGGTTCTGTTTATATTTTGGGCGGATTCAATGAAGCTCAACAATCAATTTCCTCGACAGAGATTTTCACTCAAAATCCAACTGGTGGCGGATATTATATCCAAAATGGCCCACCGCTAAATGTCCCCCGCTCCGAGTGTACGGCAGTGTTTTATGATTCTACAATCTATGTTTTCGGTGGAATAAGCACCAATGGTCAAGTTACCTCTGTCGTTGAAAAATTAAATGTTATATCGTCTGTCGAGAATGATAATATTTCTGCAAATAATTTAAACCTAGTACTGTACACAAATTATCCCAATCCTTTTAATCCCACCACTACTATAAGCTGGCGATTAGCATCCGCTGATTACGTCACTTTGAAAATATTTGATATTCTTGGAAATGAAGTTGCTACTTTAGTGAATGAGTACGAATATCCAGGGCTCCATGAAGCTAAATTTTCAATAAATCAGAATTTTCAGTCGGATGGTAGCAAAACACGGAGTAAAGCAGCTTCAGGGGTTTATATTTATCAACTACGAGCTGGTGATAACATCAGCACAAAAAAAATGTTGCTGATTAAATGATAGCAAATTATTCTCGAATTATTCTTCTGTTTATGCTCATCTCCGCTCCGCTGTTATTTGCACAAAATGAAAAAGTCCTGCTTGATTCACTTAAAGATCGCCTGGCAAATTTTGAATATTCGGAAACAATTAGACTTGCTGAAGATTATATAAATGTAAATACCAATCTTTCAGAAGAGACACTTACAGAGATTTATTTAATAAATGGAATCGCTAATTACTCTTTAAGAAATGAAGCTGATGCAAAGAAAAATTTCAAGCACGTTCTAGAGATTGCTTCTGATTATAAACCTAATCCTCTAAAAATTTCACCGAAAATTATTTCTTTTTTTGAAGAGGTTAGAACTGAATATTTGCAAGAACAAAAGCATAACAATTCTTTAAGTGTAAATAATTCAATCGAAGATTCAACAAAAGCAATATATCAGGAAAATTTTTTGCTGAAAGAAAAAATGCTGCTTAAAGATGCAACGATTAAGTCAATTATTCTTCCGGGATGGGGTCAGCAGGCTTTGAATTTGGAAACCAAGGGATGGGCACTCACTCTGTTTAGCTTAGCTTCATTGGGTTCAACAGTCTATTTCATAGTTGACACTAACAAAAAAGAAAAAGCATATTTAACTGAGATTGATAATTCTCAAATTCAATCCAAGTACAATTCTTATAACCATGCTTATCAAATCAGAAATTTTTCCATTGGTACTTTGGCTGCTGTTTGGGTATTTAATTTAATTGATATTCTTTTTCTATCGAACTAAAACTTCGATGTTATGCATCCATCTTAAATTATTTAGCTGTGAATATTCTTCGCTCACTACGAAATATTTTCGTACTTTTTAAATATCGTTTGAGATTAAATCCTTGCAAAGAAATAAAAAGAGGATGTCTCATTCTTAATTAGCACAATACTAAAATGAGTCAAAATATTCTTTATATGGCATTTGATTTGAATTTGCGTAAAAAGTTTAATCAAACATAATTAACTTATCCAAAAACATTTTCGAAGGAAAGACATGAAAAACAAAATCTCTCCAATTTTGTTTGTCCTTTTGTTTAGCATTATTCAATATGCTCAGACAAACCCACCTACCAATCTCACCGCAACTTTAAATAATTCACCAGCTTTATTATCAGTTGAACTTGCTTGGCAGTATGACTCCATTAGCACTGGTGTTAAGTTTAACGTCTATAAAAAGTTTGGAGCTATCGCTGATACCGGAAGTTTTGTAAAAATTTATTCCGGACACAATATGATGAATAGATTTTCTGATCACAATGTTCATCTCGGAAAAACATATTCTTACTATGTAACTGCTGTTAAAAATAATATTGAGAGTGAACCCTCTAATAAAGTTGAGATTGCTGTAGCTGCTCCAATAATCACTAGAGGCAAAATTAGTGGTTGGCTGTTTGATGACTCAACAAATTCACCAATTTACAGAGGACGTGTCGATTTTATTTCAGCCACAAATAGTATCGGCGTCCAGGTTGTTGCTTCCGCAATTACTGACAGCAATGGTTTCTTTACATGTAAATTGAAGACAGGCAACTATTTTATTTATTCTGCAGCGATGAATTATATTGGTGAGTATTTTGATAATGTTGCTACTAGAACACTAGCTACTTTAGTAACATTAGCTGAGAATGATTCTCTAATATTCAATATTGGCTTAAAGAAAAAAGTACCTCCAACTCCACCTGTTACTTATGCTGTTACAGGATGGGTAAAAGATGCAAATGGAACAGCCCTAAGAGCAGATCTGCATGCCTACGTAACTAATCTTGGACACAATCATCCATCATGCAATGGGAATTACTTCACTAAAACTGATTCACTAGGAAATTTCAAATTTATGATCAAAGCAGGCGATACAATTATCGTTTATTGCTCCCCATTTAATCATACATTGAAACCCGAGTATTGGGATAATAAAGCTAATTTTAATGAGGCGGATAAAATTCCAGTTAATGGTGCAGTAACTGATATTAATTTTACCTTGGACCCAAAACCAGTTTATAATAATGGAATCAACGGGATAGTAACTGATTCTGCGGGCAGTACTGCGCTTTATGGCAAAGTATATGCTTATAAACTGTCAAATATCAGGCTTGGTAAAAGATATTCAGTCAGGACAGATAGCATAACTGGAGCTTATGTATTTACAAATTTAGAACCCGGTAATTATATTCTCTTAGCTTCGGCACCAGGATATAAACCCACTTATTACCGCTATGATGGAGCTCCAACCATGAATTGGAGACATGCTGATTCTGTTGTTGTTACTGAAACAAGTATTGTTAACAATATCGATTTCAAACTTCGCAGCTTCAATCATACTTGGGGAGAAGCAATTGTATATGGTAATATCCACGAGCAAACCGGAAACGTTTTGGATGCTGCTTTGGTATATGTATTTGATGCCAATGGTGAGCTAGTTGGTGCTTCTACATCAGAACTCGATGGTTCCTATCAAATTGATGGCTTAACTTCAGGCACATACATCTTGACAAGTAATATGATTGATTATCAAGATGCTCAAATTCAAAATATTGCACTTAATGATATGAATAGCATTAATGAAGTCAACGTAACACTTACTCCAGATGGTGTTTTAGGAGTCGAAGATAATTCATCAATCGTAACGCAATTTGATCTTTTCCAAAATTATCCGAATCCATTTAATCCATCAACAACAATTAAATTTTCGGTGCCAAAAGAAACAAATGTTAAACTCTCAGTTTATAATGTTTTGGGTCAGGAAGTAGCTGAGCTATTGAATGGAAGGATCAAGGAAGGCAGTTATGAAATTACGTTTGATGGAAATAAAATGAGTTCAGGAGTATATTTCTATCGTCTTGATGCAGAGAACTATTCAACTATTAAGAAAATGATTCTTCAAAAATAGAACTCCCTCAAAATCCCTAAATAAGATGCATCAAAGAGGCAGTCAAAATAATTGACTGCCTCTTTTTTTAGTAAACTTAATACTAACCTAACAATAATCAGAAAGCTTTGTGAATATCCTTACTTTGAGTCACTTCTTCCAGCACATCGATTACTTTATTTTTTTCGACAACAACGGCAGTCATTTTATTTCCTAAAAAAGCACCAGTATCAATGCAAATTGAATTTGTCTTCTCAGAAAATACAACATCTCGTTTAATGGTGTGTCCCACCACTTGAAGTTTTCCTATATCAAGTAAAGTACTACGATTCCACAGAACACCTTCTTCTCTATTTATATTGAATTTGACTATTCCTTCCAAACTCGAAAGATCATCTGGGAGATTCTTTGGTAACTGTTCTTTCATAAACTTTGAAATTCCAGCATGAGAAATAAAGCAATCTTCTAAATCCAAAAAGAGAGATTGGCTAATAATAAATCCTAAATGTTCATTTAACTTATCAAAATGGTCGTTGTAAGAAACCAGTGTAGTTTCATAACCATTGTGAAGCCATGGCCTGCCTGTTTCATGAGCAGGATGCTTGATGAAATAGTACATCATGTAATCGTGATTGCCTGGAGTAAATTTTATATTTTCAGCTTTGATAAATTCAACTACGTTATAACTAAAGTTACCCCTGTCCACTAAATCTCCAACTGAATAAATTTCGATGGAAGGATATTTTTTCCGAATTTTTAGAATAAGATTTTGAAGAGTATTAAGACATCCATGAATATCACCGATTACAGCAACCATGTCAGATGTCTACCGATTTTGATTAATAAAAATGATTTAGTTAGTTGAAAAAATTCTCAACTTGCGGTATTCTACATTAAATATATTTGCAATCGCTTCATTTGTACATATCGCCTTATATGTACAAACACCCTTGGATAAACCTGGATCGCCCAAAAGTGCATTAGCCAAACCATGTTCAGCAATGTCTTGTATGTAACCGATAGCAGCATTATTCAATCCATATGATGCTGTGCGTGATACTAAAGCAGGCATATTTGGAACGCAATAATGAATTACATCTTTAAAAATAAAAACTGGGTCCGAAAGACTAGTAATTCTGCTTGTCTCAATGCATCCACCTTGGTCAATCGAAACATCAACAACAACTGCACCTTTTTTCATCTCTTTAATCATTGCCTCAGTCACCAAATGCGGAGTTTTCTCGCCTTTTATTAATACTGCACCAATGAGAACATCAGCAAATCTAACTCCACGTGATACAGTATAGGGATTTGCCATTACTGTTGTCAATTTTCCAGGGAATAAAGAATCAATCATCCTCAACCGATTTAGATCCTTATCAATTACAATTACTTGTGCTCCTCTTCCAAGTGCCGCTCGTGCTGCTGTTGTACCTACGACACCTGCGCCTAAAATAACCACTGCTGCTGGAGCAACACCTGTAATACCGCCCATTAAAATTCCCCTGCCACCTTTTACTGAACTTTCCAAGTATCTTTCCGAAATTTGAATTGCGAGTGGTCCTGCAATTTCACTCATTGCATGAAGGACCGGAAGTCCTTGGGAATCTTCGATTAATTCATAACCAACCGCGGTCACATTCTTTTCCAGCATATTTTCCAAAATAGATTTCTTCGCAACTGCAAGATGAAGAAATGTAAAAAGTATCTGTTCCTCCTGAAGTAAATTTGCTTCTATTTCTGTCAGAGGTTGAACTTTAGCGACTAACTCTGAACGCTTGAAAACTTCTTCTGCACTGAAGACTATTGTTGCGCCAACTTTACTATAATCCTCGTCAGTAAATTGGCTTCCCTCGCCCGCTCCACGTTCAAAAAAAACAGTGTGACCCAAACGGATTAGTGTATCAACACCTGCCGGTGCAAGCCCTACACGTTTTTCTTCTTTTATATTTTCTTTCGGAATTCCTATTCTCATTATATGTTTCTCCTCAATGGTCAAAACTAAAAATTAGTTTATAGAGATTCAAATACTTTGCAATGCTTTTAACCAAAAAGCATTTTTACAATAAATACTGCTCCCAATGCACCAGCTATGTCGGCAACTAGACCTCCTGCAAGAGCATGCCGAATATTTTTAATATTCACCGCACCAAAATATACAGCCAACACATAAAATGTTGTTTCTGAGCTACCATAAAATGTTGACACCATGATACCTATCAAAGAATCTGCTCCATGAACTGAAATAGTCTCAGCCATGATTCCTAACGAGCCGCTGCCAGAAAGTGGACGCATTAAAGCCATAGGCAACACTTCTGCCGGGATTCCAATTGGATCAGTAACAAATCTAAGCAGTGGAATCAACCAACCTTCCATTGCACCACCAGCCCTAAAAATACCTATCGCACCTAACATTGCCACCAAATATGGAATTATTCTGACAGCAACATTAAATCCTTCTTTAGCACCTTCAATAAATTGTTCATACACTCTAACTTTTTTAATTGCACCATAACCAATAAATGACAGAATTAAAAATGGAATTGCAATTATTGCGACTATCTGAATTACTCCTTTAAACAATTCAGGAGAAACAAAGCTGAAAACTGCTCCTACTATACTTCCTAACCCAGTTGTTGTTAAAAGTAAAATAAGGACTATTACCCCTATTAAAAATCCGAATAAACCAGAATTATCTTTAAACCACTGAAAAGTTCCGTCTTTTTTAATCGGAAATTTTTCTAAAATTTTGACAGTCGTTAGCCCTGCAATTGTTGCACACGTTGATCCGAATAAAGATGTACCAATAATAATAGCTGGATCAGAACTGCCTGCAGCAGCCCGAAGCGCAATGGCACTCGCTGGAATGAAGGTCATTCCCGCAGTGTTTATTGCCAAGAAGGTACACATCGCATTTGTAGCTGTTCCTTTATTTGGATTGAGCTTATCAAGCTCCTCCATTGCTTTTAATCCAAATGGAGTTGCTGCGTTACTTAAACCAAGCATATTGGCTGAAATATTCATAATCATCGAACCAACAGCCGGATGATTTGAAGGAACATCAGGGAAAAGTTTTTTTGTAATTGGTTTTAATGCTCTTGCAAGTATTGAGATCAACCCGGCAGATTCTGCAACTTTCATTACACCAAGCCACAATGCCATAATTCCAATTAACCCTAAAGCTATTTCGACTGCAGTACTGGCATAACTTAAAACCGAATTGGTTACTTGCTTAAGTTTGAGAAAAGAGACTTCTTCTAAAATAATTTCAGCTTTGACAGTTGATGAATCAACAATTTCTTTTATGCTTATTTTCCCAGTAAGATCGTCATCTTTACCTGAAATACCTGCAATTTCTGTAAGTACTTGGGGAGTAGATTTGTCAATCTTAAAATATGCGTTAAGTTTATTATACTTCTTTACATATGTAAGCTTTGAGTTGATAACAAGGTCTTCAGAAATGGTTTGGAAGAAATGATCCGAAAAATCTTTTTGAGATATTTTGATTTTTCCATCATAAATTTTATCCAAATTAGTGCTGAATGGTTCGTTAAACCCAACTGTTACATGCAAAGGAACATTATTTCGATACTTATTCTCAGTCTTATCACTAATATCGGTATAAATTGCTGTTCCTATACCAAGCACTAACAAAGCAAGCCAAACATAATTCAGCATAGATTACTTTCCGTATGGATTATTAATAATCAATTTTCGATTTTCTGATGAGCTATTATTTTTTGATGAAATGGGAATGCATGGTTTCCATTTTTATTAGCTGCTACAATTTTTATGAAATGTTCGCCGGCAATTATGTTATCAAGAGACAATGTAAGTACATTTGATTCATCATCAAAAGTAAAATTTTTGATTTTGAGTGAATCCAAATAAACTTGTATTGATTCAGGATTAATTCCAACCGTATCAGCAATTAAAAAATTCAGTTCTACATTAGTTTGATAAAAATTATTATCATTCAATTTATATTCGATTTGGGGAATTCCGGCTGCAAAGTATCGTGCTATTCCTCTAAAAATTCCCCATGCTTGAATTTTATTGAACTCATCTATAGCTAAACGTTTTTCCTCATGAAAGTTTGTAAAAAAACCACATTCGACAAGAATGGACGGAATTTTAGTTACACGGAGTACAGAGAAACCTGCACCGGGGTAAATAGAATAATCTGAATAAGTTCCATCGAATGAACCTAAACCACCGGAATTTCTCATTGCATAAGCTAAATCTCTTTGAACAAATTTAGCCATATCTTTTTCGCAAGGCTCGTACTCGTAGTCGGTCTCTTTAGCATGATAATAAGTTGAAGTATAATTAATACCTTCATCTCCACCGCTTCCAGGTGCATTGTGATGAATGCTGATAAAAATTTCTGCACCGCTTCTATTTGCCATGTAGGAACGCTCTTTCAAGTCAACGGTCATGTCTTTGTCACGAGACATTATAACTTCAACACCAGCTTCCCGCAAAAAATTACGCAATGCTAAAGCAACATTTAAGTTAGCGTCGGCTTCAACTGTTAATTTTTGTGGACCAACATTATTTCGATCTTCCCCGCCATGACCAGGATCAAGAAATATTTTTTTCCCTGATAAGTATTTCTCGTAAGTGTTCACGAATTCTTTTTTCTTTTGTGGATTTTTGAACTCGATGGGAATTTCATAGTACGTTATATCAGCAGAACAGCTTATTAATAATAAACCGGATAGGAGAAGAGTAGCCGGATATTTCAAATCACCCTCCGATTTCCTCCTGAGCATGAATTTCATCAGAATCCATAATAATAGCTACAGCTAAAGAAGAGGCATTCTTCTCAACAATATCACTTTTTTTACTATACTTCGACAAATATTCTTGTCTAAGAATAACCATAGTTTTCTCTTCATCAACCTTTCTTACCAAACCATTTAAAGTAATAGAAAACATTTGGTAGCTTGGTGTAAAATCAATCTTTTTCCCTTTTTTAAATTTTTCCTGTTTAATAACAGCAAAACTAGCGCTTGAGTTGTATTTAACTGATTGATAAAGTTCATCATCATTCTTAAAAAAAATATATATGTTTTTATCTCTGTAAAGAAAAGTTGTGGGATATTGAATTGTTTTTTCATCATCACCGGAAAGGGCAAAGATACCAACCGCAGTATCATGCAGTTCTTTTTCTATTAGTTCTATGTCTCTAATTTGATTAATGATCCGTTGCATGAATCTCTTTCGAAAAATAATTTCATTATAAATATATGAATATTTTTTTTTGAAATTAACAATGGCTTAAAAATTAAGCAACGATACAATTGCCTTTTATTGAGAAAACACAGAATTGGCAATGCTCCAAGTTTTTTCCAAAAGAATGCCCCCTTATTTTTTGCATCATTTGTTCGATGTCTTGCTTAGTTTGAGCTGAATCGCTTGGCTTAATCTCTAAAGTTAAAAATTTATCTGGATGTAAAATAAAAATTATTCGAAGTTCGATATTTTGAGTCGGTTCCAATAACTTGCTGACTATAAAAGCATAAAATTTTAATTGAGTAAAATATTGACTAGCTCTATCATAAAGTTCCTCTGCAATTATTGAATCCGTCTTGTAATCAACTATAATAATTTTGTTTTGAGTTATAATAAGCTTATCTAGGATGCCATAAAGGTAGTAATCGAAATGTTGATGATAAATTTCGTATTCATTTTTATAATTCTGGAATTTTTTAACATATTCATAATTTTTTGATTTGTAGTAATTAACCATATCACAAATGATTTCTGACTTCAATTTTTTAATTTGCTCTGAAAACAATTCATCTTTAGGAGCTATATTTTTAAGATAAACTTCAACTTTATCAACAAGTTCAGCTTCAGTAATTTCTTCACTCAATAACTTATGAATTACCATGCCTTTCATTTGTGCGAGTTTTACTCCCTCTCGAGGGAGTTCTTCCTCATTCGATACTGCAAGAAATTCTTCCTCAACTGAATTAAAATCAAAGAGCTTGGCTGTGTTAATAATTTTTTTAGCATTAAGCCAATTTCGGTTCTCCATCATTAGACTTGAAAACCCCAATTCATAAATTAATCTATATTTGAGTGGACACTGTTTAAAAACACTAAGTTTAGTTGCAGATATAATTTCACCGAAAGGTTGATCTATGATATTATTCGTTAGTAAGTTTTTTTTCTGAGTTGATTTTTCAACCATTGCTTTAACAGCAACTAAAGGAGCAAGACTTCTAATTATGGGAATTTCGATTTCCAAATCTTTCTCGAATCCAATATATCTTTCATCTTTTTTAATTAAAAATTTTAGCTCTGATTTTAATTCTTTTTTTGCTGAATCATAATTAATACTTAATCCTTCCTGAAGTAATCTCATGAAAGAATCACGTTTTGATGATACTGCTGATTTTAAACTCGCAGAAATAAATAATTGATTTTTAGCCCGTGTAGTTCCGACATAGAACAATCGTTTGATCTCTGCGGTATTCTTCCTCTCACCGATATAATCACTTAATCCAACAATTGGTGCCGAATGATATTCACTAAAATAGTCCTCATTAAGTGGAACTTTCATTAATAATCCAAAATTTTTATTCACCGATATTGATTTCGTTTTGATAAAAGGTTTTTTACTTGCTTCACCGCACCGATAAAGGAAAACTATCGGAAATTCTAATCCCTTGGCTTGGTGTATGGTCATAATTTTAACAGAATTAATTTCATCAGAAATTACGGCCTGGGATTCGTCTTCAACTTCGTTTATTGCATCTCGAAGATAATCTACATAATCGTATAATGTCCGAAATCCATCAGCAAAGAAATTAATTGTCAGTTTTATCAGCTTTTCGATATTTGCTTGTTCTTGAGTAGAACTTATTCTCCTGGTGAGCACGCTTAAGTAACCAGTTTCAGAAATAATCTTTCGTAATAAAAACGAAACTTCTATTTTACTAACCAATGATATATTTTCTTCAAGACTACCTACTACTTGTATGAAGGTTGGTTTTTCCAAACTATAAAATTTTAGCTTAAGCCAAAATGTGGCAGCTTGCTGCAATGAAATTTCAAATATTTCAGAATCCGAGACAGAAAAAAATGGAGACCTAAGAATTCCAACTAAGGCAGTATCATCATTTTGATCTAGAAGAAAAGAAAAGTAATTATAAATATCATAAATAGATTGGCGCTGATAAAATCCCTTCCCTCCAATTATTGAGTATGGAATACCTTTTTTCACAAAGAATTTTTCAAGCTTTATAAATGATTTTCTTTTTCTGCAGAGAACGGCAACGTCACCCCAATTAGTCTTTCCCTTCGCTGAATCAACATATTTCAAATTAAGGATTCTTTCAGTTAAAAGATTTGCTTCAGCAGCTTCCTCATCCTCCTCTTCAGATGATTCAGCTAAGAGTATCTCGATATTTCCATTAATCTCATCGCCCCTTGCACAGACTAAATCAGAGTGTCCCACTTCATTAAACAATGGATTCGGATTTTCAAAAAGTTCTTTGAACAAGGAATTAATAAAAAGACAGAGATGAGGAGCCATTCTGAAGCTGTCAGGTAATGAAAGTAAGCTCTCCATGCCGTCTTTTTCTGTAATTCTATGCTTAGTTTTATTGAAAATCTCCAGCTCCGCATCACGAAACATGTAAATACCCTGCTTCTCGTCTCCAACAACAAAGAGGTTTCCTTTTTTGAGATAATCGAGGATTGGCAGAAAAATATTGTATTGGAGTTCGTTTGTATCCTGATATTCATCAATCATGATATATTCAAATTTCTCCGACAACGAATTTCTTACATCTTCATTTTCAAGAATTGCCTGGGTGAATAACAAAATATCTTCATAATCCAGGTAACCTGCTTCCCTTTTCTTTTCGTTGTAAAGATCAAGAGACTTGTTAAAAAAGTGAATGAATGTTTTTCCAACATTTGCCAGTTCTATCTCAACATCCACATGATTCGCTGGAATTTCGAAGTAGCTTAACTTTCCAAGAAAATCCTCAACTTGAAAACATTCATTTTGTAAAGTCAAACCATCATCACGATTCAAATAACCTCGAATTGCAATAGAGCCGCCTTTAGTGAGAATTTTATTTTTAAGCTCATCCAGCAATGAAATAATATTTTCGGTCTTCTTTTCAGTTTCAAGTTTCGTAAGAATGCTTACAATCTCCTTCGCAATTGCATTGCTTGGTGAGCTTTTTAAAACAACTGAATTTATTTTTTTTATTAAATCAATAATAAAAGGAATATTGTCATTAAGAATTTTTGAAGATATTAAAAGAAAATTTTTGTAAAATTCTTTTGCAATTTCATCCACAGATTTACTGTAAAGTGTGGATGCGAGGTTTAACAAATTTCGTCGATGCTTAATTGATGATGCTAGTTCTCTGCTAAAGATTTGTTTAGAAGAAAAAAGTCTTATTAAACTCTTGATATCCTTTTCCGTTGGAGATTCTTCTAAAGAAGATCTTGTCACTTCTTCGACAGATAATTCGATCAACTCATCTGCAAATATTTCATCAATCGGCGCAAAGTTAGCATCAACTCCAGCTTCAACAGGATGTTCACGAAGTATGTTAACACAAAATGAATGAATTGTTGAAATGTTTGCTGAAACAAGCTGGCGTCGAATTTGTTCAAGCTGTTCTATTACAGATTTTTCTTTAGAATCTTTTATTCTCTCATCAATTTCTCTTGCAATTTTTTGATAAAGCTCTCCTGCAGCTTTATCAGTAAAGGTAATTGCAGCAATGTTTCGTAATGGTATATTCTCATTGATGGCTATTTCTAAATATCTTTTAGAGAGTACAAAAGTTTTTCCTGAACCAGCATTTGCCGTCAAGGAAATATGTTTTTTATAATCAAGAGCTTTACTTTGGTGAGGTGTCAGCATGTTCATATGCTAATTCATTTCTTTGCAATAGGAAATCTTACTTTGAATGCTGCTCCCAGCTTAAAATCTTCAATAAGCTGAATATCTCCGCCTATTCCATCCAAAAATCTTTTGGCTAATTTAAGCCCCAGCCCCATTCCGACATCTTTAGTTGTGAAGTTTTGCTCGAAAATTTTATTTGTGATTTCAGGTGAAATGCCTTTACCATTATCTTCAATAAGTAAATTGCAAAAACTATGGTCAGCAGTAATAATCAATGCTATATCAGTCGCTCCTGCTTGTATTGAATTTCTGATCAAGTTTATTAATAACCTCCGTACCTGAGAATTATCAGCATTCACTTTTGGCAGATTATCTTCAGCTTTAAGATGAATATTAATTGCCTCATCCGAAAAAAGATTTACTACATCCTTCGTAACAATATCGATATCGACTTCTTCAACCTTATAACTTGGCATTTTTGCGAACCTCGAAAATTCAGAAGCAATCGAGCTTAAGCTTTCAATCTGATTAAGGATTGTTGTCGAAACCTTTTCAAAAATTTCATCAAAATTTTTATGTTTATCTCTAAATGAAGCTATTAATTGCTGCATCGAAAGCTTCATTGGCGTAAGTGGATTCTTAATTTCATGTGCAACTTGTTTAGCCATTTCCTTCCATGCAGATTCTCTTTCTAATTCTGCTAGTTCCAGCTGATTTTTTTTAAGCCCACTGGTCATTAAATTAAATCCATCTAAAAGATCCTTTAATTCACCTTTTTCTTTATTCTCAACCGAAATGTTTAGATCGCCTTGTGCAACAGATACAGTTGCTTTTGTTAGTCTCCTGATTGGTGATGAAATTTTATCTGCCAGTAGTGTGCTTATTAAAATTATGACCAAAGCAGCTAACAAGTAGATTCCAAACAGAAGAACATCAAAATCACTTGTTGATAAAGTTAGCTTAACTTTGTTAAATGCGTCATTCACCTCAAGTATATAAACTTTGTTATCTATAGTGATTTTTTTATAAAACGAATTGAATGCGTAGTCCTCGATTTTTTCCTTAATACTATATTCCCGAAAGCTGAGATAATTTAAATTATAATAAACATTAGGATTAATTCGCTCAGGAAAAACTCCTGCTTTGAAATATTGATCTTTTGAGTTGAAAATTTGCTGCATATTATCAAAAACAGCAAATGAAATTCCCAAATCTCTGCTCGTCTTTTCAAATACATCATTCAAGCTCATTTTATTGTTCTGAGTTTTTTTCATCTCAATTAGATTTTCTATATATCCCGATTTCTCACTAAGCTCATTAAATATTGCCTCATCCGTTCTCTTTTGGACAAGCTGACGATTGTACAACGCTAAAACTATAACTGGTATTAATGATATAAGTAAAAAAGCAATAGTGAGTTGAAACCGGTAGGTATATTTAAAATTCTTTATATCCGAAATGAAAAGTAAAACAAACAGAGTGGCTATAAAAATTATCTGAACAATAAAAAGTTTAAAGAAATTAAAAATGCTCCATGAATACCTTTTCTCAAGAAGTGATACAGCCGTAATATTTATTTTACCTTCTGATTCATGTTTAAGTGCATAAGTCAAATATTTTTCTTCATTCAAATTCAATGAAAGCCATACATCATCATTCTGCGAGAAATTTGAACTTAAAATAGGTTTGATCTGATCCCTTGAGGGATAAATATCTCCATATACTTTAATTAATTTTGAATCACTGAACTCAAATATTTTAAGTTGTGAAAAATCTAAGACAGAATTGAACGCATTCCTTTTTGATTTTAAAAATTCAGGTATTTTATTAAGAGCTGGGAATGCTGGGTCCCACTGAACAGAGACAGAAATGTATCCAAGTTTTTCATTTTCCGATACTACAGGAGCAATTCCGGTTAATGTTTTTCTATCAGAAGGACTGGTGTTCTTAGGTTCATAAATCACTGGATCGTCTTTTATAATACTTAACGTGGATTTATCTTCATTAAATATTTCTTCATCTCCCGACCAAAAACAACCAAGTTGATTTCCCTTTTGGTCCAGGAAGGAAATTGAAGAATTAACCGCCTCGCGCTGCAATGAACTCTTACACCACAGAATGTATGCCTCAGCATTATAGTTGGTTGAAACACTTTTAAATACAGAAACAATATTATCATCTTTCAAATTATTAAGCAGTACCTCACTGATCATAAAACGAAAAAGGTTATCACTTGGGCGATTAATCTCTACAGCTATGGTTTTTAGCGACTCTTTTTCTAACTCAAGATTGAAATGATTTAGCTGCAGAATGGAGATGATCGATCCGAACAAGGCCGAATAAATAAAAACATATTTTGATTTTTTTATATTAAAGTACACATGATATGAAATAGAAAAAATTAAACTTATAAATAGAATTATGAGAGTGTAATTAATTAATGGTTGCCTTTGAATAATTATAAAGACGAATCCTGCAAACTGGAGAATTAAAAAAAGTGATATTAAATGTTTGCTTGATATTTTTTTTCTTGCAGATTTGAGCAACGCAAGTTGAAATATAACAATCAAATTTAAAATGAGAATGACCGAAAACCCAAGAAGTAATACATTAAGATTCATCAAAAGAGTTGGAAAATCCGGCAGAATATCAGGATCACGAAAATATCTCAAGGTCGAATCGAATATTACGCTCCGCAGTGATGCGCTAAGCCCCCGTAATCCTAAAAAGAAAATTAAAGTTGGTGGAATAAAAAAAGTTATGAAAATTTTTAATGAGGCTTTATATTTTTCAAATTGCAGAGAAAAAATAAAATTAATACTGTGTTGATAAATTTTTACACAAAGTATTGTGAAAAAAATTGCCGTAATAAAGAATTCAATTGGCGACCTAACAATTCCGCCAGCAAAGGCTGAAGAAAAATATGATGGATCCGACAAATTGCTATTTAAATAATTAGCAGGAAAACCAAGTTTATATATCAAATATCGAAAAGCTGAGAAGTAAACGATCAACACAAAAATTTTATGAATCGAACTTTTGAGTTGGTTAAATTCCTTTCTTAATCCTAAACCAAAAAAAATGATTGCCAGAAATACAAGCACTGATTGAATAAGCTCAATAACAAAACTTATTTTATTCACAGCAACATCTAAAATCGGTTTTGTTATTGTTACTTGTCCAATTTTATTATTTCTGTTATTCAGAAGATCAAAAGAATATTTTCTGCCGTCTTTTGTCTTGGTCTCAAAAGGATTAAAAGCAATATCAGCCTGAATGGAATTATCATCGGAAATTTCATTAGAAAGATTCTGTTCTTTGTAATAATCGTTTCTTAAAGTAAAATGTTTTTCAATAGGCACGCTACAAATCAAATAAAATACATCTGATTCGGAAATGATTGTATCAGAAATGGTCAGATATGTAATCAAATCTGATTTTAAAAAATACGTTTCACCAATTGGATAATTTAATGGAAAAACATCTTCTTGTGGAATCGCTATCATGGAATTCCATGCAATTAATTTCCCGTTTGGTGCTAAGATCTCAAAAGAGTAATCATCGAATCTGTCTTGATTAATAATTTTAACAAGCTTACCATAAGAAATATTATTATTCAACACTTCGTTCAGATCATTTTTTACCAGCTGTGAAATACTTAACAGATCATTTTCAATTCTTTGAAACTTCGTAAAAGTATTACTCTCGATATGAGAAATATTTTCGGATAGTTTCAGAGTCCAATTTTCTTTCTGGCGATTTATAAGAATTGGTGAAATGATTCCTGACAGTAAGAGTATGATTAAAACAAAAAAGACGATAGCAAAATATTTTCTATCGTCTCTAAATCTTTTGAAGAACGTTTTAGTCATCAATTAATTGTGAGCTGTGAAATTTTCCAATTGCTTCCGCTCTTATTTAAAGATATATAGACTCGCGCAGTTCCTCTTCTGCCACGGTGATCAAAGTAATAAATTCCAGTGGCATACGGTAAATTTTCATCAGTTTTTACATTTTGAAGCTTGAAAGAAATTACCCTGTGAATTTTAAAAAAATCTTCTAAAATATAATATGCCTGATTTGAACTATAATATCCACTTATACCATTAGTAAGACTTAAATATGTTTGGCTGCTTAAATATGCGGAAATCGAAGAGGCTTTGCCTATAGATATCCCAGATTCAATTTCGTCAAAAATATTTTTCGTAACAGTTTGACGTTGGTTGGAATCCAGTTTATTAAAAAATTTAGCTTCCTGCGCAACTAAATTTAGTGTCAGGAAGCCAAAAAATATAACAATCAATATTTTATTTAAGAAAGCAATCATTTGTATCCAAAATTTAATGAATAATCACTTAGAAATCTATTCATCTGTTCACAACCAATAAAAGGACGGGAATTAATTTATTCCCGTTCCAATCTATTCAATTCTCCTCTGACTGTTCTGATAGACTTTGGCTTAAGCTGAGTATTACCTTCAACAAGCTGGTAAGCCCAATCAAAAACTACTCTATCATTTGTAATTGTCTTTATTCTCAGTTTAGCATAATGATTATTCCAGGTCCAAACAACATAAGTGTGTCCAACTTTAGCAATAGCATCTTTTGTTGTTGCCCAACCAGCTGTAGGAGCATAAGGGATGTCATAAATGTCTTGAGTGTAACCCATATCTTGAATATCTGTATCATCCCAAACATCAAGATAGAATGTTCCGTTGTAATTCTCAAAGAAAATATCAGAATTTTCATTGTTATAAGGAACAACAAGATATTTTGAGAAAGAATACCCCGCATTTTGAGGAAATCTGATGTAATCAAAAATTACCTGGCTAAATCCTTCTGGTCTGGGCGTAGAATAAACTACATCATAGCTTAGCTCACTTTCATTTCCGTTATAATCATATGCAGTAACAGCATAATAGTATGTTACCCCGTTGTTGGCTCCATAATCTACGAAGTAATTATTCGGTGAGGAACCAATCATCGTGTATTTTCCATTATAACTATAGCTGTAATAAATATTGTAGCCCGCAATGTCATCTTCTCGATTTTGAGCCCAGCTAATATCAACTCGATTATCCCCATTAAGGACATATATCCCAGTTGGAGGTGAAGGTGGTTGATTATCTACATAATAAAATGGATCATAAATGTCACAGGAACTAAAGATAATAACCACAAAAAGTAAAGCCGCTTTTAAAAATGTTTTTTTCATTTCAGTATCTCCTATTTTGACTTAATACCATTGAGCCAAATGAAGTGCCAATTATAATGTTCAACAATGAATTAAAAGAGAGGTCGTAGGGAGGAGTTGTATGTTTTTTTATACTATGTGTGTATAGTAAACACTAAATTTTGTGGAAAGAATTCATACTTCTTTCATATTTCAAAAACTTCGCTTCCGAATAGCATCCTTTTATTATTTATAACCCCAATTGATCTACCAGTTAAAAGTCTTTTATCAAAAGGTGAATTTTTAGATTTACTTTTAAATTTGTTTATATCAACTGTCCAAAT
Source organism: uncultured Ignavibacteriaceae bacterium (assembly GCA_964391015.1). Taxonomy (GTDB): domain Bacteria; phylum Bacteroidota; class Ignavibacteria; order Ignavibacteriales; family Ignavibacteriaceae; genus XYD12-FULL-36-8. Next base: position 25,417 of record CAYMKU010000016.1, read on the forward strand.
TTCTTTGGGATCAAGAAGAGTAAAATTGGCTTTTTCCCCTTCTCTGATTTGTGGAACCGCTTGGTTAAGAATCTTCCTTGGATTGATTGAAAATTTATATATCAACTGTTCTAATGAAAGAACTTTTTTATGATAAAGCTCGCTTAGAGCTAACCCTACAGAAGTTTCTAGCCCAATTATTCCATTTGGGGCATACTCAAATTCCGCTTCTTTTTCTTCTAATGAATGCGGCGCATGGTCACAAGCAATACAATCAATTGTCCCATCTTTTAACCCCAATAAAATCTCATCTACATCTTCTTGGGTTCTTAATGGTGGACTCATTTTATAATTTGTATCATATGTTTTTAATAAATCATCTGTTAAAGTAAAATGGTGAGGTGTAACCTCTGAGGTTACTCTTATTCCTCTTGATTTAGCTTCTCTTACTAATTGCACTGATCGTTTTGTACTGATATGAGCAATGTGGATTTTACCTTTTGTATATTCAGCAAGAATAATATCGCGCATAACAATAAGATCTTCAGCAATGGAGGGAATTGGCGGAAGACCTAACAAAGTTGAGTTAATGCTTTCGTTCATAATACCACCGCCAAGCGATTCATCTTCACAATGCTCAATAATCGGGAGGTTGTATATCTGAGCATATTCAAGCGCTCTTTTCAATATACTAGCAGTTTTTATTACAGAACCATCATCAGAAAAACCGACAGCGCCTGTTTCATAAAGTTCAGCTATGGGAGAAAGAACCTCGCTTTTCCTTCCTAATGTAGCAGCAGCAATTGGAAAAACATCCACTAAGTTACCAGAAGATTTTTCTTTAATGAATTTCACCACTTCAGCAGAATCAATTGCAGGCTCAGTATTCGGCATACAGGCAATGCCAGTAAAACCTCCGTGAGCAGCACTATTACAGCCGGTCGTAATCGTCTCCTCATCTTCTCTCCCCGGTTCACGAAGATGCACATGCATGTCAAAAAATCCAGGAACAACATAATTTCCTTTTAGATCAATGATTTTATCAACGATGACGTTTTGTGAGAGTTTTCCAATTTGTTTTATGAAACCATCTTCAATAAAAATATCTTTTCCACTCTCGCTAAGCTTTTGTTCGGGTTGAAGAATGCTGCAATTACTTAAAAGTATTTTCATTGTTTCCTTTTTAGTTGAGAGTTCCAAGCAAATATAAAACTGCCATTCTTACTGCAACTCCATTTGTTACTTGCTTTAATATAATTTGATTCAAACCGTCTGCAACTTCTGAGGATAATTCGACACCTCTGTTAATCGGTCCTGGATGGAGAATTAAAATATCCTTGCCATTTTTTTTCAAACGTTCTTGGGTTATACCGAAATAATTTGAGTATTCTCGGATAGATGGAAAGTATTCACGTGCTTTCCTTTCAATTTGAATGCGTAACACATTTAAAACATCATTCTCCTGAATTGCTTCATCAATATTATGAATAACATTAACACCTAAATCTTCTATAAATTTAGGAATCATAGTTGATGGACCACAAACTGAAACCTGCGCTCCCATTGTCTTCAATCCGAAAATATTTGACAATGCCACACGACTATGAGCAATATCCCCAACGATACATACTTTTAGTCCAGTTAACTTTCCAAATTTTTCTTTGATTGAATACATATCGAGTAAAGCTTGAGTAGGATGTTCGTGAATACCATCGCCAGCATTAATTATGTTTGAGTTACATATTCGAGAAAGGAAATTTGGAACACCAGCCGCTGAATGTCTCACAACGACAATATCAACTTTCATCGCTTCGATATTTTTAACTGTATCTTTTAAAGTTTCTCCTTTGCTTACGCTACTTTGCCCAACCGAAAAATTCACAGAATCTGCTGACAGTCTTTTTTCGGCAAGTTCAAAAGATATTCTGGTGCGTGTGGAATTTTCATAGAAAAGATTTACAACTGTTTTTCCTTGCAAGGTTGGAACACGTTTGATTGGCCTTTCAAGGATTTCTCTGAATGTTGAAGCAGTATCTAATATAAGTTGAATATCTTCTTTAGGAACACCATGTAATCCTAATAGATGACGACTTGATAAGGACATGTAATTTTAACCTTCATTTATTTTTGACGGAATTCTCCATCAAATAGATGGCATCTTCTCCGTCAATTTCTTTCATTCTTACTTTAACTTCTTCTTGATTCGAAGTTGGAATATTTTTCCCAATATAATCTGCTCTTATTGGTAATTCACGATGCCCACGATCTACAAGTACACAAAGCTGAATAGTGTGGGGTCTTCCAAAATCCATTAATGCATTCAATGCCGATCTAACTGTTCGCCCAGTGTATAAAACATCATCAATAATAATTACATCCTTGTCATTAATATCAAATGTGATATTGGAAACTGATACAGTTGGCTGTTTAAGTCGAGTCCTAAAATCATCTCGATAAAGAGTAACATCAAGAACTCCTAAAGGCAATTCAATTTTTTCTATTTCTTTGATTTTATCAAAAATTCTTCTCGCAAGAAACTCTCCCCGTGTTTTCATTCCCATTAGAACAAGATTATAAGAACCTTTATTTTTTTCAAGTATTTCATGAGCTATCCGTGTGATGATTCGTGATAAACCATCTTGATCAATTATTTTTGCTTTTACATCCATATAAAAAAAATCCTCTTTGGTTAAAAACCTTAGAGGCAAATGATTATTAAATTATTTCCTAATCCTTATCCACCTCTCAGGACAGATTTAAAGGAACGCAATTCAAAATTAAAGCAATACAATAACAAAGTAAAGTGCTGTTTTTAGAAATCAGCGTAAAAACGTTTTTTAATCAAAAGTAAAAATTTCCCATACAGTTTGAAGTAATGCAAAATATTTTATAATTTCAGACCCGATTATAATTCTCGGTTTAAAAAAATATAACTCTTCATACATTTATTGATAGTTTGCCTTACCCTTCCAGGCGTATTTTTTTATTCGTAGATTTTATGAATCATCAATCGGATGTAAACATATATTAAAAAAATTATCTTTTTCGAACACACAAATTAACCATCTAATTAACTTTACATTAATCATTAACAAAAGGAGAATGTAGTGAAGAAACTATTCTTACTATTCGCAATGTTCATCTTTAGTTACTCAAGCATTTTCAGTCAAGCTGAAGTTTCTCCCCGATTACAAAAATTACTGAATGAGAGTGATTCAAAGAATTATTTAAGAGTCTTGGTTTATCTGCAGGACCAAGTCGATCTAGAATCATTAGATGCTCAACTTTATTTGGAAAAAGCATCACCAGAAACTAGATCATTTAAGGTAATTAGCGCTTTGCAAGAAAAAGCTGCATCAACACAAGGACCCCTGGTCAATTATTTTGAAGAAAAATTAGTTGATCGAAGCGTTTTTTCATATAAGCCATTTTGGATTGCAAATTTCATATTAATTGAAGCAAAACCTGAAATAATTAATGAAATTAAATTAAGAGCAGATGTAGCACAATTAGACTTAGATGCATTGCTTGATTACGACAGACCAACCGAGAGAAGTAAAATCTCAACAGATGAAGTTCTAAGTTCTGAGCCTGGTTCAAAAATAATTAATGCAGACAAACTATGGCAATTAGGAATTACTGGTCAAGGTAGAATCTTAATGAACATAGACACAGGTGTTAGAAATACTCATGTTGCAATTACTTCTAGGTTCAGAGGCAACCATGTTCCTATGAACCAAGCATGGTTTGATCCAGGTGGTGGAAGTACAACACCTTCAGACTGCGATGGTCACGGCACACATACCATGGGAACAATGGTAGGAAGATCCGCAACAGGCGACACGGTTGGATTAGCTATTGATGCCGAATGGATTGCTGCAAAAACTATTTGCACAAGTCCACATACTTCAAATTCGATTGCGGCATTTCAGTGGGCAATGAATCCAGACGGAAATGCTGGTACAACTAATGACATGCCTGACGCAATTGGAAACAGCTGGTATGACCCAGACGTAACTTCAACACAGTGCACCGGGATTTATAAAACCACCTTAGATGCTTTAGAGGCAGTCGGTATTGCTGTCGTATTTTCCGCTGGAAATAATGGACCTAGCGCTTCGACAATCACAGCCCCGAAAAATATCAACACGGACGAAACTAATGTATTTTGTGTCGGTGCAATATCTGGTGCATCATATCTCGGTGGTAGCACAGACCCAATTGCAAGTTTTTCAAGTCGTGGCCCATCTTCTTGTGGTGGAACTGGTTCATTGTTAATAAAACCTGAAGTTTCGGCTCCTGGTGTTGGGGTTCGCTCTTCATATGGTACTGGAGATAACACTTATTCATCTTTAGACGGAACATCAATGGCTTGTCCGCACATTGTTGGTGCAATAGGTTTATTAAAACAAGCATTTCCTATGCTAACCGGTAAACAAATAAAATTAGCACTTTACAATACTGCAAGAGATTTAGGAACCGCTGGCGAGGATAATAATTACGGAAAAGGATTGATTGATGTTTTTGCAGCTTATCAATCTCTCATCTCTTTCTTGTTGCCATTAAATCCATTTAATATTAATACTCCTCTTGCTGGTGCAAAGATCACTTCATTTCCTAATTCTTCAAATAATGTTGCTGTAACTTGGGATACTGCTTCAGCAGGTGCAACATACAAATGGATATTTGGAAATGTTGGTAATCCCAGAATGCTTGTCATCAATTCTACAACAAATTCACTTAGCATAAATCTTGGTACGTTAGATAATCTACTGGCTGGACTGGGATTGCTACCTGGGGATTCTATAGTAGGTCAGTGGGATGTTTGGGCTTACAGAAATAATCCACCAAATTATGATTCCCTAAAATCTACAAACGGACCAAGAGCACTTACCATTAAAAGAGGAATTCCCCAATTATTACCATTTAGTTTAGTTAATCCACCAAACAATTCCCGTATTGTAACATCTGTTTTCAACAACAGTCCTGTCATCTCTAATTGGACAAAATCAGGCGACGGTGTAACATACAAATGGAAATTTGGAGTTAATGTTGTATCTAGTCCAATACTTTCCCTGCAATCAGGTAATTCCGGATATGATTCATCATTAAGTATTATAAATTCAGGTTTAGATTTAACTCTAAGTAGCATTGGGCTTGCACCTGGAGATTCGCTTGTTGGTCAGTGGGCTGTATGGGCTTACAGCGGATTGGATTCACTTAAATCCTCGCAAACTTTCAATCTAACATTGAAACGACAAGCAAAAGGCGATGTATTGATTTCATATGACTCAAGCAGTACTGCTTGTCGTGCAAGTAAAGATTCAGTTAGTCTTTATTTGGGTAGTCAAGGCATTACATTTGACCTGTTTAATAGAGGAACACAAACATCCACAAGCGTTATAACATTCAGAGGTTATAAGACTGTAATCTGGTTAGGTGAAGGAACTTCTGTAATGTCAATTGTTCAAAAAGATTCTATAAAATCTTATTTGAACAATCCTCCATTAGGTCAAAAGTCTAACTTAATTATCTTCTCCGAAGATATCGGTTACCAATTTGGTCGGTCTGCCTCAACATACTATGATCTGAATTTTATGAATCAATATTTAGGTGCAAATTATGTGCTCGATAGACCATCAACTGGTGCTGCTCAGGGTTTAATTGGTGTTTATCTAAACCCTGGAATGGCTGATAGTACTGTTGGTTCATGGCCTGATGTACTTTCTCGATTTGATCCTCCCACTACTCATGATTTGTACAAATTTAGAAGTGATAATTCAATCAATGCCATCGGCAAAGTAGGAACTACTTTTAATGTATGTACTTTTGGTGTAGACATTGAGTCATTGAGAAGAACTACTGACAGCCCTGCAGGTTCACCATATGCTAGGTTATTAAGCGGCGGTTTGCTGTATGTTAATACAAGTGGTACTCTTGTTCCTGTTGAATTAGCTTCTTTCACTGCGAATATCTCAGGAAATAACGTGCTTCTAAATTGGTCAACTGCTACCGAAGTTAATAATAGAGGATTTGATATTCAGAGAAAATCAGCTAGCAGTAATTATATTTCGGTTGGTTTTGTTGAAGGTAAAGGAACCACCACTGAAATTCAAAACTATTTGTTTAGCGATGCGAAATTAGCAGTTGGAAATTATACATACCGATTGAAGCAAGTTGACTTCGATGGCTCTTATCAATTCTCACCCGAAATTAGTGTGGAAGTTGGATTGCCAGCTAAATTCTCATTAGCTCAGAATTATCCAAATCCATTTAACCCATCAACAACAATTAATTTTTCGCTCGCCACTGATGCAGCAGTTTCATTGAAAATTTTTGATATACTTGGTCAAGAGGTGCATTTGTTCACAAACAACGAAATGAAAGCAGGTTATTATAGTTACAAATTTGATGCAAGTAGATTAAGCAGTGGAATTTATTTCTATCAGTTGTCAGCAAAATCAGTCAATGGATATAAATATGTTGATACTAAGAAAATGATTTTAACCAAGTAGCATCGTTGTTCAAATTATTATTTATGCCACAAGGCGATCCAACATGGATCGCCTTTTTATTTATAACAGAAGTAATTTTGGATATATTTTCTAAAGAACTTAATTTTGATTTGTAATTGTATTCGGGGTGTAGCGCAGCCCGGTTAGCGCGCTTGGTTCGGGACCAAGAGGTCGAGAGTTCAAATCTCTCCACCCCGACTAATCCTTTATCTTATCTCTCATGGAGTAGGCACTCAATTCTACCCCATTGAATTTCTCTCTTACAACACATTTCAAATTAGCAACCATTTTCCTTAAGTAATTTTCTCCCTAAGTACCAATCTTTAAGCTTTTCAAAGTGAGTCGCTGAAAATTTTGTTTCTTTTTCAAATAATCTATTATCCGAAATTGAGATTCGGGAGCTTCGGTAATATTTACGGCTGTCTCACTATAGATCTTCGTTTTTCGGCAATAAGTCAAATATTTACACGGCAATAATATTGATTATTCACAATTGGCAATATAATTACAAAAGTCAACGATAGTTAAATACTAGATAGGACGAACAATACGTGGAGATGTATAGATGATGAATGGTGTATTCATAAAAAAATTTAAGATGTGTTCGGTTGGTCTGTTGATAATATTCACCTTCCTTTTTTCAAACTTAGGATTCACTCAACCTGATTATAACATGAAGCTAACTAACGGAGTTAAGGTGAATGAAAATACTATTGAATTCGATGTCGTATTAAAAGGAATTGATACAACTTTCCAATTAACTTCATATCAATGCTCCTTTTCATTTAATTCTGGAATTTCTAATGGCGGACAATTATTCTTTTCATATATAGATGGTTCTTCTCAATTATCTAACTTACCTTCCTTTGCGGTTGGCATTAATAACTATGACGGCGAACAAAAATTAACTTTTGCCTCAATGGCTGGATCCGATATAATTACGGAAACAGAAGTTAAGGTTGGAAGATTCAGATTAAATAACTCAACACCATTTGCAAATGTTGATCCAAACATAAAATGGAGTTTTGGAGGAAATGTTTCTACTATTTTAACCGGCGAATTCTTCCAGAATATCACCTTACCAGTCAATCATACAAGCGATCTAACTTTGGACTCTGATAAAAATGATCCTGTAATTCTGACTGAATATAAATTGCTTCAGAACTATCCCAATCCATTCAATCCCGATACAAAAATCTCATTTAACTTACTCCAAAAAGGGCATGTGAGTTTAACTATTTTCAATTTGCTTGGGCAACAAGTGGAAGAATTAGTCAATGATCAATATAATTCGGGTAGATACACTATAAACTTTGTAAGTAATGGATTAGCAAGCGGAACTTATTATTGCAAATTGGAAATTGACAATAAATATGTTGAGATTATTAAAATGGTTTTACTCAGGTAGTATTTAAATTAACTATTAGATAAAAACTAAATTACACATACTTTAGTCACGTCTGCATTGTAGCCGCTGAATTTTTGGTTAATTGATTTTGATTTTTTGATTAGGTCTTGAAAGGATGGTAAAGTGACACGTAATATATTGAACAGACATGCGATAACCCACTTTGTTTTTCAAATACTTTTACTATCAGAAATTGTTTCGGCTCAACCAGCCTACCTCATGACAATTGAGAATGGTTCAAAAGTTAGTGATACAGTCATAGAATTTGATATTTATCTAAAAAGTGCTTCATCCTACTTTATTCTAACTTCATACCAATGTGTTTTCACATTCAATGATGAAATAATAAATAACGGAAATATTAGTTTTTCATACGTCCCAGGCTCATCTCAATTAATAAATATCCCCACATACGGTATTGGATTAAATACAATAGATAATCAATTAAAACTTACATTTGCATCATTAGTAGGTTCTGATACTATTTATTCAACCCCCAAGCGAATTGGAAAATTTCGAATTATCAATTCCCAACCTTTTACAGGGTTGGGATTGTCCTTGAATTGGAATTTCTCAGGAATAATTAATTCGATATTGACAGGAGAATATTTTGCCAATATTACAAACCCATCTTATCATACTAATTATTATATCAGTTGGGATATGAATCCACCAGCCATCCAAAGTGCTGCACTAACAGATTCTACAAAACTTATAATTACATTCTCAGAAATTTTAGATACCACTAATGTTAAAAATATTAATAATTACTCTATCACTAATGGAGTAATCGTTCTAAGTGCCGTGCCTCTTAATCCAGGAAACAAAATATCATTAACTACTTCAGCACATTCTTTAGGAAACTCATATATAGTTTCCGTACAAAATCTAAGGGATATATCTGGAAATACAATTAATGGCACCGGAAGTTCAGCTAATTATTCATTTGGCGAATTCTTAACTCTAAATATTAAAATTCTTCTTCAAGGTCCCTATAGTAACGGTATAATGAAAAAAACATTAAATGAATTAAAGTATATACCCAAACACCAACCATTTAATGTATCGCCATGGAATTACCTCGGAGCAGAACAGGTAACTGTAATTCCTCCAACTATTGTAGACTGGATTTTGGTAGAATTGAGATCTGGGATTAGCAACTCAACAACAGTAGCTAAAAAAGCAGCATTTCTAAAGCAAGATGGTTCCATTGTTGATCTGGACGGTTCAAGCTATTTGAGTATAACTGGAATTCCAGGTTCATACTATCTTGTAATTAGACATCGAAGTCACCTTGGAGTTATGTCATCAAACCAAATTAACCTAACTACCGCCGTATCGTCCTTTGACTTCAGTACTTCAGTAAACAGTACTTATGGCACTAACTCGATGGTCAGCCTGGGAAATAATCTATTTGGACTATATGCAGGTGATGCAAATGGTAATGGAAATATTAATAACACCGACCTAACTGCTTTCTGGAAAAAAGAAAATGGAAAGGTCGGTTACAAGCCAGCAGATTTTGATCTTAATGGCGGCGTAAATATCGTAGATAGAAATGTTTATTGGGAGAACAATAAAGGAAAAGCAACAAACATCCCTTAGAGTCGCTTTTTACATTTTTGATTTAGGAGCGGAATATTATGAAAAGGTTCATGCTAATTTTATTAAGTATGGTTGCGTTGATTAATACAATACACTCAACAACTGTAAATGGAAGAGTGATACTTAGCACCACCAATGATTCGACTTTCGATGCAAAAATCCAAATTAACACAAATACTGGAAATGATGATTTTGGGGGAGCAACAATAGTTATCAATTACGACAGCACTCGCTTTTTTTTGCCCTCGATACTTTCTCCAGATACTGATTACGTATTTCATAATTTCAATGGTGGAAATTACAGCACAGCTTTCATAACAAGACCATTCTCGAATGAATTGTGGATCAATATTGAGCTTGAATCAAATAACAATGGAACTGTTGTCTCCGGAATAAACTCGTGGACTGATTTAGTCACTATAAAAATGAAGTCTCTGAACAGCCAACCAAGTACAGTAAGTTTTCTTAGCAATAGTCCATTCTGGGCAATCTTCGATGGAAATAATTCAACGATATGGGAAAATGGAAATTTCACTTCTAGTTCGGTTATACCAGTTGAATTGACTTCGTTTACCGCTAACGTTTCGGTAAATGATATACAACTAAAATGGTCAACCGCTTCAGAAATAAATAACATGGGATTTGAAATTCAAAGACAAGACACAGAAGGAGATTTTATTAAAGTTGGTTTCATAGAAGGCAAGGGCTCGACAACTTTAGTGCAACATTATTCATTCAGAGAAAGCAAACTTCCAATAGGTAAATACACTTATAGATTAAAGCAAGTTGACTTTGATGGAAATAATCATTATTCAAATAAAGTTGAGGCAGAGATTGGGCTGCCATCTGGGTCCTTGTTAGCTCAAAATTACCCCAACCCATTTAACCCAGTTACAGATATAAAGTTTTCTGTTAAACAAGAAAGTCAAGTAAAACTGATAGTTTACAATTTGATAGGAGAAGTAATTCAAGAATTGGTTAACAATAAAATTGCCGCCGGACATCACGAAGTTAGCTTTAATAGTAATAACTTAGCCAGCGGCATTTATGTTTATAGATTAGAAGTTAATAAAGAAATAATTGACACAAAAAAAATGATTCTTGTAAGGTAATCATTCGAGAGAAATTTAATTTTCTGTGAACACTTTCTTTTTAAGAGGTCTAGCAGGAACACCAGCAACAATTGTATTAGGCGGAACATCTTTTGTAACAACTGAACCAGCACCAACAATTGCATTCTCTCCAATAGTTACACCGCACAAAATTGTGGAAGACGAACCCACTGATGCTCCTTTTTTGATATGAGTTTCAACTACTTTCCAATCACTTTCTGTTTGCATTGAACCATCAACATTAGTAGCTCTTGGATATTTATCATTAATAAAAGTAACGTTATGTCCGATAAAAACATTATCTTCAATATGGACACCTTCACAAATGAATGTATGAGAAGAAATTTTACAATACTTTCCCACACTTGCATTCTTCTGAATTTCTACAAATGTACCAACTTTCGAGTAGTCGTCAATCGAACAGCCATAGAGATTCACAAAATCAAATATTTTTACTTCCTTGCCAAGTTTTACATTATTAATATTTTTTTTATCCATAATCACTGTTTATCCTTTTCTATTTATAAGATTTTAAACCATAACTCTGCTATTTATATCAAAAAGTTGTCCTTTATTCTGAAGCGATAGATCTGCAACTTCTAAAATCTTTACGACCTCAAGACCATCTTTTCCGTTAGTAAGCGGATCGCGATTTTCTTTAATACTATTTAAAAATTCTTTTGCTCCAAGCTCAAGTGCCTCAGTTTGAATAACCTTTGGTGAATACATATCACCCAGCCGATACTGAACCAAAGCTTCATGAATGCTTGCTGTACTTTTAATATCAACACCAGCATCATAAACTTTTATCTTCTCAAAATTTTCCATATCATCGAAAACTAGCATCTTTTTGTCACCACCAACAATCATTCTTCTTATTTTGACCGGTGATGTCCAATTGACATGAAAATGTGCAAAACAATTCTCTTCAAAGTAGAGCGATATATGAGCAATATTTTCTTTACCATTATAATTAGCAATTCCATTCGCAGAAACAGCAACCGGTTTAAGATGCTTTAATACATAATTCATTATTGAAAGATCGTGTGGAGCAAGATCCCAAATGACATTAATATCTTTCTGGAAAAGTCCTAAGTTAATTCTAACAGAATCGAAATGCAGTATTTTACCAAGCTCTCCTTTATCAACTATTTCTTTCATTTTGCGAACCGCGCCCGTATAAATAAATGTATGATCAATAAAAATTCTTAGCTTTTTCTTATCAGCTAATTCAAGAAGCTCTTCTGCCTGTTGAGATGTTGATGTAAAAGGTTTCTCAACCCAAATATGTTTTCCATGTTCAAGGGCTGTTTTAGCGAGGCCATGATGAGTATCTACAGGAGTTGCAATAACAACTGCATCTACATCACTTTTTACTAATTGATTGTAATCAGATGTTACAAAAACAGATGGTGATTTGGCTTTAATAAACTCCAATCTTTCCTCTCTCTGATCACAAGCAACAACTTTAGTGATATCTTTCTGAGCAATAAAATTTCTGACGAGGTTTGGTCCCCAATATCCTAATCCAATAATCCCAACTTTCATATTTTCTCCATACTTATTCTACTTATGTCTCTTTTAATCATTTTCAAATTATAATTATTTGCCTCCCTTTGCAAATAAAATTACAGGGATGGTTTTTAGAAGAATTTGCATATCTAACCAAGGAGACATATTGTTAATATAATATAAGTCTAAAACGACAGAATCTTTAAAGGAAACATTGCTTCTTCCAGCTACTTGCCAAACGCCTGTACAACCTGGAATAACACTAAGTCGTCTTTTCTGCCATTCTGCATAATTTTCATATTCGTATGGAAGACAGGGGCGGGGACCAACTAAGCTCATTTCACCTCTGAGGACATTAAACAGTTGAGGTAATTCATCTAATGAAGTTTTACGAATTATTTGTCCAATCTTTGTTACTCTTTTTGCATTTACTATTTTTTGACCCGAAGAGTCGTTCGCATCTTTCTTCATAAATTCAATCATCATTTTCTTACGTTCCTCATCATCATCCTTAGATATATACATAGACCTGAATTTGTACATTTGGAAAGATCTTCCATTTTTCCCAATTCTTCTTTGATAAAATAAGATCGGACCTTTTGAAGATAGTTTTATTAGAAAAGCTATTGCCAGAAATATTGGTGATAAAAATACAATCGCCAAACCAGCTGCCAAAACATCAAAAAATCTCTTCATAAATAAATTTATGGTATTATTTATTCTTGGCGAGACATCAACAACAGGAAAATCAGCGTATTTTTCCGTTGAAACTTTTTTAACTACTACATCAAACAACTCGGATGCAAGACGAACATTTACTTCTAGTGGTTTACATGTATCTAGTATTTCCAACAATCTATCATAAGAAATATTATCAATAACAATAAGAATTTCATCAACAGCATGCTTATCAACTAAAAAAGGAAGTTGAGCAACATTACCTATTACATTTTTATTGCCAACTATTGGCGTACCAATCTTTTTATTATCATCAATAAAGCCAACAATGTTTACCCCAATCGCATTTTCAAAAATTAATCGCGTCGCTAATAACTTCCCTGCTTTACCTCCACCTACAAGAATCAAATTTCTTTTAAACTGTTTGTTCTTTAATCCGATGTAGAGTCTCCTAAACAACTCAACTCTAAAAATGTATGAATAAAATACCAAAACGATTGTAAAGGTAAGTAACGTTAATCGCGAGTCAATTATCCACGCAGATTTGATGAGAAAGGAAATCACAATAATCGTTATAAATCCATAAAATATTGAATGGATAATCGCAGTAAGATGAGCAGCTCGAGTGAGTATTATATTTATTTTATATAAACTGTTATATTGATAAATAAATAAGAAAATAAAGATCGAGGCAAAAGTAAAAAAATCAGTTTGTAAATCCGGAACAAGAATGCGTGAGACTTTTAGTTCATAATTATACTCTAAAATAAATCCTGTCGTAAGAAATGATACTACAAATAAAATGATGTCAAAGATGAAAAGATAATACTTGAATTTAGGAAACCGTACCATAAGTTATTTATTTATCACTGAACTATTATTTTAATAAATGTTAAAACTATTGATTGGTTTCAAAAAATATGCCTTCAATTATACTAAATTAACTCTACTTATTCGCGTGAAATTGAGCTTTTATTTACGAGCTATCTTTCCAAAATCTTATAATGAGAATTGAGTGTATTAAAAAATAGAATAATACAATAGATTCTTTATCCACTATATAAATCTGGTATTTAGAATATGATTAACCTCAGATTAATTTGGAAATATCCAAATAACAAAATGCTCAACTAAAAAATTTATATTTATTTAGTTTACTCCTAGTGAATGGAGTCCCTCAAAGAAGTACAAATCGAGAATACTTATGATAAATATTTTTTTAAAATATTTTTCTTTTCTGAATTTTTATAACTCTCACTATAATGGTTATAATATTTGTAGTAGGCATGATAACCACTCTGATAATTGAAATTATTCAATAATACACCCGCAAGGTTAACATGCTCTTGTTTCAATAGTTCAACCGACTCCTTCAACCAATCAATTTCAGTAGTATTAGCAGAAACTACGAGTAAACATACATCAACAAAACGAGCTAATATTTCAGAATCGGAAACTGCCATAATTGGCGGTGAATCGATAATAATAATATCATAATCGTTTCTCAATTTCTCAAGAAACGATTTCATAGCGTTTGAACCCAAAATTTCGGAAGGATTCACAGGAATTGCTCCCGCAGTAATATAATCCAAACTTCTCACTTCCGTTTTTTTAATAATATTTTCATACTGGATGTTACCGGAAATGTAATCAAGAAATCCTTCAGAGTCTTTATCAGTAAAAAGAGAATAAACACGAGGTTTTCTCATATCACAATCAATAAGTACACATTTGCTGTTTGCCTGAGCAAAGCTTGCAGCTAAATTCATCGAAATTGTTGTCTTGCCTTCTCCTGGAGCTGAAGAAGTAACAAGAAATGCTTTAGCACCTTTTTTAATATGCGAAAATTGTAGACGTGTTCTAAGCGTTCGAAAAGCTTCACTTGGAATCGAATCCGGTTTTTGAGCTACAATAAATTCGGGATTTTTTAAATCTGCAATATCATCGCGGGAAAATCTTGGTATCCATGCAAGTACATTAATATTTTGTGCTTCAATATCTTCAGGTGTTTTGATCGTCTTATCAAAGTAGCTGCGTATATAAATAAATCCAAAACCCATTCCTAAACCAAGAAATAATCCAAGAACAATTATCATTTTACGGTTCGGTTTTGAAGGTGCTCCAGGAATTCCTGCTACAGACATTATTTGCACATTCCCAGGTATTGATTGCTCATTTATTAGAGCTTCTTGATATTTTTCTTCAAGAACGAGATAAAGTTTTTCGAATGCTGACCTTTCTCTTTCTAATCTTGCATAACCAATTGTTCTTGCTGGTAATTGATTAAACTTCCCTTCATAACTGCCGATTACGTTATTCAGCTCATTATATGACGAGGAAAGTGACTGGTATTTTACTTCTTCTTCAAAAATCTTTTCACTTAATTGTTTTACTTCCTCTGGAGATGAAGTCAAACCCATTGATAAATATTCTTGCTGACTTTTTCTCAGCTTGTCTTTCAACTCTTTAATTTTTTTATCGAACTCCTTAACTTGTGCACTATTACCACCAGTATTGTCCTGGTTTAGTGCAAGATCACGTTGAACTTCTAATTTAGCGATTTGTTGCTGCAATAATTGAACATAAGGTTCCGTTGATTTTGATTCCAAATAATTTAAGGTGGTGGGATCCTTTTTTTCTAGTTCCTTTTTAAATTGCACTAATTTTTGTTTTGAAACTGACATCTCAATTTTTGCTGAATTTTTTTCCGTTTCAAAATGTGATAATCGCTCAATTAGTGACTGTGCTGTTTTATCTAACTCTATAACACCACCAGCAAGCTGATATTCTTTTATTCTATCTTCCGTTTCTTTAAGTTTAAAAAGCATCGAATCTCTTTGGCTACCTAAAATTTCCTTTGTCATTGTAACTTGTCTGCGGCTCTCAAGCATATTAAAATCTCGATATGATTTTGCAAAACAATTTGCAAATAAAGCTGCTTCATATGGTGATGGAGAAGATGCAGAGATTTGGAAAAAAGTCAGATTTTCTATTTGTTTAACTTCTACATTACTTCTAACTAAACCTTCAATTGCTCCTGCAGGAAGAACTTTTTGCTTATCTAACTTTCGAGATTCTTGATCAACAGAGAGGTAAAAATCTCCTCGCTTTCCAATTGTGGTAACTGAATCAACGATTGATCTCGCTGCTTCTTCATAAATTAAAGTCGAGTTATTTATCGTCTCCATTTCAATTGCCATATACTTATCTGAAGAGAAGCTAGAAACATTTAAAGGTGCAAGTGGAGACTCTAGAATACTACCCTTAGGCATTGAAACTTTGACAACAGTTGAAGAAGTATAAATATCAGGTAAGATAACTGCATAAGTTATTGACAATGCCAAAACTACAGTTGAGAACAAGATTATCGTCTTAACATTATTTTTTATCAGAACAAAAAAATCAATGAAATGACTTTTTTGCTCACGGTTAATTTTATTGAATGTATTATTTAATTTATTATTATTTACCATATCCTAACCTTAGTATATCTATTTAGCAATATTAAGAACTAAAATAGCTAATGAAATAAATGCCGAAAAAATGGATAATCCAACACCTAACCAGTCTCGAAAATAGAGTCGTGGTGAACCTGGAATAATTAAAATATCTTTTGCTTTAAGCTCGGGTGTGGTTCTCGACTTAGAGGTGAGTTTGTTTTCCCACATTAAATCATTGTAATCAAATCTAATCAGTTGCTGTGACCCATCTTCGAGGATTCGATATAACCTTAAATCCTCTAAATCAGAACCATCCGTTGGCCCACCTGCAAGCGAAAGCAAATCAGTAACCGATGTATATATCGGAATTACATATCTGCCAGGAGACCTTACAAATCCCCAAACAGAAACCTTAATATTTATTGCTTGCGGGTCAGAATAATCAAAATAATTCCCAAGCTGATTAGTATAACCTGGATTTGCAGTTCCAATTTGCGAGTCCGTTATTTGGGAAAAAATGTAATTTGTGAATATTGTTGTAAAAACAATTGTAATCGAAAAAATTTTTCTCATCTTTATACCAATTAAATAGAAATTCTTTTATAATCTAATAAATTAATAACACTTGAACTATCATAAAAATTAGGATTTAATTTTGTTAGAATATCTTCGTTTGAAAATAATATGCCAGGAAATTGGTTTACATCAATCCTAAAAAAAATCAAAATGTCTATATTCAAAATTACATGTGAGCTAGATAGAGATTCATTTCTCATTTTAATACGTCAAATGTGATTCTCCAATCCATTTTACTAGTGAAACTCTTTGGAAGAATTTTTATTATTTATTGAAGAACTCCTTCAGTTTTACAGCTACATATGAAATTTGCTCATCTGTAAGTTCTGAGTACATTGGCAGAGACAAACCACATTCAGCTAACTTCTCAGTGTTTGGAAAATCACCCTTTTTGTATCCCAAATCCCTGAAACAAGGTTGCAAATGTAAGGGTATTGGGTAATGAAGTCCGGTACTAATCCCATTATCGTTGAGGTGTTTTGCAAGTTCATCTCTTTGCTTTGTTCCACCATCATTTACCTGAATTACAAATAGATGATATACATGTTTTGCATAACTCATTTCCTTAGGTAGGGTAATATATGATAGACCACTTAACAACTCTTTATATTTTTTGGCAGCGCGTCTGCGTCCTTCAGTCCATTTATCGAGATGTTTGAGTTTTACCCCAAGCACAGCTCCTTGAATCCCTTCCATTCGATAATTATGCCCAAGTAATTCATGATTATACTTTTGTACAGCGCCATGATCTCTTAACATCTTTACTTTCTTTGCAAGTTCTTCGCTGTTAGTTGTGACCGCTCCCCCTTCTCCATATGCGCCCAAATTTTTCCCTGGGTAAAAGCTAAAAGAAGCACTATCAGACAATCCACCTATTCTTTTACCTTTGTACTCGGCAAAATGAGATTGTGCACAATCTTCAACTAAAAATAATTTATGCTTTCTCGCAATTTCTCTTAACGGATCTAAATCTGCTGGTTGGCCATAAAGATGAACCGCTACAATAGCTTTTGTGTTTTTGGTGATTACAGCTTCTACTTTTTTAGGATCAATGTTGTAATTATCGGGTTCGCAATCTACAAAGACCGGTTTGGCATTACAAAGAGTTGCACCCCAAGCTGTTGCTATAAAAGTATTTGCAGGAATTATTACTTCATCACCTGTGCCAATCCCCAATCCCCAAAGCGCGAGGTGGTTTCCGTCAGTTCCGGAACTTACTCCAACACAATACTTAACACTATGTTCTTTTGCAAAAGAAGTTTCAAAATCGGAGACAGACTTGCCAAGAATAAATGCTGTGTTATCTAAAATATTTTGGATTGCAGGATCAATCTCGTTTTTTATTGATTTATACTGAATTTTAAGGTCAAGAAAAGGTACTTGCATAATTTTTCCATTAGGTTATGAGTTTATTTTTTAATTGTTTTTTATAAAAATTGCCAGAGGTTTGTTTCTGAATTATTCTGATGATATAAAGGAATTTTTCTCTGAAATCAATAGAATTACATATTAAATTCGTAATAAATCTCAAGATTTTTTTCGTTGTATGGAATCGCAAAATTTTATCTTTTAAAATTAAAGCTTAATTACTGGTAAACAAAACATTCAAGATAATAATACTATCAATAACCAGACCACAATTTCATATCTGAATGCTGAAAATTATTTATTTTTTAAATAATTTGACATTTATAATCATGAATTTGATAAAGATTTTTTTCCTTATTTTGGCTCCACTAATTCGTATTCTGTTAAAATAAAGGTTTAAAACAAAATTTCCAGAATTTAGGGCTGGTTGATTCATTGCATTAAAGTATTTATACACTATTTTTAGTACGTACTTTAAACTTTGTTTTTGTTTTAATATTTCGCTTACTCTTCAGAAATGCATCACTATATAATTTTCCAAATTAATTGCAAAAAAGTAGCAAATATTTTTAACATTAGACGTTTATTTTCAATTTCTTACGCAAGTGGGGGTAGTATTTTTTACATAAGTACCAGAAATTTTATTCTGGAATGAATATTGTTGTGAAGTAGTTGTTAAAAACAAAATCTTAAACAAATTTTATTAACCTATGCTCGACGTTTTTAGTTAAAATCGAAAAATAAATTCTAAAGGATAAAAATGAGTCTCAAAGAAAAGATAGAAAATAAATCGATAGTATTAGGCATTATTGGATTAGGATATGTAGGACTTCCATTAGCAGTAGAGTTTGGAAAAAAATACAAAGTAGTTGGATTTGATATTAATGAAAAAAGAATTGATGAATTAAGGAAAGGAAATGACAAAACACTCGAAGTAACCAACCAAGAATTATCTGAAGCTAAGAAATTATCATTTACAAATATTTTAGACGATTTAAGAGTAGTTGATATTTTTATCGTTACTGTTCCTACACCAGTTGATGAGTTCAAAATTCCAGATCTGACACCAGTGATAAAAGCCAGCGAGACGGTGGGTAAAGTAATCAAAAGGGGTAATGTCGTAGTATATGAATCTACAGTTTACCCTGGCTGCACAGAAGAAGACTGCGTCCCTGTGATTGAAAAATTTAGTGGATTAAAATTCAACAAAGATTTTTATTGTGGATACAGTCCAGAAAGGATTAACCCTGGTGACAAAGAACATAGAGTCAGCACTATCAAAAAAATTGTTAGCGGCAGTACACCAGAAATTGCCGAGGCATTAAACACATTATACCTAAGCATTATAACTGTCGGAACCCATCTTGCTCCATCAATCAAAGTGGCAGAGGCAGCAAAGGTAATTGAAAATTCTCAACGAGATATTAACATTGCTTTCGTTAATGAATTATCCAAACTCTTTGATCTAATGGATATTGATACACTTGATGTTTTAGAAGCTGCAGGTACAAAATGGAATTTCCTTCCATTCAGACCAGGTTTGGTCGGAGGACATTGTATAGGTGTTGATCCATATTATTTAACTCACAAAGCTGTGAAATTGGGTTACAATCCTGAGATTATTTTAGCAGGGAGAAGAATTAATGATCAAATGGGAGTTTTCGTTGCATATCAATTGATCAAACTAATGATAAAAAAAGAACATAAAGTGAATAATGCAAATGTTTTAGTTTTGGGAATCACATTCAAAGAAAATTGTCCTGATATTAGAAACTCAAGAGTAATTGATATCATAAATGAGCTTAAATCCTTCGGCTGTATTGTTGATGTTTACGATCCATGGGCAGATAAAGAAGAAGTTAAACACGAATATGGAATTGATATACTCAGTAATTCTGATGAAATAAAAAAAGAATCTTATGCAGGTGTCATACTCGCTGTAGCCCATAATCAATTTAAGGAAATTGATTTCTCTTCGTTTCGTACGAGAGGCAGTGTTGTTTATGACGTCAAAGGAATTTTAAATCGTAATCTAGTTGATAATCGTCTTTAGAATATTCTAACAATGCAAAAAAAAATACTTGTAACGGGTGCAGCAGGTTTCATTGGATTTCATCTATCCCAAAAATTATGTGATAGCGGTTGGGGTGTAATAGGTTTAGATAATCTCAATGATTATTACGATGTAACTCTTAAAAAAGATCGCCTAGATTTACTTTTAACTAAACCCGGGTTTAAATTCCATAAAGTTGATCTTGTCGAAAAACAACCTATAAAAAAATTATTCTCAGAAGAAAACTTTGATTATGTAGTACACTTAGCTGCACAAGCAGGTGTTAGATATTCCTTAGTGAATCCATCTTCCTACATTGATAGTAATATTTCTGGTTTTTTGAATATTCTCGAAGGTTGTCGTCACTATCCAGTAAAGCATTTAATATATGCTTCCTCAAGTTCTGTCTATGGAGCAAACACTCGAATGCCTTTCTCAGTCCATGATAATGTAGATCATCCAGTTTCTCTTTACGCTGCAACAAAAAAAGCCAATGAATTAATGGCTCACACATATTCGAATTTGTATGGAATACCTACCAGTGGTTTGAGATTTTTTACTGTTTACGGCCCATGGGGACGACCTGATATGGCACTATTCATCTTCACAAGAAAAATTGCAGAAGGAAAATCCATTGATGTTTACAACAACGGTGAAATGAAAAGGGATTTTACATATATAGACGATATTGTTGAAGGCATCTTAAAACTTATCCCCGCAACCCCAAAACCAAACCCTAATTGGGATGGCCTGAACCCTGATGCAGCATCCAGTTTTGCACCATATCGATTATATAATATCGGGAACAACCAGCCAGTAGAACTCCTTAAGTTTATTGAAGTGATTGAAGCAAAAATAGGTAAAAAAGCCGTAATGAATTTCCTACCCATTCAACCTGGGGACGTACCAATAACCTATGCAAACGTAGATGATTTAATAAACACCATAGGGTTTAAACCTAATACTTCACTTGACGTAGGTATTACCAAATTTGTGCAGTGGTTTCGTGAGTATTATAAGGTTTGTTAACTCCCCCTAAATCACATGTGATATAAAAAACCTTTTATGAAATTCCGGCTTTTATTTTCATTTTATTTTTGTATTATTCCAATCATATTTCTTTAATTAAAACATAAAAAACGGGAGATATTTCGTAGCGAGGGCTACATGAACGGAATAATCTTTGCACATCATTTTTATTAACAATATTTCAAATTAAATCACTGATTTATTATCTGATAATTAAGTCAATAAAAATTTTTATGCTTTTCTTATCAAATAGGTTGCTTTTGTGTATTCCTTTTTTCTTGATAACATTAAAAAGTAACTCATACTCCCAAACCTCTACAGAATATTTATCTAAAAAAGGAGGAGTTTGCTTTAGAACGGATGATGACCAACCAATTTCAAATTATTTAGAATATGCTGCCATATTTAATCGTTATAATAAAAAATTTTCTTTGGCAATAAACTTAGGAATGGATGCAATAACCACAGATTATGTAAATAGTTTAAGACAGATTCAAACAAGTGGTCACGAAATAATGGATCATACACCATGGCACAGGACTAATTTCTTTTACACTAAATTATCTACCGATTATTATATTAACCACCCTGGTGTTCATAGAATTGCTGGCAATAAAGTTGAACTTAATCATGCTGTTGTTGATACATCATTAGCAAAAAGAACAGGGTATGTAAATATCAGCAGAGACACTATAACAAGTACGAGTGGAATGTTTTTAAAGTTCTCTAAGTCTGATTGTTACCTGTACTTTCCAACTATTAACGAGTTGGTATTTATTCACGAGTCGTTGGGATGGATAGATTCGAACAGAGTAAAAGTTTATGATTTTTGGCTTAATGATATAGATCTTGGTTCATACCAAAATATCAAGTTTTATAATTTCGATTATAATAACATTCACCTCTCTATTGATGCAATTAAAGCTTTAGGGGAAGAAACTCTTAGATTGTCAAACTATTACAATTTAGAAAGACCATTTTCTTGCGTACAACCTGGAGGATACCATCCTCAATTTTATAAAAATGAGCTAAAGCAAGCATTGGGTGATGAACTGGGATATAAAGGAGCAGGTGTTTTTAATGAACCGAGTTTAAAAGTATTTAACGAGTATAATCCTAACAATGATAAACAATTTGGAATGAATTATGGTGATTTTAGGGATGATAACTGGACTTTAACTCAATGTAAAGCATTAATAGCTGACAGAATAGCAAAACATCGCGTGGTTTTTGGAGAAACTCATTTTAATTATAGTATCGGAGGACTGTTAGGAGGTTGGACAGGATTTTTAGGCAGAACAGAAAAACTTCTCCAATGGTGTATCGCAAGTAATGTACCTGTACGAACTTATTCAGAATGGGCAGATGTTTTATACAATCAAGTCCCAAATCCGAATGAGAATATTTTTCCACCATTGAATGTTGATTTAGATTCAAATAATGTTCCTGACGGATATGATTCGACTGCGCTAGGAACCTTAAAAAAGAATGATGGCTACCCTTCTTCAAGTAACTATTGCTATACAATAAATAAGGTAGGACAGATATGTTCAATATCAGGTTTAGGTGGAATCGAGAAGGGCTACAATGAGTTTGAGATCTATACAAAGGGGGATAAAGATGATTATATCGAAGTAACAATAAAAGTGGGAACGCAGGACCTGATCTATAAATTTCCTGCAACAAGTTCTAGTTGGAAAAAATATAATCTTTCACAATCGGTAAATGGCAACACTTCCTTGTATATTCCTGTGGATGTTTCACTTATTAATATTTCAATTAAATGCTCAAATTATTCGAAGGGTGAAGTAAGAATCAGCAATATGAAGTTGGCAAAATCCTTATCTGGAAGTGCATATTTAAACATCGATCCGACATTCACCAATGTACTTTCACAATCAGGAAGCTGTACTTTTAATGTTTATTCGAATATAAATTGGTCAGTTACCGAGGACGCAAATTGGGTTACCGTATTACCTACAAGTATTTTGAATGACGGAATAATTACTGCGACATATACCGAAAACTCAACAGATAGTCAAAGAGTGGCAACAATAACAGTCACAGGAGGTAATTTAACTAAAATATTAACTATTACTCAGGAGCGCATGAATCGCTTAGAAGTCACACCGACTGAACAATATGTAGTTAACACCGCCGGCAGCACCTTTATCACAACAAATTCAAATGTAAATTGGACTGTTAGTGATAATGCCCCCTGGTTGACATTATCAACTTCATCTGGATTAGATAATGACACCATTTATGTAACATATACATCTAACGGTGCAATTAATCAAAGAACAGGAACAATAACCTTTACTGGTGGAGGAATAACTAAAGTAGCTACCATGACACAGCAAGGTGGGGATGTTGATTGCAATTGTCCCTCAAATATGATATCGCTTTGGAAATTTAACGATACAACAAACTCCAAGTACGTGGAAATTTATAATGGAATTGATGGACAAATAGGAACAAATGCACCTACGCCAACTAAGGGTATCATCAGTGGCGGACAACTGTTTGACGGTATTGACGACGAAATAAACATACCCGCCAATTCCCTTTTTGATTTTTTGAAAGATTCAAGTTTTAGTGTTGAATTCTGGTTTAAACACCCTAATACATTAACAGGAAATGAGGTTATAATAGGTCGTGATGATGCAAGTACTCAACTTCACTGGTGGGTTGGTCTTAACACGCAAGGAAAAACTACATTTTATCTAATATCAACTAGTGGTCAGAGTTATAATGCAATAGGAACAAAATCACTAATTGACAGCACATGGCACCAAATAGTAGCAGTTCGCGATGCAGGAGCAAATCAACTAAGAATATATGTGGATGGGGCTTTAGAGAAGGCAACATATACAACATATACAAGCGGATTCAATTCGGCCACAGCCAATTTAAATATTGGGTGGTTAAATCTAAGCAACGGATTTCATTTTAAAGGCGCTATTGATGAAGTGGCAATCTACGGTAAAGTATTAAGTCAAAGTGAAATTCAAAATCATTATGAAGCTGGATTGGCTGGATTAAGTTATTGTGATTATAAAGTATCACTTGCAGCTACTCTATTGCTTGAGGGAGCATATAATTCGATTAAAGATAGTATGAATACATTGATTAATGATTACATACCCAAAACTTCACCATATACTCAAGATCCCCGTACAGTATCAACTGTGCCACAGAACGTAGTGGATTGGTTATTGATTGAACTCAAATCAGACTCTTCCAGTTCTTCGGCTATATCTCGCAGTGTGTTCTTGCATAGAGACGGAAATATTGTCGCTGATGATGGAATTAAGCACAATATTTGGATGGGAACTAAGCCTGGAAATTATTATTTGATAATCAAACATCGTAACTCAATTGAAACATGGAGCACAAACCCTTTAGTTTTAAGCCCAGAGGGTACAAGTTATAATTTTACTTTTGATTCCTCAAAAGCGTACGGAAACAATATGGTGAAGATTGGAAATAAATGGTGTATCTATGCAGGAGATATTAACCAAGATAATATTATTGATGGTGCAGATGTTACAAATTGTTTCAACGCATCTAATTCAGGATTATTGGGTTATATTATTACTGATATCACAGGCGATGGTTTTGTAGATGGAACAGATGTAACGATAGTACTCAATAATAGTAATTCGGGAATAAATGCATTGTATCCTTTTCTACAATATCCCAAAATTCAAAAATGCATAATCAATTTAATTTCAGAATAGAATAACACTATAAATTACCTAAGAAGCAGTAACAAATTGATATTACATATGAATGACGCGATTAAAAATGATTAAAGTTTTGTAAATGAAAAAACATTCCAAAATGTTAATCTAAAGAACTATTCAAGTCAGCAATAATCGCAAAAAATCTACTAACAAAAATTTATCCCACAAATAACCCATGTAGAATTTATTAGAAATTTTCTTATTTCAACTAATTGCAATAATATATGTCACAAATGGTCTAATTTTTATTAAGATAATGCTCACTAACTCAATAGGAAAATATTTAGATAACAATCTTCTGTAAAATTCAAACTTAGAAACAAATCACTACTTCCCCCTCAAAAAAATGAACACCATGAATTATTTATCCAAGTCTAAATTAAACTTAGCTTGTAGTAGTTTTAATAAGAATTGATTTGTCATTTTTATCTATTATTTTTGAAATAATATTAAAACTATATTTTGCATATATTTTTATTGTTCATTTACCAATCAGTTTGTTAATTTTCAAATAAAGAAATATTTATCAGTTAGGCACATAACTTGCGTAATAATAAGTCGTTATAACTAAAATATTGAATGGTAATGTCAAAAAAAGGTGATTATACCTCATTCATCACAAAAATATCTTTAACAATTATCTTGTGGGTTATTAACACATCTGGTATTATCTATGCTCAATCCACAAGTACATATATCTCTAAGCGAGGAGGAATATGTTTTAGAACTGATGATGACCAGCCTATCTCTAATTATCTCGACTATGCTGCATTGTTTAATAAATACAAACAGAAATTTACCTTCGCAATCAACTTTGGCATGGATGCAATGACCGTAGAATATGCCAACAAATTGAGAGAAATTCAATATAGTGGTCACGAATTATTGGACCACACTCCTTGGCATAGAACTAACTTCTTTTATACTAAATTATCTACAGATTATTACTATAATCACCCTGGTGTTCATAGAATTGATGGAAATAAAGTTGAACTTAATTTTGCTGATCCTGATATTGCTTTCGCGAAAAGAACTGGTTATGTTAATATAAAAAAAGATACTATTATAAGCCTAAGCGGAATATTTTCAATTTTCTCTAAATCAGATTGTTATTTATACTTTCCATCATTAAATAAATTGGTTTTTATTCATGAAACACTTGGTTGGTTAGATGACAACACTCTAAGAGTTACAGATGTGTGGTCTAACAGTGTCGATCTTGGTTCACATCAGAATGTTCAGTTTTATAATTTTGATTATGACAACATTCATCTAACCACTGACGGAATAAAGGCATTATCAGAAGAACAGCTTAGATTCGCAGATTATTATAACTTACTTAGGCCATATTCCTGGGTTCAACCAGGAGGATACCATCCTCATCTCTATAAAAATGAGATGAAAGTAGCATTAGGCGATGGGCTCGGCTATAAATCGGCAGGAATTTTTCCTGACCCTGGACTAAAAGTTTTTAATGAATACAATCCTAATAACGACAAGCAATTTGGAATGAACTATGGTGATTTTAGAGACGATAATTGGACATTTGATCAGTGTAAATCTTTTATCGCACATAGAATAGCAAAACATCATGTGGTTTTTGGAGAAACACATTTCACATTTAGTATTGGCGGTTTATTGGGAGGGTGGTCAGGTTTCTTAGATAGAACAGAAAAGCTAATACAATGGTGTCTCGTGAATAACATACCTATCCATACCTATTCGGAATGGGCAGATATTTTATACAATCAAACTCCTGATCCTAATGAAAATATTTTCCCTCCTTTAAATGTTGATCTGGATTCTAATAGTATCTCTGATGGATATGATAAAGCCGTCGAGGGAGCTCTAGACAAGACTGATGGATATCCTTCAGCAAGTGACTTCTGTTATTCAATAAATAAAGTTGGACAATTTTGCTCAATTACTGACTTGGGAGGAATAGAGAAAGGTTATAACAATTTTGAATTTTGGGTCAAAGGTGAACAAGGAGATACAATTGATGTCATCTTCCTTGTAGGTACTGATAATTATTTACATTATAAATTCCCGGCAACAAGTTCTGTATGGAAAAAATACAACCTAGCACAATCCTTATCAAGGGATACTTCTTTATTCATTCCCGAAGATGTATCTGTGATCTCATGGACAATTAAGTGCATTAATTATACCTCTGGAGATATTAAAGTAAGTGGATTTAGTCTTAAACCTATACAAACTAAAAACTATATTACTGTCGCTCCATCATATGCCAATATTCCTTCTCAAGCAGGACAAACAAATTTCAAAGTCTATTCTAATATCAATTGGATAGTAGATGAGAATACTGGTTGGTTTACCGTTTCAATAGACTCAAATAAGAATGGATACCAACTAAAGACGAATTATCAGACAAATACCTCTTTCCTTCCAAGGTCAGGTGATATCACGATTTCAGGTGGAGGAATAATCAAAACTATTACCGTTACACAAGATGCTGCCCCATTTGTATTGGCAGTTTCACCATCCGAACAACGCATCCCGTATATTGCCGATAGTATTTATTTCTCAGTTCTGTATAATTCTAATTGGACAGTGACTCACGATGCAGACTGGTTTTCAGTATTTCCTCAAAGCGGATATAAAGATGACACGTTGATTGTGGTATGCTCTGAAAACACAACTGATCGAGTTAGAGTGGGAAGTATTACAATTGTTGGTGGCGGAATGAGTAAAACTGTTTTGATTATTCAAGATGCGAATAATAGACCACCAGAAAATTTCGAGCTGTTGCAAAACTATCCGAACCCATTTAATCCAGAGACTAAAATAAAATTTAGACTACCTAAACAAACTCATGTTTCGCTAAAAGTATTTGATATTTTGGGTAGCGAAGTGAAAACTGTATTGAATGAGGAAAAACCTCTTGGAAATTATGAAATTGAATTCGATGCCTCAGACCTGGCAAGCGGCATTTATTTCTATCGCTTGCAAACGAACGAAGTAATTTATACAAAAAAAATGATCCATCTCAAATAAAACCTATTTATTAAGATTATTGTCTATTCAAAGTAAATATTTTTATGGCACAACAACATTCATTCGACATTATTTCTGAAATTGATCTGCAAGAAGCTGATAATGCGATAAATCAAGCATTGAAAGAAATAAACCAGCGATACGATTTAAAAGATTCTCACACAACTATTGAGCTTAATAAAAAGGAAAAACTTCTTTCAATTAATACAAGGGATGATTATTCTCTAAAGGCAAGCTATGACATTCTCCAAACCAAATTTATTAGAAGAGGAATATCCGTTAAAGCCCTAAAACCTAAAGAAGCTGAAGAAGCAGCAGGCGGCAGGTTAAAACAGATAATTATTTTGCAAAGCGGCATCACTAAAGATAATGCCAAACGCATAACAAAAATGATAAAGGACCTTCAGCTCAGAGTTAACACACAAATTCAAGATGAGCAAATACGAGTACAAGGAGCGAAAATAGATGATCTCCAAACTGTAATAAAAATGGTTAAAGAAGCAGATTTAGATTTTCCAACTCAGTTTGTAAATCTCAAATAATTCTAATTAATTTATCTACAGAACACTTAAAATCCTTTTTTATCAGTGGGAAAACAATTTCAAGTATACATTAGGAATGTGTAAATAATAAATTTTTTATCTAAATCATGCTTTAAATAAAAAAATCCGGACTAAGCCGGATTAAAATTGAATTGAAAACTATTTAACTAAAAATCACTTACTCGAACTATAAGAGATTGTAAATTCTTCTTCATTACCCGCCGTTTTAACTGCCCACACTCCAACAAAGGCGTTTATAACAACCATTGCCAGAAAAACTATTCCGAATAATTCTAATAAATTCATTTCTACTCCCTGACCAAGATTTGATTATTATTTTTTTCTTAAAAAACCTACTTATTTCAAATTTTTAGCCTCAACAATTAAACCAGTTAAAAATCGCCTATTTTCTACTGATTTATACATTTTTGAACCTTTTGGTTACCGAGCAAGAAACTTTTCCATGTAAAAAAGTAAATACGACGCTTTAATCCATTATCATCCGTAAAAACGAAGAGCTATCTTCTTCATCATTTACCTTTTGTTCCTCTTTATCCTTTTGAGATTTTTCTTTAGACCAATTCAACTTGTTAGCATTAAAAATAAATCCGCTGTTGATATCTTCTTGTTCATTTTCCACTTCTAATTGAGAAGTAGGCCTCTTAACCCTATAGATCGTTGGCACTTCAAGATCATTCGAATCAACTTCATCCGGTGTACCAAAATTGAATTTTCCAGCAAAGACATCGGGTTCTTTGGGTTTTTGCTTAGTGCTTTTTGAGTTTCGAGAGATAAAGCTTCTGGTTGAACCATCAAATCCCGTTGCGATCACAGTATAAGATACATAATCATTCATATCCTCTTTCTGTACACAGCCAAAAATTACATTAGCTTCTTCACCTGCCGCTTCAAAAATTACATTATTACCTTCGTTAATTTCTTGAATTGTAAGACTGCTTGAACCAGTTACATTCAAAAGAACGCTTTTTGCACCTTTAATATTCACTCCTTCAAGAAGCGGACTTGAGATTGCCTTTTGAGCAGCTTCAATAGCCCTATTCTCACCACTTGCAATTCCACATCCCATCAAAGCTTCACCGCTTTGATTCATAACAGCTCTTACATCTGCAAAATCAACATTGATCAATCCTTCAACCGTAATTATATCTGCTATGCCTCTTGTCGCCTCATAAAGAACTTCGTTCGGTTTGTCAAATGCTTCAAATGCATTTGTTTGGTTATTTAAGATACTTAAAAGTCTTTCATTTGGAATTACAATTAAACTATCAACATATTGTTTTAGTTCTTGAATACCCTGTTCTGCATTAAGCATTCTTTTTTTGCCTTCCCATTTAAACGGTTTGGTTACAATCCCAACGACAAGTGAACCAATACTTTTAGCGATTGATGCAATGATTGGAGCACCACCTGTTCCGGTACCTCCACCCATTCCAGCAGTAACAAAAACCATATCGCTTCCAGCAAGTACTTCAGCAATTTTCTCTCTATCTTCCTCAACTGATTTTTTACCCACATTAGGATCTGCACCAGCACCAAGTCCACGAGTAATATTAGCCCCGACTTGAATTTTATGCGTAGCATTGCTGCTTCTTAGCACTTGAGCATCAGTATTAACAGAGACATATTCAACCCCCTGCAACCCCCGTTTAATCATACTTTCGATGGCATTACACCCTCCACCACCAACACCTACTACTTTTAAAACTGCAGACATGGCTTTACCTCTGTCTAAAGTTGCGAAATGCGACATGTTACCTCCTTATTTAGATAATTTATATTTCATCAAAAAATTGTTGTACCTTTTTAAAGAATACTGAAACCTTATTTTTCCTAAGATCAACATTAGGTTTGATTATATTCTGATAGTTCCTTGTTTTATTACCAGGAACCCCGCTTAATAATCCCACAACAGTAGCAAACTCAGGACTTTCAATTTCATTCGGTAGTTTTGCTCCCATT
The DNA here is from genome assembly GCA_964391015.1 of uncultured Ignavibacteriaceae bacterium. Classification (GTDB taxonomy): domain Bacteria; phylum Bacteroidota; class Ignavibacteria; order Ignavibacteriales; family Ignavibacteriaceae; genus XYD12-FULL-36-8. The sequence continues at coordinate 55,981 of CAYMKU010000016.1, forward strand.
TCCTGAGGCACACCAATCCTTGTTGGTAAGCCAAAAACATCTTCAGCCAATTCTGTACATCCTCTTAATAATGAGCCACCGCCTGTTAATACAATTCCAGCTTTAATTTTATTTTTAAATCCTGTGCTTCTTATTTCATTATCAACAAGAATAAAAAGTTCTCTCATTCTCAAACTTATTATTTGAGTAAGAAGGCTAATAGGAATTTTTGTATTGCCTCGTGCACCAACTCCCCGAATTAGAACATCTTCATCTTTGATGATTGCCGTTTCAATGGCATAACCATATTCTTTTTTTAATTTTTCAGCTTCTTCTGTTACGATCCCTAAAGATTCGCGAATATCATTCGTCACTTGATTTCCTGCAACACCTATAACCTTCGTGTGTTTAATACTTTTGTTATGGAATATTGCTATGTCAGTTGTTCCACCTCCGATATCAATCAAGACAACACCGAGGTCCTTTTCACTATCATCTAAAACAGATGTACTGGACGCAATTGGTTGCAACACATATTCATTTACCTGTAACCCTGCCCGCTCAACAGATTTTTTTATGTTCTGGATTGCAGGAATTGAAGCTAGAACTATATGATTGGTTGCTTCTAATCTTGAACCAGACATACCAATTGGATTTTCAATTCCCCCCTGATAATCAATCGAAAATTCCTCAAAGATTATGTGGAGAATCTGCCTATCTGAAGGGATTCGAATTGTTCGAACATCCGCTTCAAGCCGATTTAAATCTTCCTTAGTAATTTCTTTATCTTCTCTGCTTATTGTAACGTAATTTCTGTGACGCATACTTGTAATATGCTCCCCCGCCACACCGACATTCACAGAGTTAATACTTATACCCGCTTTGTTTGATGCTTTCGAGACCGCTTCTTTAATCGCATCTGCTGTTTTGGAAATATTAGCTACTAATCCTTTGTGCAATCCTTCGGAGGGAGACGAATCACTTCCTAAAATTTCAAAATGATTTTCATTCACTTGTTCAGCAATTACTGCACAAACTTTTGTTGTGCCCAAATCGAGTCCAGCAATAATGTTTCTCTTCATATTTGTGTTTCTTCGGCTTTGCCTAAATAAATTTGATTTTCAAATCTTAAATCAACATAATCACTCTGACTTAAATCATTATCATATTTCATTTGATTCCAAATTGAATTAAGTATTAAAATTTTTTTTGAAATTTCACTTGTCCCAAATTTTATAATTGGATGTATATTCGAAAATATAAGCGTAATACCATCACCACCATTAAGATTTACTTCTGATAAATTCTTAAACATTTCCTCATTTGTAAATTTAATTGCATTAAGGATGTTACTAGCCTCTACGATCTCGGCAGATTGAAGGAATTCCAGAACCTTGTAATGATTTGCGTTCTTGGAATTACTAATAATCGGCAAATCAGCAGTTTTCATATTGGACAAAAGTGGCACCAATTGTAATTCATCTGTTAGCAACATTGCTTGATCGTTATACATTAGAATTGCTAACACCTTTTTTTCTTTCAAGTAAATTTTAGCATTATAAGATTCAGATACTTCAACTTCTGTTACCGCAACAAATGGATGTTTTTCCAGTCTAGCTTTTAATATTGGCAAAGTAACCATGGTCGAATTGTTCGTCTCACTAAGCTTTGCGAAGTTCAAATAACTACTGTAAGGAAGCAAATCATTTCCTGTAAGACTTATTGATTTAATTTTTTTTTCTTCATTCTGTGTCGGTTTAAGTGCAACATAGAAGAGTATAGTTACAATAATTATAAAAATTAGAAGTCCAAATATTTTGCTTTTTGTCTGGTTCATAACTTATTCTTCACTAAGAGACACAACAAATTTTTCTCCGAACTTCCATATATCCCCAGCTCCCATGGTTACAATTATGTCACCGTCTTTTTTTATTTCATTAAGTGTTTTAGCAATGTCACTTTTATTTTCAACATAAAGCACATTTTTGTGACCAAAACTGCGCGCTACGTCAGCAATCAATTTGCCTGTAACGCCTTCAATCGGTTCCTCACGCGCGGGATAAACATCTGTGCAAATAAAAATATCAGAGTTAAGAAACGATCTTCCAAATTCCTGATAAAAATCTCTGGTTCTAGAAAACAGATGGGGTTGAAAAACAGCAATAAGTCTTCTACTCCAACCAGCACGAATTCCAGCAAGTGTAGCGGTTGTCTCCGTTGGATGATGAGCATAATCATCAACCACCATAATCTCTTTATTGTACTTTACCTCAAACCGTCTGTAAACACCGCTAAATGATTCCAAAGCTTTTTTAATTGTGCTAAATGGGATACCCAGCTCTTTTGCAATGCAAACAGCAACGAGTGAATTCTTAACATTGTGTAATCCAGGAATTTTGAGCGTTAATCTTCCTAACTCTTCTCCATGATACTTCACGTTGAATGAAGATGTGAAGTCTTTAAATTCAATATCAGTTGCACGCAAATCAGCTTGAACAGTTAAACCATACGTCAGTACCTTTTTATTTATTTGCGGTATGATGTCTTGTAAAGCAGGTTCATCCAAACACAGAACAACAAACCCATAAAATGGGACCTTATTGGCAAATTCTATAAAAGCTGACTTAATGTCTTCCAGATCTTTGTAAGTATCAAGGTGTTCGCTTTCCAAAGTGGTTATTGCGGCTATTGTGGGAGTGAGCTTCAAAAAAGTTCTATCAAATTCATCGGCTTCAACTACTATAAATTCCCCATTACCTAAACGTGCATTCGTTCCTCCTAAACCACTTAACTTTCCTCCAACAATAATAGTAGGATCAATATTACCTTCTGTTAAAGTCAACCCTACCATTGAGGTTGTAGTTGTTTTCCCATGTGTTCCGGCAATTCCAATTCCATATTGCATCCGCATGCATTCAGCAAGCATTTCAGATCTTTTAATAATGGGTATTTTTCTTTTGATTGCAGCTTGGACCTCTGGATTATCAAGCGTTACTGCCGAAGAGTAAACAAGTACATCAGCATCTTTAAGATTTTCTGGAGAATGACCTTCATAAATTATCATACCAAGTTCACTTAATCGTTTGGTGATCTCAGAAAAATTCTTATCCGAACCAGAAACTTCAAAACCCTGATTCAAAAGTATCTCGGCAATTCCGCTCATACCAATCCCACCGATTCCAACAAAGTGAACTTTCTTAATATTCTTAAACATTAGCGGTTTTCGATCCTTTGTTTAATTTCCTCAAATCGGTTTATTAATTCATTTTGCTTTTCATAATCATAAGGTCTGATTATTAATGGTCGCCGGCGATTATTCATTTTTATTCGTATTAATCTAAATGCTGTATTGTTTAATCTCGATGAGCGAATTTTTGAAATTTTTATTTGCTCCATGTCCTTAAATAAAAAAATCTTCTTCTTAAAACGATCTATAAAGCGAATCCCATCATCATCAATTCTTAATTGCTTACCTTTGTACAGATTATACAACAAGCTAATTAGTGAAATCAACACAATTATTCCCAAGAAATAAATAATAGGATCTTTGGTAACCAGCTTGTAAGAGTCTTCAATAAATTCTCCACGAATTACAAGGTAAAGCAAAAACACAACAAAATATATTATTGTTGATTGATAATAGAATGACATGTTATATTTAAAATTATTTTTGTCTTCCACTTTAATTCACTATCTCTGGCCTTACATATTTAATTGCTCTTTTAGCTATTTCAAAAGTTGCATCCGGTTTGCTTAATTGCTTAGCAATTCTGCTCATATTCAATAATTTAGATTCATCCGATATCAGCGACTTAACCGTTCTTAGAAATTCTTCGTTTAAATTTTTATCTTCTATTAAAACAGCTGCATCTTTATCTGCAAGTGATTTGGCATTGTAGAATTGATGATTCTCTGCAACATTTGGTGATGGAACCAAAATTGCCGGAACACCAAGAAATA
>CAYMKU010000016.1:60019-80296 GCA_964391015.1 uncultured Ignavibacteriaceae bacterium
AAGCTTTATTGGAAATAATAAATTTTCTATTGTAATTCTTCTTGAGAAACCTTTTATCCAGATTGACTTAAAATTAAAGCCTAATTTCGGAACTACTTTTCCCTCGATTCTAGATTTCGTACCGATAAATAAAATATCGGCTTCCGGTAAAACAGATTTTATTCTTTCAGCAACAGCAATAGCTGGAAATAAATGTCCACCTGTACCTCCACCGGCAAATAAAAATCTATACCGACTCTTCTGCATGAGCATAATTAATTTTTTGAATAGGAGTAATATATTTAGCATTCAATATTGCAATGTTGACAAGGATTCCAACCGATGCACACGTAATAATAATTGAAGTCCCACCATAGCTAATAAATGGTAACGGAACTCCTGTTGTTGGAAATATTCCCGTTGTTACAGCAACATTAATGAAAGCATTCAGAATAATGGAGAATGAAATCCCAAATGCTAACAATTGACCAAATGTATCACGTGCTTTTTTAGCTACTAAGATCCCAGCAAAAAATATTATAAAATATCCCACCACAACTAATACAGATCCTATAAACCCAAGTTCTTCGCCGATTATAGCAAAAATGAAATCACCATAGGATTCGGGAAGAAACAAATTGCTTTGCTTACTATTACCAATACCTTGCCCAAACCAACCTCCGCTTCCAAGCGCTAACAATGCCTGATTTACTTGTTCATTTATTCCGCCGCCATAAAGAACACTTTTAACAAAAGAAAGTATTCGATTTCTTGAATGTTCAAAAAACATAGCTATAGATAAAGTACCAAATATGCTTCCTATGGAGATAGATAAAGTATGTTTAAGGTTGGCACCGCCCACAAAAAACATGGCCAAGGAAATAATAATTAATATCAGTCCGTTGCTGATGTTAGGTTGAAAGAATATCACTGCAGAAGTAACAACCACCCAGAAAAACAAATGCAAGAACAATGTGTTGAATTTTTGCACTAATTTTCCCTTTCGTTCAATCAATGCAGCTAAATGAATGATCAGAAATAATCTTGCTAATTCCGCTGGTTGAAAGTTGACAAAACCAAGATTAATCCATCTTCCTGAACCTTTGATTTGAGGTGCAAAGAACAGGGTATAAATCAAAACAACAGTTATAAAAATCATTAATCCTTTGCTAATGTGTTTATAAGTTTCATATGGTATTATTGAAAACCCAATTAAAAAAAACAAACCAAGTGCAACACGAAAAATGTGAGAATTAAATAAACGGAATAAACTTTCAAACTTTACATTGCTGTATGTACTGCTTGCACTCATCACGAATGCTAAGCCTAACACACAAAGCGAGGTACTAATAATAATTATTATTAAAGCTGATTTTTTCATTTACAATTCATTTACTACATCTTTAAATACTCTCCCGCGGTGCTCATAGTCATTGAACATATCAAAACTTGCGCAAGCGGGTGAGAGAAGAACGATATCGTTTTCTCGTGCTTCGCTGTTTACAGCTAAGATAACGTTTTCAAGAGTTTGCTTAATCTCAACCTTTACATCATGGTGAAAAAAATTAAAAACTTTATCCGCAGAAGAACCAATCGCATAAATCTTTTTTACTTTACTTAAAACAAGATCTTTAATCTGATTATAATCATTACCTTTATCCTGACCACCAAGAATCAAATAAATGGGCTGGTCGAAACTTCTTAGCGCATACCAAACAGAATCCACATTAGTAGCTTTTGAATCATTGATATACTTTACTCCCGCTATTTCTCTAACGAATTCGAGACGATGTTCTACACCTTTAAAGGTTTTTAGTCCCTCAATTATCTTCTCATTTTCAAAATTGTATATCTTAGCCGCATTAATAACCGCCATTGCATTGGCATAATTGTGCTCACCACGAAGATTTATATCTGATAGTGCACAACGAAACTCTTCTTTTTCATTTTTATTAAATATTACTTCCTCACCCGCAATGTAGCTTCCATAATTTTCTACTTGACAAAGTGAAAAATAATAATCGCTGCTGGCATGTTTTGTTAGCGAATTTACAAGTACATCATTATCTCGATTGATTATAAGAAAATCTTCGTTATCCTGATTCTTATAAATCTGCAATTTTGAATTAATATAATTCTGATAATTATTTTCATACCGATTTAAATGGTCGGGAGTAATATTCAATATTGCAGCTATGTTAGGTTTAAATTGATCAACCAGATCAAGTTGAAAACTAGATACTTCAATAGCGGCATATTCATTTACTTTTACGTCAAATGCAATTTCTGAAAATGCTAGTCCGATATTTCCTGCAGTATAAGTTTTTGCTCCGCAAACATTGAAAACATGACCACATAAACTGGTGGTTGTGGTTTTTCCGTTAGTTCCTGTTATAGCAATAATCTTTCCTTTGCAAACAGAAGCAGCCAATTCAAGCTCACTTATCATTTTGATTTTTTTTTCTTTTGCTGATTTAATTACCTCAGAGTCTAACGGCACACCTGGGCTAACTACCATTACATCACAATCATAAACTTGAGAAGTGTGACCACCGATTTCATTACCAATACCTAGGTCCTGTAAAACTTCAATTGATTTTTTAACTTTTTCAGAGTCTGTGGCGTCACTTACAAATGGTATCCCACCTAATTTCTTTATCAGTTTAGCAGCGCCAATTCCGCTTCTAACAGCACCAAGGATTGATATTTTCTTACCTGTGTAATCCATTAACGTATCTTGAATGATGTTAAGCTAATAATAGCTAAGATGATTGCAACAATATAAAAACGAGTTACGATTTTAGGTTCAGGCCATCCAAGCATTTCAAAATGATGATGAATTGGAGCCATCTTAAAAATTCTTTTACCTTCTCCATATTTTCGCTTAGTGTACTTATAATACAATCTTTGCACAATTACGGAAATTGTTTCAAGAAAAAATATTCCGCCAAGGATTGGTATAAGAAGCTCTTTTTTAATTAACACTGCTAAAATCCCAAATGCACCTCCGAGAGCCAGGGAACCAGTATCACCCATAAAAACTTGTGCAGGGTAAGAGTTGTACCAAAGAAATCCTAATGATGCGCCAACCAAAGCCGCAACGTAAACAGTCAACTCTCCAGAACCAGGCAAATAAATAATATTTAAATAATCTGAATATATTGCATTACCGCTGACATAACTTATAATAGCAAGCGCAATCATAACAATTGCTATCACACCAATTGCTAATCCATCTAACCCATCGGTTAAGTTAACCGCATTAGATGTAGCTGTAATGATGAATATAACAACAGGAATGTAAAAAATTGAAAAATCAAAATTTATATCCTTTAAAAAAGGAACTGTCGTTATAGAATTTATTCCGCCAAATTGCGGTGAAAAATAAATTACCGATCCGATAACTATTCCGACAAAAACTTGTCCTAATAGTTTGTACCTTGCTATTAAACCATTGGGATATTTTTTAATAACTTTTAAGTAGTCATCTAAAAACCCGACACAGCTTAATACTAGAGTACCAAACACAATAAGAATTATATAAATACTTTTAATATCGCCCCATAACAAAACAGGAATAACTACAGATAACACAACAATGATTCCACCCATTGTGGGAGTACCTGCTTTTGACCAATGTGATTTTGGTCCATCTATTTTCTTTGCTTCACCAATTTGTTTTTGCTTTAGAATGCGAATTATTTTAGGTGATAAAAATAATCCTAATAGTAATCCTGTTATTGCTGCTAGCGCAGATCTAAATGTTAAAAATCTGAAAACATCAAATCCAGGCGGATTAAATATCTTATTTATATATTCAAATAAATAATAAAGCATTAAGATCAGTTTTTAGATTAATTCAACAGAAAACGAAAAAATTTATAAACCTTTTATATCAAGTAAGTATTGACTTCGTTATTTTGGACTTGCTTTTATCATGATGCAGATTGTTTTTTTCTTCTACATCACTTGCAAATAACGTTACCGAGACTAAGAATACTAGTAAAAGCAACCACCACAAAACACCACCTTTAACATTTTGATCATGATCAGTTAAATAGTATTCTTTTTCCATAATTACTCCGATTAGTGAGAAGATTTTATTGTTTCAACAAACTCTTCCATCTTCATCCCTCGAGAACCTTTAACTAACACAATTGAATTCGAAAAAGATTTTTTTCTTAGAAAGTCTTTTAAAGATTCTCTATAACTAAAGTGATGAACTTCAACACTTTTAGATTTTAATTTCTGATTCAGATATTTCGTGAATTTGCCAATCGTGTAAACCGAATTAATCTTGTTTTTAATAATGACGCTCGATAATTCCTCATGCATAATTTTACTATCCTTACCCAACTCAAACATATCTCCTAATATGGCAACACGATTTTTATATTTGTTGACTTTAGCCAATAACTGTAAAGACATTTTCATCGAATCCGGATTTGCATTATATGTATCATTAATAAGAATAAAATTCTTCATTTTTTGAACATTCAGCCTTTTATCAACTGCATGAATTTTTCTCAATCTCTTTTTAATCTCTTCACTTCTAAGTCCAATCCTGAATGCAATTGCTAATGCTGCCAAAAAGTTTTGGGCATTTTGCTCTCCATAAAGTGGAATCTCAAATGTTGAACTTTTTCTTTTATAGATTGTCTTTAGAAATGGTTTACCATCGTTGGTATAGTCTATTATCTCACCTTTAACATCCGATTTTTCTTTCAAACCAAATGTTACTTTTCTTTCATAATTCTTATTTGCATTGGCTAACAGTAAATCATCATTGTTTATGAAGAGCATACCATTGTTTAATGCGGTACGTTCAAACAAAGCAACTTTTTCCTTGAACACACCTTTTCTATCCTTCAAAAATTCAAGATGAGAGGAGCCAATGTTTGTTATCATTGCATAATTAGGATTTGCAATTTCAGCCGTGTATTTAATTTCTCCAAAGTGATTAGTACCAAGCTCAAGCACAAGATATTCATGTTTATTAGACGTATTGAAAAGAGTAAGCGGAACTCCAATATGATTATTATTATTTCCTAACGTTTTATTCACCTTATACTTGCCGCTAAGCAGCGTAAAAATTATTTCCTTAGTTGTCGTCTTACCAGCACTGCCTGTAATACCAATTATTTTTGTTTTTAATTTCTTTCCCCACATTGCAGCAAGTTCACCAAGAGCTAATGTTGTATCTTTTACAGAAATAATTGGGACATTAATCTTATCACAAAGATTTAGTTTATCACCATTCACAAGAACTATAGAAGCACCTTTTTTTACAGCCTCTTGCAGAAAAGCATGCCCGTCAAATTTTTCACCTTTGATAGCTATAAATAAAGAACCTGCAGGAACATTTCTCGAATCAATTGTGATTTTTGAAACAGGTTTTATTTTTTCAGCATTGTAAAGCACAGCATCTTTAAGCTGAAAGAAATCTTCAATAGTTAAGCATAACCTTTTCATTCATTTAAATATTTTTCAGCGACTTCCTTATCGGAAAAATGATTTCTAATTCCTTTTATTTCCTGATAAGTTTCATGTCCTTTGCCGGCAATTAAGATGACAGCATCATCTTCTGATGATTCAATTATTTTTTTAATTGCTTCTTCTCTATTCTCAATTATTGAGAAATTATTTTTTGAAATACCTGATTTTATTTCATTAATTATCGCCATTGGTTCTTCAAAGCGAGGATTATCAGAAGTGATAATTATTTTGTCAGCAATTTCACTTGCAATCTTTCCCATCAAAGGTCTTTTTGTTTTATCTCGATTTCCGCCGCAGCCAAATACAGCATAAACTGGTTTGCTGTTCTTTACAATTTTTCTGATAGCAAGCAATGCTTTCTCCAAGCTATCCGGTGTATGAGAATAATCAACGATGATTTTTTTATTTTTTTTCCCATGCACTTCAAATCTTCCGGGAACAGACTTAGTGCTTTTTATTCCCTCAAGAATTGTATCTGGATTAATACCTAAAAGTGTTGCTGTTGAAAATGCAGCACTAGCATTATATGCGTTGAAATCGCCAATCAAACTTGTTGAAACTTTATATTCACGTTTTTTGTGTCTAACTGCAAAGTAGGTCCCCTTCAAATCGTATTGAATGTTCATTACTTTGAAGTCTGATGATTCAGAACTGCCATATGAAAATGTATGCGCTTTAGTATCCGCAATAATCCTACTGCTGTTTGGATCATCAGAATTAAAGATGGCTGATGCTGAACTGTCAAGATCATCAAATAAAATTTTCTTAGCATTCAGATAAGAATCTACATTTTGATGAAAATCTAGATGATCCTGTGTAAGATTTGTAAAAACCGCGGATGAAAAGAAAAGTTTATGCACTCGCCTGAGTGCAAGTGAATGAGAGGAAACTTCCATCACCGCATACTTACAGCCATGGTCATGCATTTCATTAAAAAGAAAATTGAGGTCGTTAGATTCTGGAGTTGTTAGGGATGAAGCAATCTCTTTATCACCAATAAAATTGGATATTGTTCCTATCAATCCAGTTTTATATCCAGCAGTTTCAAAAATGGATTTAATAAAATATGTTGTCGTAGTTTTTCCGTTTGTTCCAGTCACACCAACAAGTTTAATTTTTTTTGATGGCTCACTAAAAAAAACATTTGATAACTCAGCTAATGCCTTTCTACTATCTCTGACTAAAATCTTTGCAGCACCTTGCCTCGTAATTACCTCATCAGAAAATTCTTGATTATCTTCAAGAACAATTGCCACAGCACCTCTGCTTATAGCATCTGGAATAAATTTATGTCCATCGGTATTGAAACCTTTTATCGCAACAAAGATTGAATTCTTGGAAACCCTTCGTGAATCATAATAAATACCTGTAATTCTCCCGCGGGAAATTTCTCCTGCTACATGGATTACTTTTACATTATTCAGCAAACTCGCTAAGTTCATTAATAATTTATATACGCACTATTTTTAAATTCATTGCAGATTATTTTACAAACACTCCCCTTCTTTATCTCTATTCCAGGCAAAATACTTTGATCAACTATTCTACCTGAGCCAGATACCTTATATCCTATTCCTAGCTTAGTTAAAATTACCAGAGCTTCACGAAGCGAATAGTTTTTCAAATCTGGCATACGATTGTTCAATTCATATTTCTGGTTAGCGTTATAATTCCTCATCTTACCTACTGTATTCGTCTCTTTTACATCTACTTCCTCAACACTCCTTGTCTTAATGAATTGTACGTCTTTGCTTTCTTCTTTAGTTTTCTGAGAATCGTTTTGATATGTTTCTTGTAGAGAAACAAGCATTCTTTTAGTAACTTCCTTGAAAATTGGTGCTGCAACTAACCCACCATACCCACCAACTTTGGGCGAGTTTAAAAGAATCAAGCAAACAACTTGAGGATTGTCAACTGGGAAAAAACCTATGAAAGATGAGTTATACTTAGCTGTAGAATACTTACCGTTCTCTAGTATCTTTGAAGTTCCTGTCTTACCACCTACAGTTGTAATATCCAAATCAGCATTTTGTCCAGTTCCATTTTTAACTACAGATGCCAATAAAGTTCTCATTCTATCAGATGTCTTTTGGGTAATGACTCTTCTGACTTCTCTTGGCTGGAAATCAAGACTGGTTTCACCTGACGAAGATAATAATCTCTTGATAACTCGTGGTTGATAAAGAACCCCACCATTAATTAAAGCACTATATGCAACCGCTAATTGTGCTGGTGTAACAGATATTTCATAGCCAAATGAAAGATATGCTTTACTGACTAAAGACCATTCGGAGGGTTTCTTCAAATTTCCTTTTACTTCTCCTGGGAGCTCAATACCGGTATTAGTTCCAAATCCAAACCCTCGCAAATATTTATAAAGTGTTTCATCGTCTACTCTTTGAATTAATTTCGCCATGCCGATATTGCTTGATTGCTCTAAAACTTCTGCCACAGAAAGAATTTTGTGTGGATGACTGTCGCGAATTTTTCTATCCTGAAATTTGTACACTCCATTCTCAACATTAATAAGTTCTTTTTCACCACAGAGATTTTGATCCAATAACGATGCAAGTGTAATTGCTTTCATTGTAGAACCCGGCTCATAGGTATCAGTTATACATCGGTTTTTTCTTTGGAAATCATCAAAGTCAGAATATGAATTAGGATCATAGTCGCTCACATTTGCGAGAGCTAAAATTTCCCCATTGTTTGGATCCATTATAATTCCAGATGCAGAGCCAGCACCATACTTCTTCACACCAACTTTTAGTTCTTCTTCAAGAATTGCTTGCAACTTTTTGTCTATAGTAAGTTGAATATTCACTCCAGGAATTGAAGGTTTTGTATCCTCTTCCCTAACAGTAATCATCCTGCCACCTGCACTTCTTTCAATAAGTCTAATTCCATCCTCGCCTTTTAATTCATTATTGAAAGAACTTTCAACACCATCAATTCCATTCAATTGATCATCAACATATCCAATGATATGAGATGCCAAACTATTATAATGATAGATTCTTGTCGGATCCTCTTTATAATAAAGTGCCGGTAGTTTAAGGTTTTTTACTTGCAGACCTTTTTCGCTCGATACTTTTTTCTCAAGACAAATTGTGCTGGATTTTTCCTTCATTAATCTGAAATAATAAGAAGGTCTATTTTTAAATAAAGATGAAAGTTTTTTCGCTACACTTGTTCGGTCTTTAGATTCAATAAATTTATTATCCAGAAAAAAAGATATATCATTTCGATTATACACTAATAAAATGTTATTTCTGTCAAAGATTAATCCTCTTTCTGCCTTAACATATTCAGTTTTGTTTTGTTGGCGTTTTGCGTAAAAAATTGCCTCTTCATTTTTAAGGATTTGTAAATCAAATAATTTTACTATGAGCAGGATGAAAAACATGGACACAGCCACTATTACAATCAAAGCTCTTGAATTACTCATACTGCCCCTGCAACGAAGTTTGCATCTCAGCAACTTTTTCTGAACTAATTGTAATTACAGAAATCGGTGGGTCGGCAATTATCATTCCCATTTCATAAACAGCAATTGTCACTATTCTTTCTTCCGAACTTAAGTTTTGATATTGAGCATACAAGATGTTCTTCTTACTTTTCTGCTTCTTTAATTCTTCGCCTACAATAATTTTCTGTTTAATTAAGTCCTCACATTTTTTTTTTAGCCCGACATATGTAACTATTATTGCTCCTGCCATAAATAACAAAATAAATAATCCACATAGTCTTTTTAGCTTTGACCCTTTTTTCATATTCGTTCCGCTGCTCTCAACTTTGCACTTCTTGCACGAGGATTATTCAACACTTCTTTTTTGGAAGGCACCACTGGTTTCTTAGTCAATATTTTTAATCGGGATTCCTTTTCGCATTTGCAGATTGGGTAATCTTTTGGACAAATACAATCCAGTGCCTCGAATTTGAATGATTCTTTTATTATCCGATCCTCAAGTGAATGATATGAAAGTATAACAAGTCTTCCACCTTCTTTTAAGAGATCGACCGCTTTACGAATAAAATCTCTTAGGATGTTAAGCTCATCATTCACATAAATTCTTAATGCTTGAAAAACTCGCGATAATGTTTTAATCAAATATCTTTGTGAAGTTATTTCAGAAATAATGTTTAACAAGTCTGATGTAGTTTCTATCTTTTTGTAGGTTCTTGCTTCGCAAATCCTTGATGCAAGCTTTCTAGAATTTTTTTCCTCTCCATAGTTGAAGATGATATTAGCAATATCTTCTTCACTGAAAGAATTAATAATATCTGAAGCATTAACTGCCAGATTTTTGTCCATCCGTAAATCCAGTTTAGTATTTTGCCGATAAGTGAATCCAGCAGATTGAGAATCCAGCTGAAAGGAAGATACACCCAAATCAGCAAACACACCATCAAAAGCAATTATTGATTCAATCTTTGCAATGACATCTATTTTCTGAAAATTGAAGTTGTATATTTTCACGCGTGAATCATTTGAGAATTTTTTTTTCGAGTGCTCAAAAGCTACTTTATCTACATCAGTAGAAATTAATTGAGCATCTTTATTTAATAATTTGAGAATGCTATGTGAATGACCTCCGAACCCGACAGTACCATCGAAATAGCTTCCGGATTTATTTCCAATTAAATACTCTATACTCTCATCTAATAAAACCGGAATATGATTATTGCTCATTTCCCCATCATAACCTTTGCAGCAAGCTGTTCATAATTTTCAGGTGAGTTCGATATATAGCTCTCATAATTTTTTGGATTCCATAATTCAATTTTATTAACTGAACCAAGAATGAAAACTTCCTTTTCAATTCCAGCTAATTGAATATGAGTTTGTGGTAGAATAATTCTTGCTTGATTGTCCATCTCAACATCAGTTGCATTTTGACTGAACATTCTTGTAAATTTTCTCTCATTGGGATCAAACTGATTTAACTGCTTTAATCGTTCAGCCATGATTTGCCATTCATCAAACGGATAAAGAAAAAGACACTTATCCATACCTTGAGTAATTACAAATGAATCTTTAGATTCGGGCTGTAAGTTTTTTCTAAGTTTTGCTGGAATACTCAAACGATTTTTTGAATCTAATGAGTATAAAAATGAACCGCTAAACATATTCTAAATCCTTAATTTGGAATTTCTCACCACTTTTCCCCACCGTGTCCCAAAATAATGGAATTTTTAGCGTAAAGTCAAGCTTTTTTTTATTTTTTTTACCACTTTTATCGAGAATTACTGAATTGCCAGACTACCTAGAAAAATTCATTCGACTAATATTTTTGAGTCAAGATTTTTCACAAATATCAAAAATTATATGAGTAATAAGCTGGGAAATAGGTAATGATAAATTTGATGCTTTGTTCAGATGAGAAACTGAAACAAGTGTTAGAGAAGTGTGGAATTAAATTTCGAGCCAACTGCCGGAATCGAACCGGCGACCTGCTCATTACGAATGAGCTGCTCTACCAGCTGAGCTAAGTTGGCAAAGATAGCTTACGAAATTGTGAGAGCTTGATTGAATGAATGGCTGCATGAAAACAAAATCGCAAGACAATCATTCATCCATTCAATCATTCAACCATGCATTCGTGCAAACTTCGTGCTAGATCATCTCAATTTCTTTTTATGACGATTCTTTCTTAATCTTTTTTTCCTTTTATGAGTAGACATTTTATGTCTTTTTCTCTTTTTGCCGCAGGGCATTAGTTACCTCCAGTATTTAAATGTGATTCTAATAATGATTTTGCTTTCTTTCCTATTTCTGAATTAGGATCTAAATCCACAGTTTTGTTAAACCATTCTTTTGCTTTTTCTGTGTTTTGTTTTGCTAAATAAATTACACCTAAATTCAAAAAGCCTGTCTGATGGTTTGGTGAATATTTTAATGCTGTAAGTATTTCAGATTCTGCCTTATCATATTGTCGAAGATTGTAATAACAAACAGCCATATCTATCCTTGCATCAGCATTTTTTGGATCGCTCTTCAAGTATTTCTCATAATCATTTTTTGCTTCCTCATAAAAACCGGAATCGAAACGAAGATTTGCAAGCTCAAGCATTGAGGAAAAATTTTCTGGATTTTTTTCAATAACATTTTTTAATTCATTAATCTTTGATATTGAATTAAGATCAACACCAGGGCTTTGATTTTGTGTATTCGCAACACTTTCTTTTGGTTCGTTACTCGATAAATCAATCACACCCGAGGCAATTAAAATCAAAAGAACTAAAAACAAACTAATGCCGATAAAAACAAAAACCTTTTTGTTTTCAAGTTTTTTTACTTCCATTACAGACGACTCGGGTTTATTCTTAGGCTGAGTTTTTGTTTGTTTCTTTATTTTGCTTTTTTCAACCTGATACGAAGCAATTTTGGGCTCAACATTGGAAATAGCTTTAGTTGATCTATTGCCACCTAATTTAGCTCCACATGAATTACAGACTTTGCTTTCGATGGAATTTTCCTCTCCACAATTTGTGCAGAGCAAAATCTCAACCTTCTTTGCCGTCTGTAAATTGGATAAACTTATCCCCTTACCACAGTTTGGACAGAACTTAAAGTCTTCGCTAACCTTGGCACCGCACTCAGTACAGAAACTAACCATTTTTATTTGCTTTCATTCCTTTATCAACAAGCTCTTTAAAGTCCTTGGAAAATTTAAAAGTTGGAACAAAATGTTCTGGTACAAATACTTGTTCTCCAGTTTTAGGGTTTCTCGCCTGTCGCGATCTTTTCTTTTTCACTTTGTAAGTTCCGAAACCTCTTATTTCAATACCTTTTCCTTCCCTCAAAGCTTCGATAACAGTTTTAAAGAAACCTTCAATAATTGCTTCAGTTTCTAATTTAGTCAAACCCGTACCTAAAGCAACTCGATCAACTATATCTGCTTTGGTCATAACAATACCTCAGATTTTGAATTTGTATAACTCTTTATTTTTTAAGGAGTTAAAAATATTAAAATAGTTCTATAAAAACAATTTACTCAATGAAAATGATTCTATTCCACCTGAATAAACTATAAAAGTATTGAGTTTAGTATCAATTTGAACTGCATTCTCAGTTTACCGTTTTTCGGTGACCAAAACACTTGATTAGAAACGATTTAGCATTGGTATGATACTTGGATTTTGAGGTTATCACAGAAGAAAAATGAGGGTATTTTGGAACTTCTGGCTATTATCTCAAAATTATTACAAATACTTACTTCGGTTACTTTGATTATTGTGGTAGTCAGCTTAACAATAATCAAAATAAAATCTAGAAATAAAAAAGGAATAATAAATTTCTCGCATAATATGGAGGGAAGAAAAACTATGTCTAATGAAATTGCAGTCGTCAATGGTCTCAATACCAGTGAAGCACATAATTCAAACTTGAATAAAGAAGAGCGAAGGAATACTAAAAATTCAAACAGAAAGCAAAAGATGAAGATATATGCTGTTTATAATCCTGACAACAATCCATCTTTTTATTTACACAATAAGTTGAACTGGTACAAAAATTTTGAGTGACAGTAAATTCTATCATAACTGTTAATCTATTTATGTCAAATATTTTTCATTTTATTTATCCATAATAATCGAATTATTATTACCGCATTAATCTAATTTAACCCATCAAACTTTATCTTCAACCCTCCTTTATCTGACCATAAATAAATGAATTTTTATAAATTGTTTTTCAAATTAACTTTAGCTTTAAAGTTATATTTATATTTAACAAATAAAGTTCCCTAAGTTTTAAAGAGAAGTAAAAATGATAACCAAAACAATATTGATTGATGGAATGTCTTGCCAGCATTGTGTTATGGAACTGAAAAAACAACTTTCAAAATTAGATTTAATAATTAAAGATGTTCGAATCGGTTCTGCTGAAATTGAATTTGATGATGAAAAAATTTCGGACAAACAATTAATAGAAGCTGTAAATGAAGCAGGATTCGATCTCAAAGTTTGATCAATTGACTAACCCCCATTTTCAGAATGATGAAAGAATTAGATAATACAAGACGAATTATTGCTCCAGTCGAGGGGATGACATGCGCAAGCTGCGTTGCAAGAGTCGAAAAGTCAATTCGTAAAGTTGATGGTGTAAAAAATGTATCTGTAAACCTTGCTACAGAAAAAGCCATGATTGAATATGAAGCGGACAAACTTGATTTCAAAAAAGTAACAGAAACTATAGAAGAAGCAGGTTATAAAATTGACTTTGGTCCTCAACCTGAAAACATAACTAAATTTGATTCTAACAAATCTGTTACTACCTCTGACACAAATAAAAAATTGAGCAAAGACTTTATTTTATCATTGGTATTAAGTATTCCAATTGCACTTTTGAATATGGCCCTGATGTGGGGAAATTTTGCGAGTTCATTATCACTAAGCATTGATGATATGAACAAAATACTATTACTATTAACCTCACCTGTAATTTTTATTTCAGGAAAAAGATTTTTTAAAGCTTTCTTCTCAAATCTCAAACATTTTTCTGCAGACATGAATACTTTAGTTGCTGTAGGAACAGGTTCTGCATTTATTTACAGCACTGGAATAACATTGTTTCCTAAAATTTTCCTTTCCGCAAATCAATCCCCGCTTGTTTATTTTGACACTGCCGCTGTTATTATCACTCTTGTTTTAATGGGAAAATGGTTAGAAGCAAAAGCAAAAGCAAAAACGGGTTCTACAATTAAAAAGTTACTTGATTTGAAACCAGAATTCGCATTAGTAAAAAGAAATGGAAATGAAGAAAAAATATCAATTGAGGAAATAAAAGTTGGAGATACAATCCTTGTCAAACCTGGAAGTAAAATTCCTGCCGATGGAATTGTTTCAACAGGAAATTCTGTTGTTGATGAATCTATGATTACAGGCGAAAGCATTCCTGTAGAAAAATCAATTGGAGCGAAAATAATCGGTGGAACAATAAATAAAAATGGATTCCTTGAATTTGCAGTTACGGAAACAGGCGACAATTCTCTGCTTGGGCAAATAATCAAAATGGTTGAAGAAGCACAAGGATCAAAAGCCCCTATTCAAAATTTGGCTGATAAGGTTGCCTCCGTTTTTGTTCCAATAGTAATAGCAATTGCACTAATCACTTTTTTCGTTTGGATAATTTCAGGTGGTACATTCAGCACTTCTTTAATAAACTTTGTTGCAGTATTAATTATTGCTTGTCCCTGTGCGCTTGGATTAGCAACTCCCACTGCAATAATTGTTGGAACCGGTAAAGCAGCACAGCTTGGTATCTTAATTAAGGATGGAGAAAGTTTGGAAAAAGCTTGTAAAATATCAACAATCATTTTTGATAAGACAGGCACTTTAACTGAAGGTAAACCAATTTTATCCCAAATAAAAACAAAAGATATTAGTGAAGAAAAACTTCTACAGTATGCTGCATCAATTGAAAATAAATCCGAGCATCCTTTTGCAGAAACTATTGTTGATGCTGCCTCCAAGAGAAACCTCCCCCTGATAGATAGCGAACTCCTGCAAAATTCTGTAGGAAAAGGAATCCTTGGCAAAGTGGATGGTCATAAAATTGCTGTGGGAAATCTCGCTTTCATGAATGAACAATCACTTAGTACCGACACCTGGGTTAAGCAAGCAGCGGAAGAGTTGAGTAGCAATGGAACAATTATCTTTGCAGCAATTGATGATAAAATAGGTGGGCTTCTAAAATTAGAGGATGTTATCAGAAATGACTCAGCAGTAACGGTGAAAAGATTAAAAGAGTTAGGGTTAAAAACCGTAATGCTTACGGGCGATAGCTTTCAAAATGCAAAATATATTGCCGATAAAGTTGGAATAGAAACTTTTGAAGCAGAAGTTCTTCCAGATAAGAAAGCAAGAGTCGTTACAAAATATCAAAAGACAAATGAAGTTGTTGCAATGGTTGGTGACGGGATAAATGATTCACCCGCTTTAGCACAAAGTGACGTCGGGATTGCATTAGGAACAGGAACTGACATCGCAATTGAAAGCAGTTCCATTGTTATCATACGAAACGATCTCAATGTGCTTGTTACTGCATTACAGCTATCTAAAAAAACAATTCGAACTATCAAACAAAATTTATTCTGGGCTTTTTTCTACAATGTAATTTGTATTCCGTTAGCAGCACTTGGATTACTAAATCCAATGTTTGCCGCGCTTGCAATGTCGTTAAGCTCCGTTTCGGTAGTTAGTAATTCTTTAAGAATAAAAAATTTTAATGCAGAAAAGAATTGAATGAAAAAATTTGAGCTTCAAATAAAACCCTTCATAGTTCCCACCTCAGATAAGAAATTGATTGAAGAACATTTTGGCAAAGCAAGCATTGACGCAGGGCAATTCAGCTTTGCACATATGATCGCTCCGCCCAAATGGTCTGAACCTTTCCAGACACCGGATTTTGACGAATTAACATTTGTTTTTTCAGGAAAGAAAAAAATTGAAGTTGATAAAGAAGAAATAATCTTAACAAAGAATAAATCAATCTTTATTAAAAGAGGAACACGAGTTAGATACTCAAATCCTTTTGATGAACCGTGTGAATATGTATCTCTTTGTTTACCAGCTTTTGAGATAGGAAAAGCTAACCGGGAAAAAGAATAAAATCCCGTTTTACATTTTTGGTAATCTCTCCAAGTAGGAACTATTACTCAGCACAGCGAAGGTGTCTGTTTTTTGAAACTCAACTAAATTTTGGCAGTTCATATAACTCATTGAGCTTCGTAAGCCATCGGAAATGCTATCAATAACATTTTTCACTGTTCCTTTATAGCCAATCATTGTTTCCTCACCTTCAATAAATTCATTTCGCATTTTTACTCCAAATGATGCTGAGCCGCGGTACTTCTTCCAAAGCTGACCACTGTATTTTATTACTTCACCGGGAGTTTCTCTTGTACCTGCAAGCATTCTTCCAAGCATTACGGCATCAGCACCTAATGCCAATGCTTTACTTACATCGCCTGAACTTTTAATCCCACCATCTGCAATAATTTTGATACTGAGGTTATTTTTTTCTCTCGCAAATAAAACGTTAAGCAGTGAAGAAACTTGTCCGATACCAATTCCAGTTTGAATTGAAGTTGTACAGACACTTCCGCTCCCTATTCCTACGCGCACAGCATCAGCACCGGCTTCTTCCAATTTTGGCAGGCTTGCACCATGCGCAATGTTTCCAATAATTACTTTTACTCCGAAATCTTTTTTAATTTCTTTAGTTTTATTCAGCACTTCCTGATTATTTGCATTAGCCGTATCAATACAAATAATAAATCCACGCTCCGCAATCTTTTCTATTAATTTTTTGGTAGCATTTAAAGCAACAGAAACAATTTTTATCGAATTATCTTTTTCTTTTACTGAAATCACCTCATCAAGAGATGAATCAAAGCGGTTTACTATTCCCAAACATCCCAATGATGAAAGTGTTCTAGCCATCTCAATTCCGGTTACGCTATCCATTGGACTGGAGATTACAGGCAGTGCAAGGTTTAACCCTAAGAAGCTGCATGATGTTGTAGTTTCGGTACGCGATTTAATCCGTGATATTTCAGTTGGGATCAAGCTGACATCGTCATAAGTAAGCGATAAGAAATAATCATTCAATTCTTTTTTTGTATAGACTTTCATTTTCCTCTTTCGTGAATTTTAATTGAGCGGTGATATGGGTTCAAACTAAAAAGTGCAAAACCTACGGTGGGAATTTACTTAATGTAAACCAATTTTTTAAATAAAATACTAATTAAATAAAAACAGAAAAGCCTGTCTACGACAGGCTTTTTTTATTTACCCGTTACAGTTACTTTTAATAACGGCGGATCGCCATTCAGAATTACAATCGTATAATTATTATCACTGGAAGCATTGAATGAAGTAGTGGGCGAAACACTTTCGTTCTGTATAACGGCAGTTACATCAATTTTCCCTTCGGGCACATCTTGATAATTTGTAACAGTTCCTCCAGAAACATCATTTTGATTAATTGTATTTGTAACCGTCTTTATTTGAACATTAGCTTTATTAACTCTTTCGTTACTCACTCTTACACTTGGCGGCTCCTCTGAACAACCAACTAAAACCATTGTAACTAAAATAAATGCGATACAACATAATATTTTTTTCATGTTTTTCTCCTGATTTTCATTTGATTTTGCTTAAATTTTGTTCCTCATTATTATCCTTTGACCTTTTCAAACACGAAATCTAAATTGCACGGAAAGTTAGATTCACAATTCTAACTATGTTTAATAATGCTTTCAATTATGTAAGAATCTCTATCAATTATTACTCAAATAAGTTCATTATTACTAATGTATCATTTCACGTTATGAAAAAGTTAAATATTTGCAAAGTTTTGCACTCGTCCAAAATACTTCTTGGTAGAATTCTTGATACCTTAGGTTAAGGAAACATTAATGTCTAAAAAAGTATATATAACTCTAATTGTTATGTTTGCATTGTTTGCCACTTGGGGAGCGATGTATTCATGTTTAAACTATGGATTTGATATGGTATTAAGCTCTCTTCTTGCATTTTTAATAAGTTGGGTTTCTACAGGTTTGGTATTGACGTTTAATTGATATAAAACCTCTCCCTCTGTCCCTCTTTCCATGTAAAGGATAAATAAGATAAAACCTCCGAGGTTTTTAAAACCTCGGAGGTTTAGTGTTATCAAGTCATAACAATTAAATATCCATCTTCATTTGGTTTTGCTTCTTCTTCCCTTTCAACTGTGCAGCTTTGAATGTGATATTCACTTGTGGAAGTTTTAATTGCTTCTTCTTGCCAAAGTATTCTTTTAGAGTAAGTATTTGTAGTCTCGGAATATCGAAACTGGGAGTTTTTATAAAGCCAGAACTTGCAATTGTATCAAGCATTGGTTTAGTTGGTTCTGCTATTGTTAAGAAAATGCCAAGCTCACATTTGTGTTTATCCATTGCGCCGAGTAACGCATCTATATCTTTTGATTGTATATGAACTCCACCTTTAACTTGAAATGCTGCGCGTATAACTCCTTCTTCAGTTGTATATGTAGTGCCACCCTTTTGTCTTTTTGTCTTTGTACTTGGAGAAGCGAATGGTGTTATTAAGTATTGTGCTATTCCGTCAATTCCTTTGTCCGCACCTTTTGTTCCGAAGGTTGTAGAGAATACTTCAAACTCTGTGAGCCACCAATCCTGGAATGCATTGGGATTTTGTTTCCACAACTCTATTGCACTTTGTTCTTCTGTTGGTGTTCCTCTTACTTCATACTTGCTGAGATGCTCGCCGTAAGTATCAACTAACCTTCGCTTAACTAATGATATTGCAATTGGTGAAATGTCTATTCCTATCCAGTTTCTGTGAAGACCTTCCGCTGCATCCACAGTTGTACCGCATCCGCAGAAAGCATCGAGCACAGTATCGCCTTCGTTGCTGCTTGCTTTAATTATTCTCTCAAGTAATGCTTTCGGTTTTTGAGTTGGATAACCGAGACGTTCTTTTGATTTGGCTGGATTAATGTCATCCCAACTATTTTGCAAAGGAACGCCAGGCATTTCATCTATATAATACTTCAGTCTAGGTAATCCACTACTTGTATAATATAACTTACCATCTTTTTCAAATTTCTCCATATTTGCTTTAGAATAAGCCCAGTATCTACCACTTGATAGTTTATATCCTTTCCATTCATATGATACATCGCCACCAGGTTTTGCAGCAGTTAAATCAACTGCTTGAAATTTGCGACCTGTTTCCTTCTCAATCATTCTGTAAGAACTTTCAACATACTCTTCATCATATGGTGTATAAAGTTGATTCCATTTCCATTCATTCGTTTTTGAATATGACAAAATAACATCACGGATGCTTTCAAACTTCTTTCTTCCTTGTTTTGCATTACTATGTGCACTTGTACGTTTCCATGAGATTTCAGCTTGAAAATGCTTCGCACCAAAAACAATATCACAAGCAGTTTTTAAATAATGGCTCATAGTCGGGTCGCAGTGCAAATAAAAACTACCGGTTGGTTTTAACACTCGGTGCATTTCAATTATGCGTAAGGACATCATAGTTAAGTAAGGAAAAGCGTGCGGTGCAACTTTCTGATAAGTAAGTAAAAGGAAATAAAGGTTATCAGTCTTTAATGTGTGAAGTTCAGCGAGTGAGTCTTGTATGTTCTTTAACGTCCATGTATCTTCAAAAGCAATACGCTGAGTTTGTATTTCCTTATCGTCAAAGAAAATGTTGTAATCACGTTTACTGTTAAACGGCGGATCGTTATAAATAAGATCCACTGATTCATCGGGAATACTTTCCCGCAAAACATTAAGGCAATCGCCAAGGTAAAGTGTGTTCATATTTCACCAATTGTTTAAGAACCCTTCATTCTTCCTCCCCTTTACTAAAGGGGAGGATACAGGTGGGGTTTTGTTATTCCAAAAATATGTTTAATTACATCAAGATGAAATTAGCAGCGGAATTTTATGCGTTTAAGTTTTTCTCATACCAAGTAAATTTTGCTATGTAGAAAACCTCATTTTTACCAATTTTCTTAAATACTGCTAAAAATTTGCCTACAATTACTCGACATCTTTTTACACAAGCTTCATATCCTTTTACACAAGCTCCATATCTTTTTACACAAGCTTCATATCCTTTTGCACAAGCTTCATATCCTTTTGCACAAGCTCCATATCCTTTTACACAAGCTTCATATCCTTTTACACAAGCTCCATATCCTTTTACACAAGCTTCATATCCTTTTACACAAGCTTCATATCCTTTTACACAAGCTCCATATCCTTTTAC
>CAYMKU010000017.1:0-76520 GCA_964391015.1 uncultured Ignavibacteriaceae bacterium
CTTTATTAAATTCAACAATTGCAATTTCATTATCAGCCCAGCCAAGCCCAATAACTGATCTCGCAGGAGCCCACTTCTCGCTTGTCTTCGCATGCGTCCTTGCTAAAACATAATGTGCAAGTGCTATTGTATAAGTATCTCCATTGTTCAGCTTAATCGCCTTTTCACAATCATCCTTTACTGAATTAACTACACCCGCAACTGAAAAAACTCCTTTGAATAATGCAATTCTGCCATTTGCTATGGCTCTTCTTACATAGGTTATTGATTTATCTTGAGCGAGCTTAACTGCCTTTTCAGAATAATCTAGTGCTTTTTGATATACAACAAGCTGGGCATCTTTTTGTTCATCAGTTTTTTCGGGCATGTGTTCACCAATATCAACATAAGCGCGGCTTATTCTCCAAAGCACTTCCCAGTTGTTTGGGTAAAGCTTATCTGCTTTTAGATAAGTATCTAATGCTTTCTGATCATTATACTCTTCGGTAAAATTATCACCCTCTTTAATTAACTTTTCTACCATTTGAGCATGAATGGAAAAACTAAGTGAGATGAAAAATATAAGAAAAGAAATTCCGCAGAACTTTTTTGATGGGATCATTTTGCTACCTTATTTAATCAAACAAAGATTTATTTATTTGCTTTTCGGTTTCGGAATTAATACCATGGCTGAATAAGTCTGTTGATACAAGTGAAATAAATTTAGTCCACTTGCTGTCAGATTTTATTTCTGTAGCGATTGCATTTTTATATGCATTAACTTTAGCACTTAGTTCATCCGCTTGGTAAAGTGCAATTGCTTCGAGAGTTTTGGGAACTACCGGTGAAGCATATTCGAGTTTGCCTTGATGACTCAAGATCAAATGAATCAGACAGTTTTTCAGATCATCAGGAAAATCTTTTATTTCATTAATTTTTTCATCAACTAACAACGCACTGATAACAATGTGTCCTATCAATTTCCCTTTGTCAGTGTACTCAAATCCGGTTTCAAAACTCAGTTCTTCAACTTTTCCGAAGTCGTGAAGCATTGCACCGCAAATTAGCAAATCACGATTTATTTCAGAATGAAAATCGCACATCAAATCACAAATTTTAATTATTTCCAACGTATGCTCAAGTAAACCATGGATATATGAATGATGCCACGACTTACCCGCAGGAGCAATCGAAAACTTCTCAAAATTATCATCGTTAAAAATAATTCTCATCAGAGTATTCAATTTCGAATTTGAAATTTTGTCAACTCTATCAAAAAATTCTTTCCGCATCTCTTTCAAATCCCGTTTGGACTTTGCCATAAAATCCATCATCGTAACATCATCTTCAAATTTTGCAGGTCGAATAGATTTAACTTTGATTTGGGGAGAACCTTGGTAATCTTCAATGACACCTTTGACTTTTACAATATCTCCGGCTTTTATTCTAGAATAAATTTCTTCAAAGCTTTCGAACATGTTTGAGTTTACAGAAAGGGATTTGTCCGCAAGTTCAAGTGCTAAATATTGCTTGTTCGTTTTAGAAGTGCGAAGTTCACATTTCTTTACGATTAAAAAATGATCTATAAAATCGCCTTTATTCAACGTAATAATTTCTGATTGCGAAAGCATAACTACTCAATAAAATTTATAGTACAAGTTAAAAATGCAAGATTATTTTTCTTTGACTATTTCAAAAACACTTTCTCTTGGTAAATGAGCAATTACTGAACGATTTAAAAGATCAATTGAAACAACAATCGCTTTTCCAACTTCAGCTTCTTGAACCACACCAATAACTCCCTGAAAAGGCCCCTCTTTTATTTTTACTTTGACTCCTTGGGCTAACCCTTCTTTTATATGAAATTCAGCATTTGTTTCAAGCATTTTTTTCAAGTTGCAAATTTGCCATTCCGGAATCCGTGCGGGCTTCCCTCTTTCACTTACACATCTAACAATTGAAGGTTGTTCGAGAGATAAGATTCTATCTTTCTCATTCGAAAAAATGAAAATGTATCCTCGCAGCAATGGTTCGGTAATTTTTTTCTTTCTGTCTGACCATTGACTTATTTTCACATACGTCGGAAGATAATAATCAACCCCGACAATTTCGAGTTGCTTGGCTGCCTTGAATTCATTTCGCGGTTTTGTATACAGTGCATACCAGCTTTTTTCAGCAACAGATACTTTCTTCTCTACAACTTCAGGCATTAATAGCATTATTAAATTAATCAGAATTATTTTTTAACAACTTTTCGTCCGACAGAATAATAAGTAAACTTCATGTCTTTCATCTTATCAACATCATAAAGATTTCTACCATCAAATATTACGGGTTGTTTTAGAAATGAAGCAATTTTTTCAAAATCAGGATTCCTGAATTCGTTCCACTCAGTAACAATAAGTAACGCATCAGCATTTTTTAAAGTATCATAAGGATGCTTGGCATAATTAATCTTATTACCGAACGATCTTTGTGTCGTTTCCTTAGCGACCGGATCGTACGCTGAAATTACTGCCCTTTCTGCAAGCAGCTTTTTAATTATTGCAATTGATGGCGCTTCTCTAACATCATCAGTATTGGGTTTGAATGCTAATCCCCAAACTGCAAATTTCTTCCCAGAAATTTTTCCTTTAAAATGTTTATTGATTTTTTCGACAAAAACATCAATCTGCTTTTTGTTTATATCATGAACAGCTTTAAGAATTTTGAAATCGTATTTTACTTCATTTGAAGTGTTAATTAAAGCTGCAACATCCTTAGGAAAACATGAGCCGCCATAACCAACTCCCGGAAAAAGGAATCTTTTTCCAATTCGAGAATCCGATCCAAGGGCAATTCTTACTTTGTCAACATCAGCACCAGTCACTTCACAAAGGTTCGCTATTTCATTCATAAAAGAAATTTTCATAGCAAGGAAAGAATTGGCAGCGTATTTGGTCATCTCGGCAGATCTTTCATCCATAAAGTAAATTGGGTTTCCTGACCTCACAAAAGGATCATAAAGCTGATCCATAACTTTTCTCGTTTTCTCATTGCGTGTACCTACCACAACTCGTTCTGGTTTCATAAAATCTTCAACTGCTAATCCTTCTCTCAAAAATTCAGGGTTTGAAGCAACATCAAAATTAAATTTGGGTGCGTGCTTCTTTATTGCAAAACGAACTTTATCACTTGTACCAACAGGTACTGTACTTTTATCAACAATAATTTTGAATCCAAGTTTTGGCTCTTTCTTGAATAATTTCCCAATATCATCTGCTACTTTCAAAACATAACTTAAGTCAGCGCTTCCATCTTCATCC
The DNA here is from genome assembly GCA_964391015.1 of uncultured Ignavibacteriaceae bacterium. Lineage (GTDB taxonomy): Bacteria > Bacteroidota > Ignavibacteria > Ignavibacteriales > Ignavibacteriaceae > XYD12-FULL-36-8. Next base: position 3,285 of record CAYMKU010000017.1, read on the forward strand.
TGTGGAGTTGGTAAACAAAGCATAATCACGGATGATTTTCTTACCGCATCATTAAGATCTGAAGTAAATTGTAATCTTCCTTCTTTCAGATTTCTTCCAAATAAATTTTCCAAACCTGGTTCAAATATTGGAATAATGCCTTTCTTTAATTTTTTTAATTTCTCTTTATCCACATCAACACAAATGACATCGTTTCCTGTTTCGGCAAAGCATGTCCCTGTCACCAGTCCTACATACCCAGTCCCAACTACTGCAATTCTCAATGTGACCTCCTATTTTGCTTTTTATTTATTAGTAAGAAATTTTTCTGAGTGGTAATTTAAGAACAATAGAGATAAAAATAATCTATTTAGCAGAACTTATTAGTTCCTCAAATTTCTTCTGAAGAACTTTTAAGGAGATAGGTTTTAGAAGAATTTCAGTCACACCAATTTCGTTGTATGAATTTTTCAAATCATCCGTCAACTTTTCAAATATTACAATCGTGGATATTTTTGTGTCTTTGTAAGATTTGAAAATGTTTTCCAATAATTGCAATCCCTTCATTAATGGTAAATCATGGTCCAAAAGAATTAGCGAGGGAATTCTACCAGAAATTTTACTCAATGCATCATAACCATCATGAGCAGTAATTAGATCAAACTCACCAAACTTTGTTTTAACCAAATCTGCATAGCTATTTCTATCTGAGGAATCTGTTTCAACAATTAGGATTGTATTTCTCGAAATCGGAATCGTGAAATGAAATTCTGATCCTTGGGTTGGTGTTGAATAGTACCACAGATTTCCACCATGTTTTTCAACTATTTCTTTAGAGAGTAGCAAACCCAGCCCAACTCCTTTTTCACCTTTTGTACCTTCAGAAAAAAATATCTGGTCAATCTTAAATAACTTTGGTTTATTTTTCTCTGCGATTCCGACTCCTTCATCGCTTACGATTATTTCGACAAACTCTTCGTTGAATTCTTGTGCCGTAACTGTAATTTTACCTCCAGGCAATGAAAACTTAACTGCATTGCTAATTAAACTCGTTATTAGCATTAAAAATAATCTTTCATCTGCATTTATGTGAAGCTGTTCACCAACATACACTTTTATTTCCAATCTCTTATCAACCACTTGAGCAGTGAATGAAGAAATAGAGTAATGCAATAGCCTGCTAAGGATTGTTCTTTGCGGCTCAAGCTTGGTTCTGTGAGTTTGAAGTTTGATTATTTCATTCAGCTGATTTACAAAATGCAAAAGGTTTCGTGAGGATTGCAAAATAAAATTCAGATACTCAGTTTTATCATTCTCCAGAATTTTTGAATCATTAAGTAAAACTTCGGTAAAACCGATTATGCTCGTAAAAGGTGAACGAAGATCATGTGAAATACGGGATACAAATTTGTCTTTTGCTTCATTCAGCTTCTGCAAATTGCTTATAGTATCAAATAAACGTTCTTCAGTTTCTCTAGCTTCAGTAATATCTGACACAATGCCATATAAATTAATTATTTCGCCTTTTTCATCACGATCCGCATAAATTTTTTCCATAACGGGAATAAAATTTTTATCTTTTCGTTCAATATTATAGACAAGTTTAATGGAGTGAGTGCGGGGATCAATTAAAAATTCGTTCAGTGCTTCGCGGGTTCGAGCTATATCATCTGCTGAAGTGATTGCAAGTCTCTTTTCATTAAAAGACTTGATTTCTTCTGACGAATAACCAAGTACAAAATTGATATTCTCTGAACAATAATTTACCTGTTCGCTTAAAGATGAATACCAAACAAAATCTGTTTGTAGGTGCAAGAATATTTTGTTAAGCTGATTTTCTTGAAACAAATTCTCATTCAATTTTCTGTCATCGTCCACGGAATGATGTAAACCAGGAAATTTTTCTTTTGTTTCGGAGGACATTTAGATTGATGTTACCTTTATTAAATTGTGTACAATTAACGAATAAGCTTTATTTGAAATATAATAAACTAATTCTAATTTTTCAGTTAAATGGAACATCTGTCAATATTATTTTGTTACCATCGCGTGAAATAAACAATTATAGAAAAATGACAAAAATTAACTTTGCACTTATCGTTTGGTGTATATTTTATCTTTCCAAAATAACTTCAGCTCAAGAGGTCAATGGAGAAATTTATGGTAGAGTAATTGATGCTGCTTCTAAACAGCCGTTAATTGGCGCAAACGTAATTTTAATCGGAACTAACCTTGGTGATGCAACCAATATCGAAGGTGAATTTAAGGTCAAAAATATTCCGCCAAACACATATCAAGTAAGAGCTTCTTTGATTGGCTATAGTTCACTTACAAAAACTGACATTACCATAACTTCTGCAAGACCAGTCGAAGTAGATTTTGAATTAAGCGAACAAATTTTGCAATTGGAAAGCGTAACAGTGCAGGCAGACTATTTTAGCCGCATCCCTACTGAAGTTAACAGCATAAAAAATTTCAGCTACGAAGAAATTCGCAGAACACCCGGCGGCTTTGAAGATGTTATTCGTGCTCTATCAGTTTTACCAGGAGTTGCACAAGCTGAACCTGGCAGAAATGATTTAGTCGTTCGGGGCGGTGCTCCTTCCGAAAACCTTTACATCGTTGATGGAATCGAAGTGCCTAACATAAATCACTTTGGAACGCAGGGTGCATCCGGCGGTGCGCTTAGCTATATCAATCTTGATTATGTGAAAGAGACTTCATTTTCGACCGGTGGTTTTTCCGCAAAATATGGAGACAAATTGTCATCTGTTCTGAGCATTGATCTTAGAAACGGCAGAAATGATCGTCTTGGCGGTAAGGCAACAATTTCTGCAAGCCAATTCGGTTTTAATGTCGAAGGTCCTATATCGGCAAACAGTGATTTTATTTTTTCTGCAAGAAGGAGTTATCTTGATTTTATTTTCAAAGCTGCTGGATTTGGATTTGTACCTGAGTATTACGATGTACTCACCAAGTTTAATTTTAAGCTGGATAAAAATAATTCGCTGAATTATTTATTCATAGGCGCTTTCGATAACGTCAGATATTTTAACGAAACATCGGATCAAAGATTCGATAACTCAAGAATTCTCGGAAGTGATCAAGTTCAATATTTTACAGGATTGTCATGGAGAAGAATCTTTGACGGTGGATTTTTTAATTTAACTCTGGGACGAAATTATGTTGATTACGTTACGGCGCAAAGGGATTCTCTTCTTGTTCCGATATTTCAGAACAAATCACTTGAAGCAGAAAATAGTCTCCGCGGAGATTTGATTTACAAGCTATCGGCAAATTCCGAGATGAACTTTGGATTCAACTTCAAGCTGATAAAGTTTAATGCTGATATTCTCCTTCCAACATTTAGAACATCATTTGGAGATTCGCTACCAAGCACAGCACTGAATTCAAAAAGTAATTTTACAAAATCTGCTTTTTATGCAGTTTATCATCATCATTTATTTGAAAGATTATTTGCCAACTTCGGTATTCGTGCAGACTATTTTGATCCGCTCAAAAACAAGTTTTATTTCAGCCCAAGATTTTCCGCATCTTTTGCACTAACTGATTTAACAAACATAACCTTCAGCACAGGAATTTATCATCAAGCTCCATCATACATCTGGCTACCAGCAGATGCTACAAACAAAGAACTGAAAAATATCAGAGCAGATCACTTAATTCTTGGTTTTGATCATCGTTTGCAAGAAGATGTTTTATTTAAAGTAGAAGGTTTCTTAAAAGATTACAAAAATTATCCGACGAGCAAAATCCGTCCTTATTTTGTACTTGCAAACAGCGGTGCCGGTTACGGCGGTTCTGAAAATAATTTTTCCAGCTTCGGAATTGAACCGTTGGTCAGCAATGGAAAAGGTACATCTAGAGGAACTGAATTATCCTTGCAAAAAAAATTATCGGAAATTCCTTATTATGGATTATTGAGCTTAACATATAGTCAGACAGATTTTACCCCACTAGATGGAATTAAGCGAAAGGGTAGCTACGATCAAACCTGGCTTTTTAATTTAAGCGGCGGTTATAAGTTTAGCGAAAAATGGGAAGTAAGCTTAAAATTCCGGTATTCATCAGGACCTCCCTTCACACCATTTAATTTGGACGGCAGTCAAAGTATTGGATTATACAATTCTAACCGAATGAGACCAAACCATAGCTTGGATTTGAGAGTTGACAAAAGATGGTTCATCGATAAATGGACTTTAATCACTTATCTTGATGTTCAAAATGTTTACAACCGTAAGAATTCGACATCAGTTCGATGGGATCCGCGAACCCAGAGTGCTGATGCTGAATCATCCATTGGTATTTTGCCATCAATCGGCGTGAGTCTGGAGTTTTAGTATACTTTACAGACCTAATTTCTTGTCATCAAAAATCAAGCTGAGAAATTGGGTTTGTCCAAGACATATTGAGATCAGATTAATCCAAATATTGAATTACTTTTTTTTCTGCTCGCTCAATATCTTCAGCAAAATCCAATTCGATGCACCTTAGATCACCAATATCAACGGCGTGTATTTTTTCACCAGAATTAATTGTATCCTGAAAGGCAGCTTCATAAAATATTTTAACTTGCTTCGCTCCAAGAATTTTTCTGTCTAGAACTTTAAAAAGTTTTTCTACAAATCCAGAGCTGAGCTTTTCAATTCCTATTGATTCACCAACAGCATATCTTAAATCAACCGTCTTACCAATTTCAGCAATTGATTTGTCATCATTAAGTTTTATTTTAATTTCTTCATCACTTAATTGATGGTCCGACCGTAATGCAAGGCAATTAGGATATTGCGAATTAATCAAAAGCTCAAGTATTCTTTTATCAAACAGAATATCACTGTCCATCATTAACATATCATCATCAAGAACAAAATCTTTAGCCAGCCATAAAGAGTAAATATTATTTGTTGTGTCATAGCGTTCATTAAAAATATAAGTCATCTTTAACTGTGGATAGCGTTCTGCTATAAAAGATTTTATTTGTTCCTGCCGAAAACCCGTCACGATAATTATATCATCAAGATTGTATGCAAGAAGATTATCAATTGTACGTTCCAAAATTGTCTTACCGCCAATTTTCAATAGACACTTGGGAGTATTGTCAGTTAAAGGACGAAGTCTTGCAGAAATACCTGCCGCTAAGATTACGGTTCTCATTTTTGTAGCTATTTGAGCGTTAATGATAAATCAACCCTATACTGTATATAGTAAAGAATAACTGCAAGAATATTCCCAACTATTAGAATTCCGAGGAGATAAATATCAATACGATTTAGAATTGATGTGATGATTAAAAATGTCCATTGTGTTGTCGGTCCGAGAAAAGTCCAAAGATAAATTAGCCACCGATTTTTCTCAGCATATTCTTTTGCATTAATATTGGGTACATTTGTTTCATGTAGAACTTTGGGGTTGGTCATTTTTTGCTGAACAGCGGAGTATTTCAGATAAATCCAAATCACCGTTTTATCAAAATATCTTCCCTTAATATTTTTCAAACCTTCGAATTCCTGTTCAAAAATTTTTATACCTTCATCTAAAACACTTACACGATTAAGAACATAATCCAAATACCTTGTCCGATAAAAATCTAACAACCCGGATTGAAATGCATTGCTAATTCCTGTTCCTGCAGTAATTAACCACCATAATAAAGGATTGGACGAAGTGTTAGCATAGCCAAAAGCAATTCCGAAATACACAGCTACACTTACTACATAATCGGCAATTCCGTCGAGTATTCGTCCAACAGCAGTTCCATTTTTTTTCAACCTTGCGAGCTGACCATCACTGCAATCAAAAACATTATACAAAAGAATTAGGATGGCACCAATAATAAATGAACGATGATTTCCAACTGAATAGAACAAAGCACCAATCACTCCAAAGATCATCGAAATTACGGTAAGCTGATTCGGTGTTATGTTAGTGCTGTAAATTCCTTTTACGAATAGAAAGGCAAGCGGGCGATAAAAATATAGATCAAATATTTCTTCAACTTCAACTTTCTTGAGAGAAGTTATGTACTCACGAAATAAACTCATCAGCTTAGTCGGCTTTTAGCAAATTCCTTAATTGCATTGATAACATCACGATTTTGCTCTTCTGTTCCCAGTGTAATCCGCAAATGTGAATTTAAGAGTTCTTCATTCATAAACTTTATTATTAGATTCTTGCTGTTAAGAAATTCCTTTAAATCCTTATAAATCCCCTTTGGAATTTTTACTAATATAAAGTTTGCGTCCGATTTGAAAACTTTGAATCCATTAATCTTCCCCAGTTCAGAATAATAAATTTCTTTATCATTCTTCATTTTATCCGAAATGGTTTTATAGTAATCAGGTGACTCCAAAGCTGCAATCGCAACTTCCTCCGACAAACGATTGAAACCCAAATATCGGTTAGTTAATTGAGATAATTTTTGAATGTTCTCTCCGATAAGAGCAAAACCAATTCTCAATCCGGCAAGTGCATAGTATTTAGAGAATGTCCTAATGAGGATAAGGTTCGGATTTTCACTTAAAAGCGTTACAATGTGATCGTTAAAACCATCAAATGCGTATGCTTGATCAAAAATTACTATTGATTTTCGAAGCTCGGCTAAAAGATTTTTTAAATCAGGAAGTGAAATTGAATTCCCAGTAGGATTATTCGGAGAGCTTATCAAAACCGCTTTCGGATTTTCCCTCCTGTAAATATCAAGCAACTTATCAAGGTTATAATGAAAACTATCCTCACCTTCATCTAATGGATATTCCACATTCCTACCACCCGCCTCGCTCGCCAGTTCCTTATAATACCACCATGAATAAGATGGTATTAATAATTTTTCACCATTATTTAAGTAACATAAAATAGCTTGCTTCAGCAAATCTTCAGCACCATAACCAAGCAAAACTCTGTTTTCGGGTAGATTAACTTCTTTGGCTAATCTTTCTGATAAAATACTTTTTATACCGGACGCAAAGGATTTTGTGTAACAGCTTAACTTTGAATAATCCGCTTTCTTTAATACTTCGTAACAAAGCGGTGCTGGTCCATAATTATTCTCATTTCGATCAAGATATACCTTTTGTATCATAATCCGCAGAATCTCCTTTTTGGTAATTCAAAACTATTAAATAAATATTTAATATTCAGTGGAATAAGAAATGCAATTAGCTATAGCTAAATATTTTTATAGAATTATAGGCGAGAAAACTTCCGATTAAAATTAATCCTAAACCTAAAAGTCGAATTGTCCAACTTATTAAACTAATCTTGAGTTTGTTTCTAAATCTGACTATTAGGCGTGCATATAGATTTAACCACACAAGACTTCCTATAGAAAGACTTCCAGCGTAAATAAAGCTTAATGCAAATGGATTCAATTCATCTTTATGATTATGATTCTTGAATCGCTCTATGATGTGGTCATTAATCTTGTGATTGTTATTATTGTGAGAATTGATTTCCTTTAACGTGTCTAAATTTTCCTTCACAATCAAATCAAGACCTCCTGTATTTAAGTTTAATGAGCTTGCCAAAGAAAAGATCACAAATGTAGACGAAAGCCAGCCGAGGAAAAGCGAGGGATTTGTAATGTTAATTAGAATACCAGTTAAAAATCCACCTCTATTCGCAATTCTGTCTTTGACTATTTCTTTAAGATTTACATTGGTAATATCAAATTTTGTCCTCATAACTCTAATACCAACTACTACAAGAATAACTGAGCCAACAATTAATATATACGGTACGAATGGCTGATAAACTTTATAGAGCGAGACAATCCCAAAAACAATTACTAAAACATAAAAAAATTCAATTACAGAAGAACCTATTGCTACCCTTATGCAATAGCGAAGTTTTCCCAAAAGAGCATTTGAGGTAATCAAAATGTTAATAGGACCAGCAACAGGAATTGATAGAATAAATCCAGCAACAAAACCCATGATTAGAATTGTGATCGCACTTTCCAAAAAAATTCTCTATTTATTATAAAAAATACTTCGATTAGTTCTTTTTAGCGAAGCTTATTTTTTGACGGGCTAAATTACAAAAACTTTTGCAACATCTATTAAGAGCGAAGGGTTATTTATTAGTGCAGTTGTGAATAACTTACCAAGAGTTCTTTTTTGGTATGATACTTTATTAAATGCGTGAGCAATGTTATTAAATTTTTCATCAGTAAAATTATAAATTCCATTTTTTATTCGATTGTAAACTTCATGTTTTTTCCCAACCCTTTCGTACCAAGCTTTATCATAGATAAGAATGTGATCCAGTTTATTCATCTTTATTGCTTCACCAGCAATTCTGCCTGCAATGCTTCCGCCAATCATGCCGCTTGTAATTCCGCCTCCGCTTAATGGATTAACTTGGTGTGCTGCATCTCCAACAAGCATGATACCTGAAGAGGAAATTTTTTTTAATGTTGGCGAACAAGGAACTCCACCTGCAATTTTTGTAAGTACGGAAGCATTGGGATAACGTTTCTCCATAAATGAGTTTAAAAAATTTGATGCGGATTTTTTCTTCCCAATTAATCCACTAACACCCAATCCAATATTTGCAACTTTATCACCTTTGGGGAAAATCCAGAAATAACCGTTGGGCGCAAAATCCTTTCCGAAATAAAAATAACAAGTATCAGGGTTTACATTAACATTCGATGCGCTGATTTGCACACAGCATTCCATATCCCTGAAGTCACAATGAGTTTCTAAGCCAGCCCATCTACCTATTCTCGATTCAACACCATCAGCAGCAATTACGATTTTTGATTGGGCTTCTTTCTGTTCACCATTAAATTCATACTTGACACCGACAACTTTATCATTCTCAAATAGAAGTCCGTTAACATAAGCGCGCGTTAGAATGTTCGCTCCAGCATCAGAAGCAGTTTTTGCCAAAGCATAATCAAATATTCTCCGCTCTAAAATATAGCCCATTTCTTGGAACTCAATCATAACTTCAGTTTCATCAGGAGAGTTGAGAGAAAATTTATTAATCTTCGCTGCAATCCATTTTTCGTTCGGTTCAATGAATTCTTCAATTCCCTTTTTATTAACCGCTTCACCGCAACGGACAGGGTATCCCACATCCCGATCTTTTTCAAGCATTAAAACAGAAACACCCTGTTCAGCAGCAAAACGTGCTGCCATCGAACCAGCTGGTCCTGCACCAACAACAATTACATCAAATTCATTTTTCATTCTATTTCCTAAATCAATTCACGGATAAGTACTTGTCATTAAATAGTCACTCATTGTCATTTATCAAAAATTTTTACAACCAATGACTGCGGAGCAAATGACTATAAATGACACTAAAAATTCGATCAAATTACTCTAAAACATCTCTATTACTCAAGTACGCCTTCCTTATTAAATCTTATTACCTCTATCGGGCAGCTCCAAACACACTTCGAACAATTTGTACATCTTTCATCTATTATTCTGATTTCTGCTTCCTTCAAATCAATTGCATCTTCAGGACATACCCCTACGCAACAGCCGCAAAAGTCGCACTTGTTGGGAAGTATTTCGATCATCAATATTCCGTTTTTAGCTTGGCGAAAAGACATTTATGATCCCTTCTCATCCTTTATCATTTTCTTTTCTTTTTCCAACTCTAAATTTTCTTTCATTATACTTATTTTTTCGTTTTCATCTTCTGTTGTCTCTATTCTCTCATGATTGCTTGCAATTTGTTCTTCAATCTTTGCAACCTTAAAATTTTTTACTGTATCTAAAGCAAATCTATAAAATAGTTTGTCATCTTCGAACTCAGGATTTAACACATCCCAGGTTTTACTAATGGAATATTTATCAAATGTAATTTCCATGAGATAAGCTTGCTGCTCTTCATCTTTAATTTTTGCAATAAGAGTACTTGCCGATAAATCCTCTTGATTTTGGTATGCTTCAAAAACCTCATTAACAAGTTCGTGATGAAATTGATAATTAAAATTTTCTGGTTTAAAATGTGCAAAGATAAGCTCAGCTATTTCTTTATTTCCTTCGTAGAGAAGTTTTACCAATTCTTTTTCAAGCACATAGTTCATTCCTGGCTTGGTCTCTAAAGTTACAAAGTGCCATTTGGACTTTTCTTTATTTGGTCTTCCATCTTTAATAAGTCGTCTTGACAAATCTTGTTTTATCATTCCTTTAAGAATTTTTTCAAGCTCTGTCTCTAAAATTTTTTCACGTAAATTAAATCTTTTTGCAATATTTTTTAAAAGTAAATTTCTCTTCAACTCATCTTCTATTAATGCCAATAACCTAACCAATTCACGAATTGCTTCTGCTGTTTTTTTGTGATCTTCAAAATACCCCTGAGCTTCATAGTATGCAGTTTGATACTCTAAAAAATTCTGTGCCTTGCGAATTAATTCATCAAAGTCTTCCTTACCAAACTTGTTGATATAAGAATCAGGATCTTCGTCTGAGGGAAGCGTTGCTATTTTTATTTCCATATCTTGTCTTAAGAGCAATTCTATACTTCTCATTGATGCTTTTATTCCTGCAGTATCGGCATCGAACAACAGCACTACATTCTTAGCATATCTTGATAAAAGCTGAACTTGATCCTCTGTCAAAGCAGTTCCAGAAACGGCAACTACATTTTTTATTCCGTTTTGATATAGCGAAATCAAATCCATATATCCTTCAACAAGAATCGCTTTATCTAGTTTTCTTATTTCATCTTTTGCAAAGGATAAACCATATAGAATTCGTCCTTTGACATATATCAGAGATTCAGGAGAATTTAAATATTTAGCCACTCCTTCTTTATTCTTAATAATTCTTCCTGCAAAAGCAACCACTCTCCCGTTAGCAGAAAAGATCGGGAAAATAATTCTATCCGAAAACTTGTCGAACAAACGATAATCTTTCTGCTGCCCAATTAATCCTAACTGAACTGCTCGTTCCAAATCGATTTTTTGAGATTTTGCAAACTCAACAAAATTTTCCCATCCATTTAGAGCATAGCCCAACCCAAATGAGCGCATAGTCTGCGGCTTAATCTTTCTCTCTTGAAAATACTTGCGCGCAATTTCTCCTTCAGGCGAGTTAAGCAAATTATCAGAGAAATGTCTTGCTGCTTGAATGTTTATCTCATATAAAATTTCCTGTTCATTGTCTTTATCGGAAGTATCTTCGTCATATTCAAGATTGATCCCAACTCTAGCGGCTATTTCTTGAACAGCTTCAATGAAAGATATTTTTTCATACTCCATCAAAAATTTAAAAACATTCCCACCCGAATGACATCCGAAACAATGAAAAATTTGCTTGTCTTCACTAACCGTGAAAGATGGTGTTTTTTCAGTGTGAAATGGACAAAGCCCAATGAAGTTTTTTCCTCGTTTTCTTAACTGTACAAACTCCGAAACAACTTCAACAATGTCTGCAGCCGATCTTATTTCTTCTATTTTACTTTCGGGTATTCGCATTCTATTTTACTGTAACTTTAGTTATGACAGAACTATTTTATTATTAAAAATACTCATTTTTTCTTCGAAGTATAACGACAATTTTCTTTTTCATCAAAGCATGGTGTGATGTATTCACCATTAGAAAAAACTGATAATAATTATCCAAAAAGTTTGTTTTATATTAACTACTGTAAAATTAGAAAGTTATTAAATGAACAAATCTGTTTATCTAACATTACTGCTGATAATTACTTTAATAGTCATCCTTTATCTTTTTCGGTCAGAATTTTTTAGAATTACCCCCAGTACAGATCTTGTTAACCTTTCGAAACGTGAATTAAGAAATATTGGAATTAAAGCAATAAAAAAAGGTGATGAACCCATTTCTTCAATCGTGCTGTATAACTATACGATTATCGGCAGAGGATATAACACGCTGCAATCAGACACAAATATTGTTGGATATGCTACCATCAATGCACTTAATGACGCACTAAAAAATTTGGGCTGGGTTCAGTTCAATAGCTTGGATAAAAACTCATTAATTGTAATGACAACAACCGAACCATGCCAAATCTGTAAAGCAGTGTTGCAAGAATATGGCATTAAGCGAGTGGAATTTATGAATAAACGACCGCTTAATTATTGGCTGAAAACTTATCTGGACGATATCGCTTTTGAATTCAGGAAACGTCAATTATTTCCAAATGATTTACAAGATTCTCTTTCCTTCTTAAAGTCTAATCACCAACAAATATCTTTGCCGTAAATATTGTTAAGAAGTTCTTAGATTTTATGAGTTATTTTTCTGATATAATGTGAAGTATAATTATACATAAATTAAACTGATGCCACACTTCAAAAAATATTGCGACAGCCTAACACAGTACAGCCGGTACATAACCCGTGAAGTTTTCGTTGGAGATATTCCACTCGGTGCTGACAATCCAATTCGCATCCAATCAATGACAACAACCAACACAATGGATACAAAAGCAACTGTAGAACAAACGATAAGAATGGTTGATGCCGGTTGTGAATACGTTAGAATAACTGCTCCCAGTAAATCCGACGCAGAAAATCTCGCTAATATAAAAAAAGAATTGAGAGCAAGAAGATACAATGTTCCTTTAATTGCCGATATTCATTTTACACCAAATGCCGCAGAAATTGCAGCAAGAATTGTTGAGAAAGTTCGAGTTAATCCCGGTAATTATGTAGATAAAAAGAAGTTTGAAACAATTGAGTATTCCGATGATGCTTACAATGCAGAAATAGACAGAATCCGGGAAAGATTTTCCCCGCTTGTAAAAATTTGTAAAAAGTATGGCACAGCAATGCGAATTGGGACAAATCATGGTTCGCTATCCGATAGAATTATGAGCAGGTATGGCGATACACCTTTAGGAATGGTCGAATCAGCACTGGAGTTTGTAAGGATTTGTGAAGAGTTTGATTACCACAACATTGTCCTCTCAATGAAAGCCAGCAACCCGCAAGTAATGGTTCAAGCTTACCGGTTATTGATAACCCGAATGCAGGCAGAAAGCATGAATTATCCGTTACATCTTGGCGTTACTGAGGCCGGTGGCGGTGAAGATGGACGAATTAAATCAGCACTTGGTATCGGAACCTTGCTTGAAGATGGAATTGGAGACACAATCCGTGTTTCGTTAACTGAAGATCCGGAATATGAAATACCAGTTGCTATCTCTTTGGTTAATAGATATAAAAATAGAATCCCGCACACAGAAATCGAAACTATAAATGAAACTCCATATGATCCGCTGAATTATTCACGCCGACAAACATTTGAAGTATTAGGGATTGGAGGCACAAATGTTCCCAGAGTGACTGCTGACTTTTCAAAGAACGAAATTAAGCATCACAAAGATTTGTCCGATATTGGCTATTTGTACGACCCTATTTCAGATAAATGGAACATGACGGATCAAGCCGCTGACTTGATTTATTTAGGAAAGCGAACCACTCCTTTTCATTTGCCCTTGGGATTGAAAATAATCAATGACTATGAACAATGGCTAAAACTAAGTAAAAGTGAAAAATCATTTCCACTTCTAAGCGCAGAAGAATATCTCTTAGATGATCAAAGATCTGCTTATTTAAATTTTGTTCAGCTTAACATTGATTCACTCACTAGCAAGTTTTTAATCAAGTGTAAAAATGATCTGACAGCTGTAATTATTTTGACCACCTCAAGTCAACATGGAATGGCAGAACAACGAAGGGCTTTCATGAAGCTTATTGAGAATGGGGTTAAAAATCCGGTAATAATAAAAAGGAATTATGATAATTTAACAATTGATGAACTGAGATTATTCTCTTCTATAGATTTGGGGGGACTTTTAATTGATGGTTTTGGAGATGGTGTTTGGCTTAACACAGCAAATATTCATGAAATAGTTGAACAAAAAAACGTTTATGTTAAAAATTTTGCAAAAGTTAAGGAATCCATAGAATCTCTTATAAACAAAACTTTGTTCGGGATTCTTCAGGCTGCAAGAGTTAGAATATCGAAAACTGAGTACATCGCTTGCCCGTCATGTGGAAGAACTTTGTTCGACCTTCAAGAAACGACTGATATGATAAGAAGGCGAACTGAACATCTAAAAGGTGTAAAAATTGCCATAATGGGGTGTATAGTTAACGGTCCTGGCGAAATGGCAGATGCCGATTATGGGTACGTCGGCTCCGGTGTGGACAGAATTACGCTTTACCGAGGGAAAGAAATTGTCCGCCGAAATATTCCTACTGAAAATGCAGTCGATTCTTTAATCGATATTATTAAAGAAGACAATAATTGGGTTGAGCCCAAATAAGCAAAAACAGTAAAATTTTTAGGGCTCAAAAAATTGAAAATTAAGGGATTAAAGTTTATATTTGTTAAAATTAAATATGATGATTGTCGCTTACAAGAAAAAGTTTCTTAGATCTTTGCCTGCAGATAATGTAGCATCACAAATAAAAAGGATTTTCGAAAATGCACTTCAAAATTAGAAGTGCATTTTTTTTGTATGACTTGTAAAGAAGTAATTAAATATTTGGAAGATTGGGCACCAAAAGAAATAGCTTGGCAAAACGACAATGTTGGCATCCAAGTTGGGCACACAAGCAGTAAAATTAAAAACATTATGCTCAGCTTGGAAATAACTTCCAACGTACTAAAACAGGCAATACAAAAAAAGTGCAACTTGATAATAACTCATCATCCTTTAATCTTTCATCCAATAAAAAAATTGAACTTGAGCAACGATTCCAATTCTAAGTTGATAGAGACATTAATTAAAAATGAAATTACACTCTTTTCAGCCCACACAAATCTTGATTTAACAAAACATGGGGTTAGTTTTCAATTAGCAAAAAAGTTAGGACTTAAAAACATCAGTTTTCTTAAAAATCTTAAATCAAATCAATATAAAATTTCGGTTTTTGTTCCGGAAACTTATGTTGAAAAAGTAGCAGGCTCAATTTTCTCTGCAGGTGGTGGTGTCATTGGTGAGTATTCTAATTGTAGTTTTCAATTATCAGGAGAAGGAACGTTTAAAGGATCAAGTTTGTCGAATCCATCAATCGGTTCTAAAGGTAAATTAGAAAAGGTCAAAGAGATAAAGTTAGAAGTCCTGGTGAATGAATGGAAGCTTAATAAAGTCTTAGCTTCTCTCAGATCATCACATCCGTATGAAGAGCCTGCATACGACATTTATCCACTTGAAAACTATAATCTAAATTATGGTGTCGGTGCGATTGGTATTCTTGAAAAAGAAGTATCAACCTCAGATTTTATATCATTTGTATCTAGAAAACTGCATGCTAAAAATCTCAGATATGTATATGGAGATAAACAAAAAGTGAAAACTATTGCAGTTTGCGGGGGTTCAGGAAGCGACCTTATAAATGATGCTCTTGCTAAAGATGCAGATGTGTTTGTCACTGCCGATATTAAATACCATACTTTTCATTCAGCACAAAATAAAATACTGCTAATTGATGCGGGACATTATGAAACAGAAATCCCTGTGCTTAATGAGGTGCAAAGAAGATTAAAAAATTTGCTTAAAGAAAAAAGGGAAATTAAAGTATTAAAGTTTAACGGGAACACAAACCCGATCAATATTTATAATAAAATTAGGAGTCACGTAAATTGATTAACAGATTAAAAATACTATACGAACTTCAGTTGTTAGATGATCAGCTTGATGAGCTTGAAGAATTAAGAGGCGATTTGCCGCACACAGTTGGAGACCTTGAATTAAAGATAAAATCTCTTAAAGATGAAACCGAGGAAAAAGAAGCAAAGCGGAAAGAGTCGCTAGAAAAGCGCGAGGAAAATGAAGAAGAGATTGAAAAGTTCAAAACAAATCAGAAAAAATTTAAAGCACAACTTTATCAGGTAAGGAATAATAAAGAGTATGATGCTCTGACTAAAGAGATTGACAATTCCGAAGAACAAATAAATAAGCTAGAAGCAGAAAATAATGCACTTGCTGATTCTAGCAAAACCTCAGCAATAGATATAGAAGCTATTGCCCCTCAACTTGAGGAACTGAGCGCTGAATTAAAGGTTAAGGAAGCAGAATTAAAAGAAATCATTAAAGGCAACGAAAAAGAAGAAGCAAAGCTGAAAGAAAAAAGAAAAAAGATAGTTGATGAAACTAAGAAGCCAGATTATGCAGCTTACATGAGAATCCGAAAGGCAAAAAAAGGTAAGGCAGTAGTTACTATTCGGCGTTCAGCTTGTTCTGGCTGTCATAACATTGTTCCATCTCAGAGACAATTGGAAATTAGACGAAATAATAAGCTTTTCTTCTGTGAATACTGTGGAAGAATTCTCGTTTCTGCCGAAGTTGCCGGATTAACGGATTAATTTTATTTCTGCTTAAACTAATAGATTTGATCTGAGCTTCGTCTTTAACTCCCCGCATCATAGAATTGAGCGCTAAGTTAATTCTTTTCTACTGACTTACCACAAGTTATTTCTTATATTTGCTTCAGTTAGAAAATTATTTATTAATAAAAAGAGTTTTAGAATAAAAGTAGTTCAAACCGGGCAATTGCTTCCCCCATTTTTAGGGAGGAGAGGAAAGTCCGAACTTCGCAGAACAGAGTGCCGGATAATACCCGGGGTCCCGGTTAAAATCGGGATACGGACAGTGCCACAGAAAACATACAATCTCGACTGTAAGTCGGGATAAAGGTGAAAAGGCAGGGTAAGAGCCTACCGCAACAGTGGTAACACTGTTGGTCCATTTGGATTCCGCTTTTGCGGAACAGGGCAAACCCCACTCGAAGCAAGGTCAAGTAGGAGAATCTTTTCGCCAACAAGCGAAACAAAGTTGTTCACTTTGTATGATTTTCGGGTAGACCGCTAGATTTCCGGAGTGATTCGGAAACAAGACAAATAATTGCCATAATGCGCAAGCAGGAAACAGAATTCGGCTTATAGGTTTGAACTTACTTTTGTTCTTTGAATTTGCAAGTCAGAAATACTTATGACCAAAAAAATCTGGAAAATAAAATCACAACCTGATGAATTCACGGTTAAATTACTTGCTGAATCTCTAAATATATCCGAGTCCCTTGCCCGACTTTTAGCTCTTCGTGATATTAAAAATTATCAGCAAGCAAAAAATTTTTTCCGGCCTACACTAGACTCCATTCATGATCCATTCTTAATGAGCGGGATGGATACTGCTACATCACGAATTATTAAAGCTATCACTGAAAATGAAATGATTTGTATCTATGGAGATTATGATGTTGATGGTACATGTGCAACTGGTTTGCTTTACATGTTCTTACAAAAGCTTGGGGCAAAAGTAGAATTTTATATTCCAAAACGATTGACTGAGGGTTATGGGATTTCTAAACTTGGAGTTGAGCATGTTAAAGAGAGAATGACCTCTCTTCTTATTTCGGTAGATTGCGGAATTACCGCTGTTGAAGAAACTCAGCTTGCAAACGATCTTGGAATGGATGTAATAATTTGTGATCATCACCAGCCGAAGGAAGAACTGCCGCCAGCCTATGCAGTCCTTGATCCATTAAAACCAAATTGCAATTATCCTTTTAAGTATTTATCCGGAGCCGGTATTGCATTTAAGCTCGCCCAGGGCATTGCAGAAAGAATTGGTAAGCGCAATTTACCAATTCAATACCTTGACTTGGTTGCACTTGCTGCTTCTGCCGATATAGTTCCTTTAATTGATGAAAATAGAATCCTTGTAAAAGAAGGTCTGGATCAGATTAATCATTCACCCCGACCTGGAATTAATGCTTTGATAAGAAGCAGCCATCTTGAAGCAGGTGATCTAACGTCTGGACAAATCGTTTTTACTATAGCTCCTCGAATAAATGCTGTTGGACGGTTGGGCGACGCCGAGAGAGCAGTCAAGCTACTCATTACTGAAAATATTGATGAAGCATTTACGCTGGCTGAAGTTTTAGAATCTGAAAATTATGAGAGAAGAAAAATTGATGAAGGTACTTTTTCACATGCACTCGATCTCGTTGAAACTCAACTTGACTTAGATAAAGATCTTGCTATAATACTTCACAAAGAATCGTGGCATCCGGGAGTAATTGGCATTGTCGCCTCAAGACTGGTAGAAAAATATTATCGCCCAACCATCATGTTGACCACTATTGACGGTGTTGCAAAAGGTTCCGCAAGAAGCACAAGTAATTTTAACATCTATGAGGCACTGAAAAAATGTGAGGATATGCTAATTCATTTCGGTGGTCATCAATCAGCTGCTGGATTGGCTGTTGCGGTTGATAAGATTGATAATTTCAGAATCAAGTTTAATCAAATTGTAAAAGAAACCCTGGGCGAAGAGGAATTTCTTCCCGAAATTCATATCGATGCAAGACTAAAATTTTCTGATCTTACTCCAAAGTTTTTCCGAATTATAGACCAATTTGCTCCATTTGGTCCGGGAAATATGAGACCAGTCTTCTTGGCAGATAATTTACATATAGAAGGTAAACCGAGATTTGTCGGGAATAATCATCTAATCCTCAATCTCAGACAAGACGGCTCTGATCGAATTCTTGATTGTATTGGTTTTAATATGGGAGAGATGTACGAGCTGTTAAACGAGAACCATTCATCCATTGAAGCTGTGTTCAGTATAGATAAATATACTAAAGACGGAAAAACATTTCCTCAACTAAAATTAAAAGATATTCACATCAACGACAACAAACAGGAGAGCAACTAATGTCTGGACATTCAAAGTGGGCAACTACAAAAAGAAAGAAAGCAGTTATTGATGCAAAGCGAGGGAAAATTTTCACAAAGCTCATCAAAGAAATTACAATTGCTGCCAGAGAAGGTGGTGGAGATATTAATGGCAATCCTCGTTTACGGCTTGCAGTTGATAACGCTAAATCAGCAAATATGCCTGCAGATAATATTGACCGAGCAATTAAAAAAGCCACTGGTGAACTAGAGGGAATAACTTATCATGAATTAAATTATGAGGGATATGGCGCAGCAGGTGTAGCAGTTATAGTGGAAGTTGCAACCGATAATAAAAACAGAACCGTTGCCGAAGTTCGCCATCTTTTCAGCAAAAACGGAGGCGTACTCGGTGAAACAGGTTCTGTTGCATGGATGTTCAGTAGGAAAGGTGTAATAGCGCTTCCCAAACAAAACAAGAGTGAAGATGAAATTATGGAGTTGGTACTTGATGCTGGCGCCGATGATTTCCAGATTGAAGATCAATACTATGAAGTACAGACTTCTCTCGAAAATTTTGAGTCTGTAAGAAAAGTGTTAAAGGATAAAAAATTAGAAATTGAGAACGCCTCTCTTCAATGGATTGCTAAAAATAGTATTGCGGTAAGCGGAGAAGATGCTGAAAAGGTTATTAAGTTGATCGAATCTCTCGAAGATAATGACGATGTCCAAAATGTATACTCAAATGCAGATTTTGATTTGAACTCATTTAAGTAATCAATTTTTTTAAATGATAATTCTCGGCATTGACCCTGGAACAATTATAACTGGTTATGGAATAATCAGACAAAATTTTTCCACATGCCGAAGAATTGCAAGCGGCAGTATTAAACTTCCCACAAAGCAAAGTCTCCCTCAAAAACTTGAAACAATTTACAACGAACTTGATAGATTAATTAAAGTTTATAAACCGGATGAGTTTGCTATTGAAACAGCTTTTTATGGGAAAAATGCACAGTCGGCAATGAAGATTGGATATGCAAGAGGAGTATCAATTTTAAGCGCTGCACATAATCAGATCCCAACAAGTGAATATTCACCGCGAGAGATAAAGAAATCCGTAGTAGGAAAAGGAGCTGCCTCAAAGCAGCAAGTTTTTTTTATGGTAAAAACCTTGCTTGACATATCAAAAGAAAAAATGAAATTTGATGAAACGGATGCACTTGCTGTAGCTTTGTGTCACGCTTTTAGAATGACAAAGCGTAAAAAGAATAACAAAGATTGGAAATCGTATATTGAGGCATATCCAGAAAAAGTTATTAGTTATTGATTGCAAAGAAAAAATTCCAAGTTATTCGTTGTCATTTATAGTTATTTATTGGCGTACTGTTTAATTGTTAAATTGCGGTTAGATATTACTTTAAAATTTTTAATTTTAACTTTTTAACTAAATATGATAGGTTTTCTTACAGGTAAAATAATTTCATCTAAGCCAACAAAAGTAGTGTTGGATGTTAACGGCGTTGGTTACATAGTTGGCATATCCATAAATACATTTGAGAAGATAAGCGGTAAAGAAAATGCCTCATTGTTTATTCACACGAGCGTGAAGGAAGACTCAATCTCATTATTTGGTTTTTATTCCGAAGCTGAGAGAGAGATGTTTGAACTTCTAATTTCGGTTAGCGGCATTGGACCCAAGATAGCACTTAGTTTGCTTTCGGGTATCCAAACAGATGACCTGAAAAATGCAATTGAAACATCGAACATTTCACGAATCATCGCGGTTCCAGGAATTGGAAGAAAAACTGCCGAGAGATTAATCCTCGAATTAAAAACTAAAGTTGAGCAAGTAAAAGAAGAAGGTGCATCTGCAATACCATTAAGTGTAAAAAGTGAAGCTGTTTCTGCTTTATCAACTCTGGGTTATAATGCTAAGATCGCCGAGAATGTAGTAAGAAATATTCTTCAAACTCTACCCACACTCACACTAGAAGAACTTATCAAGAAAGCTTTGGGTGAGTTAAATAGGTAAGGAATTAAGTCACCAAAGTTTCTAATTTTCCAACGCCTTGAATTTCACCTACCAATTTATCTCCCACTTTTACTTTACCAACCCCAGCAGGAGTTCCGGTAAAAACTAAATCTCCTTCTTCCAAAGCCATGAGTGAAGATATGTATTCAACTATCTCGGCAGGATGAAATAACATATTGTTTAGCTTCTCTCTTTGTCTTAATTGTCCATTAACTGATAGACAAATTTCTTCTTCAAGGGTCCGTTTGTGTTCAGTTTTCAGAACAAATTCTGAAACAACAGCAGATGTATCGAAGCACTTGGCGATAGTCCATGGATGGCCTTTTTTCTTCAGTTCGTTCTGGATATCGCGGAGAGTCATGTCTAGCCCAACTCCATAACCAATAATTGCATTTTCTGCTTCAGTTCTGCCAGCATTTTTGATTGTCTTACCGACGAGCAAAACTAATTCAACTTCGTGATGCATGTCCTTAGAGAAGGTGGGATGAATAATTCTTTCTCCTGAGTGAATAAGAGCAGAAGCTGGCTTGAGAAATACAACTGGTTTTTCGGGGACTTCATTTCCCAATTCCTTTGCATGTTCAGCATAGTTTCTTCCTACGCAAACAATTTTACCAACGGTTATTTCTTCATGTGAGTTTTTTATACTGACTGTCTTCATAGAATATTCTAAGATATTATTTTAGTTTGTAAATCATGAAATTCCAAAACACAATATCCAAATAACAAATAAATACCAATATCTAAACTTCAAATACAAAACAAATTCAAAAGTTTGAGAATTGGAAATTTAACATTGAGATTTATTTGGATTCTGGGATTTGTTAATTGCTATTTACTATAGTCATGTTTTTTGTTTTTTCTTTGTCGCTGCAGGAAATAAAACATTATTCAAAATTAATCGGTAACCAGGAGAATTTTTGTACAATGCTAAATCTGTCGGAGGATCACCAACAGCATGCTGATAATCTTCAGGATCGTGCCCGCCATAAAAAGTAAATGTTCCCCTCCCAAAATTCCCATGAATATACTTCACTTGATTTGTTCCTTGTCTTTCTGCCAAATTTATTACAGAAGGTTTAATCAATTCTTTTCTAAACATCGTGGTTTGTCCCATAAAACCTTTGATTACGTTTGCATGATTCTGAGTCAGCATTGTTGGAACAGGATCATACTTGGCAGAGAAATCAAACAATGTAAAGTAGTCATTTTCAAAGCTTCCGATTTCCAGCGGCTGAATATCAATATCGCTGTATTCATAAACGTAAGGATTATTCTCCAGCTTAAAATTTTGAAAAGCTAACGAATTAGTGAAATCCAGTTTTTCTTGCGCTTTTGGATCAGCAGCGTCACCATCATACATTTCCGCACAGATATCAACACTCATTGCAGCTAGGGAAATATCATATGAATCTGTTGCAGAACACATTGCAAACAGAAAGCCACCTTGAGCAATATAATTTTTAATCGTCAAGCTCACAGCTTTCATCATATCAGGAACTTTTTTAAATCCGTTTTTCTTTGCATTATTTTCGTATTGAATTTGTTGATCAACATACCATTGAGCATTGGCAAAGCTAGCATAGAATTTTCCGTATTGCCCAGTGAAATCCTCATGATGGAGGTGAAGCCAATCAAATTTTTCCAAATCTCCTCGCAGAATTTCATCATTCCAAATTTTATCGTAAGGAACCTTAGCATACTCAAGAGCGAGAGTAACAGCGTCATCCCATGGTTGAAATCCAGGTGGAACATAAACAGCAATTTTCGGTGCCTTCTCTAATCGTACAACATCCATATTGTTATCCTCGCTTTGAACAAAAGAATAAATCTCGGCGGCTTGCGATGAAGTAATAGTTTCGAACGAAACACCATCAATTCTACATTCAACAGCAGTGTTATCTGAATAATCAACCATAAACGAGCCACCGCGATAATTCAACAGCCAATCTGCTTTTGCTCCTTTTTGTAAAGCATGAAAAGTGACCCCGTATGCTTTAAGATGATCGGTCTGCTTCAAATCCATGAAGATGAGGATTTTTGATTGAGGAAAAACAAAATAACTGTATAATAAAATTAGAAGTACTCTGAGCATGATTTGCAAATTTACGTTGATTAATTAAGTCGGTTCGAAATTGAACTAACCCCACGATTTATTGTGGGGGACAAAGACTAAAAATAATATTGGCTTTAGCCCTGATGAATTAAAATTAACCAAAATATTATCCTTTAATAATTCATGGCTAAAGCCCGAGTCATCTATTATTATGCTAAACCCCATGCTGAAGCATGGGGTTTGTATAATTCTTTCTTTTGCTTTTTCGAGTACAGATTCCTCTTACGCAGATTTTCTATCGCTCTCCAGAAATATCGGTTCCTTTCCACTTTCAATCACGTCTTTGGTGATGATGCACTTCTCGACATTTTCTTTGTTGGGAAGATGGTACATAATGTCCAGCATAAAATCTTCGACAATTGATCTTAAAGCACGAGCACCTGTCTTTCTCTCCATAGCTTTTTCAACTATCAGGTCTAATGCCGTTTCTTCAAAATCCAATTCAATATTTTCCATGAGAAATAATTTTTTATACTGCTTCAAGATTGCATTCTTTGGTTCTGTCAAAATGTTTTTGAGAGCTTCGCGTGAAAGGGCATGCAATGGAGCAATTACAGGAAGCCGTCCTATAAGTTCAGGTATTAACCCAAAACGGAGTAAATCTTCAGGTAAAACACTATTTAACAGTTCTTCATCGGTTATTTTATCGCGAGATGTATCAGCCGCAAATCCCATTTTGCTTTTATTAATCCGGGAAGCTATTATCTTATCAATCCCATCAAATGCACCACCGACTATGAATAAAATATTCTTGGTATTTACATTTATCAGATTTTGTTCGGGATGTTTTCGTCCGCCTTTTGGTGGAACCCCAGCAACCGTACCTTCCAAAATTTTTAAAAGTGCCTGCTGAACACCTTCGCCGGAAACATCACGAGTAATCGAAGTACTTTCGCTTTTCCGAGCAATTTTATCAATCTCGTCAATGTAAACGATTCCTTTTTGAGCACGTTCTAAATTATAATCAGCGGCTTGAAGCAAATGAACTAGCACGGTTTCAACATCGTCTCCTACATAACCAGCCTCAGTTAATGTTGTTGCATCGGCAATTGCAAAAGGAACTTCAAGAATTTTAGCCAATGTTTGAGCCAGCAATGTCTTTCCAACTCCCGTTGGACCCATGAGAAGAATATTACTCTTCTCAATTTCAACATCATCCAGTTCAAAAAAAGTTGACTTTGAGTTTATTCTCTTGTAATGATTGTACACTGCAACAGCCAAAATCTTTTTTGCTCTATCTTGACCAATGACATATTCATCGAGAGTTTTCTTTAATGACTTGGGTGTGTGCTGTTTAAAGCTTTTGGATTTTGAATTATTGTATGCAGCAAGATTATTTTTGAGTATATCTACACTGCTGCCAATACAAATATCACAGATGTAAACATCAGGTCCGGCAATCATACTGCCAACTTCGCTTCCGTCCCTTCCACAAAATGAACATTTAACAATTTTCTGATTAATTCTTTTCGTCATTTTTTAGCTCAATTTGTTTCTTAATTCCACAATTGCATTTCGTGAATCATCCAAGTAAAGTGAGTTTGGAAATTTCGCAAGCAGCGATTCATAAATCTCAATTGCTTTAGGATAATTCAACTTACTGTAATGATATATTTCGCCTAGCAAATATAGTGCTTTGTCAGCATATATATTCTTCTCGGTTTCTTCTGTTATTTTTGTTAAAAGTTCGATTGATTTATCCTGATTATCCACAGCCAATTCGGTCTCTGCTTCTCTTATTTTGCAAATATGATGTAGAATGAAAGCGTTTGGATCTGCTGCTATCATACCATATTGTTTAGATGCTTCTGTAAATTTTTTTTGCTCTGTTAGAAATTCAGCTTCGGCAAATTTCATTAAGTTAGACGAATCATTTGAAGCAGTGTTCAGAATAAGTGAAAGTTCAATCGCATCGTTGGCTGTATTGTCTTTTAGATTAACAATGATGCTGTTTAATTTTTCTTTAGCTTGTGGGAAATCACCTACAAACAAGTTAATCCTCGCTAATTGAAATTTTGCATAATTTCGACTTTCCTCCAATGCTCTAGTATTGATAACTATTCGTTCAAAGCTCGTTTTGGCCTTGTCAAGATCACCTTCAATCAAAAATATTCTTCCTAACTGATCAGACGACTCAACAGCAAATCTTGATAGAGCAGCATCTTTCAATACTCTTTCAAAATATTTCTTTGCTTCATCGAGTTGATTCAGCTTATTGAAATATATTCTTCCTATTCTAAAACAGGATTCGAAAGCTATCTCCGAATTTGGATATGCTTTTGCCAATTCCTTATATGATCTAATTACATTATCGGTTTTTATAGAATCAATAACGATGGGTTCAGAAAATGGTTTCCAGTTTAAAGCTGCCGTTGAAGTTTCTTTTTCTAAAATTGCTTCTAAAGTTTTTGCATAACCAAGCTTCGAACCCGACGAATAGGGTGAGGATGGATATTTTTGGGTTATGTCCTCATATACTTTAGCTGCCAGTACAAATTCGCCTTCATTAAAAACTAACTGTGCAAAATTGTAGAGTTCTATTCCTTTGTTCTGCTGTCGTTCATCAATTTTAAGATAAAGTGAATATGCTTTTTCAAAACTTTTTGCCTCGATGTACAGTCGAGCCAGTAAATAATCGTAACTGATGTTATCGTTCTTGCTCCAATTCTCGAATACTTCAATAGTTTGAGACAAAGCACCTGGTTTATTTGAGTAAGATAAAATTCTGTTTTCAACAGCACTTAGTTGAGTCGGTTGCATGCTTAAAATGAAACAGTACTCTTCAGCAGCTTCTTTAAACTGCATTGTAAGAGTATAGATATTCGCAAGATCGTATGAGAAAAGATCAGGGTTTTGTGCAATTGCTTTCCCTTTTTTGAAATATTCTATTGCCTTATCAAATGCCCTTCTCTGAAGTGCATAGTTTGCAATTATACGGTAATTCATCTGATTATCAGGAAGAATTTTCAGTCCGCTTTCCCACGTATCATATGCTTTCTGTTCATCACCCATTATATAAAAAGTTGTTCCAAGCATACCAAAAAGATTTACATCTTGTGGATTGTTTTTAAGATGTGATTTGATAAGCTTAATAGAGTTTTCATAATTCTTTGATTGAATATAAACCCTGTTTAGCGATTCAAACACCTGGTAATTTTGAGGTTGCAACGCATAAATTTCTTCAAACAACTTTGCAGCCTTGTCATAATCCCCAGCTTGCTCAAAACTCTGTGCAAGCATAATTCTGTTATTTATGTCAATCTGTGACACGATGGATTGATTTAATATTAAGAGGGCAATTATCGCTGTGAATGGAATTTTCATAGCTCAAAGATAGCAATTTGGGGAATGCCATCAAGGGAAAACTCACAGCCCATGATTTCAATTATGGACTGCTTATGCGTGTTTAATACCAAATGTGAAATTGAATCAATGCTGAATTATTCATCACCGATGGTTTCTCTGACTGAATTCTATATTGTGGGCGAATCTCAACAAAGCTGTATGGGAAAAATTCAAATCCAATTATATACCTGTTTAGAGCATCACTATCTTTTTCCGTATCAGGATCAAATCTATCCCAACGGACAACCATATCAAATCCCTTTAACATTCTGTAAGAAGCTTCAACCATTGTGAAAGAAGATTTAGTATTGTTTACCCGATAATCACTAGCAATATCATACTCACCCATTAGTGTAAAATTTTCATATCCAATTCCAAGGTACCCACCATACATTTTTACTTGAGGATAAATTATCTGAAATTTGGGAGGACCTGAAGATCGTCTATCTCTGTAAATTCCAATTGAACCACCAAAGAATAATCCGACATCCTCATTAATTGAGGGAGTAATTTTTAGATTAGTTGTAAAAGAAGGATCCTTGGAAAAAATTACTGAACCGGAATTCCCAACACTTGCTGTTAGAAAGGCAAGATCAAAAAGATTCAAACCCGCTTCCATTCCTGATTCTACATACATTGGATTATAAATCAGTCCTTGTTTAGTTCCTGTAGTAAAAAGTAGTCCAAAATCTCCGCCTCTTGTATAAGCTGTGTGATCATCAAGACGAATTCCAAAATTTGGCGAGAAAGTTCCGCCTTTCACATAAAACACTTCAGGAATTAGATGAGCAATCCCGTAGCCCTCCCAAATGTCTTGAAGAAAATCGTAACGGGCTACGAATGAAATATCTTCTGAAAGATCAATGCTTGTATAAAGCGATGCATTCATTTTCTGGAAGTCAGTTTTCTTGGTCGAATCAGTCATTTGAAGCAAGTACTGACCTCTCGCATCAAAACCAAATTGAATGTTTTCACCAATTTTATTGCTCATTTCAAAATCGCTTCTGGGAGAAATCATTGCCATCATGTTTTTGCTGTAAGACCAACCACTTCGATTTCGTATAATTCCTCCTGTCGGATTTACGTGACAGTCAATGCATGAACTATTTTCTTTTAAGGCAAATCTTGGAAGTGAGAAAGCTTCGCATATAAAAAATAAAATGAAAGCAAGTATCAAGAACGTTTTTTTCATAAATTCTCCATAGTTCTTAAACAAACAATTTTCGATAAAATTTATCAGTATTTCGATATAACCATGATGACCTTTACATCATTAGTTTTATCACTAGTGAGTTGAAGACGGAAAAAGTGCCAAGATAATTTTATAAAATTAACTGATTAACTCATCAGCCCTTGTTTTACTGGGAAGAATATTAAGAAGTGAAAAGTTAAATCGAGACGTTTTCAACCTTGCGTCTTCTGAAAACGCCTCGACGCAAGTAAACTCACTGAAGTTTGAAAAGAATTGGTATTGTTACTTGGGTTTTTACCGGTTGCCCATTTTGTCTACCAGGTTTGAATTTAACCATTTTCACAGCCTCCAGAGCAGCCTCACCACATCCTGCACCAATACCTTTAACAATTTGAGCATCTATTACATCACCATTCTCATTTATAAATGCTCGGATATAAACTTTCCCTTGTATCCCAGAAAGTTTTGCGAGTTCAGGATAACGAATGTTTTTCTGAATAGCTTGAATTCCGCCGATTGGCTCAGGCATTTCTTCAACAGCAACGAAGTATTTATCACTAGAACCCAATATCCCACTCAGAAAATTCGATGATTCAATTTCAAACTTGCCGCCTGGCGTTGCCACTATACTAACATTAACAATGTCTTTATAAGTTTTAACATTTTTTCCATCCTTTAACGCTGGATTAAACTGTAATTTAGCTAGCTTAGTTGCCAAAGCATCATTTAATCTATCTCGCAAAGTATAGTTACGAATTCCATCGGCTGAAAACTCTGCTCTATCTTTCAAACTACTCATATCCTTAATCTTATCAATTTTACCATTCTCGGTTATGTATAATCTGAGTCTAATGATATATCTGATTCGCTCTTTAGTTTTACTATCATGAATTGACTTAATAGCTTCGATTAAATCCTCGCTTCCACCTCTTGCTGAACCTTTGCTATCAGATTTATATTCTACGGGTTTATCCACTTCATTTTCAGATAAATACTCTGCCTCAAGATTTGGAATTATCTCAATTTTCTTTTCTTCTTTGCAATTAAAAATCATTAGAGAAAAAAGGAGCAACAAAATTAATTTAACTTTCATTTTACACCTCAAATATTTGGTTTAATTACAATTTCATTATCAAAAGTCGCTCTAACTTCAACTCCTGGCAAGCTATTATAAAGCATTTGAATTGTTTTGGATTGCATCATCACCTGCTGCGAAAGACTCTCCACTCTGTCTTGGTAACTTGTTACTTTCAGGAACAAATAACTGCTTATGAATAACAATATTATAGCGGCGGCATACGTTATAGCAGACAATATCTTAATGTTCGAAAACAATCCATGTTTCACTTTTGATTTCGATCCCGCTGATCTTAAAATCCTTTCTTCCAATTCAATAGGAAATTTCTCTGTCGAGCTATCAACTACGTTTCGGATTGAACTTAGCTGCTTGAAGTAAACTCTTCCGTTTTCATCCCCCGCAAGCAAAGAAAAAAGATTTGCTTCTTCTCCCCTGCTCAGTTCCTCATCAAAATAAAGATTTATCATTTCCATTAATTTATTCTCTTGCATGCCAAAACTCTCACTTAATTAGTTTTGAAATTTTGTTAACCAATTTTAGCCTCACTTTATACAATCTGCTTTTTACAAGCTCTTCATCGATTTCTAAAAGTGAGGCAATCTCTTTGTAACTTAATCCTGAATACTCTCGTAGAACAAATACTTCCTTAAAATCTTCACTTAAATTGTTCAGTTCATTCAAAATCAATTTGCTTAACTCTTTATTTTCAAGTTCGTCAATTACTGAAGATGCAGATTCAATTTCAACTTCTTCCACATCAAGAGCATTAGAATACAATTGTTTGTTTCCCCGATTTCTGAAAAAAGCTAGTATTTCATTCCTCGTGGTTTTAAATAGCCAAAATTGAATACTTTGTTTATTATAAATATTACCAAGATTTTCAAAAAGCTTTATGAAAACATTTTGCACGGTATCATCTGCCTGCATCTGATCATTCAGCATTTTTAAGGAATAGTTATAAATCCTTTTCTTATACTTATTGAAAAGAATTGTAAACTCAATTATTTGATTGTCTTTTTCGGGCAATTCGATTCTAATTTCTTATCTAAAAGATGAAAAAAAAGGTGAAATGTTTCCAAGCGAACAAATAAAATCATAATAATGAAAAATAGGATACAATTTATCTAATTTAAGATGCGATTTAAGCCTTTTTTAAAAGTATTCCCAAACTCCAGCCTTAAAGGAGTACTGTTCAATCTTTACACTGGCTTTGCAAATCCTGATCTCTCAGTTGATAGTCGAATAATTTACATAAAGCAATCCAAAGGATTTTTAACAGCAATTATTATGAGATTGCTTCATTCTTGTTTTTCCATCGCTCATTATGTCGATATCCACTTGTACGGCAGAACTTTATGGCAGGACAAACTACCGTAGGATTGGCATTTGCTTGTGCGCAATATCTTAAAAAGGGTGTAATAAAAATCGCTGTAATTATTGGTTAGAGTTACATAAAAAGGGGAGGAAATTTTTTTAAATTAATTTATATTTCCGTCAGCTTTTTTATTATATGCAGTTTATTCTCAGCTTATTAAGTATTTTAAGAAAGGGGAATCCCAATGTACTCTTCTTTTTTTAATTGCATAAGGTTTTTTATAATCGCAATTCTTTTAAAGAATACTATCTTTCCTCAAAGCTATGTTAACAATACATCTTCAGTAAATAAGAAAGATTACATTTCTTACCAATCACTCATTCAGCAATTCAGAAATTTAACAAAAGGCCCTATAGAATCTGCTAACACTGATTCTTTAATCTTAAGGAGAAAAGATGGTCTATTCACTTTAAAAGACGGTATTATATTTAAATGTCCGCCAATCAATAATGAAACTCATGCCATGCTGTTTATAGGTGATGGTAATTTTCAATTTATCCCACCAAGCGGCATTGAGCAAATGCAGCTTTACAGATTTTATGAGAAGAAATCCCTTAATGAAAATATTGAATTCCTGTTTTTGCTTTTTTCAGATTCAACCGCCGAAGAGATTGAAAATAAATTAACTTTTATTAATGCCGAAATGAATAATGCATATGAAAATAAAATTAAAGAAGCCCTGAGTTATATTTTTGATAACGATGAAGAGCTTATAGAAGAACCTATAGCCTACATCTTTATGGAAGGAATAAATAAGGACTTCTTCTATTCTCATTTTAATGATAGTAAGGGAGATCCGATGTTCTTCGTAATTGATCCGACTAATGAAGAAGAAATACGATTGATGAAAAGATACAACTATAGATTTAGAGACTGGCAAGAACCGGTTTGTCAATATTCTTTTAAAAAAACTAAATACTCGGATAGAAGCAGGGAAATAAAAAATGGTAAAATATATATTTCTAAATATGTAATTTATTCAAAAATTGAAAATAACCTCGACTTTTCGGCCCATGTAAAGATTAATTTTATTCCTTCGTTTGAAGAGCAGAAGTGGATAATTTTCCAATTATTTAAAGATCTAGAAGTCGATTCGATTTTTTTAGACGGAAAAAGAAAAGTTGAATTCTTTAAAGGAAAGGAATCTTCATCGTTTTGGATTTTTTTTGATGAACCTTACAACAGAGATAGAAGCTATACTCTAAATATCTATTACCATGGAGAACTTTTTGAGAAGAATGAACTTGGCTGGGTCAGTATAAAGTCTCCCAACCACTGGTTCCCCAGGTGCAAGGAATGGGAAAATTCTTATTTCGATTTAACATTTTCTGTTCCGGCAAAATATAAATTCTGTTGTGTCGGCAGGGAAATTTTACAGGAAAAGAATGAAGAAAAAGAAATGATCAATTATAAATATTCAACTAAATACCCCATTAAAAATGTTTCGTTCAACATGGGTTTATTTGAAGAATACAAAATTAATGGAGAAGAACATCTACCGATAACTGTTTATATCTCTGAATATGGACATAATATTATTGGAAGCCATCTTGCTCCCTTAGGTATTCTTTCTACAAGCGACATGGATAAAAAAATTGCATCTGATGTAGCAAATAGCTTAAAATTTTTTTCGCATGTTTACGGAAAAATACAACTTGAAAATATTTATGTAACCGAAATCCCATATTCACACGGCGAGGCTTTTCCGGGATTGGTTCATCTTTCCTGGATTGCTTTCCAGGGAATACAGGATGAAGGAATGGTTGAACAGTTTATTGCTCACGAGGTTGCACACCAATGGTGGGGAATAACAGTTGATATTGAATCGTACCATGATCAGTGGCTGGCAGAAGGTTTTGCCGAATATTCTGGGTTGTGGTATACGCAGCTTGCATTAAAGAATAACGATATATTTTTTGATGTTCTTGATGATTGGAAAGAAAGAATAATTAATAACAGAAAATATTTTTTCGGGTCGGGACAGGAAGCTGGTCCGATATGGCTTGGTCAAAGAACTCACAGCAGTGAAACGAAAGGTGATTACCAGTTAATAATATACGAAAAGGGAGCTTGGGTTTTGCATATGTTGCGTAACATGCTTGTCGATCTCCAAACTATGAAGGAGGGTAGATTCGAAGATATGATGAGAGATTATTTTGCCACATATTCCGGAAAAAATGCTTCGACGAATGATTTTCAGAAAATAGTTGAAAAACATTTTGGTCAAAAGATGGATTGGTTTTTTAACCAGTGGATTTACGATACCCATATACCTGATTATCAATTTTCTTACAAAACTGATAAAACTACTGACGGAAAATTTAGAGTAAAGTGCAGAGTTTTACAATCAAATGTCCCTCCCGAATTTAAGATGCCTATTGATGTTTTAATAAAATTTGATAATGATCAGTTTGCCCGTACTAGAATAGAATTAAATGGATTGAATCCTGAGTTTGATCTTCCTTTGATGCCGCTTGAACCAAAAAAAATTATTCTTAATGATCTTCACTCAGTCTTGTGTAATGTTGATTATGAAAAATGGTAGGAAAGCAAATAATTTTTTCCTTTGCTTTTAGTCCTTACAGGAATTTAGTTTAATATTACTATTTTATCTATAATAAAAACGCAAGGTTTTTATAATTCTTCATTCAGATCTACCTGGGTTGGTCATTAGTTGCAATTAAAATCACACCAGGGCGCCTCGTTAATTTTTATATGCTACCATAGCATTAACTCTATTCCCGAATATTCCAATGCGTTTGCACTGATTACTTTTACATTTTGAAAATCGGAATTACATTGCTAATCTTATTATAGTTTGATACTTTTAGCCGTTAAATTATACGAAAATGAAGAAAGTTCTAATTTTAGGTTCTACCGGCTCAATTGGGGTTAACACTCTAAATGTTATAAGAAATTTTCCAGATAGATTTAGTGTAGCTGCGCTGACAGTTAACACCCGCATTGATTTACTCGAACCTCAAGTTTATGAATTCAAGCCCCAAGTAGTTGTTGTAAAGGATGAAAAACTTGCAAGTGAGCTGCGGAAAAGATTAACAATTAAATGCGAAGTTCTTTCTGGAATTGATGGGCTAATATCAGCCGCCTCCAATTTAGATTATGATATTTTGCTCGGCGCAATGGTTGGTTTTGCAGGTTTGGCTCCGACTTTAGAAGCAATAAAATGTGGAAAACGAATTGCTTTAGCCAATAAGGAAACTCTGGTAGTCGGCGGTGAACTTGTAACCGAACTTTGTAAAAAACATAATTCAGAAATAATTCCGGTCGATTCCGAGCACAGCGCTATATATCAATGCCTAGTTGGGGAGAACGCTCAATTTGTCAATAAATTAATCTTAACTGCATCCGGCGGTCCTTTTTTGCATCTTAGTAAGGAAGAACTAAGAAACGTAACCGTAAAAGATGCGCTCAATCATCCGACTTGGAAAATGGGAAATAAAATTACGATTGATTCTGCATCGATGATGAACAAGGGGCTAGAAGTAATTGAGGCACATTGGCTTTTTGGACTCCCAAAAGAAAAAATTGAAGTGGTAATACATCCTCAATCCATAATCCATTCAATGGTTGAATTCGTTGATGGCTCAATTAAAGCCCAAATGGGTTTACCTGATATGAAACTTCCAATTCAATATGCGCTTAGCTATCCGGAAAGATTAGAGTCAAATTTCCGAAGGACTTATTTACCCGAAATAAATACTTTAACCTTTATTTCACCAGACTTAGAAAAGTTTGAATGCTTAAAGTTAGCATATCAAGTATTGAACGATGGTGGAACGGCTCCTTGCGTATTGAATGCAACTAATGAAGTCGCGGTGGAAAGATTTTTAAAGGGTGACATTAAATTTTCATACATCCCTATTTTGATCAATAAAATTTTAGATAAAATAGAGAACCACAAATCGCCAAATGTTGAAACAATTTTCGAGTGTGATAAACAAGCTCGCGACTTGGCATTTCAATTTTAATTATACGGAGAACATTCTTTAATGGATTATATAATTTATTTTGCTATTACAATAGCCATTTTAGTATTTGTGCACGAATTCGGTCATTTTGCTGCCGCCAAGCTCAGTGGAATGCGAGCAGATGTCTTCGCAATAGGTTTTGGTAAAAGATTACTGGGATGGAACAAATTGTCTGGATTCAGCTTTGGCGATCTTCCAAAAGATTTTGACGGACAAGGTCATACCGATTACAGATTATGCCTTTTACCTCTTGGCGGATATGTAAAAATAGCCGGCATGGTTGATGAGAGTTTTGATACAGAATCACTGAACAAACCTCCACAACCATACGAATTCAGATCCAAATCACTGCCGCGAAAAACATTTGTTATCACTGCAGGTGTGTTAATGAACTTATTGCTTGCCTGGTTAATCTTCTGGGGAGCAAATTTTTTCCAGGAAAAAGAATATTGGAAAACTGCTACCGTAAGTGAAGTGCTGCCTGGGAGCCTCGCTGATTCTTTAGGATTCAAATCAAACGATGAAATTATTTCAGTAAATAATGTAAGCGTAACAAATTGGCAGGAAGTTACAAATGCCATTTACATCAGCACCATTGGCGATGATATAAATGTTGAGGTGAAAAGAAACTTAAAGAGAGTTCTAATTGATATCCCTCGAAATAAAATTCCTGAACAACCAGACAAAATATTACTCATACCAACTGGACTTACTTTGGCAAGTATAGACAGCGTTATAACAAATTCGCCTGCAAGCAAAGCTGGTATAATGCCAGGAGATATCTTCCTATCACTAAATAATTCCCCTATTCGCTTGCGCCAACAAGCTATTGAAATAATTTCTTCAAACCCAAACAAGCCGCTGCCACTGACTGTTCTTCGCGGCCAGGATAGTGTGAACTTAGCTGTAACACCCGGTGAAGACGGAACTATTGGTGTATTCATTATGCAGTCCTACATAGGCCCAGTTGAATATAAAACTCATGGCTTCTTTGAATCATTTTATTTGGGCTGGCAGGAAATTACCAAAATGACAGAGCTTACTTTTAAAATGTTGGGAAAGGTGATAACCGGCAAAATCGAGTTTGGTAAAGCTTTCGGTGGACCGATTAAGATTGCACAGTTTGCAGCTAAATCAGCCAACTCCGGAGTACTAAGCTTTTTATATTTCCTAGCTCTATTAAGTTTAAGCTTAGCAATTCTCAATATTCTGCCGTTTCCGGTTTTAGATGGCGGACATTTGGTCATCATTCTGATTGAATCAATCATCAAACGAGAAATACCAATTAAGGTAAAAGTTGCAATTCAAAATGTCGGATTTGTACTTCTTCTCCTACTGATGGCTTTTATTTTGTACAATGATATTTTGAATATTTAGAAAACAAAATTTTTTCAGCAAACAATAGGCGATCATATGATCGCCTTTTTATTATATTTTCTTATGAACAAAAAAGTCATAATTACCGGTGCAACTGGATTAATTGGGACTCAATTATGTAAGGCCTTACTTAGTAGGGGTGATGAAGTTACCATCTTCACTCGTAATGTTGAATCTGCTAAAAAACTTCTGGGAAACAGATTCAACCATGTAAAATGGAATTACGTCAATCCAGCTGAATGGCAGGACACTCTCAAAAATCAAGATGCGCTGATTCATTTAGCAGGAGCAAATTTATTTAATCGAAGATGGACACAGAGTTACAAAAAAGTGATTTTAGAAAGCCGTGAGCTAAGCACAAGAAATTTGGTTACAGCAATCGGAAATGCTAAAAGCAGCATCAAGATTTTTATAAGTTCATCTGGTGTAGGATATTATGGTTCTAGAGAAGATGAAGCTCTTACCGAGAAATCTGAAACTGGAAATGATTTTCTCGCCAGTGTGTGTGACGTTTGGGAAAAAGAAACGGGAAAGGCGAATGAATTTGGAATTCGCACTGCCATGTTGAGACAGGGGGTCGTTCTTTGCAATGATGGAGGAGCATTGACAAAATTCTTACCGCTGTTTAAGTTTTTTATTGGTGGAACTTTGGGAAGCGGTAAACAATGGTTTCCATGGATTCACATTGATGATCTTGTGGCGATATATTTATACACTCTCGACAATTCTGAGATTTCAGGTCCAGTAAATGCCGTAAGTACAAAAACTATTAGGATGAAAGATTTCACTAAAACTTTAGGTAAAGCCCTTCAACGACCCTCATTTTTTACTATACCAGAACTAGCTTTGAAAGTTTTACTTGGCGAAGCTGCCTCATCTGTTCTTGCAAGCCAAAGAGTAATTCCTCAGAAACTAATTGATCATGATTTCAAGTTTAAGTTTGAAAATCTAGAAGAAGCTATGATGGACTTATTGAAAACAAAAGGGCTTGAGTAAATCAAGCCCTTAACAAAAAGTATTTTACAACTCTCAATATCTGTAATAATCCGGTTTGAATGGTCCTTTAACCGGCACACCTATATACTTTGCCTGCTCTTCTGTCAACTCATCAAGTTCAACTCCAAGTTTTTGTAAGTGAAGTTTTGCAACTTTTTCATCGAGATGTTTTGGAAGAACATAGACTTTATTCTCATACTTACCTGGATTGGTCCAAAGCTCAATCTGAGCAAGCGTTTGATTTGTAAAAGAGTTAGACATTACGAATGAGGGATGGCCTGTTGCACAGCCTAAGTTAACTAATCTTCCTTCAGCAAGGACAATAATTTCCTTACCATCAACATTATACTTATCAACTTGCGGTTTAATTGTATCCTTCGTATGACCGTAATTTTTATTTAGCCAAGCTATGTCGATTTCATTATCAAAGTGACCAATGTTGCAAACAACAGCTTTGTCTTTCATCAATCTGAAGTGTTTCTCATTCACCACATTTAAATTGCCGGTTGCAGTAACAATAATGTCGGCTTCAGGAATTGCATCAACCATTTTCTTTACTTCATAACCATTCATTGCTGCTTGCAGTGCGCAAATAGGATCAATCTCTGTAACGATAACACGAACATTGGAGTTGCTTAACGATTCAGCGGAACCTTTGCCAACATCACCAAAACCTGCAACCACAGCTACTCTACCAGCCATCATCAAATCTGTAGCTCTGCGTAACGCATCAACTAAAGATTCACGGCAGCCGTACTTATTATCAAACTTAGATTTAGTTACTGAATCGTTAACATTAATAGCAGGGACAGGTAAAACTCCATTCTTCATTCTTTCGTACAGGCGATGAACTCCGGTTGTAGTCTCTTCACTAATTCCTTTAATGCCGGAAACTAATTCAGGATATTTATCAAGTACAAGATTTGTTAAATCCCCACCATCATCAAGAATCATGTTCAAAGGTTGACTATTGCTGAAATATAAAGTCTGTTCAATACACCAGTCGTACTCCTCTAATGTTTCGCCTTTCCAAGCATAAACAGGAATACCAGTAACAGCTATAGCCGCAGCAGCATGATCTTGCGTCGAGAAAATGTTACAAGAAGACCATTGAATTTCTGCGCCAAGCTCCTTTAAGGTTTCAATGAGCACTGCGGTTTGGATTGTCATATGTAAACAACCTGCGATACGTGCTCCTTTCAACGGCTTTGATTGACCAAATTCTTTCCTTATTGCCATCAACCCAGGCATTTCTGCTTCAGCTAATTTTATTTCTTTTCTTCCCCATTCAGCTAATGAAATATCTTTAACTTTATAGGGCAGTTTTTTTACATCTTCTTTCTCAAGTACTTGCGACATTATTTTTCCTTACTTAATTATAAAAATCATTATGCGTATTTCTTGAACACAGGAACAAGGTCTAATTGTTCCCAACTAAATTCTTTTTCGTTTCTTCCGAAATGTCCATATGCAGCAGTGTTACTATAAATCGGTCTTAGTAGATTTAACCTTGTAATTATTCCTCTTGGAGTAAGATCGACTTCTTTTTTAATCATTTGAGAAATTTCTTTATCAGGAATAACCCCAGTACCATAAGTATCTACATAAACTGATACAGGTTCAGCGACCCCGATAGCATAGGCAACTTGAACAAGGCACTCTGTAGCAAGTTTTGCAGCAACAACATTTTTTGCAATATGACGAGCAGCATAGGTTGCACTTCTATCAACTTTTGAAGGATCTTTTCCAGAGAAAGCGCCGCCACCATGAGGTGCCCAGCCACCATAAGTGTCAACAATAATTTTTCTCCCGGTTAAACCGCTGTCTCCGTGAGGTCCGCCAATTTCGAACCTTCCGGTAGGATTAACATAGTACTTGGTTTTGGCATCAAGATATTTTTCTGGTATAACTTTCTTGATCACGTTTTCAATAACATCTTCTTTTATTGTTTTTTGTTTTGCATCAGCATCGTGTTGGGTTGAAACAACAACTGCATCAACACGTTTTGGTATATTTCGGCTATCATACTCAATTGTTACCTGAGATTTTGCATCGGGGCGAAGATATGGCATCAATCCGTTATTTCGTTTTCTGATGTCTGCTAATTTTTTAACAAGCTTATGTGCATACATAATTGGCATCGGCATTAATTCGGGGGTTTGACTGCAAGCATAACCAAACATTAAACCCTGATCGCCTGCACCGCCTTTGTCAACTCCCATTGCGATATCAGGTGACTGTGAGTGGATTGCATTTAGTACAGAACATGAGTCTGCATCAAATTTATAATCGGCACTTGTATAACCAATTCTTCTAACTGTTTCTCTTACTACTTCTTGAACATCAACATAAGCTTTTGTTGTAACTTCACCGCCAACAAGAACCAAGCCTGTAGTTACAAATGTTTCGCAGGCAACTCTTGCTTTGGGATCTTCTTTAAATATTGCATCCAGAACGCCATCGGAAATTGCATCGCATACTTTATCAGGATGACCTTCTGAAACGGATTCTGATGTGAAAAGAAAGGACATAATTAATTTTTTACCTTTATTGTTAAATAATATTAATAAAAATCTATCTCTGTTGAATCACCGATATTCAATCGTTTGAAGGCACCTTTAACGATGGTATTATTACCAACTATCGAACCGTTGAGCATGGCTTTACTTACTTGTGAGTTTGCTCCAACAATTGAATTTTTAATTACACTTTCCTTGATTGTACACCCTTTATCAATTGTAGTATAGGGACCAATCACTGAATTTTCAATTTTTGCATCATCAGCAATATAAACTGGTAGATTTATGACAACATTATCAAATTTTCTGGTTGAACTTTTCTGATCAAGTAAAAATCTATTTGTGGATAAAAGAGTTTCGGGTTTCCCGCAATCATACCAACCATTAACATCAAAAGTTGTTATTTTTTCGCCGTCATCCAGCATCATTTGAAGTGCATCAGTTAATTGGAGTTCACCTTTTGTTCTAATATCTTTTTCTATAAGGTTATTTAAGCTTTTAACTAACGCATCAGAATTTGCGATGTAATACAAACCCACTAATGCTAAGTTGGAAA
Source organism: uncultured Ignavibacteriaceae bacterium (assembly GCA_964391015.1). Taxonomy (GTDB): domain Bacteria; phylum Bacteroidota; class Ignavibacteria; order Ignavibacteriales; family Ignavibacteriaceae; genus XYD12-FULL-36-8. Next base: position 42,483 of record CAYMKU010000017.1, read on the forward strand.
TCGGGGTTGTTGGTTTTTCCACCAACTTTTTAATATAACCATTTTCTAAAATCGCAACACCAAAACGGCTAGGGTCATCCACTTTTTTTACACCTAATGCAGATTGCTTATTCTTTAAAACATCTTTTAAGTAAACATCAAATACGGTGTCGCCAAGTATGATAAAGATTTCCTTATCATCAAATGTTGGAACAGCGGTATAAATCGCATGACCGAGCCCCTCCATTTTTTTCTGCTCGATGAAATCAGCTTTAATGTTAGGATATTCTCTCACTACATATTCTTTTATCTGATCACCCAAATGGCCTATAACAAAGGTGGTTTTATAAACGCCTTCTTCTAAAAGTTTATCCAAAATATGACCCAACATCGGTTTACCACCAACGTTGAGCAAAACCTTTGGCGTAGTATATGTATGTGGTTTAAGTCGTGTGCCTATTCCGGCAACTGGAATAATTGCTCTCATGTTAAAACGTTGAATTTCCTTGTATTAAAGCGATTAAAATTACCGATTAGACCTTTGAATAACAAATAATTTCAGTGGGGTTAAACCTGTCTATCAATTAGATTTTTTAACCTTTTTGTACAAATAAAAGCATTTTATTTCATTATTTGATTGAGGAGATTTATTTACTACAATTCCTTAGTTATTACACAACTATCATCCTATTTTAGCTATACATGTAAACAACAGAGTGGTATTTGATATTTATAAACAGATTGCGTTCTTAAAAAATGTCTGTAAAGGATTACCACATTCTAAATTAAACTGTCAGAGTTTCCTTAAGTGTTTCTTGTATTCCTTTAGTATCATTAAAAAAGAAATGTAATTTAGTCAGGACTTCATCAACAACGGAGTCGGGACAAGATGCTCCGCTAGTAAGAAGAATATTTACTTTGTTTTTTATGGGAATGAAATTTTCGGTAAGAATTTCGATTTTAGAATGAAGATTAAAATGTTTAATTGATTTTGAAGAAATAATCTTTTCGGCTGATGAAATAAAGTAAGTTCGAACTTTTGCTTCGCAAAGTTCAACAAGATGACTCGTGTTAGAACTGTTGTAACCACCTACAATAATTGCAAAATCAGCAGGACTTTCAAGTAAGCCATATGTTGCCTCCTGGTTATCATAAGTTGCATAGCATAAGGTATCTCTTGTATCAGCAAAGTGTAATCTTAAATTTTCTGCTCCATACTTTTTGATCATGGACGACCTCAGAAGCTCAGCAATTTCCTGAGTTTCCGTTGCAAGCATCGTTGTTTGATTTACCACGCCTATTTTTTCAAGATCTTTTTCAGGATCGAATCCCTCAGAATACTTTCCGTTGAAGAAAGAATAAAATTCCTCTTTGCCTTGTTTACCCCCAATTACATCTGTGAGAAATTTTGTCTCCTCAATATTTCTTACAATCAACGAAGGTCCATGAACCTTACTGTGCGAAAATGTTGCTCGCGTTTCTTCATGATAATGCTTGCCATGAATGATGATTGTAAAATTCTCATCACCAAGTTGAGAAGAACGATTCCAAACCTTTTCGACAAATGGGCATGTTGTATTATATTCGTATGCATTTATCCCTATTTCCCGCAGCTTTTCTTGAATTTCTAAAGTCGTTCCAAAAGCTGGAATTATAACAATATCATCATTCTTTAGTTCTGCCCAATCAATTATATTATTCCCATTAGTATCCATCAGAAACTTAACTCCACGACTTGTCAAATCGTTATTCACTCCAGGATTATGAATCATTTCACTTAGAAGAAAAATTCTTTTATCAGGGTTATTCTCGATTGTTTTATAAGCAATCTCAATTGCATTTTCTACACCGTAACAAAAGCCGAAATGACGAGGGATAAAAAATCTGACAGGCCCGAAGTCGAACTCCATTGGTTTTAGATCTTTCTTTCTCGGATCTTTAAGATTTCTAAATTGCTTTATTCTATAAATTATTGAACTTCTATAGAAGGATGGAATGTCAAATTTTTTCATGGATATATATTCAAATAACCAACTTTACTTTGCAAGATAAAGAATAATCAGTTGTAAAATTAATAATGTGGTTACATCTATTCAGATTTTCATAAAAATCTCGAAAATTTTATCAGCTATTTTTTCTGGTTCACCTTCGTTCCGATTGGTTAAAATGATTATAGAAAATTTCTTTGAGGGAACACGATAAATTACATTTCTAAATCCTTGTGTGCTTCCTGTGTGATAAACAATTTCTTCTCCTTTGTAAGTTTTTAGATGCCAGCCATATCCGTAATCAATTTTTTCTCCATTATTGAGTATCGTGCGGCTTATAGCTTGTTTACGAAATTCATCAGAGAGAATTTTATTAGTGTAAAGCGACTGTTCCCACTTAAACAAATCCTCGACGCTGGAATAAATTCCCCCATCACCCAACACAGCACTTGTAATGCTCTGATCCCTTCTAACCCAGTTAGAATCACTTCGTGAGTAGCCATAAGCTCTGCTATTTACAAAAGAAATTCCATCTTCATAAGCAACTGTGTTCTCCATTTTCAGTGGAATAAAAATATTTTTGTTCAAAAATTGAGAAAATTTTCGTCTACTTATTTTTTCGACCGCCATTGCAAGTAACGCATAGCCGGTATTGCTATATTTGAATTGAGTACCTGGTTCAAAGTAAGTTTTATTTTGTTCGTACATCATTTTCAAAACATCGGAATCTTTGACCTGAACTGCGGTTGTATCAGGTATTAAGTCTTCATAATCAATTAATCCAGAAATGTGATTAAGCAAATATTTGATAGTGATTCTACTTCCATATGTGGGAAATTCAAAGAAAATATCGGTGAGTTTAGTATCGAGAGTGAGCAAACCTCTTTGTACTAATAAAAGAATTGATGTCGCTGTAAATTGTTTCGTGACAGATGCTAGCCTGTAATTTGTTTCTGAACTTGCTTTTGTTTGTTCCTCTAAGTTTGCATAACCAAATGATTTCTCAAAAACTATTTTTCCATCTTTACAAATTAAAACCGAAATTCCAGGACATAAACCGAAATAATCGGCAAAAAGATTATTAACTTCTTCTGTTTGTGCGTTGAGGTTGTATGAGAACATAAGACTTAAAACTATAATAGATAGATTTTTCATAACAAATTTTATTATTTGCATATTAAATTTAATACAACTTTTGTTTATTGTTAGTTCATAATTTCTTCTGCTATTGAATTAGAGTAAAACCTTTACTTGCTTGTGCTTCGTTTAGCAAGATACTTATATTATAAAACGTGTTTAGTATATTTGTACTCGAATTTTGCGAAATAAAGATGAATCTTTTAGAAAAACTTAAGAAAATTAAAGACAGATTTGATCAGGTAAATGAAGAATTGTCCGATCCTGCCAATCAATCCAACCGAGAAAAGATAATCCACCTAAGCAAAGAAAGAATTAACCTTGCAGAGATTGTTTCAGCATATGAAAAATATAACGCACTTATTAATAACATCGAAGGTAACAAAGAGATATTAGATTCTTCTCAAGATAAAGAACTCGTTGATCTCGCCAACTCAGAATTAAAAGAATTACTACTTAAAAGAGAATCTCTTGAGGAAGAAATAAAAATTTTGCTCATACCAAAAGATCCGAATGATGATAGAAGTGTCATTATGGAAATTAGAGCCGGAACAGGTGGTGAAGAAGCAGCTCTATTTGCAAGTGATCTTTTCAGAATGTATTCTCGATACGCTGAAATTAAAGAATGGAAAATAGAATTAGTTGACTTGAGTGAAACGGGATTAGGTGGAATTAAGGAAGTAATTTTTTCTGTTAATGGGGAAAATGTCTTTGGCAATCTTAAATATGAAAGTGGTGTTCACAGAGTTCAACGCGTTCCGGAAACCGAAGGAAGTGGTAGAGTACATACATCAGCAGCTACAGTCGCTGTTTTACCAGAAGTTGAAGACGTACAAGTTGAAATAAATCCTAATGATTTAAAGATTGATGTTTTTCGTTCTGGCGGAGCTGGCGGACAAAATGTAAATAAAGTCGAAACGGCAATTAGAATAACACACCTTCCAACAGGCTTAGTTGTTCAATGCCAGGATGAAAGGTCACAATTAAAAAACAGACAAAAAGCGATGAAAGTTTTAAGAGCACGGCTTTTTGATATTAAAGCCAAGGAGCAAACCGATGCTATATCTGCTAAAAGAAAAAATATGGTCGGCAGTGGAGACCGAAGTGATAAAATAAGAACCTACAATTTTCCCCAGAACAGAGTGACAGATCACAGAATTGGGCTAACTCTGTATAATCTTTCCAATATTGTTGAGGGTGATTTAAACGAACTTATTGAACAATTAAAGTTGGCAGATAGAACAGAGAAACTTCAAGCAACTGTAGAAACTTGACAAATAAAAACTTATTTCTTTCCGTATATACTTGCTAAAAACTTTGACGCAAACATTAGCAAGAAACCTAAAACAGCCATTGCAAAATTAAGTCCATCAAAAATAATTGTTGGTTTCCATCGAAAATTATTTTGAATATATTCCAAAAATCCAAAGGCCAACAGCAACATAATAAAAGCAAATGCACCTTGCTTCATAGCAAAAAATATGGGTGCTTTTAAACGTCTGAAATTAATTAATTGAATGTAACTTGATAATTGTTTTAATGTTAAAACCTGCTTCACCCAACCCTCCACTTTTTTGACCGAAAGATACTGCGATAAAGAGTTTTCTTCTGTGATTATTAACACTCTAAATAAAAATATTCTGTGATCTGGATTGGTTTTTGTTAAAATGGTTGAATTTACAAACTTTTGATACCGATCATGCTAATATCGTCTTCAAAACGACATTCTGTAAAAGCTTCAAATTCACTTTTGATTTTATCGAAATCATCAACATGCGAATTGGTCTCTTTTAAAATTTGTTGGAATTTTTGCGTACCGAAAGCTTCCCCAGCTGAATTGCGAGATTCAATTATTCCATCTGTAACCATAAATATTGAATCACCTGGTTTTAAATCAAGTGAGACATCCTGAAAATTTCCATATTCTGAAAAACCTAATAATAGACCCTGTGTACTAAGTTGCGTAACATTGCCAGTCCTATTTTCTTTATAAACTAATGGAAGATCACCTGCACCTGCATATCTAAGCTGCATTTTTTCTTTATTGAGGATAACTATTGAAAGCGTAGTAAATACTTCTGAAATTTTTGAATCTTGATATACAGATTGATTGACCTGCTGAAGAATTTTACTTGGGACAAAGTCTTCAGTATTTTGAAGAACCATTCTAACCGAGCTTCTGACCAAGCCAGCATAAGCAAATGTAAAATACCACGCACCCCACTTTTTACCCATTACATCACCAAGAATTATAGCAAGGTTAGCTTCATTCAAACGAAAATAATCTATAAAATCTCCGCCAGGTATTCCTTGATACGGCTGATGCCATTGGTTAATTATGAAATTTTCAAATTCGGGACTTTTATCAGGTACAACTTTAACTCTCATATTCTCAACAGCAGAGTTCAATTCAGAAACTATTTTCTGCCTTTCTTTTCCTAAACTATTTAAGATTGCTGTTATTTTTGCAACAACCACTTTCGGTCCTAATGTTTTTATAACATAGTCTGCTATTTCAAGATTATAAGCATCTAACATGTCCGATTCATTACTTCTTGAAGTAAGGAAAACAAAAGGAATTGACTTCAGCTGAATATCTTCCAACACCATTTTTCTGAAAGTAAAACCGTCAATGTTGGGCATCATTATATCGCAAACTATAATATCGGGGTTTGTACTTTTTGCCAAGCTTAACCCTTCCATAGCAGAGCTTGCGACTGCACATTCATAATTTTCTTTTTTAAGTGAGTGCGAAAACAACTTTGTTAGAACCGGATCATCATCAACTAATAATATTCTAGGAATTTGCTTGGCAAATGATTCGGAAATGTTTTTCTTTACACCATGAACCTTAAATATTTCTACACGTCTTAAAAGTGTTTGTACTCTAAGCAATAAATCTTTTAAGTCGAACGGTTTGTTTATTATCTCATCACCGCCGACTTCCAATGCTTTTGATTTATCTTCAAGGGTGTTTCGGGCAGTAACAAAAATGAACGGCAGGATTTTATATTTCTCTTCTTCTCGAACTTTCTTACAAAAGGCAAAACCATCTATACCTTCCATAACAACATCGCATAACACAAGATCAATGCTAGTTTCGCTTAACTGCCTGTATCCTTCGCTTGCATCTCGGGCTTCGGATACATCATAATTGTTTTTACTTAAGTGATGATTGATTAGCTTACGGATTGTTATATCATCGTCAATGATGAGTATTTTCTTTTTTTCATCTGGCAGCATTGTTATCACTATCTCTGAAGCACTTTAGAATAATTGTCCCCTAAAAATTCTCTCTAATTTAGTATGCTTGCTAGTTAAGCCATACACAAACAGAAATGTCAATTTATTTTGATTGGTAATTAATCAAAACTTTTTATTGCTGCATCCTTCGTCGGATAAGACTCAAATACTCTGTGCATTCTTGTTAGTTCAAGCATAGAATGTACCGCAGGATGAAATCCAACTAATCTCAAATCTCCGCCCATTGCCGTAACTTTTTTTAGTGAAACGACCAAAGCACCAAGGAATGTTGAATCTATGAATTCACATTGTGAAAGATCAACAACTATCTTACGATATCCACCCTCTATACTTTTTGCTAGAGTAAATTTAAACTCATCTGCCTCTTTAAGTGTTGCACGTGTTAAGTCAACAACTTGAACCAATACATCTTCGTAGGTTTCTTGTAAATAATCCATATTAATTATGCCTTTTTCAGAATTAAGAGTTTAAGCAAAAACTTTATGTTCAATATTATATCTTTCCATCAATCTATAAATTGTAGCTCTTCCTAAGTGCAACTTTTTGGCAGCTTCAACAATATTGCCTTTCGTAACCTTTAATGCGTGTCTGATTGATTCTTCTTTTAGTTTTTCAAATGGTATGATTGTATCATCGCTAAAAATATTTCCAGTAAAATCGCTCGCAATTACTGAATCGGAAGTTTTAAGATGTGTTGGAAGATCCTCAACATCAATCACGTCCTTTTCTGCAATTATCATGCAACGTTCGATCGTGTTTTCCATTTCTCTAATATTGCCAGGCCAAGGATAATCATAAATAAGCTTTAGGGCTTTCTTTGAAAATCCTTTTACTTCTTTTCCCAATTTTTTACTCAATGTTTCAAGAAAGTGTTGTGCAAGCACAAGTATATCACCCTTTCGATGCCGCAGCGGAGGAATAAAAATTGGGAAAGAATTTAAGCGATAAAATAAATCCTCTCTAAATTCTTTTTTCTCAACCGCATCTTTGAGATCACGATTTGTTGCGGAGATAATTCTCACATCAGTTCTGATTAGTTCAGTTCCGCCGACTCTGTCAAATGCTTTTTCCTGAATAACACGGAGAAGTTTGGCTTGAAGAAGCATCTCCAATTCACCAACTTCATCGAGGAAAATTGTTCCGCCATTCGCAACTTCAAACTTTCCAAGTTTTCTTTGATGTGCTCCAGTGAACGAGCCCTTTTCATGACCGAACAATTCACTTTCAAGAAGCTCTCTTGGAATTGACGCACAATTCACTACAACAAATGGAGCGCTTTTTCTGTTCCCGTTGTAATGTATGGCGCGTGCAATGAGTTCTTTCCCTGTCCCACTTTCACCATAGATCAATACAGTGATATCGTTATTCAAAACTTTTGTAACAAGCTTGAAAACATCTTGCATACGGCTATCAGCCGAAACAATATTTGAGAAACTATATTCTTTCTTAATATTTTCTCTCAGATTTTCTATCTCTTTGGTTAAGTCGTAACCTTTAATAGCATTCTTTATTGCTGGTTCTAATTTTTGAAGATCAATAGGTTTTGGAAAATAATCATAGGCACCAAACTTTAATGATTCCAAAGCAACTTCTACTTTCCCTTGAGCAGAAAGCATTATCACAGGCAAGTTCTCATCAATTTGTTTAAGCCGTTTGAGAACTTCCATGCCGTCCATTCCTGGGAGCATAATATCTAATAAAACTAAATCGGGTTTCTGATACATTCGTTTAAGAATTTCTTCACCGCTTCCAAAAACTTCAATATCATATCCCCATTTGTCTTTTAACCAGTACGACAGAAGCTTAGAAATAGCTTGCTCGTCATCGACGATAAAAACTAATTTGTTCACTATTTTACCTTTTAGTTTGTCAGTCTAATTTCGTGGTAACTTAATGATAAAGGTTGTTCCTTTATCAATTTCACTTTGGATATCCATATATCCATTGTGTAAATCCACGATCTTCTTAGCAAAATCCAAGCCAATGCCTGTCTCAGATTTGGCTTTACTGATAATTTGAAATGAATTTGAAGTGTTTAGTAGCTTTTTAGAGTCATTTTGAGAAATACCTTTACCGGTATCTGTGAAGATAATTTCAATTTCTTGAGGAAAAATTTGACCGAATATTTTGATCTTTCCACCCTTAGGTGTGTGTTTTACAGAATTTTTTATCAGCGAATCAAATACATCTGTGATTCGATCTTTGTCAGCACTCACAGAAAAATATATATCGGGCAGTTCATATTCAAAGTTAATGTTTTTACTTTTTGCTAAAATTTTGTTCGATATTATTACTTCTTTGAGTAAACCGATGCAATCCAATTCTGATTTCACTAAAAAACCTTTGCCGGATTCTAAATTAGTTGCTTCAAGTGCATCGTTGATGAACTTAGCAAGTCGTTTTGCTTCTTTAAGAATTTCAGTTTGAAATTCATTCTTTATTGCATCAGATAATTGATCATCAGCACAGATTGCTTCAGAGAAACCGATAATTGTTGAAAGCGGGGTGCGCATATCATGTGAGAATTGCGAAATGAATTCGTTTTTCAATCTGTTCAATTCTTCAAGCAATACCTTATGCCTATCTGACCGTTGACGCTCTAAATTCAGCAGCCGATTTATCTCTAATAGATTACCTTTGAGAGCGGTAATTTTTTCCTGGTGTGAATTCTCCTTACTCAGATTTTTACAAACACCAATTAAGCCGGTTACAGTATTCTCAAAGACAATCGGACGAATTATTAAATGATGCTTGACTTCTTCAAAAGTTTTAGATAGAAAGAATAAATTAAAATTTATTTGCTTCTGAGAATTCAGAACTTGACGAATTGAATTTATTAATGCCGGTTTACTTCTGTCAACAATAATTTCAGTTACATGTTTTTTTCGAAGATCATTAGGAAGATAACCTAAGCTGATTGCACCTTTGAAGCTGACATTTTCAAAACATCCGTTTGCATCAAGAACAAAAATAAAATCTTCTACAGTCTCAAGCAGTAGGTTGAATTTTTTTTCAATGGATTCAACGAATTCACTTGTGCTTGATTTATCAGGAAAATCTTTATATGTGGCTTTGGTTAAAGGCATGATTGAAAATTTTCTTGGTTAAAAATAGAAATGTTTTGCGTGTAATTCAAAAATTTATCTATTCTTCATCTTAATCTTCATCTTTCTCTTACTCGTACTCTTTCTCTTACTCCCCCCTTGCCCTCCTTCCAAAATTTATTTATGTTTTATGTGAGTTGGTTGCAGGGATTTGTAAACTATGCTTACCAGCTGACCAAATGAATTACCTAAAAAGGTATTTTGGCAATCCAATCAAATACGGCTGTCAGACGCAGAAGTAAAAATAATATCTAGGTAATTACAATAGTTAAGTGCAAGTTTTGAATCACAGACAAGCATAGAGGAACAGTTTACTTTTGATAAATAAATATGTCATTCACAAATTCCAAAATAAAATGAAAAAAACAACATCAATCAGCATCATACACTGGACGGCAAGCATTATCGGAATCTTAATGGTTGCGTTTACCTTATTCATGTTTATTGGTTCCATTTTAGAGGGACGCGATAGGTCAGGTCCCGGTCTCGACACTTTTACAATAATAACATTTGTATTTTGGAGTATAGGACTTGCCGGACTATTATTTGCCATATGGAAACCAGGAACAGGAGGAATAATCTCATTGCTTAGTTTTATTGTATTTAACATCCTTGTCGCAGTTAATCCTAATCCAGATTCCCGTTACACGGCTGTGATTTTGTTATTCTTTCTCCCTTCCATTTTATTTCTATTGGTTTGGTGGTTAAAAAGATCATCAATTAAACCTTTAATCAAATAAATTTCAATGAGACAGAAACTTTGTTCTCCTTTCATAGTAAGACCATGACAGCCAAGTCAAATCAGTTTTTAATTTTTTCTTGTTGCAGCGCTTCAAAATACTTACGGATTAGGTTCTCATAGTCTTTGGAGTAACCTTCACGTCCGGCTTTGTTAAGTTCATCTTTAATTAAATCTTTCCCCTGTTCGGAGGACAAGTTTAACTCTGCTGGCGATTTACGGTTTTTATTTTCTCCAGTGAATGACTCTCTTTCCTTCTCATAATCTCTTTCATTTATGGAACGCTGCGCATCAAGAAGCCGTGATAAAATTCTTTCCTGCTTCTGCACAAGCTCATCATTCAGCCGTTCGGTATTCATATCCGAAACAACTTCCTGCATCTGCTTCAAAATATTTTCAAGGTTTGCCGGTAATTTTTTTGACTGCCCCGTTTGCTTTGCTTCATTCTGCAATTGCTCAAGGGATTTTTGTATCAACTGCTGCTGCTGTGCAAGCCGCTGAAGTTCTGCCTGCTGCTGTGGTGACAGCTTGCCCTGTATTCCCTGCTGAAGCATTTGCGTTAAGTTGTTCAAACTCATCTGCATTCCGCTCATCTTTTGTAATTGCTGCATCAGCGACATCATTCCGCCTTGTCCGCCGCCCTGCATCATAGATTCCATCGAACTTTTCATCATCGTTGCCGCTTCATTCAGCGACTTCATTGCTTCACCTTGATTGTTTAACGCCAAATTTCCGTTTCTGTTCTGCATTGCTTGAATTGATTCCTGCATTTGCCTTTTTGCATCACCCATCGCCTTTCCCATTTCAGGAGTTATTGCAAAAGTTTTTTGAGACAGATCAGACATCTGACTTAAAATATTATCCAAGCTTCGTGAAAGATTATTTTGCCGTTGTGCATTCTCGTTGAACTGTGACGAATTAGGGTTAAGATTTTGCGATTCTGTTTTTAACTCTTCCTGCTTCTTTGACAGTGTAAGCAAATTGTCCAATATCTTCATCATATCAGTAAAAGTCTGCATTTGGTTCATCTGCTGCATTGCCTGCTGAAGCTGCTGCATCATCTGGTTCATCTTCTTCATATTCTTGGACATTTGAGACTGATTTTTCTGAGCACTTTGCTTTTGGTTCTGCATCAAATCTTTCATTGTCTCTTCGGATAATTCCTGGTTATCCTGCTTCTCCATTTCTTCCATTGCCTTGTCCATCTGCTCATTCGGCACATCCTCCATTGATTTCATTTTATCCGAAAGCTCTTTCATTTCTTTTTCAAGCTTCTCCAAATCTTTGTTCGCTTGACTTTGCTTATCTGCAAGTTCTTTTTTCTCCTGCTGTTTGGATAAATCACTCTGGTTTGTTTGTTTTTCAAGATTTTCAAGACTCTCGGCAAGTTGTTCGGTTCGCTTAAGCATCTCGTCTATTTTTTGCTCAACCTGAATTCGCTTTAGAAGATTGATTGTTCGCTCAATGCTTTTCTGAAACATTTCTTCATTAATTTTCAAGTTCTGCATATCCTGCTGAGTTTGAGCACGGTTAAATTCATTTAATCTATTCTGCAATTTTTCCATCGCCTTTTTCATCTCATCGCTTGTCAATTCCTGGAAAAGTTCCTGCAGCTCCATGTATTTTTCCAGAGTTTCCTTCGAGAGCAAATTATTTTGCTGAAGCTCATTCTGCATTTTGCCAAGCTGTTTACTTACTTCATCAACTTTGTTCTGCAGTTCTTCAAATTTGTTGAGTGCATTTTCAATTTTTTCCTTTTCCTGCCAGGTTAATTCTTTTTTATCCTGTTTCATTTCCTGGTTTATTTTTTCAAGATTTTCCTTCAACTCTTCGGCTTCCTTCAAAGTCTTAACCAATTCCTCCTGTGCATTTTGCTGAGTGTCATCGGCCTTTGAAAGAATTTCCTCCAAAGAAGGGACTCTTATTTTAAATTCAGACGACTTAGAAGATTTCGGACCGCTTACATTATCGTTGTCAAATATTTCAAGATAATATGTCACGACATCATTTGCTCCTAAATTCATTCTCGATAAATTCCAGACATAAGCAGTCGTTAGCTCCTTTTCACTTTTATTAATTGGAATTTCAAATGAAGTAAACTGAGTATGCTCGGGTTCATATTTGGATGCAGACAATCTGTAATTTAAAAGCAATTTCGTAAAACCGTAGTCATCTGAAACCTTAACGAGTAACGGAAGGCGATTATCGTTTGCCAATGCCATGTCGCGGTTTGGTGTTACAATTTCTATCGAAGGATAGCTATCATAAAGTGTTTTAATGTTGTAAGTGATTGGTGAAAGATTTTGATTTCCTCTTTCATCAGTAAGATATATCTGGTAACTGTAATCTTTTCTTACTTTGAAACTTAAACTTGCTTTTGAATCGCTGGTTTTCATCTCCAACGAAGTTGAATCACCAAAAAACAATTTTGCACCTGAAAGCTCTTTAGATGAACTCACTTCAAGATTAATTGTGCTGCCGAGAAGTGCAGCAACATTGCCATTGTCCTTTTGCTGAACTGCTGGAACCTTTGAATAACTTGGTGAGATAATAGATAGATCTAAGCTTTTGATTATCGGCCTATCAATCACTTCAATTTTGAATTCATCACTCGAAATATTTTCTGCCGTTGCATAATAACTAAAAGTGTTGCGGATAGAGCGTCGTTCAAAATTATAATTACCTAACGAATCCTCAGTTAGTTCTCGAAGACTATAATTAGTTTGATCAATATCTTTCAAAGCTAGAAAAATTGCTTTTGGTTTCTCACCAACAACTCGAATCTTGATTGTCACATCTTGTCCTTTTGTCATTTCTGCATTACCTGGAGCAACTTCGAAGGTAAATTTTTGCGGAGGAATAAATTCCTTGTTGAAGTTGATTAATCTGTTAGAAGCTGCCTTTAGTCCTGGAATTGTCAGATATAGAAATAAAATAAAAGCAGAAATGCCGCCAACATAAAAAAGGAGTTTTTTCGCTCTACCAAAATTAACAGCAGAATCAAACGAAATATTCTTAACCTTTTTATAAATGCGATCAAACGACGCTCCAATAAGATTCGAAGAATAGAGTTGGCTATGTAGAATTGAATGTAATTGAAGAGCATTGAGCAATTCATCCTTTACTTCGGGAAATTTACTTCCCACTTCTTTCGCAACATCATGATAATCAGTTTTACCAATGATTTTGAAATACTTCAGAAGAGGAATTACAAAAAGAATAGCTAATAAAATTAGCGTTGTTATAGAAAAAACTACAAATACAATCGTTCGAACAATGGAACTTGAGTTTGCAATTAGTTCTACCAGAGTAAAGATAAAAAATGCCGATAAAGCGAGGAGGAATGTTAGTTGAGCTCCATATACTCCCAGCACTTTGAATTCTTTTTTTCTGAAATGCTCAAGCTTCCTTATTATTTCATTATATGCAGATTCAATTCCCATAAAACCTAATTTGATAATGCCCAAAGTACAATGTTTGTTCCAAATTTTAACGCCTCTTCTCTTTTATCCTGAGGGTCCTTATAAACTTCAGGATCAACCCATCCATCACTCGGATTTGATTCAAAGGTATAATACACAGCTAATTTTTTATCAATAAAAATCCCGAATCCCTGCGGAGTTTTTTCATCATGTTTATGAGTCTTAGGAGGTCCAGATGAAAAATCATACATAATATTGTACATACCGTAAGTAAACGGAAGCTCAATAAAATCTTTATCAGGAAAAACTTTTTTCATTTCTCTTCTGACTGCTTTGTCTAAACCATAATCATCATCAATGTAAAGGAAACCGCCGTTCTCTAAATATTTTCTCAGCCGTGCTGCATCATCTTTTGAGAACATAACATTCCCATGACCTGTCATAAATAAAAATGGATACGAAAATATTTCTTCGGACGATATATCAACAAATTTATATTCCGCTTTTACTTTTAGATTCGTATTTTGACTTATGAATCTGAGCAAATTCACTTCTGCAGAAGGATCGTTGTACCAATCACCGCCGCCGTTGTATTTTAGACGTGCGATTTGAAATGCATTATCGTTTTGCGAAAATAAATTCACAGAAAACAGCACAAATAAAACTATTAGTATTTTCCTGTTAATCATTGCGATTTAATATATTTACACATAAAGTGAATAGCAATTTAGAAAATTAGAACGAATTATTTGGAGTAATTCAAATGTCAAAATTTTGGCTTATTAAATCAGAACCATCAACCTTCTCAGTCGAAGATTTGGAGAAATCTAAAAACCAAACCACACATTGGGATGGCGTGAGAAATTATCAAGCAAGAAATTTCATTCGTAATGAGATGAAAATTGGCGACAAGGTTTTATTCTATCACAGCAGCACAGAACCGAATGCAGTAGTTGGAGTTTGTGAGATTGTGAAAGAAGCTTATCCCGATCACACTCAATTTGATTCAAAGAATGAACACTATGATCCTAAAGCCGATAAGAAAAATCCAACGTGGTTTATGGTTGATATCAGGTTTGTGAAAAAACTTAAAACACCGGTAACGCTTGAGGAAATAAAAGCAAATCCAAAACTTGTAAAGATGAGATTGGTTCAACGAGGAAACAGATTGTCTGTAATGCCTGTGGCTAAAGATGAGTTTGAAGAAATATTAAAAAGAGGTAATTTAGTTTAAGGAAAGGGGCTGTAGCTCAGTTGGGAGAGCGGTTCGTTCGCAACGAACAGGTCGTCGGTTCGATCCCGATCAGCTCCACTTTAGTTCAAACGGTTTGTCATTCCGAATTTATTTCGGAATCTTCTTTTAAAAATATTTTAGATGCTGTCCGTAGGACTCCTATGGAGAAATAAATTCAGCATGACAGGAACTTCAATCAATCTTCACATTCATCAGCACGATTTAATACAGAAGGTGGAAGCGATTTCGTTGCTTTTGCTCCAAGCTGCTTAATTTTCTCTGCACGACTAACAAGATTACCTCGACCTTCAACAAGCTTATTCATTGCTTTGTCATAATTTTCTTTCGCACCAACAAGTCCTTTTCCTACGGAAATTAAATCCTCAACAAATGCTGTGAATTTATCGAGCAACTCTCCGCTCTGCCTTGCAATCTCAAAAGCATTTTTATTTTGATTTTCCTGGCGCCAAATACTTGCAATGGTTCGCAAAGTTGCAAGCAGTGTTGATGGACTCACAATTACAATGTTTTGTTCAAAGGCATCATTAAATATTTGTGGATCCTGCTGAACAGCCAATGCGAACGCCGGCTCAATCGGCATAAACATCAAAACAAAATCTAAGCTTTCAAGCTGATACAGATTTTGATAATTCTTGCTTGCTAGGTTTTTAAGGTGACTTCTAATCGAAATATTATGATCTCTTAATGCAAGCTGTTGATCTTTTTCATCTTCTGCAGAGACAAATTTTTCATAAGCATTCAGAGAAACCTTAGAATCAATGACAATACTCTTGTTTTCGGGAAGTTTAATAATAACATCAGGTTGGTATCTTTTTCCAGATTCGGCAGTCAAGCTTTCTTGAACAACATACTCTCTCCCTTTTACCAAACCGGATTTTTCAAGAATGCTTTCTAGAATAAACTCGCCCCAATTACCTTGAGTTTTACTTTGTCCTTTCAATGCTTCCGTTAGGTTTTTTGCTTCTTTTGTTATTTCTTGGTTCATTTCCTTCAGCAACTGAAGGTGTTTTTCCAAAGCTGCATGTCCCTTTAGACTTTCCCTATTCGAATCCTCAACCTTTTTCTCAAACTCGGATATTTTTTCTTTCAAAGGACCAAGTATTTCACTTAACTTTTCCTTATTCTGTTCGGTAAACTTTGTACTTTTTTCCTCGAATATCTTTTGGGCAAGATTTTCAAATTTTTCTAATAATTGTTGTTCATTCTCCTTTAATTCAGAAATCTTTGTTTGAAGATTTGAATAATCTGATTTGAGTGATGATAACGAAGCACTAAGATCCATCACTTTATCCCTTTCTTGCTTGAGGTCAAGAGACAGATTCAATTTTTCTTTTTCTAACATGTTACTTCGCTCAAGCAGCTTGCTGTTTTCATTGCCTAGGAATTTTAATTTTGATGAGGTGATGAACCAAGCAACTACAAATCCAACTATTAAACTGGTAACTATCAGTAAAATTTCCATATAACTCTCTCTAATTGCTTTTAATCAATAGAACGCTGATGACATAGATAGGACTGATCTGTGCTAATCTGCTTAATCGGTGTCATCTGTATGTCATCGTCTTACTGTAAACTTCCTACCTTTTTCTCCACTTCCTCAAGTATCTCACATGACTTCACAAGTTCTTTCATTTTGTTATGATCAGGGAATAGCGGACGATCAACATCGAGAAATTCAACATGCTTACGAATAATCTCTTTTGCTTTTGCAACACCAACTCCTGTTTTGTGATCTCTAAAATCAAGTGCTTGTGCCGCAGCCATAAATTCAATCCCTAAAACTCCATAAGCGTTGTCAAGAATCTGAGCGTTCTTCAATGCTGTATTCATTCCCATCGAAACAAAATCCTCTTGATCAGCAGCAGCGGGAATTGATTGGATTGATGCAGGCATAGATAAAATTCTCTGTTCGACAATCATCATATCTGCGGTATATTGACTGAGCATCAATCCCGAAAACATTCCCGCACCTTTTGTGAGAAAGGCAGGCAAACCGACACTTAATGCTGGATTATTCAATCTATTCATTCTTCTTTCGGAGAGAACACTAACCATAGTAACTGCCGCACCAACCATGTCCATTGAAAGAGAAACAGGACTGCCTTGAAAGTTTGCACCTGTTAGAGTCAGCTTATCTTCAGGAATAAAAATTGGATTATCACCAACTCCATTCAGTTCAATTTCAATTTGCTGTTTAGCAAATGCAACTGCATCATGGGCAGAACCAATTACTTGGGGAGTTGAACGCATCGAGTAAGCATCTTGAACTTTCTGTTTTATTTTCCCAGTGAGGAGATCACTTCCTTCAATACATTTTTTAATGGCAATGGAGCTTCGAACTGCTCCTGAAAATCCTCTTAATTTATGAAGCCGAACATCGTAAGGTTTCATATTTGCCTGAAGTGCTTCGAGCGACATAGACGCTGCAATTTCTGCTTGAATTAGCCAGCGATTTATATCATACAAATGCAGGGCACTCATCGCAGTTAAAAAATTAGAACCATTTATGGTCGCAAGTCCATCTCTTGCTTGTAATCCGGGAATTTTAATACCCGCCTTTTCAAAAGCGATTTTGCCTGGTAATCTCTCACCTTTGTAAAATGCCTCCCCTTCTCCCATAAGAGTCAATGCAAGCTGAGCCATTGGTGCTAAATCACCGCATGCTCCCACGGATCCTTTCTCACAAACAACAGGAACAACATCCTTGTTAAGCATATCAACTAAAGTAAGGGTAATTTCCGGTCTGCATCCGGAATTACCATGTGCATGAACATTTATTCTGCCTGCAATTGCCCCACGAACGTATTCAATTGGCATTGGTTCACCAATTCCAGCAGCATGATTGTAAATAAGATATTTTTGGAACTCTTTTACTTGCTCATCGTCAAGAACAATTTCAGAAAATTCTCCGATGCCCGTGTTTGTACCATACATTATTTCCTTTGCGGCTAATTTATCTTCCAGCATTTGGCGGCAAACTTTTATTCTCTCAAGTGCTTCTTTGCTTAATTCAACTTTTTCTTTATGACGTGCCATTTTAACAAGTTTTTCTACTGTAAGATTAGAGCCATCTAAAACTATCGACATTCTTATTCTCCCAAAAGATGTAAAAATTGTGAGGTGAAATTTAAGAATTAACTGCGAGAAATAGGAAGCTAGTTAATAGCAATTAAACATGAATATTAGAAAGTAACAGATTATTTATGACTTTGGAGCAGATTCGAAATTTTTTCAGCATTCTCTCGATTTGCTTTATAAGTAATTTGAATGATGCTGTCAAAATACTTTGTTGATAAAACCTCTGCTAGGGAATGGATTTTTGATGCGAGTTTCGAGTTATGAAGTTCAATTTCAATTGTTTGATGAACAAAATTTTGCTCTATAATTTCAAGGAGTTTTTTTTCTAGTGATGAAATGTTTATTCCTCTCCCTGCTGAAATGACAACCGCATTCTTGTATTTATTCCTTACAAGTTCTATTCTATTTTTATCTTCCACAATATCTACTTTATTAAAGACTTTTATCACTGCTTTATCTTTACAGCCAAGCTCATCAAGTGTTTCTTCAACAACTTCAAGATGGTCCGCAAAATAATTATGAGCTAAATCCACAACGTGAAGAATTATATCGGCATTTCTCACTTCATTCAAGGTGCTTTTGAATGACGCAACTAAATGATGGGGAAGTTTTCGAATGAAACCAACAGTATCACTCAATAATAATTTTTGTTTGTTGATATTATAAATCCTTGTTGTCGAATCCAGTGTGGCAAACAACTTATCCTCAGCAAACACCTCTGAGTTCGTAAGTAAATTAAATAAAGTAGATTTGCCAACATTTGTATATCCTACTATGGAGATTTTTGTTAACTCCGTTCTTCCCCGGCTTTGGATTTCTCTTTCAGATTCTATCTTTTGCAATTTTTCTTTGAGGTGACTGATTCGGTTACGAATCATTCTACGGTCAGTTTCAATCTGCGTTTCGCCTGGTCCCTTTGTGCCAATACCGCCATATTGTTTTGATAAATGCGTCCATGCTCGTGTTAATCGTGGTAAAAGATATTGAAGCTGGGCAAGTTCAACTTGAGTTTTGGCTTCTTTAGTTTTTGCACGCGAAGCAAATATGTCGAGTATCAATCCACTTCTATCAACAATTTTTCTATTGACAAGCTGTTCAAGATTTCTGACCTGAACAGCTGAAAGGTCATCATCAAATATTACGAGGTCAATGTTATTTATTTCCACAAGGGATGAAAGTTCTTCTGCTTTTCCTTTACCAATATAAAATGCAGAATCAGCCGAGTATTTATCTTGAACAATTTTTATTACAGTTTCAGCACCGGCGGTAAGAGCTAATTCCTCAAGTTCTTCAAGATGCTCTTCAACAATTTCGCGTTTGATTTCTTTTGTGTTAAGAGAAACTAAAATTGCCCGTTCAATATTTTTCTTTTGAATTTCAATCATTGTTTTAATCTACGACACATTCAACAATGGGTTTAGGATAGTTCTAATAATTTTGGATACCATTCATTTGTCATCCCGAACTTGTTTCGGGATCTACAACGTAAAATTTGGGATGCTGAAAATGAATTCAGCATGACAATTGAAAACTTCACTTAAGCACCCCAACTAAATCCTTCTTCGTACTGCGGGCAACTATCATCTCTACAAGTGCAAGAAGCAGTGCGATAATTAAAAAATATTTCCAAAGTTCAGAACCGAATCTTGCGCTCAATATTTTTTCGTTAATGTTTTGTTCTTTACTCATAAAGAAAAATTTGCCTTTGAAATTTATTTTGCTGAGATAGTTTTCTATCTCGGTCTTATCGAGATATTTAACTTTAGATTCGAGCGGATCCGCATTAACAGATATTTCATCAATAACCTTTGAACCAGAAACAATTTTATAATTCCCAGTTAGGTTTACCCTATCATATTTTATTACTGCATTTCCATTACTCTGATTTAAAGAAAGAAAATCTTCCATGTTATCCGGTCGTATCACCTTTAACTGAGAAACATTTTTACCTCTTACATCTATATCCAAACTATTCCCTGCCAGAATATTCGTTTCATTTTTGTCCTTTGCGGCAAGGTAAAGAATTGATTTATTCATCAGAGGCACAAAAATACTTTTCAGCGGGAAATTGCTCCAGCTCAGTATTGGTGAAGAGTTAGACAAAAATACTTTCCCATTTTTAATTTTATACTCACCTAAGAATGAAGAACCATCCTGCATGCTGATTATGTTTCTTCCCCTACCCAAAGTATTTATTTTAAAGTAAGAATAGATTTCTGGAGATTCAATCTTCGTTTTTTTCTTGTTGGTAAATATATCCTCGAATACAGGATGATTTAGATCAAAATTTTCAAATAAAAAAAAATTTGTTTGATCTCCGATTTTACCAGCCGCGGCAATTGGAGCTGGCAAATCAAGTTCGCTCAGTAATTTCCGATAATCATTTAAGTTAGATTTTGATCCCGGTGCAATGAATAAACTTCCACCCTCATGTACATAATTTCTCAGTTCATCAACAGAATTCAAGTTTTGGGAACCAATTACAATTACAACTTCATATTTTTTAAAATCATACACGGAAACCTCGTTCAAATTTTCCTTTGTAATCACAAATGAATTTTGGTTTTCAATTGCAGTTAACGCAAGTTCAATAAAACGTGAATCGGCTGCTTCATCTGTGAAAAAAATAATTGGGATATTTTCGGGAACAAAAACATTTGCATATCTTCGATTGTCCTGAAGAATTTCATCATCTTCAATTTCTGCAAATACACTTATGAACCCCGTAGATTTGGTTGGCGCTTCTACCTCAAGCACTTTTGATTCTCCCGCATTTAAACTAGTGCTAACCTGCACACTTCGTTCATTATCCACAAATAAGGATACGACAATGTTGTCAGAATTTTTATTTGAGTAGTTTGTGATAGTTATACCAAAGCTAACCGGCTTTTGTTTTTCAAATATTTGCGTGTTTACTTTTATATCATCAATTCCAAGATTATAAATCTCCTTACCGGAATAATTCACAGCATAAATTCTTACTTTCTCGTCCAGCACGTGGCTAAAATCGGAAATTGTTTTTTCATCCGCTAAACGACCTGACTGAAAATCAGAGAGAATGTAAATCTCCTTATTAAAATTTTTTGATTGAGAAAGAACTTGCGCAGCTTTCGTTAATGCTTTATGCAGCATCCCAGTTTGAGATGCCGGCTCAATTGCATCAATTGACTTTTGCAAATCATTTATGTTTTTCGATACTTTGGTTTCATTTTTATCCGTTTGTGAAGTCAAAACCAAAGCTGCTTCATCACCTTCTTGGAAATTTTTGAGTAGATTTCTAGCTGTAGCTTTTGCCTGGTTAAGCAGCGATCCTTGATTATCAATCACGCTCATACTAAAAGTATCATCAATTATAAAAACAGCAGTTGTTTTAGCTGCTGAAGTTGTTCCGCCGACTGCCAATCCTTTGAGTGTCGGTCGAGCAAAAGCAAAAACGAGGAACAAAATGATGAGAACACGAAGTGCGAGTAAAAACCATTGTTTTAACTTTACTTTACGAATTTTATTTTTCTGAAGCTCTTTCAGAAAAGCGAGTGTACTGAACTCAATCTTTTTCAGCTTTCGCAAATTGAAAAGATGAATCAGAATTGGGATCGAAGCAGCAAGAAGTCCCAATAAAACTGCGGGATTAAGAAATGTCATAGATAGATTGTTATAAAATGTGAGGTTCATCTTAACGACGAACCTCACTTAAAGATTTATTTCTGCAAAGCAGCAATCAAATTAAGCGCACTGCCTGCTTTGAACCATTTTAGTTGTGCTTCATTAAAAGTATGGTTCAATTGAATTTCTTCGTTTGTTCCGTCCTTATGTTTTAAAATCATCTTCACAGGTTTTTCTGGTGCTAATTCTGAAACTTTCAAAGTGACTTTGTCATCCTCTCTTACCTTATCATAATCAACTGGATTTGAAAATGCAAGAGGCAACATTCCTTGCTTTTTCAAATTCGTTTCATGAATTCGCGCAAAGCTTTTTACAATGATTGCTCTCCCGTTTAAAAATCTAGGTTCCATAGCAGCATGCTCACGACTTGAACCCTCGCCATAATTTTCATCACCAACAACTACCCATCCAATCCCCCGCGCTTTGTAATCTCTTGCGACTTCAGGAACC
The DNA here is from genome assembly GCA_964391015.1 of uncultured Ignavibacteriaceae bacterium. Classification (GTDB taxonomy): domain Bacteria; phylum Bacteroidota; class Ignavibacteria; order Ignavibacteriales; family Ignavibacteriaceae; genus XYD12-FULL-36-8. The sequence goes on from CAYMKU010000017.1 coordinate 64,562, forward strand.
GATTTTAATTCACCTGTGAAAATATTTTTTACCTTCCCGGTTTCATTATTGTAAGCATTCAAGGCACCGATGAACATATTGTTAGAGATATTATCAAGGTGTCCTCTATACTTTAGCCATGGCCCAGCCATAGATATATGGTCAGTTGTACATTTACCCTTAGCTTTAAGAAGTACAGGAAGATCAACGAAATCTTTTCCGTCCCATGGTTCAAACGACTTAAGAAGCTGAAGTCTATCGCTATTAGGTTTCACCCTCACTTCAAGCTTATCGTCATCAGATGATGGAGCAATGAAGCCACCCTCACCTTTATCAAATCCATTTGGAGGCAGTTCCTCACCTTTCGGAGGATCAAGCTTAACTATTTCGCCTTTATCATTAACAAGCTCATCCGTCATCGGATTGAATGATAAATTGCCGGCAATTGCAAGTGCTGTTGTAATCTCAGGGCTTGCAACAAATGCTAAGGTTTCCGGATTGCCATCATTTCTTTTTGCAAAATTTCTGTTAAATGAAGTTACAATTGTGTTCCGTTCACCAGTTTTAATATCCATTCGTTTCCACATACCTATGCATGGTCCACAAGCATTTGCGAGAATTACACCTCCAAACTCTTCTAAGATTTTTAGTTGTCCATCTCTTTCAATTGTTGCTCTCACTTGCTCCGAGCCAGGGGTAATTGTGAATTGCGATTTGGATTTCAAACCTTTTGCAAGAGCTTGCTTAGCAATATTAGTTGAGCGATCAATATCTTCGTAACTCGAATTTGTGCAACTGCCAATTAACGCAACCTTGAGTACATCGGGATAATCATTTTCTCTAACTGCTTTTTTCAATTCAGATAACGGCCAAGCTTTATCTGGAGTAAATGGTCCGTTTAGATGTGGTTCGAGTTTGTTCAAATCAATCTCTATAACTTGATCAAAATATTTTTCAGGATTTGCAAAAACTTCCTTATCAGATGTAAGCTCATCAGCATTACTTTCAGCTAAAGCCGCAACGTCAGCACGACCCGTTATTCTAAGATATGCAGCCATCTTCTCATCAAAAGGAAAAACAGAAGTTGTTGCACCAATCTCAGCACCCATGTTACAAATCGTTCCTTTACCAGTACAAGAAATTGTCCCGGTTCCATCGCCAAAGTATTCAACTATCGCACCTGTTCCGCCTTTAACCGTTAGAATTCCTGCAAGCTTTAGGATAACATCTTTTGGTGAAGTCCAACCCGACAATTTACCAGTCAGTTTAACACCAATGATTTTAGGCCATTTCAATTCCCATGGCATTTCAGCCATAACATCAACTGCATCAGCACCACCAACACCAATTGCAATCATTCCAAGTCCGCCGGCATTTGGTGTATGAGAATCAGTTCCTATCATCATTCCACCAGGGAATGCATAATTTTCTAAAACAACTTGGTGAATTATCCCTGCACCGGGTTTCCAAAAACCAATCCCATATTTTCTTGAGATGCTTTCAAGAAAGTCATAGACTTCTTTATTCTCTTCATTCGCCCTTAGCAGATCATTCTTTGCACCTAACTGAGCTTGAATTAAATGATCGCAATGAACTGTAGCGGGTACTGCTGTGGTTTTTCTACCCGCTGACATAAATTGCAGTAATGCCATTTGAGCTGTCGCATCTTGCATCGCAACTCTATCGGGAGCTAAATCAGCATAATCTTTGCCTCTTTTATATTCTTTTTCTGTTTTGTCACATAAATGGATGTAAAGAACTTTCTCAGTATAAGTTAATGGACGATTTAACACCTTTCTTACCTGCCGCAATTTCTTCCTATAAGATGAGTAATGCTTTTTTATCATATCAAAGTTGGATGTCATATTTTACCTTAATTTTCTTATTATGAAATATAACCTATAATGTTTATCGCAAGTTAAATTAATAAAAACCTATTAAAGTTACCTAACAAATTAGAAATCATTTAGAATTGCCCAATCTTTCCCGGCTATAATCCATCCTTTCAAAATTTGAAATAGATATCATTCGTCCTTCAGAAAAATAATTGATATTATCTTAAGAAAGATAATCCCGAATAAGACGATTCTTTTTCAAACACAATCAGATACATGTAAATATTTTTCTGAATCATTCTAAGAAAATATTTTGATACAGAAAAAAGGTAATATGAGTAAGTAACAACTTCAATTTCTAAGTTAATTTTATTGACACATCCTAATACAGTCTCAATTTAAATTTGGTTTTGGGTTGAAAAGAAAAATTAAAAACCCAATCTCTTCAGCACAGCATTTGAATAACTAAAACAGCATTTGCGGGGGAAATTGATAAGTAAAAAAGTTATAAGGAACATGTAAGAAGTTACATGCTTAGGAATCACAGAAAAAATGAAAAGGGTCCAGAAGAATGAATAGTGGTCATACAATGTTAGCTGTTGGAGCAATGTTGCTTTTATCTGTAACAATTCTTGGGTTAAATGGAAAAATTTTAAATACCAGCAATGTACTTTATAATACAAAATTCGGAGTATTGGCAGTATCACTTGGAACATCAATCGTTGAGGAAGCAAACGGGAAAGCATTTGATCTTGCCGGATCAGATGATGCGATCACTAGTTTGAGTCAACTTACACCTCCCTCGGGCTTGGGTCCAGCTGGAGGTGAGTATTATCCAGACTTCAATGATTTTGATGACTTCAACGGATTCACTAAGACAGTGAACAATATGCCTTCTGCTGTTTTTACCATTTATTGCAAAGTATATTATGTATCAGATTCTAACCCAACAGTTATCTCCAGCTCAACTACTTGGCATAAAAGAATTGATGTCTTTATCACAAGTCCATCAATGCGAAATGCAAACAATCAGCTAGACACAGTCAAATTGTCATCAGTTTATAGTTATTGGCACTTTAGATAGGAGGTATAGAAATGGGTTTTAGTGATATAATTGATCTAGCGGGTTCGATTCTTATAGGCGGATTAATAATGCTCATCCTATTCAGAATGAATGATGCTGCCGCTGAAAATGTTTATAATAATGGTGGTGAATTAAGTTTACAACAAAATCTTGCAGTATCCGCAAAGGTACTTGAAGATGATTTCAGAAAGATTGGTTTTTGTGATGATTGGAAAAAAATTCCAGATCCCTCAAAATCAATTTTACTTGCAGATTCAAATAGGATTAAATTTCTTACAGATTTGGAAAAAAATGGCTCTCGCCCAGATGGGAACGTCGATACAATATATTATTACTTAGGGCCTACCTCTGAACTTTCACAAACACCTAATCCGAGAGATAGATTCTTATACAGAGTTGTGAACAGCGAAACACCTCAAGGGGTAAACCTTGGCATTACTCAGTTTAAATTGGTCTATTTTGATGCTTTAGGAGATACGATCAATTTTCCAATCACAACTCCAAGTGAAGCATATACTATAGAGATTAACCTCACTGTAGAAAATACCGCTGGTTATAATGAAAAATACTCTTCTGCATTTTGGCGGCAAATACGATTGGTTGCACGTAATCTAAGAAACAGATAAGGAGATTAGAAAATGGCAGGTAAGGCAGCTTTATTTTTAGTTGTTGGTTTTAGTATAATATTTTTAACAATAGGAAAAAACTTTGGCGGATTATCCACGCGTGCTGTTGATAATTTAACGGATTATTACACTGAAACTGTCTCCCATGATATCTCGACTACTGGAGCAAATATGGCATGTAATAAAATATTCATAGATCCCACATGGACGTCGGGTTACAATTTAGATTTTACGAATGGTGTTTTTAAAGATGGTAGATTAAGAGTACGTGTCGATGTTATTGATGCATTTAAGAATATCAGACGAATTACTTCTTATGGGACTTATAACGGGGTAACAAATAGTGTATCTGTTACACTCCAACCAAGTAAATTTTCTAAGTTCGCTTATTATTCCGTTAGTGAAGGAAGTAGTATATATTGGATTACGGGAGATACAGTTTGGGGACCATTTCACACTCAAGATTATTTACGAGTGAGCGGTAATCCGGTGTTTTGGGGTAAAGCTACAACAAAGAGAAGCGTCGTCAAAAACCCAAGTAGCAGTAATCCTAAGTTTTATGGTGGTTTTGAAAAAGGGGTTAATTTACCATTACCAAGCGATGGTTTGACCCCTCTCTTGAATGCCGCAACTTCCGATGGAAAACTTTTTGCAGGAAAAGATACAATGTATTTAACATTTGCCAGTGATAGTATAAAATACAAACATAGATATAACGGCGTCACAACTACGGTTCACAAAGATTCAATTGCCCCAAACGGAGTAATATTTGCTAAAAATTCTGTGCTAAGAATAAAAGGTGTTGTAAAAGGACAATTCTCAGTAGTGGCTTCTGATAGTAATAACAACGGAAGGGGAAAAATATTTATAGATGATGATATTGTGTACAACACTGATCCGCGAGTAGATCCTACTTCCGAAGATGTACTTGGAATCATAGCACGAAATGAGATTCTCGTTACTGAAAACTCGGCAAACAATAGCAGCATAAATATTCACGGTTCGATTTACAGTGAGACAAAAGGATTTGGAGCAGAAAATTATAGTACAAGACCTGTTAGTGGAAGTATTAATCTACTTGGAGGAATAATTCAAAATACAAGAGGAGCTGTTGGTACATTCAGCGGCTCAACAATTAATCATGGTTTTTCAAAACGTTACCGCTATGATGAACGTCTTATGTTCAGCTCGCCCCCAATGTATCCGGGAACAGGATCTTTTGAAATAGTATCGTGGTTAGAGTGATCAATTCAATTTAATCTCATAATGAATTATCAAAGATGTAAGATGAAATTGCTGAGCAAAGAAATAATTACCGATAAGTATTTTCAAATAAAAAATTGATTCACATTTTATTAGCAATATCAAAATATATCGCAGGTATAATAGTTGTATTACTTTAAAAAATTAATTCACCATAGATTCACTGAAAAAATTGGTCCCTCAAATGAATGGTAAAAGTATTGACACGAATGATAATGTAAAACAAATGCGAAGAGAACAACTTATCGATTATTGCCTACAAATTGGCATGCCGGTAGTTGGAGATGAAGATGAAGAAACATTAGAAATGTATATTGAGATGGCAAATGATGACGACTTTGATGACTTAGATTTGAATGACAATGATTTTAATGATGAAAGAAAAGCTAATGTGAATTCTCATGCAAAGAGTAAGAGTATATTAGGAAAACTTGTCTCACTCTTTATGTAAAGTTTCAGAAGAGGGACCGCAAAATTAAAAGCCGCTGAACAAGCGGCTTTTTTATATCATATCGAGCAAATCACTTCTTATTAATAACAGTACCGAGGATTGAGGAACAATGAGGAGTTTTTCTTTTTCAAATTCAATTTCAAATGCCTCTTTCCTCAAAAATATTGCTAAATCTCCCTCCTTTGCTTGCAGGGGTATGTACTTAACTTTTTCTTTTGACTCTTTCCATGGTTCTTCATCGATGTTGGAGGCGGTGGGATAACCTGGACCAACTTTTATAACATAACCACTCTGAATTTTCTCTTTTTCAGAAACACCTGGTGGAAGATATAAACCACTTGCAGTTTTAGAGCTGTCTTCTTCGGGACGGATTAATACACGATCCCCTACTACAATAAATCTTTCAAGGTTTTTTAGCTTTATTGTCACATTCATACAAAAAAATTATTAATATTTGATTAAATATATTAAAGTTTGAACTGATTCGAATATTATTTCGTTTTATAATTTCTACAGAAACAAAAAACTTCATTGAAAATTTCGAGCAGTATAACTTTTATTTCAATTAGCTTCATATTATTATAATTTAGAATCTTATTTTATTAAAATTTAATTTTGTGATGAAAAACTTTTGGGACGAAAGATACTCTACTAAAGAATACATTTACGGAGTTCAACCGAATCAATTCTTCAAAGAACAACTTAATAATTTAAAACCAGGAAAAATTCTCATGGTTGGTGAGGGTGAAGGCAGGAATGCAGTTTATGCCGCCCAACTTGGTTGGCGGGTTGATGCAATTGATTCAAGTTCGGTTGCAAAAGAAAAAGCATTAAGGTTGGCAAAACAAAATAGCATCGTGTTAAATTATTTCACTACTGATATAACCGCCTACGATTTCACCAAGGGAAATTATGATGCAATTGGAATAATCTTTCTTCACATGAACAAAAGCGACAGTAAAAACTTACATAAAAAATGTATCTCTGCTTTGTGTAACAATGGCAAAGTAATACTTGAACTTTTTTCTAAAAATCAATTTGGAAAGACTTCTGGAGGACCGCAAGATTTATCTATGCTTTACTCTTTAGAACAGATTGGAAATAATTTTTTGCCACTTAAACATGAATTGCTGCGAGAGGAGAATATTCTATTGTCTGAAGGCGAGTTTCATCATGGTGAAGCATCTGTAGTAAGATTTGTTGGAGTAAAATGAAAAAAGTTCTATTCGTAACTTATTTTTGGCCTCCATCTGGAAAAGCTACTTTGCATTGGCCTTTAGATATGATAAAATATCTTCCTGATTATGATTGGCACCCAACACTTTTAACCAGCAAAGAAGACACATTCTCTCAGAAAGATGAAAGTTTATTAAATATCATTGATCCAACTCTTATAGTATTAAAAACTAATTCTCCTGAACCATTCAATTTCTACAAAAAATTTCTTGGTAAAAAGAAAGATGAAATTCTTGTTGCCTCCGAAACTATTTCCAAAGCTAAAAAAGGGGCTAAACACAAACTTGCAGTTTGGATTCGAATGAATTTGTTTGTTCCCGATGCAAGAATTGGTTGGTATCTTCCTTCCATAAGTGAGGGTAGAAAATTTCTTACAGGGAATTATTTTAATTCTATAGTGTCCATTGGCCCTCCACATACTTCGCATCTTATTGCTAAAAGACTATCTAGAATGTTCCGAATCCCTCACATACCTGTTTTTATTGACCCGTGGACAGATATTGTTTATTATAAAGATTACAGAAGAACTAAAATTACATTAGCAATTGATAATTACTTTGAAAAAAGTGTCTTACAAAATGCGAAACGTGTGGTATTTGTTACAAAAACTATGCAAGCTGATTATATCCAAAAATATGATTGGTTAAAAAATAAATCAGATGTTCTATACTGGGGATATAATGAAGAGAACTTTAGCCGTTTGATGATTCAACAACAATCAAACGAAGAAGTTTTGCTTCATGCTGGAAATATTTTTGATTATCAAAATCCAAGAGCACTTTGGAAATATATAAATGAACTGGTTAACAAAGGAAGAAAATTCAAAATTAAGTTTATTGGAACAGTAGGACCTGAAATTAAAAACAATTTAAAGGAAATCGGCTTAACAGATGTAACTGAATATTTAGGGTTTCTGAATTATTCAGATATGCTTAAAGAATTACACAAAGCAAGCTATTTGATGGTTTGTGCATCAGAGCCAAGACACGTTCCAGGAAAGCTGTTCGAGTATTTAAGAACTGGAAAACCTATTATTGCTTTTGGTGATGGAAATGAAGAAGTAAAAAATATACTCTCTCGTGCAAATGCAGGAATGTTATTTAGTTACTCACAAGACGGCCGGGAGTTTTTTGAGAATTTATCAAGGTTCAAAGTTGATATTAACTTTGTAAAAGAATTTGATCGGAAAAACATTGCGAAAGATTTAGCAGAGATTATGAATCACATTTAATAAGATAAAACTTCTAATCACCCCTGGCTCTCGATTATCTCTTCATAATTAAAAATATTGTACACACCCTTAAGTTTTCTATATAAGTATAAAAGCGGAGTTTTCCAGGAAACTGATTGCTTTGTAACTCCATTGGAATTAATGGTATTGTCTAAAATTTGAATTTGATCTTTAAGTTTACCCAGTTCACCAACGTACGGTTTATAAAATGTATCAATTACATTTTGTGTAAGTACTCGTCTACCCAGTTCAACTTTTTCATTAGTAAAAAACTTCAAGTAATGAAAGTGGTAGAAGATCACTTCGAATTTTTTGTCTGAGTGGTTTTCAGTTCCGATCAAACGTTTATTCTCAACGCTAAATTTATATTGCTGGACATTCCACGAAGCAATGCCACCCCCAAGATGTTGTAGAACATGAACGCTTTCAAAACGATCCGTCCAATCATCAAGATAAAGTTGATCACCAAATTTTCCATCCTCGTAACGTGCATAACACCATTCAAGACACCTTTCGCGCCACCATCTAAGTACTCTTAAACCTTTTTCGTCATTTTTAAAGGTAATGAACTGAACACAATACTTTCCGCTTTTAACTTCTTTATTGTATTGAGGAGAATAGCGATGTTCAGTTATTAAAATTGATTTGTTTCCAAGTTCTTTAAAGATTGGCTCAGGTGAAGAATAAAAATAAATATCGGCATCAAGATACGTACAGCTTTCAACCTTATATTTTTCAAGGACGTAAAGAATTGTTGATGAAGTGCTTGTCCAACAATACTCTGCTGGTGTTCGAGTTGGTTTTACTTTTAAAAGTTCTTCATCTTCAAATTGTTTAAGAGAAATAATTGTAGCTTTATCAAGGCCCAATTTTGTTAAAACATCAAAACACTTATTGTCAAAAGCAAAAATGTAAAGATGGAAATCCCCACAATGTTTCAACAGCGAGTTGTAAAGCGCAAGTCCGCGAGTAAGGTAATTAGAATCGAAAAGGGTGCAAAAGTTATACAAGTTTGATAAAAATAAATTTTTCTTGTTGAAATTAAGCATTTTAAAACTTATGTTTAAAGAAAAATATAGGGGGCTTTATGCGTAACCTAAAAAGTTTCGTTTCCCTTTGCTTGGCTTTATTCATATTGAATTTCAAGATCACTTCTGCCCAACAACCTTTTAATTTAACATTTGGTGGCAATGGTATAGATGCTACATTGTCTTGCACTATTACTGCCGACAATTCATATATTATAGGCGGTCACACCTATTCATTCCAAGTCGACAGCTCTGATTTATATTTAGTAAAAATAAATGAGGCGGGAAATATTGTCTGGAATAAAACCTATGGTAATTTCGGAATTGATGGAATTAGAGAAATAAAAAAAACGAATGATAATGGTTATATCTTGGGTGGATATTCGGGCAGTGGAATTTACTGGGATTTTCTAGTAATGAAAGTTGATTCTCTTGGTAATCCTGCATGGGCAAAATCTATTGGGGGATTTTATCCTGATGAATGTCTTGCAGTTTCTCAAACAAAAGATAATGGCTATATAGCTGCAGGACATACGAAAAGTTACGGATCATACCCCTCAGGTTATTATGCTGACTTTTATCTTATCAAATACAGTTCATCTGGTGAAGTGGTATGGAAAAAAGTTTTCGGCTGGGATTATCATGATTGGGCACATTATGTTACACAAACCAAAGATAATGGCTATGCTGTACTTGGATATTCAGATTTAGGTAACTACTACGTAGATTATGATATTACCTTAGTTAAGACTGACAGTGTGGGAAATATTATATGGACAAAAGCATACGCTTTGAATGGCGATGAATATGCTTTTGAGTTTAAAGAAACTGAAGATGGTGAGTTTGTGATTGCAGGTTATACTAAAACCCAAAATATTTTTTTAATAAAAACCACCTCTGAAGGAACTGTCCGTTGGGCAAAACAATTCATGGGAGTTCAAGACTGTTATGCTTATTCATTAAACTCTTGCAGTGATGGAGGATTTATTATTGGTGGTCAGGTTGGCAGTACTAATTCTGATGCAATTCTAATTCGAACAGATTCCGACGGTAATATTAAATGGGCAAGAAAATACGCAGGAAATGGTTCGGAATCTTTTTCAGACGTTAAAGAAATTGCAAACAAAGAATTTTTAGCTTCAGGTAATACAAATAGCATCGGAGATTACTCTGTCAATATACTTATAATTAAAACTGATTCTATTGGACAATCTGTATGTCCATCCAATACAATTAACTTATCAGCACAACAATTTAGTCCGACCGCCTATCAATTCTTTAACTTCCATACACTTTCAGGGGGCGATCCTTATGATTGGAATTATACAGTAAAAAATCCAACCCCAACAATCTATTCTTCTTGCATAGTTCCCGTTGAACTTCTTCTATTTGACTATTTCATAAATAAAAACAATGTGGAGCTTTGTTGGTCTACGGCAACTGAGCTGAACAACCAAAGATTTGAAATTTATAGAAATGATATGCTGGTCGGTTTTAAAGAAGGACATGGTACAACAATTACTAGACATGATTACAGTTTTAGTGACACACCCCCTCAAACTGGGAAATATATTTACAAGATTGTACAAATAGACTATGACGGAAGTAAAAATGAGGTGGGGAAAGTAGAGATTTTCTTCAATCAGATCCCAATTAAATATGAATTATCACAAAATTATCCCAACCCTTTCAATCCGGCAACAACTATTAATTTTGCTTTACCACAAACGAGTGAGGTAGTTCTAAAAGTTTATGATTTATTAGGAAGAGAAATGGAAACCTTGGTTAATGAGGAAAAAGAAGCAGGCTATCATGAAGTAGTTTTTGACGGCTCAAGATTTTCAAGTGGAACATATATTTATACCTTAAGAACAAATAATTTTTCTGAATCAAAAAAACTCTTGCTAATTAAGTAAAAAAGATTTGATCTTTTCTGATACAGCTGGGAAAAATTTTAGTTTAATCACATTCATTCTTATTTGATGAATTGATTTGCTCATCATTTCCGAAAAAATGTTATCTTCAAAACGTTTTAAGCCCACATCTGCCAGGGTGAGGGCAAAACCAAACTGATTATTGATGGTAGCAAAAACCCACCCCAATAAATACTCTCTTTTTTCAAATTTCTCCTTAAAAGAATTTAAATACTTTACTTCGGCCCAACCGGGACTGATTTTCATGGAAAATTGAATAAATTTTTTGACTCCTCCTCTTTTCCAGATTCTATTCAATATTTCCGAAGAGATCCTTTGTGTTCCTTTTACTTTCAGGTCAGCCATCCAAAAATTTTTATCGTTCACATATTCCATCAGACTATAGAGTTTGTCTTCACCATTATATGAATCAAGAATTCCCGGTTCAAATTCTGCAACTATAATCTTGTTTCTGATTTCTTCGGGAAGACTCTTAAATAATCTCAAATCGGTTCCTTGAGAATCTGTTTTAAACCAATCTATATAATCAATCTTTGTTTCACCCAATACGGAAACAAGCGAGCGTGTTTTTACTTTAACTTCTTTTTCTACTTTAAACTTATCCGAAAACACCCAATCCTGAAGAGCTGTTTCATCGGGTTGAAGCAAACTCGAACAATATGGACTTTTTGTTAGGTAGAATTTTGCTTCGTCATCTCCACTTTCAGTCACAATGCAATTGTATATCAATAATCTCTTGAATTTTCCGACCTCTTCTGTAACGAAGTCAAACTTCCTTTCATCGGCATCAAAAGCTATACAAACAGAGTGTCTCCTAATCTCTTTCCACGGTTTATGTATTTCACCAGAAGCGCCAATGTCAACAAGAACAGGTGGTTTATCAACAAATTCCTTTAGTGAAAAAATTTTATCAAATAAATGCATTCTTTACAAAACTTTTTCGAGTAAAAATACCTGGAGAATCTGAAAAATATTCGGATATTTTTTTAACAAGTAATTTTTAATTGGGTTCATTGAATCAGGAGAGCTTACTTTTCTTATCTTTAATCCCCCAATATCTTCAACAAGCTCATAAAAATCTTTGATAGATAACTGATGGATATGCCCAGTGCTGTACCACTTGTAACCAAACATCATCGGTTTTGGCATTTTGCCTTTAAACAAAAGAGCGAGTCGGTTTTTATAATGTGCAAAATTAGGAAATGAGATTATCTGATACTTAGAAATTCGTTTCATCTCACTTAATAAAATTTCCGGATACATAACCATTTGAATCGTAACATTACAAATTG
>CAYMKU010000018.1:0-73489 GCA_964391015.1 uncultured Ignavibacteriaceae bacterium
ATGAGATTGCTTCTCGCCTCTTACCTCTCGCGAATTATCTTAACAATATCATCTTTTCCCAGCAAGCTATTTAAAAAGCAAATGCAATGTGATTTAAAATCTTTCTGCCTTGTAATAGAATTAAATTCAGTATAAGTTTTCATTAGCAATATAATTTATTGATTAACATTTGAGGATGAATTGGAATTTCCCTTAATTGATAAAAGCAGTTACTTACGTGGTTTATTAATAATTGCCCGCAAGGATAATCAATTAGCTGAATCTGAAAAACAAATCTTAAAAAACATATCTGACAAACTCGGTTTTGCTTCTGACTTTTACGACGAGACAATAAAAAATTTATTATTAAATAATCATATCGAAGACGCTCCAATAAAATTCTCCAACAAAAAAATTGCATCCTCTTTTATTTCGGATGGATTAAGACTTGCTTATTCAGATCAAAAAATCAATAGTGCAGAGCTTGACTGGCTTAAAGCAACTGCTGAAATAAATCAGCTTGAGAATGAATGGTTCTCAAAAGAACTTGAAAAAATAAAAGCTGAATCTATGTCTCCTGCAAAATTTGATTTAACTCTTTTCTCCATAATCTAACTAATCAAATCTAAAAGGTTTCATTCACTCACGAAGCACTTCTGTGGAGTATCGCAACCTTTCGGTTGTCGTTTGATCACCTTATCTCTAATTTTGAAATGAAGAAATTATCTTACTCAAATCATTTATTGACAGGGAATTTATTATGAAAAAAATGAAAGCTCTCGTAAAGAAATATTCAAAGCCAGGAATTTGGATGGATGAGGTCGAGATACCCGATTATGGTCCTAACGATGTCTTAATCAAGATTCATAAAACATCAATATGCGGAACAGATATTCACATTTACAATTGGGATGAATGGGCACAAAAGACAATTCCAGTTCCAATGCAAGTTGGACATGAATACGTTGGAACAGTTGAAGCATTTGGCAACAACGTTCATGATGTTCAAGTTGGAGAATTGGTTAGCGGCGAAGGTCATATTGTTTGCGGTACATGCAGAAATTGCCGCGAAGGACGAGGTCATCTTTGTCCAAATACAAAAGGAGTGGGAGTTAACCGTCCCGGTTGTTTTGCAGAATATCTTGTTATTCCTGTTTCCAACATTTGGCATTGCGACCCCAAAATTTCGAAAGAAATTTTTTCGATATTTGATCCTCTGGGAAATGCAGTCCACACAGCTTTATCATTCGATGTGCTTGGTGAGGATGTTCTGATTACAGGTGCGGGTCCAATTGGAATTATGGCTGCTGCAATTGTAAAACATGCTGGTGCAAGAAACATTGTAATAACAGATATGAACCCCTATCGTTTGGAGCTTGCAAAAAAATTAGGAGTTACAAGAGCAGTCAACATCACTAAAGAAAAACTATCAGATGTCCTCAAAGAACTTGGAATGGTTGGCGGATTTGATGTTGGTCTTGAAATGTCAGGCAGCATTCACGCCTTTAATGATATGATTGATGTTATGTATCACGGTGGCAAAATAGCGTTGCTTGGAATTCTTCCTGAAAAGTCCGGCATCAATTGGAATAAAGTTATCTTCAACGGTTTAACTATACGCGGCATTTATGGAAGAATGATGTTTGAAACCTGGTTTAAGATGCAATCAATGGTTCAAAGCGGCTTGCCTATTAGTCCGATTATTACTCACAGGTTTAAGGTTAATGATTATCTCGAAGGATTTGAGATAATGAAATCCGGTAATTCAGGTAAGGTGATATTGGATTGGGAGAAAGCGTAGCAACTACGTAGAAGATACCAGATACATGATTCCAGATAAAAAATAATACTATTTTTCGCTGAGATGTTGTTTCTCTACTGATTGTAAAAACTTAATTAATTTTTTATCGAGAAGGTTTGACTTATCTAATAGTTCATCGAAAAGTTCTTTATCTTTTAGTGATTCCGTTTCAAACAAAATTTCCAGATGATCGATAGTTTCATCTGTTGATGCAATTGCAAAAGTAATATATCTGATGAATTCATTTTTATATCTTCGTCTTCCGTAACCTTCGACAATATTTGAACGAATAGATTTAGATGATCTGCGAATTTGACTACTTTCTTCATACATCTCAAACTTGGGAAGAGTTAAAGTCATTTTATGAATTTCAATCGAGAGCTCACAAGCAATTTTCCATATTTCTAAATCCCTGTAACTCATCTTTTATTCCTTCAATAAACTTTTAATACAAAATTTTACCATCCGGTATCAGGAATCTGGCATCAGGTATCTAATTTATACGCTACGCTACCACCTTCAACTTCTTCCCCACTCTCTCAAACGCATTGATACAATCATTCAAGTTTTCTTGTGAATGGGCGGCAGAAATCTGAACTCGAATTCTTGCTTGACCTTTTGGAACAACTGGATATGAAAATCCAACGACATAAATTCCTTCGTTGTAAAGATCTTTTGCCATTTGCTGAGCAAGCTGAGCATCATTATCAAATTTCCTAAATAATATAGGAACAATCGGATGAATGCTTTCAATTATATCAAATCCAATCGTCTTCATTTTTTCTCTAAAGTATTTTGTATTCTTCATAAGCTTATCACGCAGGTCACTCGATTTTTCGAGAAGATCAAAAGCAGCGATCGAGGCACCAACAATTACCGGAGCTATTGTGTTTGAAAATAAATATGGTCTTGATCTTTGCCGCAGCATATCAACAATTTCTTTTTTAGATGCAGTAAAACCACCCGAAGCACCACCCATAGCTTTTCCCAAAGTTGAAGTAATAATATCCACTTCACCAAGAACATCACAATGTTCAAGAGCACCACGACCTGTTTTACCGAAAAACCCTGTTGCATGAGAATCATCAACCATAACGAGAGCATCGTATTTATTTGCAAGCTGAACTATCTCGCTCAACTTGGCAATATCGCCATCCATAGAAAATACCCCATCAGTAGCAATCAAAATATTTTTTGCAGGGTGGGGCTCATGTGCAAGTCCGGTATGATCCCAAATATCCGCTCCTTCCCGCGCTTGAATTAATTTTTGTTCAAGAGATTTCATGTCGGAATGTTCGTAGATCATTCTCTTAGCTTTGCACAATCTTATGCCGTCAATAATGCTTGCATGATTCAGTTGATCTGTGATAATAACATCATCTTGCCCAAGAATGCTCTCGAACAATCCCCCATTTGCATCAAAGCATGATGAATAAAGTATAGAATCTTCAGTCTGATAAAAATCAGCGATGCGTTTTTCAAGTTCTTTGTGAATATCTTGTGTACCGCAGATAAATCTTACTGAAGATAAACCGAATCCATGTGTGTCTAAAGTTTTTTGTGCCGCTTTGATTATATCAGGATGATTCGCTAAGCCAAGATAGTTATTCGAACAGAAGTTTAGCACTTCCTTTGGCTTCGAATCTGCTGGATATGACACATTGATTTTTGCTTTCTGATCGGAGAGAATTATTCTCTCCTCTTTATAAAGATTTGCTTCCTTGATGGAATTTAATTCTTGCTTTAGATCATATTTGGTTCTGCGGTACATATTATTAGTGCTTGATTGTTAAAAAAATTTTTAGTGTTCAAAAATATTGAAATTGGGAGAGAAGTGAAATCAGTAGGAAATTCTAAAACTATTCAGTAAAACAAATAACAATGATTTTTACAAATAAACTCTAGGATTTTCATATAAGATATAGAAAATCAATTAATATTTTTTATAACTTTCACTGCGTGTTATTGAAGCATTATCATTTTTCTTTTCTTGAGGTAAACCATGTCTACTGAAATTATTTCCTTAATTATCGCAATCATTGCCGTATTTGTAGGACCAATGATTTCATATCGAATTGCAAAACGACAACTTAAAGCTCAAATAATCGATTATTCTGATTTGCAAGATCTTAAGCTCTTGAGAGATACCATTTTGGAATTATTAAAGATTTACTCAGATATAGCATTCCTTATAAATAAAAAGCGTTACGGTGGAATTTCAGTTGAATCTTTTAATAAGGAACATCCCCCTCTTTTTACAACACTCTTACTCATGAGGGATAAAATCTCCTTGCTTATAGATATAAATGATAGCAAGCACATTGAATTACTAATGAAAGTACAAAAAACTGGCGAAGTTCTTTTCAATGATTCGGATACTAACTGGGAAGAGAATTCAATAAAGTTACAAGGTGAAATTGCAACACTCGCTATAGAAATAATGGCCCATCAGAAAAAATTAATTGAAAATAAATTTTTATAGAATTTAAATTATCATTTGATATGCAAAGAGAAACGTTATAAAATAAAAACCCTCTTTCATCAATGAACTCATAATCCGTACTTATCAATAATCTCCTGCTTAGTCTTACCGAGAATACCATATTTCTTTCCTACTTTTATAAAAGCAGCAAGTGCTTTCTCAAGATGATGTCTTTCATGCGCAGCAGATAACTGAGTTCTAATTCTTGCTTGCCCTTTGGGAACAACGGGAAAGAAAAATCCAACAGCGTAAATTCCTTCAGCATACAGATCTTTTGCAATATCCTGTGACAGCTTTGCATTGAAAAGCATAACAGGAACGATTGCTGTTTCACCTTCTTTAATGATAAATCCGGCTTCAGTTAATCCTTTTCTCCAAAACTTTGTGTTCTCCTCAAGCTTATCGCGGCGCTCAGTTGATTTTGAAATTATTTCAAGAACTCTTAAAGCTCCTTCAACTATTACCGGAGCAACAGTGTTTGAAAATAAATAAGGTCGTGCTTTTTGCCTGCACATTTCTACAATTTCTTTTCTGCCAGAAACACAACCTCCCGAAGCACCTCCAAGTGCTTTGCCAAGAGTAGTAGTAATGACATCAATTTTTCCAAATACACCGAAATGTTCGTGAGAACCTCGTCCGGTTTTTCCTATGTAGCCGCTTGCATGTGAATCATCCACAAAAACCATTGCATTATATTTTTCAGCAAGCTCGACTATCTTATCCATCTTTGCAAGGTCACCATCCATCGAAAAAGCACCGTCAGTAATTATCATTCTCATTCTCTTATTTTGATGAAGCTGAAGCTTCTCTTCAAGATGAGCCATATCCGAATGTTTGAACGAATCATTCTGTGCTTTGCATAAACGCATTCCATCAATTATTGAAGCATGAACTAAACGATCAGCAATCATCACATCTTGGTCAGTTAAGATTGCCTCGAACACACCTGCATTTGCATCCATGCAGGATGGAAAAAGAACTGTGTCTTCAGTTCCTAAAAATTCAGTCAGCTTTTTCTCAAGTTCTTTGTGAATGTCCTGTGTTCCGCAAATAAATCTGACGGAAGACATTCCGTAACCTCTCACATCAAGTCCGGCGTGCGCAGCTTTAACAACTTCTGGATGAGAAGAAAGTCCGAGGTAATTATTAGCACACATGTTAATTACTTTTTTCTTCTCAGCACCAATTGGAAATTCAACTTCAATTTCAGAATCCTGAGGAGCACAAATTGCTCGTTCTTCCTTGAATATGCCCTGAGATTTTAAATCTTCAAGCTGGTCTGAATAAATTTTTCTTACGTCTGTATTAAAAGCCATGATGATTTTCCTTATTCTACATTAAACTCTTTTAGCAGCTTAACAATGTTGTTCACACTGTCAAATGCTTCGGGAGATGCCTTCGCATCCGGAATGCTGATATTAAATCTTGTTTCCAAAAATACTTTTAATGAAACCATTGAAAATGAATCAACAATTCCTCCGCTTATAAGCGGAGTTTCATAAGTAATTTCCTGATCGTCACCTTCTTCAAGGTATTCGTTTTTAACATACTCAAGAATTGTGTCTTTTAAAGATGCCATAATGTTTTCTCCATATATATTTTGTTTATTTCATGATGTCATGCTGAACTCGTTTCAGCATCCTTTTATAAATGAGATCCCGAAACAAGTTCGGGATGACCAAATAAAACTTACATATCATTTTCCAAAGTAGAGATATCCCCAATTTCTTCGCCCCATTCTTTTGCCCGCAAAACTCTGCGCATAATTTTTCCGCTTCTTGTTTTTGGAAGTGAATCAACAAATTCAATTTCCTGCGGCATAGCTAATGGAGAAAGTTTTTTTCGTATAAAATTCATTATATCAAGTTCCAGCATTTTAGATGCTGCATTTCCAGGTTTCAACGCAATAAATGCTTTTACAACTTCCATATTTACAGGATCCGGTTTCCCAACAACTGCCGATTCTGCTACTGCCGAGTGTTCAAGCAGTGCGGACTCAATTTCAAATGGGCCTACGAGATGTCCTGCAGTATTAATAACATCATCATCGCGACCAACAAACCAAAAATATCCATCCTCATCAATGCTTGCCCTATCGCCTGAAAGATACCAGCCATTTTTAAATTTGTTCTTATAAGTTTCTTCATTATTCCAATATGCCCTAAACATTGCAGGCCATCCTGGCTTAAGCGCAATCATACCAACAATGCCTTTTCTCTCAATTGGCAAAAATGTTTTTAAATCAACTACTGTTGCAGTGATGCCGGGAAATGGTTTTCCCATTGAACCTGGTTTGATTTTCATTCCGGGATAATTGCTAACGACAATGCTTCCTGTTTCAGTCTGCCAGTACGTATCGTGAAAAGCCAAACCAAATACTTCTTTTGACCAGATAACTGCTTCGGCGTTCAATGGTTCACCAACACTTGTAAGGTGCCGAAGCGAATTTAAATTATATTTTTTGACAATATCATTTCCTTCCTTCATCAACGCTCGGATTGCCGTGGGGGCTGAATACCAAATAGTAATCTTATGCTTCTCAATAAATTTATACCATGTATCAGCTTTGAACCCAGCATCGAGAACACACTGTGTTACGCCATTAGCCCACGCACCAATTATTCCATAAGAAGTTCCCGTCACCCAGCCAGGATCAGCTGTACACCAATAAATATCGTCATCCTTAATATCGAGAACATATTTTGCTGTTATGTATTGCGAAATAATTGAATAGTGAACATGTTGTGCACCTTTTGGCTTTCCTGTGGTTCCCGAAGTGTAGTGAAGTACAGAAGGAGTTTCAGCTTTAGATGGATAAATGTCAAACTTTTGAATTCGTTTTTCTTTTTCCATGTGAAAAGCAATTTCTCTTTCCTTTAAAGGTTTGCCTCCATCATCATCAACTACGATAATATGTTTTAACTCCGGCAGATCATTTATTATGTTTCTGACCTTGGGGAGAT
The DNA here is from genome assembly GCA_964391015.1 of uncultured Ignavibacteriaceae bacterium. GTDB lineage: Bacteria > Bacteroidota > Ignavibacteria > Ignavibacteriales > Ignavibacteriaceae > XYD12-FULL-36-8. The sequence goes on from CAYMKU010000018.1 coordinate 7,226, forward strand.
GTTTTTTTTGAGTAATGATCGCCGAAGTTTTTGCATCATCAAGACGAGTGAGAAGTGAATCGGAACCAAATGCCGAAAATAATGGTTGAGCAATTGCTCCCATCTTCAGTATGCCGAGAAAGCCAAAATATAGTTCGGGAATTTTATCCATGAATAAGCAAACTCGATCACTGGGATTTAATCCTATATTATTTAAGAAGTTTGCAATCGTATTTGTAAGTACACGCATGTCATTAAAAGTGTATTTTTTTTCTTCACCGGTAAATCCTTCCCATATCAAAGCAATTTTATTTGATTTACCCATTCTACATATACGATCAGAACAATACTCTCCAATGTTGATAATGCTGTCACCAGTATATTCAAGTTCCTTTCTGGGAATATCCCACGAAAATTCAGTATATCTTTCTTCGTATGATTTGATATTGGGAATAGAATTTGACATGCAGTTGTATCCTTTACAATCAGTTGGTAATAAAAACTTGCTTATTTTAATGATTAAAAATAATGATTTTTAATTATAAACTCGTTTGATGACATAACCGAAAAAAGAATTAAGTAAATGAATAATATTAAAACTGCAATAATTGATCTATATAATAACGAAGAAAACCTTGGCATCAGTGCAATCAAAAAATTGTTAACTGATTTCGATGGAAAGATAAATGGACAATCTTTATTACATCAGTCTTTTGAAACTCGTTACAAAGCCGAAATTCCAGATTTGTCGTATGATATTTATATCTCATCCGGAGGACCCGGAAGCCCTTTCGAAGGTGAAGGAACAATCTGGGAAAGAAAATATTTTAATCTTTTAGAAAACATTTGGAATCACAATCAAACAAGCGAGCAAAAAAAATATGTTTTCTTCATCTGCCATTCATTCCAAATGATGGCAAGATTTTTTAATCTCGGCGAGGTTACAAAAAGAAATACACGTTCTTTTGGAATTTTCCCCGTTCACAAAACCGAAGATGGAACAGCCGATCCTATTTTAAAAGATTTACCCGAGCCATTCTTTGCTGCTGATTTTAGATGGTGGCAGGTGACTCAACCCAATAAAAAGGTATTTGACGAGCTTGGAGCTAAGATTTTGGCTTTGGAAAAAATTCGACCACATGTTGAATATGAAAGAGCTTTGATGGCAGTAAGAATTTCACCGGAAATCTTTGGAGCACAATTCCATCCCGAAGCTCATCCAGAAGGGATGCGATATCATTACCAGAAAGAAAAAATAAAGCAAAAAGTAATTAATGATGTCGGCGAAAAAAAATATGAAGATATTCTTGGGCAGCTTGAAGATCCCGAAAAGGTTGAGCTAACTCAAAAAACTGTGCTGCCCTTATTTATTGAACAAGCAATAATAAACCTCCGAGGTTAGTGACGTGCTGAAGCTTTAAAACCTCGGAAGGTTAGTTTTAACAATTATCTTACAAAAAATTCAGCTATTACTTTTTGCCAGTTCACATCATTCAGCTTTTCAAGTTGCCCGATATAAATTCTGCCTTCTTCAACATATTCACCTTCGCGCTTTTCTGATTTTAGTAGGTTTTGCATCAATACTTTAAACTTTTCTAAGTCGTCCTGAAAAAATGCGACAGCCGATTTACCGATGGACAAATTTTTAATTTCGCTGTCAATATTTTCTGTATCGAGAGCACAAACCCAATTTTTCTCATAAGGTGTAATCTCAAGTGCTGAGAGATTTTCTTTAAGCAATGTATTTACTTGAGAAACTCTTCCACTGAGAGGAGAATTAAATGTAACGCTTCTATTTCCTTGCCTAACCGTGAACAGCGGCTGCCCTGCTTTCACATTCATACCAAGATTAGGAAGTTCAATCGAATTTATTCCTCCAACTAATTTTTTTGCAAAATCATCCATCCCAATTTTTGCAATTCCTTCCTGGTTCATGCTAACCCAAGTATGATTTTTAGATATAAATACTCCACCAGGTATTGAAAATTCACCTTTAATAAAATCACCTGAAGCAGGAACATGAGTAATATGAACTTTCGGTTTGAGTTGTTTCTGAATTCTATCTTGCCGTTTTACTAAAGTCTTTTTTACAAAAGCAAGAAGCTCGTCTTCGGTAAATGGTTTCTGGACATAATCCATTGCACCGTATTTCATGGTTTCCACTGCGGTTTCAACGGAAGCATAACCTGTAATGATTATTACATCAATATCTGGACGTAAATGTTTAACAGATTTTGTCACTTCAACACCATCCATCAGTGGCATTTTAAGATCGGTGAATACAAAATCGTAATGATGTTTCTGAATTAAGCCGAGAGCTTCCTGTCCGGTTTCAACAGCGTCAACAGAATATCCATCAAGTACAAGTATTTTTCTAAAGCTGCTTAGAATTACTTCTTCATCATCAACACATAGAATTTTTGCTTTTGGATTTTGAACTTCTGCACGTTTTAATGTTTTGGCTTCGTTTGTAAAATCCAGATTCAAACTTTCCTGCAAAACAATTTCACGTTCTTTCTTTTGCTTTTTTTCTGTTAATCGCTTGCTTATCATGCGGATCAAGATATCTGCAATGATGAATACAATTATTGCAAGTATGAATAATGCCATGGCTTTTCTCCTAAAAAATAATCTATTAAACTTTTATTGAATCCCAAATTGTGCTCTATCAGAGCTGCAGGGAATCAAATTTTTTATTTCATAACCAAGATCGGCTGGAATAATTCTGTACACCCATCCTTCGAAGTATGGATCTTTTTCAATTAGATTAATATTTGATTTTAAATTTTCATTTACTTCAATTATTCTGCCCGACACAGGCGAAAGAACTTTATGAATTCTATCATCGCCAGATTTTGCTGTAAGGCAGTTTATTCCCTGAACCAATTCTTCTTCTAAATTAGAGAATTCCAATTCGATTACAGACTCAATAGTTTTTAAAAACAAATCACAAACTCCAATTAGAACTGAACCATCTCTTTCTTCACAAAGCCAGCTCGAATAACCAAGACGATAATATTTTGCCGGACAATCAACATATAAGAGTTCAGCTTCTTGGTTTTCCATTAAAGCTTGTTTTTGCCTTCGCTTAATCTGCTGATATTTGCTTGTACGATAAATCGAACCAAGCAGTTCATCAACTGTAAAAGGTTTGGGAATAAAATCGACAGCTCCCTGATAAAGTGAATTAACCGCATTTTCTACCGTTGAATAACCAGTCATCATTATTAATGCGCTGTCGCTGTTTTTTGCTTGAACTTCATTCAATATTTGGAATCCGTCTCCATCGGGCATCATTACATCGCAAACAATAATCGAATAATAGTTTTTTGAAATCATTTCAATTGCTGTCTTAACATTCGATGCAAAATCAACCGAATAATTTTCAAGTGAACAGATTTTAATGACAGCATCTATAATCACCTTTTCATCGTCAATAACTAATATATCAGAAACCTTACTCATGTTAATTTTATTTCCGTTAAGCAAGCGGAAGGCGAATGATAAAATCAGTGCCTTTTCCTAATTCACTCTCAACATTAATGGTTCCATTATGATTATCAACTATTCCCCAAATAACTGCCAGACCAAGCCCGGTTCCTTTTTGTCCTTTAGTTGAAAAAAATGGCTCAAAGATTTTAGGAAGATCATCTTTGCTTATTCCAGAACCTGTATCACTAATTTTTATTTCTAAGTATTCCTTCAGGCCTGCTGAATCAACAAAATCCCATTTTTCCCAGTTAGGGTTTTCGGCAGAACAGACTTCATAAACACCTTGTCCGCTGACTTCAAATGAAAGTACAGGAGCATTGCATTCAGGACAAAGCTTGTCCTGTTGCATAAGTGAAACATTACACTCAGGACAAACGAACTTTGCATCTTTATCAAGTTTAAAATCAAGCTTAAAATGGTCATGATGCCTTCCATAAACAGGATCAAGATGAATTATTCCTTCTTTACTGTTAGAAACAACTTTAACTTTTAATGAAGGTAATCCGTCAACCTTAAATTCATTATCAATTAAACTGTGGCGTTTAGTACATGTTGCTTTTTTTATCTGCGCAACACCAAAAGGCGATAGAGCTATCTGTTTTGTCACGATAGTAATAGTTCCACCATTTTTACCGATTGCATCTGCAGCATTCACAAAAAGATTTATAAAAACCTGCTGAATTTGATTTGCATCAACTGCAATCTTAGGAAGATCATTCCAAAGCTGCTTAACAATTTTTACTTTTTTTACAGATAATTGATTTTCAATTACCGAGATTGATTTATCAATTATCTCATTTAAATCTGCATTACTTTTTTTAGGAACAGATTGACGGGCAAAATCCAACAAGCTTTTCACGATTTCCCGGCTTCTAATTGTTTCTCTAACTATGATGTTCAGATCTTCTTGAAACTCAGGATTATCTTTTGTTCTCTTCAATAAAAAACTGCTGTAAGTCAAAACACCGGTAAGCGGGTTGTTTATTTCATGAGCAACACCAGCAGCAAGCCGTCCAAGCGATGCCATTTTATCGGATTGAAAAAGCTGCATTCGTGCTTCCGATAATTTCTTTGTCATATTATTAAATGATTCACCAAGCTTGCCTATTTCATTATCACCGAGATCTCTAATCGAATAACTTAAATTGCCTTGACTAACTTGCTGTGTAGCATTCAACAAATCGTTTACAGGATTCGAAACCCAACGCCTTACAAAGAAAGCAATCAGTAATCCTACAGCAATTATAGCAATGATAGCAAAGATTACTATTTGCCATTCTCTTTTAACAATTTCTTTATCAACATCCGCAAGTGAAATTGAAACATCTAAAACACCAAGCACTTTTTGGTTCTTAGGGTGCGCATGACAATCTGCCTGCCAGCAAGATTTCTCTGTATAAATTGGAGTAATGATTCCAAGTACGCGGTTTGAATCAGGATGAACCTTAAAAATTCGTGTCCTTTCAGTTATCGAGATCTGTTCAAGCGGTTGGTCTTCTGCATGACAAGCATAACAGCTTTCCGTGCGTTTATCTACCATTTGATTAATGATACTGGTATCGGACGAATAAATTATTTCACCAACTTTGTTTATAATCCTTACATCCCTAATCTGCGGCTGTTTGCCAATTGAATTGATAGTCTGCTGAATTCTATCTCTTTGATTATACAACATATCGAACCGGGTGCTTGATATTACAGTTTCCCCAAGTTGATTTGCATGCCTTTCAACTTCAGAAATTAAACTGTTGCTCTGAGATTTTATGTTGAAATAAGCAAACACACCAATTATAACAAGCGATGTTAACGCAACAACTGATATTAGACGGAATCCTATCCTCTTAAAAAACATTACTAAATTCTCAAATAATTATTTACCAACCAGCTTTCCAGGTTTTTGTTTTGGATAAATATAATTTTCATGACAATTTGAACAAACAGGCTTTACAGCAAAGTTCTTTTCTAAATGACATTCCTCACAACCCACTTCTAAGTGTGTTTCGTCGAATTGCAAACCGGTCACAGAGTGTTTGAAGTTTTTGTTATCCCACCCTTGATGACAACTTGAACATTTATTTTCAACTTTTTTGTACGGAAGCTTCGAGCCATGACATTTTGAACAAGAAAGACTAATATGATGCTTACTCAAAACCCAGCCTGTTTTCTTTCCATGGTCGAATGATTCAAGCACTTTATCGTTATGACATTGGCTGCACGATTCATTTTTTTCATGACAACTTATGCAATTTCTATGCTGCTCTTCAAAAGATTTTTTAGTGCTGACTGTTTTCAGCTTTGCTCCAGATTTTTTATTTACATCATGACATTTGGTGCAGCTCTCTTGCTTATGACAATTAATACATGTTAATCCAAATATCTTCGTATGATCATTGTGATAAAACGTAACAAGCTTTCCTTTTTCAGAATTGGTTTGATAAGTAATGTGAGTGGGCTCCATAACAACTGGGTGAACCTTACCAGTATATTTTTTTCGAGTTGTTTCAGTTTTTATATCTTTAATATTTTTCTTTAGCTCATGACAAGAATTGCATCCTGTCTCATGACTCCATTCCCTATGGCAATTCATACATTGTCTATGATACGCACCTCGCAAATCAGGAAGCCGGACATCATCACGCTTTCTATTTGCTTCATGACAGTTATTGCATTTCAGTATTGGTCCGCTTGTATTAAAGTGATGACAATTTTCACAGCCACCAGACATAATAGACATTTGTGCATGTATCCGATGCGAAAAATAAACTGCTCCATATCTGTCTTTTAATTGATCTATCACAATCAATTCAGAAGTTTCTTCTGGCTTTTGATAGACAGTTGCAATTTTTTCTCGAGGACACAAAACTAAACATGGCTCATCTTTAGTAGGGACATCACATGTATGGCACGTTTTGCAGTTAATATTCACTTTTGAATGGTTTTTATTTAGGTTCTGTTGAGCAATGACTCCAGTTATTAATACCAAGACTAAAAGAAGAGTTAAATTTTTTTTCATCTCTCCTCTCCTCTGATTGTATATTTCGTTGGTTGAGCAGTTTGTTTAACAGGCAAGCTGATTACTGGAAAATTAAGAACGACAAATCTGTATGCAAGAATTAACATCGAAGCAAACCCTAAAGTAACCGAAATTTCTCCAAAAGATGGAAAATAACTATGGGTAGAATATGGTGGATTGTAAGCAACAACAAAATTATTAATTCGATTTAACAGGACACCAAAAACTACAAGTGCTGAGGCAGTGAACAATAGTGGTCGAGATTTCAGCACCTTGGGCGACAAGAACATCCTCAAAGGAATTATCACACCGAATAATATTTCAATGGTAAACATTATGCTTGCAGTATTAAATTCTGTGAGGTAAATGAATGTCTTCCGTATGACCATATCTCCAACTTTAAATGCTAAATAAATCCCAAGCAATGGAGCAATCATCGAACCTAATCTCGAAAGAATGTGCATTTCCGGCTTAAGCTTGAGAGATCTTGAAGCAAGCAAAGATTCAAATATCACCATTGGAAAACCAACACTTATCGCTGACAATAAAAACAAAAGCGGAAGAATTGGCGTTTGCCATAATGGATGCATTTTAGGCCCGGCAATTACCATCAATGTTCCTAATGACGACTGATGCAATGTTGAAAGAACAACTCCTGCAATAATAAATATAAACATTGTTTTTGAAAGCCCGCTATCAAGTAACCTTAATATTTTGTCGGCAGGTTTGTTTAATGCGGACATAAAGCCAGGTAAATTAACCTTTCCAATAAACCTTTCTGTAAAGATCGGTAAAAACTCAATGTAGAGAACAGTCATATAAATCATAACACAAATACCAACTTCAAACAAAGCAGAGTTGCCGTTCCACATGATCAGCGGATGCCATATAAAATACCAGCGCCCAATGTCCACAAAAACTCCCATAGCAACGAATGTGTAGCCAAGCATGGCAGTAAGCAATGCCGGGCGAACAATAGCATGATATTCTTCTTTATGCATAACATGACCAAGTGCGGCAGTTGTAAATCCTCCAGCAGCCAGTGCTACACCTGCAGCAACATCAACACCAATCCATAATCCCCATGGATATTGATTATTAAGATTTGTTACTGCTCCAAGTCCGAAGAAAAATCTTCCCATCAAAAAAGCAACTCCATTCAGTGCTAATATGATAAGAGCAATTACACCTGGGGTGAAGTATTTATGTTTGATTGGAACAGGATTTACAGATTCGTGACTCATATTTTTTCCTCCTCTTCTAACTCTTTTCGTCGCTTTGTAATCCACATTATCCCTCCAAGCAATGCATACAAAGAAACAGGTGGTACGAAGTAAGCAAATATCCCATGTTGGATTGATTCAGAAACACCTGGTGCAGGGTTTTTACCTAAACTTGGGAAATCAAGTTCATTAAAGTTTTTGCTTGCCAAATACATCCATGATGTACCTCCGACTTCATATTCACCCAATACATGATCAACATAACGATCAGGATTTCTTTTTATTCTATCACGAGCAATTTTTACCAAATCAGTTCGTTTTCCATAAGTAAGTGCTTCAACTGGACAAATGCCTATACACGCAGGAAGTTTTCCCTCTTTTGTTCTGTTAAAACAAAAGTCACACTTCATTACTAAAGGTTGTATCGCCTTGTCATATTCAAATGCAGGAACTTGAAATGGACAAGCCGCCATACAATAACGACAACCGATGCACATATCTGAATCCCATGTAACAGATCCATTTTCATGTTTCGAAAATGCACCAACTATACAAGCAGATACACATGCCGGATGATCACAGTGCATACATTGAACTTTAACATTAATGGGAAGATTTGAATTTTTACCTGGGGAATATTCATTCACAACAGTTAACGCCGTGTGGTCAGGTCTTCTCTTTGTTTCCATTATTTTTCTATTTTCATAAGATTCCAGACTGCCTGCAGGTAAATTGTGAGCATCTTTGCAAGCCCATTCACAATTTCTGCAGCCAACGCAAACAGTAGTATCAACAAGAACTCCCATTCTGTCTTCGGATAAAATGCTTTGTGGTCCTGCTTTGGAGGTGGATGTTGAAAGCCCTGAAATACCTGCCCCGATTACCGCAGATTTTTTGAGGAAATCCCGCCTACTTTTATCAGGCATATTCTTTCCCTTTCAAGAGATGTGATAATAACTAGTTATGAGATGCTTAAGTTAGTCTAAAATTATGCCATTTTAACTCATAATCTACCTTTAATCGAATTGTGCGAATTTTTCAAATTCATTAAGAATTGACATACCTTTAATAATTTTTAACCTCATCTATAAGAGTTTAAAATTCTCAATACTGAAAATCAGATTCTTAAATTTTTGTGAAGGAAATGACTGTAACATATTTAACAAAAATCGAATCTGGGTTAATTATAATTTTCAGTAATATTCAGATGGTAAATTCTTAGGAGATACCATTATGCATGAGAAAAGAATTCATTTGGAAATTGGTGACATAACAAAATTAAAAGTTGATGCAATCGTGAATGCCGCAAATTCAAGTCTTCTTGGCGGAGGCGGAGTTGATGGTGCAATCCATAGAGCGGCTGGGCCAAAACTTTTAGAGGAATGTAAAAAACTAAATGGCTGTTCAACAGGTGAAGCGAAAATTACAAAAGGGTATAATCTTCCAGCAAAGTTTGTCGTCCACACAGTCGGACCCGTTTGGAATGGTGGAAAAAATAATGAGGATAAATTATTGATGAGCTGTTATAAAAATTCTTTGCAGCTTGCAAAGGAAAATGGAATTAGGTCAATCGCATTTCCAGCAATATCAACAGGTGTATATGGTTTTCCATCAGACAGAGCTGCGCATATTGCAATTAAAACTGTAAGAAAGTTTTTAGAAAAAGATGATATATTAGATAAAATAATTTTTATTTGCTTTGATGAGAAAACTTATCAGCATTATCAAAAAACTCTAGGCCTGTAAGGGTATGGTGCATCATGCCCTTACCTAAGCTAATTCAAACTCGTCTCCTTTTTTAGGATATTCCACTTTTCGAAATCCTTTTGCAACTATCCTTTCACGGAGCGGTAAAGATTGCTCGCTTTCACCATGTACTAGGAAAATATTTTTCAGTTTATCTTGTTTATTGAGCTTTAAGTATTCAAGCAAACCATTTTGATCAGCATGCGCACTGAAGTAATCCATTGATACAACTTCAGCATTTACTTTATATACATCACCGAGAATGCTTACTTCCTTCATTCCATCCATAATTTTTCTTGCAAGAGTTTCTTGCGCAGCATATCCAACAAACAAAATTAAATTCCTATGATTCTCAATATTATTTGCCAGGTGGTGAAGAATCCTTCCTGCTTCTGCCATTCCTGACGCTGAAATTATAATGCACGGTTCCTGATGACCGTTTAGTTCTTTCGAGTCTTCGGAACTTCGTATATAGGTAAGCCGGTTGAATCCAAAAGGATCTTCATAGTTATTTATAAATACACGAAACGTTTCTCTATCATAACATTCAGGATGAGTGCGGTAAACACTTGTTGCATCTACTGCAAGAGGACTATCAACATAAATCGGCAGTACAGGAATTCGATTCTGATCAAATAACTTGTGTAAAATATAAACGAGCAGCTGAGTTTTACCTACCGCAAATGCGGGGATGATGATTTTTCCTTTTCTCTGAGCGACTTTATTAATCAGCTTTGCAACTTCTTCTTCCACTTCATCGGAAACTTGATGAAGCTTATTCCCGTATGTGCTTTCCATAATTAAAATGTCAAGATCGGAAGGAATAACAGGATTCTTTATTACAGGCATTTCTGGTCTGCCAATATCTCCTGAGAATCCGAATCTGAGTTTTTTACCTTTTTCCTCAATCTCTAACAGAATTCCAGCAGAACCAAGAATATGTCCAGCATCCATAAATTGAAGGCGAACTCCAGGAACAATTTCCAAGATTTTATCATACTGCACACCAATGAACTGCGACATTGCAGATTCAACTTCTTGAATTGTGTAAAGCGGTTCAAAAGGATTTTTATTCTGCTTAATTCTTTTCTTGTTTACAAATTCAACATCACGTTCTTGAATGTAAGCAGAATCTCGAAGCATGATTTGGCAAAGATCAACCGTTGCAGAAGTTGAATAGATTGGCCCATCGAATCCATTCTTAACCAGATTAGGAATGTTACCGCTATGATCAATGTGTGCGTGAGACAAAACCAGCACATCAATCTCGGAAGGATTGAATGAAAAATTCCTGTTGATTTCAAACGCTTCCTTTCGTTTGCCTTGGTAGAGTCCGCAGTCTAATAATACTTTTTTTCCGTTAATTGATAAAAGATGCTGTGAACCTGTTACTGTTTGTGCTGCTCCAAAGAATTGTATTTTCAAGTTAACTCCGAAAAATTATTGCTGGAAAAATAAGGATTATTCGATGAAAGTGATTATTGGTTGACAAAGTATTTCAAAAAGAATTTAGTCAATTTTTGTTTGGGCTAAAGCCCTGATGGACGTAGGGGATTCTTAACCCCAGCCTTAAGGCTGGGGTTTTAACAATACCAAATTGATTCGGACTTTAGTCCAAAGGGGAAGATCACATTAGTAATCTATGTCAAGCTGAACTCGTTTCTCCGAAGGAGTCCTTCGGACAGCTTCTTACTCTAACGGAGATTCCGAAACAAGCCTGCCGGCAAGGCAGGTTTGGAATAATTAATTATCTCAGAAACAAAATAGCAACACCGGCAACTGCAATTACTGCTCCAAGAACTGCTTTAAATTTAATCTGATCCTTAAAAATAAATTTACCAATCGGAAGCATGATTACCGGTACAGTTGCCATCAGTGTTGATGCAATTCCGACACTCGTGTGCGCAATGGAAATTAAGCTAAGTGTGATTCCTAAAAATGGACCAAAGAATGTTCCGCCTAAAGTTAATACTAAACCTTTTCTATCTTCACTGTATAGCTTAAATGGATTTTTGTATCTCTTAAATAAAATTGAAACTGGAAGAATTAGAATTGTTGCAGAAAATAATCTGACAAAGGTTGCAAGAAATCCGTTAATGTTTGATTCCTCAAAAGCGAGTTTGGCAAATATCATCCCGACAGCTTGTCCGAGTGCACCAAGAACTCCGTATAAAATTCCTTTCCCTTTTTGTGAATGCGGAGATTCTTCATTTTCTTTTTTATCAAACACAACAAGAATAATTCCAAGAAGCGTTATAATCATTCCTACAATGCCGAGCAGAGCAATTCTTTCACCTAAAAAAAAGTACGCTAATACTGCGCTCATCGCGGGAGTGAGCGACATTAAAAGCATACTTAATCTTGTACCGATCATTGTGAATGCTTTGAAGAGAAATGAATCACCTATAACTAATCCAATAATTCCGCTAATTGATAGATTAAGAATTTGATTGTTCGAAAGTTCAAAATTAATTCCGGCAAGTAAAATTGTAATGAAGAGAAGTATGACAGCAAAGATCATCCGGTTGATATTAAGCTGAACTGAGCCGATGCGATGAGCAGCAGCAGTAAAGATGTATGAACTGAATGACCAGCAGCATGCAGTTAAAAGCGATGTTATTTCTCCAAGGTGTGGCATTGAAAAATTTAGCAGCCCACAGCTTCAGCTGTGGTTAAAAAAATACGTAACCCACCATACCAACACATATGATTCGATTTGGTTTTAACCATTAATAATCTGTAATCCATATTTTTTTATAAGCAGATCTATTTCGTCTGCATAGCTTGTTTTCTTATGATGTTCTTTTTGATTTCTTATATATTGTTCCACATCCTTCACCTTTGATTCGCCAACAGAGAATGCCCCATACCCAATTTGCCATGCAAATTTATTTCTGGTAAAATTTGATTTGTTAATCCAATGTGAAGATTCACCTTTAACATTCTGGAAAATATCTCCCACGCTAAAATTGGGAGAAAGCAAAAACAAAACGTGAACATGGTCATCAGTACCATTGATAATTCTAACTTTACAGTCAAGTTCTATTTCAAATCTATCTTTGATATGTGAGTGTAATTCTTTTTCGAAGTTATCCTTGTATTAAGGAAGTTCTATCTTTCGTGCCGAAGACACCATGTATCCAGATCTTTATGAGTGAGTGGGACATGACTATTACTCCTTTCTCTCCCATAGCTGAAGCTATGGGTTGCTATTCCTCATAGTGTGAAGTACATTTTAAATTCAAACGGATGAGGCATTGTACCGATTGACATTATCTCTTCATTTTTAATCTTCACCCACTGATCGAGAATTTCATCTGTAAAAATGTTTCCAAGCTTCAGGTAATCATTATCTTTTTCAAGTGCATCCAATGCTTCCTGCAAATTCCTTGGAAGAAAATGAATACCATTTGTAAGTTCTGGATCTTCAAGGAAATTTTTATCGTAAGGTCCGTAACCTTCTTTAACAGGATCAATCTTCTTTTTTACTCCATCAATTCCGGCAAGCAGCATTGCAATCAAGCATAAGTATGGATTTGCAGTTGCATCAGGCGGGCGGTATTCAAATCGTGTTTCATCTGGGTTTGTTACATACTTTGGAATTCGAACAGCTGATGCTCTGTTGCCTTGTCCATACGTGAGTGCAACCGGTGCTTCAAATCCAGGGACAAGTCGTTTGTACGAGTTGGTACTTGGATTTGTAAAAGCAGAAAGAGAAGGTCCATGTTTTAACATTCCGCCAATAAAATATCTCCCGAGTTCGCCAACATTACCGTACTCGCCTTTTTTATAAAAAAGATTTTTTCCATTCTTCGTTAAAAACATGTGAAGGTGCATTCCATTGCCTGCTTGCATGTACATCGGCTTCGGCATGAATGTAATGAACAAATTCTTTTCTCTCGCAAGATTGAAGAGCGCATATTTTGCAGTAACAATATTATCCGCAGTCGTTATCAAATCGGAAAAATAAGTTTCAATTTCCTGCTGTCCGCGTTCACCAACTTCATGATGATGATACTTAACTTTTATTCCGTACCTTTTCAAAATTTTACATGCTTCATCGCGGAAATCATCATAGACATCAAACGGGTTTGCTGCATGATATGCCTTCTTATAAAACTCTTCCGCATGTTCAACTTTATAAAATGACGAAGCAGTTCGAGTGTCATATTCAACTTTTGAAAAAATGTAAAACTCAAATTCCGGTCCCCACCATGATGTATCAGCACCAGTAAATTTTTTGAGAAGCAAAGCAGCTTGCTTTGTAAGAAATCTTACGTCTTGCGGAAAAGGAGACTGTTTTGAATCAGTTAAAACTATATGTGAGTAAAAACTTAAAGTTGGAGTTTCGCGAAATGGATCAAGCACAGCAGTAGCTAAATCCGGAATTAAAATCATATCACTGTTTTCAACTTTCTTGAATCCGTAACTGGAACCATCGAATCCGACACCTTCCTTCACTAACTTTTCCAGCAAATTATTTTGAATTGGCAGTGAGATATGATGCAGACGTCCGGTGAGATCAAGTGCTTTAAGATCTATAACTTCAATTTTGTGTTTTTTGATTAGCTGATTGCATAGTTTAAAATTATTGTTTGGCATAACATTCCTGAATAGCATCACTAAAAATGTTGGCTCTGTATTATGTAATGTCACACTGAGCCAGTCGAAGTGTGAACGAAAGCAATGTCAGTCTTCGACAAGCTTAGACTGACAGTTAAAATAATTTTATTACGACGATTACTCTTTTATGGGTTATAATTAATTGCACCCAAACCAGGGAAGATTGCAGCTTCACCTAGTTCCTCTTCAATACGAAGAAGTTGATTGTACTTAGCAACTCTGTCTGTTCTCGAAAGCGAACCGGTTTTAATTTGTCCTGCATTTGTTGCAACGGCAACATCTGCAAGAGTAGTATCTTCTGTTTCACCGGAACGGTGACTGATCACATTTGTATAACCAGCTTTCTTTGCCATTTCAATTGCATCAAGAGTTTCAGTCAAAGTTCCAATCTGGTTTAACTTAATTAAAATAGAGTTGGCAATTCCTTTTTCAATTCCTTCCTCAAGTCGTTCAGTGTTAGTAACAAAAAGATCATCACCAACTAATTGAATTTTTGATCCGAGCTTTTCTGTCAGTAACTGCCAGCCGTTCCAATCGTTTTCATCTAACCCGTCCTCAATCGAAACGATTGGATACTTCTTAACCCAATTAGCATAAAATTCAACCATCTGTTCAGAAGTAAATTCCTGCTTTGTTGATTTGAAGAATTGGTACTTCTTGCTTTCCTTTTGAAACATTTCACTTGAAGCAACGTCAAGAGCAAGATAAACATCTTCTCCGGGTTTGTAGCCGGCTTTGCCAATTGCTTCGAGAATCACTTCTATTGCTTCTTCGTTTGACTTCAGATTTGGCGCAAAACCACCTTCGTCACCAACTGCGGTGTTATATCCTTTTTTACTAAGAACAGATTTTAATGCATGAAAAGTTTCGGCACCCATTCTCAATGCCTCAGAAAAACTTGAAGCGCCGACAGGCATAATCATAAATTCCTGGAAGTCCACGTTGTTATCAGCGTGTTTTCCGCCATTGATAATATTCATCATTGGGACGGGCAAAGTTTTTGCATTCACTCCGCCAATGTAGCGGTATAATGGCAATCCTAAATATTGTGCAGCAGCTTTTGCAGATGCAAGAGATACACCAAGTATTGCGTTCGCTCCAAGGTTAGATTTATTTTTCGTCCCATCAAGTTCAAGCATAATTCCATCTATCGCTGCTTGTTCGAGAACATCCATTTCCAATAATTCGTCAGCTATTTTGTCATTTACATTTTCAACTGCTTTTTGAACCCCTTTACCGAGGTATCTTGATTTATCACCATCACGTAATTCAACTGCCTCATGTTCACCAGTTGATGCGCCGCTCGGAACTGCCGCTCGTCCGACTATTCCGCTTTCAATTTCAACCTCAACTTCTACAGTTGGGTTGCCACGTGAGTCTAATATTTCTCTACCTCTAATATCAACTATTGATGTCATATTTATTCTCCTATGGTGTTTTGTTATTTCTAAACGATTAAAATTTTTTGTACTGTAAAATTAAATAAAAAAAGGGAGAGAACGAGTAAGATTAAGAGTAAGATAATGATGAAGATTAAAAAAGTCACTCGATTACTTATTGAAGCTCCGCAATACTCATATTTATAGAATTTTTAATAGCCACGACCTTTAGGTCGTGGGATAGTGTTTCCCAAAACAAATTGACTTTAGCCACATTTTAAGTCAATTTGGGCTAAAGCCTGATTATTCAGGTGCTATTTAAGCCCCCGACATAAATGTCGGGGCTATCAAAAAATAAAGCTTGTGTAACTTCAGTTTCTTAACGAAAGAACTAAATCCTGTATGCCCTGATCCATAACTAAAAAATTATATTATTTTCTTGACTATATCCGCTTCCATTCGCTAATTTCCATTAAAGAATTCCATCTATTGCGAGGGAGTTAGAAAGCGGAGATAGGTTACAGAACATTCCAGAGACAACACATAGAACACTCTCCCGAAGCAGAGCCGTTGTATTGATATTAACTAAATCAATAATAAGAGGAGGCTCGCAATGAAAACTTTTCTACGAACTTTGTTTTTCTTTTTGCTGGTAACACAAGTATCTATTGCACAGTGGTATCAGCAGAGTAGTGGGACTAATAGTTTGCTTCATGGGGTTTCCTTCAATGATGCAAACCATGGATGTATAGTAGGTATGAACGGAACAGTTCTCAAAACAACCGACGGTGGAAATCAGTGGGTTGCACATCCCATGGATTCTTCCATCTCGCTGTTTGCTGTTGATTTCATCAATGCAGACACCGGCTGGGCGGTTGGCCATGACAGTAATGGTGTTGTGTTGAAAACGACAGATGGGGGACAGAGTTGGGTTAGTCAATTAAGTATACCACATTATGAAATTTGTGACGTGTCTTTTTGTGATTTAAGTAATGGGTCTATGGTTGGTTATAATTATGACGGTGCATACTATTATGGAGTTATTCTAAGAACAACCGATGGAGGTCAAAATTGGTCTAGTCAGTCTAATAGAATAAATACTCAACTTTTTGGTGTATGTATCATAGATGCAAATAATGGAACATCTGTTGGTAATAATACTCATGATGGCACGAAAGTAATCCTGAGAACAACAGATGGAGGTCATAATTGGATTAGCCAAAACAGTGGAATGACCGGTGGTCTGCTTGGTGTATCGTTTACAGACTCAATTCACGGTACGGTTGTCGGGTACAGTGGAACTATACTTCGGACAACAGATGGAGGTCAGAATTGGATTAGCCAAATTAGTGGAACCCCCTATCATCTTTCGGCGGTTTCCTTTACTGATTCAAATACCGGTGTAGCTGTTGGCGGGTCTGCACGCTTTGCTTCATTTCATTCGATAATTCTCAGAACTACTGATGGAGGTCAGCATTGGGAAAAGCAATTAGAGGGAAATTTCCATCAGCTTTGGGCAGTATCTTTTAGTGATGAATATAATGGAACAGCAGTTGGGGCTGGAAATAGTGGTGGAACTATTCTGCGAACAACCAATGGCGGTATTACGTTTGTTGAAGAGGAAGAAATTAACGAAGTGCTGACAGAATTTTTACTATCAAACAATTATCCGAATCCATTCAACCCAACTACAACTATTAAATACCAAATTCCAGAATTAAGTTTTGTTACATTAAAAGTTTATGATGTTCTTGGGGAAGAAATTGAAACTATTGTTAAAGAAGAAAAAACTGCGGGAACTTATGAAGTAAACTGGTATCCAGAGAATTTACCGAGCGGAGTGTATTTTTATCAAATGAAAGCTGGTTCGTTTGTGGAAACAAAGAGGATGCTGTTGCTGCGGTAGAATACCAGATTAAGATGATGATGAAGAAATGTTTTTAATCATCAAAAAAATCTTGAACCATCTCCTTAAAGGTTTCCATTTCACAGCCAGGCGCAAGATGCCCGCAGTTGTTCTTGAAAACATGAGTCTGGGCATTTACAAGTCTTGCAAATTCTAAAGCGGGATTTGGATTTACAATCAAATCTGTTGATGAAACTATTACAAATAATTTTGATTTAACTTTTTTAGCAGCTTCGCTCAATAAACCATTAAAATTTTTTGCGATGTTCTGACTCATCATTGCCTTAAGTTGTGCTGCCCAATTGTAAGAATTGAAAGTTTTTGAAGATGCTTTATACAAATCTGAAAGCATTTGTGGAACATCTTCAGGTTTAGTTTTTTCAATCATATATTGTGGTGTTCGCATCAGCATATTTTGAATGGTGGTAACAGTTTTAACAATTTCCGAATCCGGCTGATTACCCTTCCAACCTTCTTCAATTGCATTCAGTTCTGACTGCCATAACATCAGGTCGAAGGATGTCAGGTTTGGTGTGCCAACATAAGCAATTGCTTTCTCCATGAAATCCGGATATGAAACAATCCACTCGAACACCTGCATTCCCCCCATTGAGCCGCCAATCATTCCGTATAATTTTTTTATGCCAAGGTGTTCAGTAAGTAATTGATATTGAGAGTTGACCATGTCTTTAATAGTAATCGCCGGAAAATTTTTGTTGCTTTGATACTCACAATTAGAAGGCGATGATGAAACGCCATTTCCAAGCGCATCAACTGCAATAACAAAATACTTTTCACTATTAATGAGTTTATCAGGTCCGATTAAATTTGCTAGGCTTTCAGATTTTCCACCGAACCATGTTGGGTAAAGTAGCGCATTAGTTTTATCTGAATTTAGAGTTCCAAACGTTCTATATCCTATTTTACAATGATAGATTATTTCACCGTTTACTAGCTTAAAGTTTCCAAGTTCGGCAAATTGCTGTTCTGGTTGAGCATTAACATTAAGAAAGATTAAATATATACCGAAGAAGATGCTGAGTATATGTTTCATAAGGTTTCCTTTTTAAGTTTTCGAAAATTACAAATAAATAAAAACCTGACAGAACAAAATTACGATTATTCTATCAGTTATAATCTTGTCATTGGTGTGCTATTGATTCAGCTTTGAATTTTTCGAAAAGCTAAACTATATTTCATTAAAGAAAAACACACCTTAAACCACTTTCTCGTTTTCTGCGGCTTAAGATGTATGGTCATTATCGTAAAAAGATAATATTATTATTTCATCCATACAGAAAGGAGCATAGCAATGAAAACTTTTGTACTTCTCACAAAACTCGCACAGATATTTCAAGACAAATAAAATCGCAAAATTTTTTCAATAAACTAGAAAGGAAAAAATTATGCCCACGAAAAAACTTAAAGAATTTTTGGACACCAATAGGATTAAGTATGTGTCCATATCTCATTCTTCAGCATATACTGCTATGGAGATTGCTGCATTAGCTCATGTGCCGGGAAAAGACTTGGCTAAAACAGTAATGATTAAAATCAATGGTCACATGGCAATGGTAGTGCTTCCAGCTACCCACATGATAAAAATGGAATTACTCAAGAAAGTAGTCGGGAATGAAAATCTCAGATTAGCTACAGAGCAGGAATTCAAAGATAGATTCCCAGATTGCGAAGTTGGTGCAATGCCGCCGTTTGGAAATCTTTACAGTATGGAAGCATATGCTTCAAATGCATTAAAAGATGATGAGGAAATTGTTTTCAACGCTGGGAGCCATACAGAATTAATTAAGCTGAGCTACAAGGATTTTGAAAGGTTGGCAAATCCAAAGGTTGCTGAGATTTCGTATAAGACGAAATTGTAATATTTACAAAGTAGGGACACAGCATGCTGTGTCCCTACACCATTTCACTTTAACAGAATCATTTTTTTTGTTTCAGTAAAGTCTCCAACTTTCAAACGATAGTAATAAATTCCGCTCGCTAATTTGTTAGCATCAAAAGCCACCTCATAATTTCCTGGTGTTTTAACTTCGTTAACTAGCACAGCTATTTCTTTGCCAAGTGCATCATATAATTTTAAAACTACGTTTCCCACTTCACGTTTCACGTTTGACGGTACACTAAATCGAATCTTTGTTGTTGGATTAAACGGATTTGGGTAATTCTGTGATAGAGAAAATGCTGCCGGTAAATTATTAGTTTCAGTTTCAACTCCAACCAATCTTCCTTGAATTTCTAGATCATCAATTGCCCAGCCCCAGCCAGTTACAAATCCATCAGCATAAAGTCTGAATCGAACCAAAATCTGATCGCCGGGAACAAATGTGTTCAATAAATTAATTTCATGACTGCGAAACATCGTCGGATTCCCAGATAAAGACGAATTGAATGCACTCAGCCACACGGGATCATATCGGCAATCATATCCATCAGCTAAAGGAATCCAATTGATTCCATCCTTTGTTCCTTCTACAACGACATAATCCCAAAAGTTTTCATCTCCAAAAACAGAACCATCATCACCGGGTTCAACAATTGCAATGTCCTTATAGGCAAGAAAGGCATTTAATGAAGCAACTATAATCGGAACAGTTAATGTGTACGTATAATTTGTATTGCTGCTGTATTGATGATTTGAGTGGATTGCTCCATTGCTAAATCCCGTTTGAGTATTTATTTGATAACCTGTCCCAATGAATTGTGCAATCGGAGAATTAAAATCGCATGTATAAGAATTTTGTGCAGGCGCTATAATTATTGCATTAATACTCTTAGTAACTGATTGATAACTCGTTCCTGAGATATATGAAGTAACCGAAACAATAACATTTTGTGCTGACAAGACAGGATACTTTATTATAGTATCTAAATTAGAAACAGAATTTGCTCCAATAAAAGCATATTTATTTCCATTAACATTAACAATACTCGAATCATAAAGTGACCGTAATCGAACTTTTATGGATACAGCACCATCCGGACCTTGTGTCAAATTTCTTAGCAGAGGTTTGTATTTACCAAAATCTCCCAGCCCAGGAATTTTAACCGACCAAATCCCCCTGCCATGAGTTCCAAGAACAACTTCATCTTCTACTTGAGTCATATCCCAAATTGGAAGAGCGGGTAAGCCATTGTTAGCTATGTGCCAATTAGTTCCGTTATCCGTTGATTCAAATAATCCAATTTCAGTTCCCGCCCATATTGTATTTGGATTGTGAGGCATCACCAACAAATCATACACAGCCACATCAGGAAAACCATTGCTGCTTGTAGTGTTTGTTCCGAAGCCGCTGATATCTTCCCACGTTTGTCCAAGATTTGTAGTTCGCAGAATTTTAGGTTTTCGTGCAAAGGAAAATAAAATGTACGACGTAGAATCCTGAACAGGATGAGTTGAAATACCGGAAATACCTCCCATCGTAACAGTACTATAAACTGCGGCTGCAATAAAGGTTGTTCCTTTATTCGTTGAAACAAGAATTTTTCCCGACGGATCCATTCTTGAGCCACCCCAAATAATATTGGGATTAGCCCTTGAAATTTCCACGTCATGGAATGAACTTATTGAACCCCAATCTGCAGAAGAAATCGAGGTCAATGTCCAGTTAGCTCCGAAGTTTGTGGAACGGAAAACTCCATTTTTACCAACTGCAAATAGCAAATCGGGTTCTTGATTTGTCTTTGCAATTTTAGTAATGAAAGGAGCATTGCCTGAACCTGTATTTGTCAAACCACTTGTTGCAGAAACCCAGGATTGCCCTCCATCTGTAGTTCTTTGCAACCCATTATATTGATAACCACCGATTATTTTATCGGGATCGTCAAAATGCCAGGAAGTTTCATAGCCATCGCCACCGATTTGATAAAACCAATTAGAACTTTTAGTCGCATTTTCAGGAGAGCGCCAGGTTCCATTATCCTGCATACCACCGATGTAAGCGCTTCCGCCAGGCATTTTATCCACACCATAAAATTGTGTCGTGTTTAATCCATTGGTCGGCTTACTCCAATTGCTTGCACCATTTGATGATAACCCAATGCCACCATCATTTGAATTAAGTATTCTAAAATTTCCACCTGTCCCCAGGATGATGACAAGATTATGCTGGTCAACATGGACGGAACCAGTACTAAGTTCAGCGGTTTGTCTTTGATTTCCAGACAGCAGATTAATCTGATATAGATAAACACCTCCGACAAAAACAATATTATCATCAGTCGGGTGAACTGTAATTGTATTATCATACCAACCTTGTGAACTTAGCCAGTTGGGTTCGGTTCCATTCTCAGTTGTTTTTACCCAATTTTGCCCTGCATCTGTTGATACAAAAAGATTTGAAGTTGGTGAACCTTCTGCGGCTGCATAAATTTTATTTTGATTGATTGGGGAGATTGCAATCTCAAATCTTCCGCTTGTATCTTGAATTCCACTACTTGATTTGAACCAGGATTCTCCAGCATTGGTTGACTTTAAAATTCCTTTCTCATCAACCCCAGCATAAAGCACATTAAAATTGCCTGGTGTTTCGATTATCTGCAAAACTTTTTTAACTCTGTTTGATCCGCCAATGATTTGTTCGTTATAAACTTCTCTCCATGTATTTCCGCCATCGGTTGATTTGAAAATTCCAGACTTATTTGCAAAATCAAGACGATACCTTCCTGACGTTGTAGAAGCTAAAACTATGTTTGCATTACTTGGGTCAACAATTATTCTTGAAATGTTGTTAAAATCTAAATTATTCATTGTGCTTGAAAGGTGGAACCAAGTTTGTCCTTTATCAGTAGATTTATAAATTCCATTTCCATTAATTACATCTACGCTGAACATACTTTCACCTGTACCAGCGTAAATTATATTGTGGTTCGATTGAGCCATCGCCAGAGTTGACACAGCTAAGCTTGGTAAGTTTGGAGCTATATCTGTCCATGAACTCCCCGCATTGGTTGTCTTCCAAATTCCGCCACCAACACTTCCGATGAACCAAGTATTTCCTGATGGATCATCGGGATCAATAATTAATCCACGAACTCTTCCGCTGACATTTCCTGGTCCTCGTTCAATCCAAGGAAGCATATTATATTTTGCAAGAGATTTTTGTTTTGCTTTTTCTAATTCAATCAATCTATAGCTTGGCGGATATGACGGATAACTTTCCCCATATGGTGTTCTCATTTCATTTAGTATTCTTACAAATTCATCAGGCTCATCTGACTTAACGTAACCATTTATTAATTTCTGAACTTTTTTTATTTGTTCAGCTATTCTAATTCCTTGTGGAGAACTTGGATTAAATTTTTTCTGCAGTCGTAAGAGGTTCTCAAATTTCTTATCATAAATAGTTTTTGATTTTTTATCAAATTGATCATCGGCTGATTCACTTAATTGATAAAGTGAATAGCCAATTCCAAACATGACAATAAATGCGAAAAGATTTTTCCAATTCATTTGATTATTCCTTTAGTTTGTGGAATTCGATTTATATTTTTCTTTAGTAAGTACATTCAAAATAAAAATATGTACGTCATCATCCGAAACAATTTCCGGGTTATTTCTAATCTCAACATTATGATCATCAATCCATTTTATCTCAGCATCAAAAAGCTTTTCTTCAAAAATGATTTCTTCTTTACTCATATCATAAATAAAATACTCAAGAATAGAATGTGGTTGGTTTTTCTTTTCACTTTTCTTTGAGCAAAGGATGAATGTGCTTGATGTATTTTTAACCAGTTGATAATCAACTCCAAACTTTTCCTTCGCGACTTTCTCTGCGTTTTTATAATCTGATAATTCCACAGATGGAGTACAGCAGCCGTAAATCATAATTAAAAAGGTAATACTTATTTTAATCATTATATCAGGAGCGAACTTTTAAAAATTCTATCATTTTAATGCTGTTGAAATTTACTTTTTATTCTCCGCATGCTCAAGAGTAAAGAAGTAACCTTTAAAGTGAAAAGTTTGTCTAAACAATAAATAAAATCGGAGGTAATTATGCGTGATTTGAAACACCAAATAATAGATTTAACAATTCTTTTTCTTTCTTTGTTCTTTGTCTTTTCATCTTACTCTTGTGCTGAATCAGAATATTCGGATGAAAAATTAAAAGTGATACAGGAAAAATCTTTTTCAATCTCACCCGGAAACAATTTTAAGCTCGATGCTTCCTCTGGAGATATTATAATTTCAAGCTGGAATAAAAATGAAGTTCACGTAAAGATTTTGGGAAATGATAAAGCAAAAGATAAAGTGGAATTTAATTTCAATGAATCATCTGATATGATTGAAGTTGAAGCAAAATATGATTGGTCATTATTCATGATGGTCAAAGGAATAAAATTAAAATTTGAAGTTCAGGTTCCACAAGAATTCAATATTGGTGCAATGACATCAGGCGGAGATATCAAACTGCAAGGCGTTAAAGGAAAGATTTCAACTAAGACTTCCGGCGGAGATATAAATGTTTCGGACTTAAATGGAAACATTGAGGTTTCGACTTCCGGTGGAGACATTTCTTTCAATAACATTTACGGCAATATGAATTTTTCAACTTCCGGGGGTGACATAAAAGGCAGCAAATTCTCCGGCAAGCTAGAAGTATCAACATCAGGAGGTGATATATCCCTCGCTGGTTCGGATGCAAGGATTAATGGCTCAACTTCAGGGGGCGACATTTCCCTTGATTACAGTAGTCAGAACCAAGGAATTGAACTTGAAACTTCTGGCGGTGATATAACGATAAAACTTCCTAAAGATTTCAATGCTTCCGCTAATCTATCAACCATTGGTGGAGATATTAAATCAGATTTCACCGGTAACAATGCGGTTAAGATTTCATCAACCAAGTTTGAAGCCGATATAAACAGCGGAGGAAATCCGCTTATCCTAAAAACCAGCGGCGGCGATATTGTTGTGAAGAAAAAATGAAATTAGTCATTTATTGTCATTCAGTAGTCATAAAAAGAATTTATACAAAACCAGTGTTTGTCACTCTGAACTTGTTTCAGAGTCTCAATCTTAAATTTATTTTTGAAACTTTAGATTCCGAAACAAGTTCGGAATAACAGTACGCAGACAGACTCGAATCCCCAGCTTTAGTCCGGATAAGAAATCTTTCATTTAACTGTCACACTAAGGAAGTCGAAGTGTGACAGTTGAAATCTTCCTTCATGTTTCGACGGGCTCAACATGACAAGTCTAAATTTAAATTCCCTCAATAACTGTCATTATTAAAAATTTATTTAACTTTAACCGCAAAGAAAAAACCTTGTGTAAAGAATGAAACCAAAAATACTTTACAATTACTTCACAGACGACAAACTGCTTCGAATCTCCAACAGAATTAAAAATTCTGAAAAGCAAACATCAGGTGAAATTGCGGTTAGCATAAGGGAGTATCGAAAATTTGGGGAGAGAAAAAAATCTCTTCGTGAGCTTGCCGAAAAAGAATTTTTCCGGCTTGGTATAAATAAAACCCGGCAAGGAACTGGAGTGCTAATACTTTTACTCTTATCGGATCGTCAATTCTACATTCTCGCAGATGATAACATTAACAAGCTTACCGGTGAACATGTTTGGGCAGAAATAAAAAATATTATGCAGGAAAAATTTGTCCGCGGAGAATTCTGCAAGGGAATTTTATTTGCAATAGATGAAATCGGAAAAACCCTTGCACAGCATTTTCCAATTAGACCGGATGATAAGAATGAGATTTCAAATAGAGTGGTGATAAATAATTAGATTAAGCTAAAAACATAAAGGCACTATTTTAAAAAGAGTATTAGTGCCTTTTCAATTTGTTCAGAATAGAAGTTATATTTTAATTCACCGAAGCCACAAATGGTTTAATCTTATCTTCCAAATATTTTTTCGGAACTGCGCCGATAACCGCATCAACTACTTTTCCATCCTTAAAAATTCCTATTGTAGGGATGCTTCTAATTCCATAATGGACTGCAGTGTTTTGGTTTTCATCAGTATTAACTTTTACAACTTTAATTTTACCCTGGTAATCCTTAGCAATTTCATCAAGCACAGGTGCAACCATCCTGCAAGGACCGCACCACGGCGCCCAAAAGTCAACCAGTACCGGAATATTGGATTTTAGAACTTCTGTATCAAAATTTGTGTCAGTTCCTTCAATTGTATATTTCATTTTTCTTTCCTTTTTTATTTCTTAACAATATGATGAATGGACTTTAAATTGGATTCAACATTTTTTTTGGTTAAAAATTCCAAGCAACAATCAACAAATTCCAAATAATTTTCAATAATCAAATTAAAAAACATAAAGTTTAGAATTGGATTTAGGGAATTTGGAATTTATTTGATATTTGTTTTTTGTGAACTGAGATTTTGGATTACTTAAAGTTCTGCTTCCATTACCTTTTCGTAATAGGTTTTATATCCTTTTATGGCTCTAAAAATTGCTGATGCGATCTCTTCCTGCCCTTTTGTGCTTTTCAAATATTCGGCATCAGTTTTATTGGATAGAAATCCCGATTCAACGAGAACACTTGGCATTGAGGCGCCAACCAAAACATAAAAGCCGGCTTGTTTTACTCCGCGTGATTCAAGACTAAAATCATTACTAAATTGGTTGTGGAGCAGCTCAGCAAATTTTTCGGAGTACTTCATATATGCTGAATGTGCCATGCTGACGAGAATAAAGTTCTCATCCGTCAGCTTTTGATAACGTTTCGGATCATCTTCGTACTGGATAACTGCATTTTCTGTTTCTGCAATTTCAATTGCATCTTGCGTTTTTCCTGGACGAAGCAGATACACTTCGAATCCGCTTGCATCTGAATTTTTCTTCGGCGTTGAATTACAATGAATTGAAATAAAAAGCTTGCCTTCATTATCATTTGCAATTTTGCCGCGTTTGTAAAGTTCAATAAATGTATCATCTTTTCTTGTGTAAACTACTTTCACTTCTTTTAAATCTTTTTCGATCAGCTTGCCAAGCTTAAGGGCAATTGCAAGATTTATTTCTTTCTCCCTCGTACCGCTTATACCAATCGCACCATAATCTTTCCCGCCATGACCAGCATCAATAACAATAACATCAAAATTCCATCGCTCGGATTTAGCCACTTTTTCTTTATCGTTTGCAAAAATTTTGTTATGGAGCGTAATTAAAATATCATTACTGTTGCTTACATTCAGAACTTCACTGCTGGTATATTCTTCGCGAAGGAAAAATTTTATTTCGCAATCATTTCCGATATTCTTTGCATGGATATCTTTTACCAGCCCTTTTTTCTTCTCTAAAATGAATTTACTCTCCTCCAAATTCACTTCTCGAAACACAACTGCAAGTACTCCATCTTTAAAAGAGCTATTGTATGTTGCAATCGGCTGGCTGCTTTTAATTCTGATTAATGTACCATTTGCTTTTTCATCAAGAGAAAAGCCAGCTATACCCAATTGAGAAGAAACGTTCTCTCCTTTTACTTTAGGAATTTTCTCCGCATTAACAATTAATTTGTTCTTTCCAACTAGATTGAATCGCCATCCTGATGCAAATTTTAAGCTCGGTAAAATATAATTAAGTGGAATGTAGAAATTTGAGTTCGAATAATATGTTGTCGTCGGAAGCTGAATGGTTTT
The DNA here is from genome assembly GCA_964391015.1 of uncultured Ignavibacteriaceae bacterium. Lineage (GTDB taxonomy): Bacteria > Bacteroidota > Ignavibacteria > Ignavibacteriales > Ignavibacteriaceae > XYD12-FULL-36-8. Next base: position 34,221 of record CAYMKU010000018.1, read on the forward strand.
AGTCGTTGTTGTTTGCTTGTTCTTCAAAATTACAAATGGATTTTTAAGTGCGAAATACATTATGTAATTCTCAAACTCAACTTTCACTTTATCATTCTTTGAATTGAAAGAGTATTTCAATGAAAGTGCTTCGGCAAAAGGAATAAGTGAAAAATAAATATGCCCCTCTCGGATATAAGTCGGGATATATGTTATTTTGTCTCCATGCACTAAAGTCAAAGGAACTTCACTTTGAGCACTTGGATAAGACAACGAAAGGAAAATTAAAAAAAGAATTTTTGTCGAAGTTGTAAACATTATCTAAGAAATGGAATCATAAAGCCGCGGGATTTTTTATACTGTTCAAACTCTTCCTTAAAATGCTTCGAAAGCAGTTTTTCTTCAAAGGAGGCACGCATAAGTAAGATTGGAATTTGCAGTACCGCCACAGGAATTAAGATATAACTCAATGTTGCAAATCCCCCGCTCAAATCAACTAAAATTTGCGAAAGATATTGCGGATGCCTAATCAGTTTAAAAGGTCCTTTTTCTGCAAGTTTATGGTCTTTAAAGATTACGATATCTTGTGAGTAATTTTCTCCAAGACTTTTATATGCCCAAATTTGAATCCACGAAAAAAGTAAGTATGAGATCAACCCAGCAATTCTATATTTATTTAAATGAGGATCCTCAGAATAGTTTAACGTTCCAACTTGAAAAACTCCAAGTATCAAGATAATTAAAGTTACAGTTGCAAATACTAAAGGAAGTTTTTGTAAGTATGTTTTAGGTCTTTCTTTTACAGGAGTAACTACGGATTTTAATCCTTTTTTTGCTCCGGTCAGATTCGCTCCAAAGGTTGCAATAATATTCAGCAAAATAATAATGTTGATTGGATCCATAAGATAAACTCTATTCGATAATTAGCTTAGTTGCTGAAAAGATTTATTGTAATGTCACTTAATTTTTCCATGCTTCCGCATAATCTTTTCCCACTCTTCTACGCTCAAGGTTTCCGATTCATCAATCAGCATAATTGGGATATCGTTTTCTATTTTATATCTGCGTCGTGTGTTTTTATCAGTAGAAACTAATGTCTCACCATCCAAGACCAAATCTGCTTTAGTTTCGGGACAGCAGAGTATGTCGAGAAGTTCTTTGCTAATCATTTTTCTATAAATTAATTACAAAATTTATTTTTACTCGTTAAGTTAGCTCTTTGTATCTAAAACAATCAACTGTATGATCATTCACTAGTCCTGCAGCTTGCATAAACGCATAGCAAATTGTTGAACCAACAAATTTAAATCCTCTTCCTTTTAGATCTTTACTCATCGCATCCGATTCGGGGGAGGTAGCTGGAATTTCTTTCATTTCCTTCCATGTGTTTACTTTGGTTTTGCCACCTACGAATTGCCAGATATATTTATCGAATGTTCCAAACTCTTCTTTTACTTTCAAAAAAGCTTTTGCATTCGTTACTGCCGCTTCAACCTTCAATTTGTTTCGGACTATCCCTTCGTTTTTTAGCAACTGTACAATTTTTCGCTTGTCATATCTTGCAATTTTTTTAGGATCAAAATTATCGAATGCTTTTCGATAGTTGTTTCGTTTTCTTAAAATTGTCAGCCAGCTAAGCCCTGCCTGAGCTCCATCAAGTACAATCATCTCGAATAATTTTTTGTCGTTATGAACTGGTACTCCCCATTCCTTATCGTGATATTTTATGTAGATTGATTCGCTTACCGACCACTTACAGCGATTAACTTCCTTCATAATAATCCAACGGTGTTTGGAAATAAATTAAATAATAGGCTACTAATGATGTTGTTAAATTAATAATTTTAGACCAAAGTTAACTTGAAAATATGTTTGATAGTTGTTTTCAACACTTAATAGTTCTAATGATACAAATCACATTCTTTGATTGATTAATTTCCTCTCATAACCGAATTTGGACACGAATTTTTTTAAGTAATAATTCGAATCACAGATTGAAAAATACTTTCTCTTCTAAATTGAAATGAAATATAATCAATAAAAAATGAGGTGTTCGTGAAAAAGTTACTAAAAATATTGAGCGTAATAGCTGGAATTATTATTGTGACTATTCTTGCTGGAGCAATTTACTTTAGTACTGCATTTCCAAAAGTTGATCCTCCGCAAAATATAAAGGTTGAGATGTCTCCGGAACGAATATCGCGTGGAAATTATTTGGCAAATCATGTTACCGTTTGCATGGATTGTCATTCTAAAAGAGATTGGTCTAAATATTCTGGTCCCATAGTTCCTAGTACCATCGGTAGCGGCGGCGATGTATTTGATGAAAAAGCAGGATTTCCTGGAAAAGTATTTATGAAAAATATTACGCCCGCTGTAATTGGCAATTGGACTGATGGTGAAATAATTCGCGCAATTACATGTGGCGTAAATAACAACGATAAAGCTTTGTTCCCTATAATGCCATATCCGAATTATAATAACCTTACTCAAGACGATTTATACTCAATAGTTGCTTTCATCCGAAGTCTAAAACCTATAGCGAATAAAATACCTGAAACAGAGTTGAATTTTCCATTAAATTTTATTGTGAAGACCATGCCGATCAGAACCTACAACCCTATGAAGTTTGATAGGAATAATCCAATTGAATACGGGAAATATTTAGTCACAATTGCCGGATGTAAAAGTTGTCATTCTAAATCTGAGAAAGGAGAACCAATACCTGGAATGGAATTTGGCGGGGGTGAGGAGTTTCCGTTTCCAAGCGGAACTGTAAGATCAATGAACTTAACTCCCGAAAATGAAACGGGAATAGGTCAATGGACTAAGGAAACATTTATTAAAAGATTCAAGGATTTTTCAAGCGATAGCGCAAAAGTATTTTCCGTATCCAAAAATGACTTCAATACTCCAATGCCTTGGACTATGTATGCCGGAATGACTGAAGAAGATTTAAGTGCAATCTTTGATTATTTAAGAACTCTGAAACCGATTCGAAACCAGGTGGAAAGGTTTACGAAGATTAGTGTTGTTCAAAAATGAAAATGTAAAAAATATTTACTTTATGGCAATCAACCCCTAATCGCCTTTATAATCAGAGTTTCCTCAGTTAAATGGTTTCAATGATCTTGTACGAATGTGAAATTTCAACTGCCTTATTCAACATTTGAGTCACAGAGCAATACTTGGTTTGGGATAACTCAATTGCCCTTTCAACATCTTTTTCTTGAATACCTTTTCCGTAAAAAACAAATTCAATATTAATTTTTGTATAAACTTGCGGATGTTCGTCTGCAACTTCAGCAGTAAGATTCATTTCAAAACCATCAAGATGTACTTTTTTCTTTTGAAGAATTGTTGCAACATCACTACCTGTACATCCACCTAAAGCAATTAGCAATAATTCTTTCGGACGTGCTCCGGCATCGCTGCCTCCAAAACTTTCTGGGCCGTCCATTGTAACCCAATGGTTTGAATCTGATTTACCAAGAAATGTTACACCTTTTATGTGTTTAACTAAAGCTTTCTTTGTGGACATTCTGACTCCTAACTTTTAATCGTTTGATGATCTGAACCGTGAAAAAGATTCTATATTTCATAATGTAATTTAACGATTGATTTAATATCTTTTTCTCAACAATTATAATCATTTATTGGGAAGCTATAAGAAATGAAAATCGAAAAATACCTTGCCAAGTCAGGAGAAAAAATAAATATCTCCAAAATATCTACAGATAGTACTCAAAATTATAAAGATAAATCTGATGCCAATAAAATGCTTGAAAAAAACATTGAGAAGATGCAGGAACTTCAGAATCGGCTTTATGCAAGTGATAAATATTCACTGCTTCTTATTTTTCAAGCAATGGATGCGGCAGGGAAAGACTCAACAATTAAACATGTAATGAGTGGGTTGAATCCTCAAGGTACTCAAGTTTTCAGTTTTAAAAAGCCATCAGAAGAGGAATTGGATCATGATTATCTTTGGAGAATTAGTAACGCTTTACCAGAAAGAGGTCGTATTGGAATTTTTAATCGCTCACACTATGAAGAAGTCTTGGTTGTTCGTGTGCATGATTTAATCAAATATCAAAAATTACCAGACGAGATGATGTCTAAGGATATCTGGCAAAAACGGTTTGAGCAGATAAATAATTTCGAAAAATATCTTTATGAAAACGGAACTGTTATCCTCAAGTTTTTCTTACATGTTTCGAAGAATGAGCAGAAAGAAAGATTTTTAGAAAGAATTGAAGATAAATCTAAGAATTGGAAATTTGCTGAAGCAGATTTGAAGGAAAGAGAATATTGGAACGATTATCAGAAATGTTATGAGGATGCGATCACAGCAACAAGTAAAGAATATGCTCCGTGGTATATTATTCCTGCTGATAAAAAATGGTTTATGCGATTGTTAGTTTCAGAAATTATTGTGAAAAAACTGGAAAGTTTGAACCTTAAATATCCAGAGCTAAGTAAAGAGCAATTAGCTGAACTTGAAAAGTGTAAGCAGATACTTTTAAATGAAAAGTGATATAAAGTACAAATTAGATTTTTATACTTGCTGACTGCTGATCAGAATTTTATATTTGTTACGTAATGAAAAATATCATCTCACATAAAAAACGAATTGCATTAATTTTTCTTTCTGTTTACACAGTTTTCATCATAACAAATACAATTCATTTTCATTCTTATTCGCTTTTAAATAATCCGAGTTATCATACACCATCAAAACCAAATTTTATATCCAATCATTTTATAGGCGACAGTTATTCGCCGTGTGCAATAAACCATTTTTCTAATTCTATTCTCGATCTTAAGTTTTCTTCCGATGACTTATCCTCAATAAATAACGATGTCAAAAATTTAGATTTCCCCTTTAGTTATAAACTCGCATTCAATTTTTTCTTATCAAAAAATACTCCTAGAGCGCCACCAATTTTCTCCTAAATTTTTTGGTTTGTTTATCCCACTGAGTTCAGACTCAAGATTTTTCGGACTTAGTCTTTAATAATGTACTCAAATAACTTTAACAAGAATTTAGGAAAAAATGAAAAACATTTTGCTTTTTTTACTCCTTTTATTTTTTATTTCAGATATTCGTTCACAATCAAATGTTAATCCAGATATTAGTCTTATCGGAACATTTAATGCTTTCACACAAAATATTAATGGAACACCCGAATACGGAAAATTAAATTTTGAAACACCATCAATGGAATTATTTGTTGATGGATACCTGAATCCATATTCACGAGCAGCTTCCAATATTGCTTTTGAAGAAGGTAAATTGGGTGTTGAAGAACTTTATGCACAAATTGTACGAGGCCTCCCGCTTGATATGCAAATTAAAGCTGGAAAATTTCTTGTTGGATTTGGAAAAGTAAACACAATTCATCCCCACGCTTGGCCATTTCTTGAACGACCTTTGTTTCATCAAATATTTTTGGGTGAAGAAGGATTCAATGATATTGGTGTAAGTGTCAGCTTTCTACTTCCTACCGAAAATTTTTACAGTAACCTTGATCTCGGAATTTTTAAAGGAGATGCTATTGCCAAAACTGAAGTTACTGATCCTGGAATTTCTGAAAGCTATAATGATTTAAGAGGCAATTCGCCAATTTTCGTGGGAAGATTAAGCGGCTTTTTTGATATTGATGATTATACAAACCTCGAAGTTGGTTTGAGTGGATCTTATGGAACTCACGCAAAAATGAATTTTAACATTTGGGGGGATTCAACCACAATTCCAGAAAATAAGCCACTAAAATATTTTTACGGCGGAATTGATTTTAAATTTAAGTATAAACCGGATTCTTACTCCACACTTACAATTCAATGCGAAGGTTTGCTAAACAGTCGGAATGTGCTTAGAGAAAGCAACATCGGAATAAATTCTCCAATTGAAAAATCTGGAAAGATAAACACGTTCGGTAATTTTATTTTAATTGATTACTTATTCAACAAGCAATTTAGCATTGGTGCAAAATATGATTTTACATACGGAATTATTGGTGACAAACCATCATTCAATACTTTAAGTAACGATAATACAAATAAAACACAAGGAATTTCCGGCTGGTTTGGTTATTATCCAATTGAAGAAACGTTAGCTGTCAGAGCTGGAGTTCAGAATCTTTCTTTTAAGTATGATAATGGAATCTCGAGAGATAGTGAAACGAAAGTGACGCTGCAATTGCTGTTCTCGCTTGGTCCGCATAAAGCACATCCATTTTAACCGTTAAGGAATATGAAAATGAAAAAAATAATCTTATTAGCGTTAGTCTTTTTATTCAGCACAATATCTTTTGCAGAAATTAAAGTAGTAACAACCACCACTGTAATTTATGATCTAGTAAAAGAGATAGGGAAAGAAAAAGTGAAGGTTGATTACCTTTGCCGTGGCGATCAAGATCCACATTTCCTTGAAATACTTCCTAGTTACATGTTGAAGCTGCGAAATGCAGACTTAGTTTTCAAAATCGGCTTGGGATTGGAAATGTGGCTTCAGCAATTGATTGATGGCTCAAGAAATAATAAATTAAAATTAATTGATCTATCAAATGATATTGAGAAGAAAGAAATTCCGTCGGGGAAAATTGACGCCAGCCAGGGAGACATTCATCCTAATGGAAATCCCCATTATTGGCTCGATCCTGAAAATGCGAAAATTATGGCAAAAAATATTTGTGAATCTCTTTCTGATGAATCACCTGAAAATGCAGCGTACTTCAAAAAGAATCTAAATGATTACACCTCTAAACTGGATGATAAAATTACTGAATGGAAGTCCAAGCTAGCTTCCTCCAAAGGAAAATCAATAATTACATTTCATAAAAGCTGGGTTTACTTTGCAGATAGATTCGGAATTAAAGTGGTTGGTCAGGTTGAGCCGAAACCAGGTGTACCACCAACACCTTCTCACAATGCCGAACTTGTAGGCGATATTAAAAAATTAAAAATGAAAGTAGTTCTAATGGAAAATTATTACAGCGAGAATGCTCCGAATCAGCTTGTACAATCTACTGGAGTAAAGGTAATCAAAGTTGCGAATTCTGTTTTTGGGCAATCCGGAATTAATTCTTACATACAAATGATAGATATAATAGTTAACTCACTTTCAACTAATCTTTAGTTACTTTAATTATAAGCAATAGATGAAATTTATAGAGAGAAAAATTTGGATAAAGAATTAATCAAATTTTCGAATGTATCAATTGGCTATGGGAAAAGACCCGTTCTTGAACACGCAAGCTTTTCTATTTTAGAAAGTGATTTCTGGGGGATTGTCGGTCCTAACGGCTCTGGAAAGACAACTCTTCTTAAAACTTTGTTAGGTAATCTAAAACCTCTTGCAGGAGAAATAACCAGAGAAAAGATACAATTCGGTTATGTTCCCCAAAGAGATATAGTTCAACCACTGCTTCCATACACTGTCCATGATGTTGTTATGATGGGAAGATATTCTCTGATGGGAACATTTGGCAATCCATCAGAAAGAGATTATGAGATTGTAGAACAGTGCCTAATTCATGTTGGGATTGAAGAATTAACAAAATATAATTACAACCGACTATCAGGTGGACAAAGACAGCGGACTCTAATCGCCCGTGCACTTGCAGTTGAACCATCAATTTTAATTTTAGATGAACCGACCAATGGAATGGATACGCCTTCTCATTATTCGCTGCTGGAGTTAGTTTCACAGCTTCATGATGAGAGCAATTTGACTGTTTTGATTGTAAGTCATTTGCTAACAGACGTAGCAAACATTGTGAAAAAATTAATGCTTCTTGAAAAGAATAGTTTTCAATTTGGGAATATTGAAAATATCTTGTCAGAAGATAACTTGAAAAAAACTTATGCTTCGGAATTTAACGTTTCAAAAGTTGATGGTGAATATTTGATCAGTTCAAGAAAGAAGGCATAACAAATTGGAAACTATTCAACAATTGATTGAGCTTTTTCCGTATGCCATCTTGGGCAGTATTTTTGCAGGAATGATTTGTGCATTTCTAGGGATCTTTATTATTTCACAACGAGTTGTTTTCCTAGGCGCTTCCCTAACCCAGGTATCAATAGCCGGTGTTGCGTTCTCATTTCTTCACATAATAAATTTAGAAGGATTTATTGCTCGAGTACTTAAAATTGATATTGAACACAATACCTTCTTTCACAACTTCGAACCAGCATTTTATTCTTTAACATTTGCAATCATTTGTGTGCTTATATTTTCTCAAACATACCGACAAAAATATTTGACCCAAGACGGAATACTTGGAATAATATTCGTTATTGCCATGGCATTAAGAATAATCTTTATTCAGAAAAGTCCTCTCGCTGAAGTAAGTGAAATTGAAACAATATTGAAGGGTGATATTTTGTTTATTGGACAAACACAATTCTACACGTTGTTTGGAATAACAATTTTAACATTTCTAGTATTTATAATATTTCAGAAACAGTTAAAATTCGTAACCTTCGATCCTGATACCGCTATGGCACACGGAATTAATTCTCGTTTCTGGCTTTTAGTTTTTTATCTTTTCGTAGGAACGGGAATTTCTTTAACTACTCGATTCGTCGGAGATGTTTTTGTCTTTGCGTTTCTAATTCTTCCTTCCACAATTGGAATTTTAATTGGCAAAAAAATATCCTATGTATTTCTGATTTCTGTCTTGGTTGGTGCAATTATTCCACCAATTTCTCTTTACTTCGCATTCATTTTTGATTTCTCAAGTGGACCAACAGCCGTAGTATTAGCATTCATAATATTTGTATTCACATACACAACTAAAAAAATACTCTCTTAAAAAATTAGAATAAAAAAGCCGTCATAAAGACGGCTGGGATTCATTAAGTACGGCGAGCAAATTTATTTTTTGATTCTTGAAATTTGACCATTTACAGCATTAATCCTTAGCTCCCAATTACCATCGGTAGCACTTATGAAGAATCTGTATTCCCATTTATTGTCACTTTCATCCTTCTGAAGTTTCCATGAAATAATATCACCCTGTTTTGCATTCAGAACAATTACTCTTACATTTTGATAAAGCATTAATCCATTTCCGGGATCAAGATCATACTCAAATGGACCTGTTAAACCTTGAATCTCGCGTACTTGACCAGTAGATTCAAAGTATTCGAATTTTATCATAGCACCTAAAGGTGTAACAACTTTAACTTCAAATAAACCATCATCATTTAGTCTAATACGATTCACTGAAACTAAAGAGCCTTGTACCGATGCTAGTGATTTTTGAACGGATTGTTGTTCACTCATCTGAGTGTTTGGGGTTGCAATCTCATCTTTACATGCATTAAACATGAGCAATAGTGCAATGAACAGAACTGCTAAAATGCTTTTTCTTAACATGACCTTACCCTTTTATTATTTTGAGATTAGTTAATTATCATTCAATAATCATAGTAATTTGCAAATCACATTTGGGGACATTATCCAAAAATATTTTTGGACAATCTTCCTTGTGGTAAATAAAATCTTTATATTTTTATAGTAAAACATCTAATAGTATGAATATCTACAATCAACTGCTTAAGACAATTGAAACCAAAGGTGCAGCTTATCTAATTCTTTTAGATCCGGATAAGTTGAATTCCAACAATCTGCAGGTCTTTATAAAAAAATGTATTGAAGCGGATATTGATGGATTCTTAGTCGGCGGTAGTTTAATGCTTAATGGAATCATTGATACCTTTATTAAAAATCTTAAACAACTAACAAAACTTCCTGTGATTATTTTTCCCGGAGCTGTTGATCAAGTATCTCCTTTCGCTGATGCAATTCTGTATCTTTCTGTTGTAAGCGGAAGAAATCCCGAACATTTAATTGGGAAGCACGTTTTAGCTGCTCCATTAATCAGACGAGCAAACTTAGAGCCTATTTCAACAGGATATATTTTAGTTGAATCTGGTACATCAACAACCGCACAATATATGAGTGGAAGTTCACCAGTTCCGCGAAATAAGCCTGAAATAGCTGCGGCTACTGCCTTGGCATCAGAATATATCGGAATGAAATTAATTTATCTTGAAGCTGGTTCCGGCGCACAGCAAACAGTTCCAAATGAAATGGTGAAAGCAGTTTCTTCAGTTTGCTCTGTTCCTATTATAGTGGGCGGTGGAATTAAATCGCCGAAAGTTGCAAGAGAAAAAGTAGATAATGGTGCTAAAATTATCGTAATCGGAAATTTCTTTGAGAATGAGAACAACTGGAGTTTACTTAAGGAATTTGCAGATGCGGTTCACAAGAAAATTTCTATAACAACTTAATCTTACGATTGACATTTCAAATGGATAAAAAGAAATTCATAATAGATTCACTATCTGAAAGTGCAGAAACAAAGATTGCCATACAAAATCAATGTTTAAACGATTTGCTCTCAGCCGTTGATATTTTAGTTCAAGCTTTTAAAAATGGAAAGAAGTTGCTCCTCTGCGGAAATGGCGGCAGTGCTGCAGATTGTCAGCATATTGCTACCGAATTAATGATACGGTTGAGTCATGATATTGATCGCCCTGCTCTGCCTGCAATTGCATTGACCACAGATACTTCTAACTTGACTGCTGGCGGGAATGATATTGGGTTCGAAAATGTTTTTGCAAGAAGTGTGGAAGGTTTGGGGAACGAAGGTGATATTCTGCTTGCAATTTCTACAAGTGGAAATTCTGCTAACATTATTAAGGCAGTTGAAAAAGCAAAAACAAAAAAAATGAAAACCATTGGGTTCCTTGGAGGAACCGGTGGAAAGCTAAAGAATATTGTTAATCTTCCAGTTGTTATTCCATCAAGCAATGTTCAACGGATACAGGAAGGACACATAACAATTGCTCACATTATTTTGGAGCTTGTCGAGCAAGAACTGTACAAATAAATTAGGTTTTTCCTGCTTTATTTGACTTTTAGATATTTATTATCTACCTTATTTCAGTAAATGGAGTAATTGTGCAAAAAAATATTTACAATTACTTTCTTTCACTGAAGTTTCAGTTTCATTCCTATTCAGTGTCAATCCTGCGAATTACATACGGCTTATTATTCATATTTCCGGGACTTACCAAATTCATAAACATTCCGGCATTTCAAGATGCTATTAAAAACTTCGCGATAATTTCAGACCGTTTCGTTTTAGTATTTAGTTATTTGATACCTATCTCTGGATTATTTTGTGTTTGTATAGATAGTAGCAAATATTGTATGAATGATAATCATACATTATACTATGGAAACATTGTAAACTGTGAAGCAGGTAAAAAATGAGGAGACAATATGAAAAAATATATTTTTCTTTGCTGGTGCTTTTTTGCATGTATATCTCTTTTTTCTCAATGGCAACAGGTAAATGCCGATTTACCTGAATGGGGTGTTCAAAGATGGGGTATTCATGCAGTAGATAGTTTGAATGCGGTAATTTCGGTCGCTTGTTCAACCAGTTCTTTATTCAAAACAACAGATGGCGGAGTTAGCTGGATTCCACTTGGATGGCCATTAATTCAAGGTGGACTTTTCAGTGATCTCTCTATTATAAATAAGAACAAAATGATTGGCTGTAATATAACACCCGCAAAAATATTAGGGACATCAAATGGGGGCACTGATTGGCATTTATTATATGACGCCTCTTCAAAAACATCTTTTTTTAACTACCTTGAAATGTTTGATGAAAACAATGAGATAACAATGGGTGATGCAATAAATGATACATTAACCGCACTTTTTTTAAGAACTACTGATGGCGGACAAAATTGGATTTCTATCGATAACAATTTAATAGGTGGAATCTCTGGTGATGCGAGTAGAAGAATTGACTTTGTGAATCGAGATGTAGGTTATTTTTACGATACCTATACTCACAAATTATTTAAAACAACTAATGGTGGTAATTGGTGGATAGAACTATTTCCACCTGTTCAATCCATAACTGTAATAAAATTTTATAATGTAAATATGGGCTTTTTAATTAGTTCGACTAATCAGATAGCCAGTACTAGTGATGGAGGTGCATCGTGGGATACTATTTTACTCCAAGATGCTGGCTACGGTGAAGATATAGAGTTTTTGCCGGGAGACTCTTCTAAAATATGGTTACTCACGAGACAAAAACTTTTTTTAGCAGCAATTCGGGACTGACATGGCAGATGGATGCACTTTCAAATTCATTTACTAACGGTTATGATCTTGAAATTGTAAATGGAGTCGGATGGTTATTATGCGAGAAAGTTTATAGAAACACTAAGCCGAACCAAATAACTTCATTTAATGATGCGATGGATTTAGAATTAAATTCATTTCAACTTTACCAAAACTATCCAAACCCGTTCAATCCTACAACAAATATTAAATATCAAATTCCAAATACAACATTTGTAACTATTAAAGTCTTTGATATTTTAGGTAAAGAGATAACAACTTTGGTGAATGAAGAAAAAGTTACCGGAATTTATGAAATTGATTTTGATGCAACATTTCTTCCAAGCGGAGTTTATTTTTACAACTTATTTACAGAGAGTCAGTCGATTTCTAGAAAGATGATTCTTGTTCGATAATCAGGGTCAAGTAACTAAGATGAAGTTCAAGAGTATATTTAATATTAGCCCTAATTTTTTCTTATTCTCAATTTACCATCTGATTAAATCTCCGACAATTACCTTGTATTTATCTGAAAACCCTGTATTAACCTCCAGAACATATTGAGCTGGAGATGATGAGGGATATGACTGATCTGAAAGCACCTTAGTGTTTTTATGAATGGTGACAATTTTTCGATTTGAGCTGATGAAAATCATATCGAGTGAAATGAGAGTATTTCTCATCCAAAAAGATTGGGGTTTTTCTTCAGAAAAAATAAAAAGCATTCCCTGTTTTTCTTCCATCGAAACTCGCTTCATTAATCCAAGCTGACGATCATAATCAGTATCTGCAATTTCAATGTCAATTTTAACTTTCTGAATTCCGGTTGAATCAGAAATTATTAATTCGCCTTCCTTGCTAAACATGTAGTACTCGTCTTTGTTGTGTTCTTGTGTTAATATTCCCGGGAATACAAATAAAATTATTAGTACGACAAGCACCGCTCCTGCAATCACATAGTATTTTTTATCAATCAAATTTTTTATTGATTGCTGAGATTGGTGCTTCTTTTTCTGATTTGTCATATAACTTAAAATTGTTTTTATTGATACCCTTAAAATAAAAAATAATTTCGGTTATTATTACTCAAGACAGATTTGCTAAATGGAACCACAAATTATTGAGCGACATGAAATAAATCTATCTGAATCTCATTCAAAAATGGCGATTAGCGGCTGGGGAAAAAAAGCATCCGAAAACTCGATTGTTGAAAGAATAACATATTTGTCCGATGGATTAACGGTTAAAGGTTACTTTGCTTATCCAAAAGATAAGTCAAAGAGATACCCTTGTATCATTTGGTGCAGAGGTGGAATTGGAAATAACGGAGCAATTGACTCTTTTACTGCTAAAGGAATTTTTGGGCAGCTTGCAAGCTGGGGTTACTGTGTTTTCGCTTCACAATATAGAGGTAGTGCTGGTAGTGAAGGTTATGATGAAGTTGGGGGCAGCGACGTTAACGACATTTTAAACTTAATCCCACTTGCTGATGAATTATCTCATGCGGATAATTCGATCTGGGGAATGGAGGGATGGAGCCGTGGCGGAATGATGACGTTTTTAACTTTGCAAAGAAATCACAACTTCAAATGTGCGGTGCTGGTCGGAGTCATCTCTAATGTTAGAGAGTATGCGACCAGCAATCAAAGTTTGAAAAGCTATTATGAAAATCTTATTGAAAAAAAACAGCTTGAACAAGAATTGAAAAAACGCTCCGCAATAAATTTTGTGAATAAGCTTCCAAAGATTCCTTATCTCTTAATTCACGGTTCGGATGATGAAGTAGTATCACCAACTCAAACAATTGAGCTTGCTAAAAAGTTTGATGAAAATGAGATTTCTTACAAACTTGTTTTACCAAATAGTGGTGATCATTTTCTCAGAAAGAATAGAAAAGAGGTGGATGAATTGAGGAAAAATTGGTACAAAAAATACTTGAAATAAAATAGGCCGTTCAAAAACCACACTAACATCTATCATCCTTCCTTCTTCCACCAGTGGCAACTGCTATCACCATTTTTTCCATTATAATTTGTTAATGACTGATGCAATTTTACTATAATGGTTATCAGTAAGCACTGTATAAATGAGACAGTAAAAGATAAGAAAGTAAAGACCTATTAAAGGACATGCTCCGACAGACTCAGAACAGACTTGTTATAGACTTGTTAGGTGCTTGGTACAAGTTGGCTAAATAGCTTCAACTTTTTAACCTATTAAAACCTGGCTGATGAGGTAAAAAAGGGGACTTATTTAATTTAATAAGTCCCTTTCATGTTTATTTGAGAATCATCATCTTCTTAGTGCTGACAAAATCTGTTGTAACTATTCTGTAGAAGTAAACTCCGCTTGAAAAATTGGTGGCGTTGAATTGGATTTCATACCTCCCCGGTTCTTTCTCTTCGTTCACCAGCTCTTTTACTCTTCTACCTAGAATGTCATAAACTGATATATTTACCTTCACCGATTTCGGTAACTCATATCGAATAATTGTTACTGGGTTAAATGGATTTGGATAGTTGCCAATAAAATAGCTCAGGGGTATCGATTGCATATTTGCACTATTCTTTTGTAAAATAACATCACCAAGTAAAAACTTTGATTCTATTGTCAATGGTGATTCTGGAAATAGCAACGCCATTTGGTTTGACACAGTAGCTGCCGAATCCCTTGAGTTCTTATCAAATAGATAGTGCTTAAACTTCTTGAAATAAACCAAATCCTTTACACTGCTATTTGGGTACAAATTTAATATGCCGTTTAAATTCACCGAATAATTATTTCTGTCAAAATCTGCTAATAATAATTTAGCGTAAACAAAAATATCCTTTTTAAGATTAGGTATAGTAAACTGCTGTAAATATGTTTTTAGTGAATCTTGTCCAGTTGAATTAATATAGGTTTTGCTCAATAGATTTAATGCTGCAAAAGCAACTACCGAATCTTGATAATTTTGAAGAATATTTTTGAGTATAATTCTGCAACTATATTTGTCTCCTCTATACAGATATTTCAAGGCACGCTTGAAATTCTCAGAAGGTAATACGACTTCTAATTCTTTATTAAGATTAGTAGCCGTATATTGCTCGTTAAGTGAAACGCTACCAGCTTTCGATGGCGGACTAACCAGGTAATGGGAATAATCAATAGAACTTCCTTCATCGGTTTTAAGCTGTTCTTGATTTGGTTCCTCTTCGCCCCACCAATTTTGCTCAGCCATCACCATGGATTTTTCTAGTGCCAATACATCAAAATCAATATCATTACCGTCAAAACTATTATAACCAGCTATATATTCTTCTCCATGAATACCAATGGTCGGGAAAGAGGTGGCTGTACATAGATTTACTTTGTTATTGTTTAAATAATTTAATCCAGGCTCTAAAAATTTACCGAATACGGGACTTGAATTTTCCAAACACATTACTCCATAATCAAGGTTGTTTGAAATATCATTACCAACTACCAAAGCAGAACCACCTAAAAATGTAATTCCACAACAGTTTTCATACATTGAACAATTCCAAATCTTCGTGCCCTCATCTTTATCCACATCATATATCGTATTATTTAGATATAAACCCTTATTGCAATCGATTACCTCGCATGAATCAATATACAATTCTCCCTTGTTAACAAATATTCCTTCATAAGCATTTTTAACCAGAGTATTTTTGATAGTAAGTTTATTCTCGTCGTAGACTTTAATTCCATTATCATCTACTGGAGAAGTAAAATTTAAAGTTAGTTTTTTATCCGGCAAACCATTTATTTCAACATCTCCCTCTATTATTAATTTCTTCCCTTGAAGAAATGTTATCGTACCACCTATACTCTTGTTTGTTGTTCTTAGTTTAGAACCATCTTTTAATCTAATGTCACCATAGGAAGTTAAGCTGTTATTTATTGTTAGAGTTACTCCGGGATTTACTATAAGCTCATCTTGTAATGTTGCTGTATTTTGTAGTGTTTCGTCAGCAATCAGTGCTCCCCCATAAATTATTGTAGGAGCAATGCTGTATAAGCGTGCATCTCCACTAGATATTGTATCATAGAAAACTGTCTCTAAATTTTCATCTGTTGCCAAATAAATTGTTGTATCTTCAACATATTCAGTAAGGTTCCAGTTTTTATACGTGTACAAATTATTTAAAGTAAACTTTAAGCTTTCTTTGTTACTGAAGTATCTGTTTAATGGCATAAAATAACTTTTATTGTACTCCTCTGGTTTATGGAAAAAGCCGAGATCAATAAAACATTTATTATTAATTGTTTCTGTATTAACCACTTCAATCTTTTTCACCTTACCTGTACTATAATTTACGGTTGGGTCATAAACAGCATCAACTGCCTCCCATGCAACAAATTGTGTGTCGGGAACTAAAGTTTTTAGTGTTTTGCCAAATAATCCGTTAAGCCGGGGTTTTATAATATAACGCAAGGTATCATATTTACCAGTATAAAAATAGGAACCACAATAAAAATCTATTATACCGTGAGTTGTACCAATGCAATCTTCTCCACAACCAGTCCCATCTGTATCGCATTGAGCAAAATATGTATAAAGCGTTAAAAACTTTGCACCTTCCAACAGTGCCAAATTAGTTTCATATAGAAGCTCATGACCATTAACATTTCTTTGTTCAGCAATTCCCGGGATGTGAATTTCTCCGCATTGAATACTAACACCATAGTCATTACTAAGAATGTGCGCCTGCTTGTAATTTAATTCAGCGGTTATTTTAATGTTTTCCGTACGATAATCAGGACATCTGCAAGCAGTATCCGAACCACCCTCATTGTACCTATAGGGATAATCAAAATAGTAAGCATCCTGCCAAACATTCATGCTGCCTATTCTTTTTTTCATCTCTTTCCATGGGCTAAGGTGGTAAGTACCAAACTTATCACCATGATGGTTATATACACCATCCCATTTGCCCATTAGCGCTAACCACAATGGTCTCGTGTTATTGCTGTAGTTATTAAGTATTTCTATTACTCTTTTTATTGGCAGATAATTATCTATAGAGTTTGGCTCATCTATCCCAAACCAGCCTGCGACTTGATTGTCGTAACTTGGTGAGAGTGTATTTAATTGACTTTCAATTAATATTTTTGTAAGCGTAGTATCATTTTTTATCAATTGAAATCCTTTCCCATCATGTACAGTTATTTTATCAATTGAAATTAGATACCGGGGATTACCAAGCCAAATAACCTTGAATTGAATATAATGTCTTTGAGGTAGCCCTAGCGTGTCTATATCTTCAAGTGGATTGCCCGAGTAAGAAGCAATATGATACTGCGGAGGTGGAATTGATGGAGGAGTTTCTTGACATGCGTTTGAATCTAAAAAATACTCAAGGCGAATTTCATGAAAGTTATTTAGTGTTCCAAAATCCCCGCGAGTAATATACCCCGTATCAATAACAAAGGTACAAGCTAAATGCCAATCCGGGCTTGTAGAAATGGAAGATTGAGTAACTTGAATTATACAGATAGTGTCATTCATGTTTTCCGGTGTTACTGTATCCGGGTATGCAGTATTCAATTCTAATTTCATGTTGAATTTTACCGTATAGTCAGCTAAAACATGAGTATTGTTAGGATCCAATTCGTAAACGTATTGAGAATAAAATGGACCCCAAACAAGTGTGTCAACATTGTCCGCCGCCTCACTCTTAAGCTTTATGTATGTTGTATCACCGCTGCTTTCTTCAAACATAACAGTTGAGTCATGTAGTAAATAGCTCGTATCTTCAGGTGTATCCTCAGTTTCCCATATAGTGTATTTTGCATCAGTATAATATTGTATGTAGTTCAAACCCATTGATTTATTCGGTATAACTTTTAAGCCCATATTAGTCAAAGTATTCATTTGAACACCATTTTCGACTTGAATATTGACAAAGTCTATTCCTGCCTTTTTCATGCTGTCAATATGAACCAGATTAGCTTGAGTCCAGCCCCAATCTGGCAACCCAGTCATTATCGGTATTCCTCCGCTAAAGTCTTTAATAGGATTCTGAGAGTATGCTTTAACTGAAACTATGATTATTAAAAGCGTTAATATTTGTATAAACTTTTTCATTTTTGCTCCCTCGTAATTGTGTTATAATATTTATTTAGTAACCAAAGAACTAGAAATCATAAATAAGAGATATATTTAAATATCCATTTTCTCATCTTCTTTCTGTCATTGGTTTTTGTTAATTACTCTTTTGAATATAACATGACAAGATTATAAAAATTTTTTTCATTTATATTTTACTTTGCTAGGCACCTCATATTTTTGTCAAGTTTTATCTTCTGACTTCTACATTCTAACTACTTTAGCAAGATCATCTTTCCCATCTCCGTATAAACCGGAACAGTTCCATCGCCTATTACTTCTATTCTGTACAAGTATATTCCGCTTGCAAGATTCTGAATACTGGATACTTGATGCTGGATGCTGGATACACTAAAATCAACTTCATAATACCCTTGCTCTTGTTCTTGATTTACTAAAACGCTCACTAACTCTCCTTTAATATCATACACCATCAATTTTACATATCCTCTCTCTTTCAGTTTGTAGCCAATCGTTGTGCTTGGATTAAATGGATTTGGGTAATTCTGGTAGAGGTAATAGTCAATTATTGTCATTGGGTAGTCATTTATTGAAGTAATGTTTACTATTCTTTCTTCAGATGGATTTGATTCGTTGCCTTGTTTATCTACACATGTAACTTTGTAAACGTATCTTCCTATCGGCAGCATTGTATGAGAAAACAAAGCATTGTTGATTGATGCTATTAGTTTTGTTGTATCTATTGTGAAATTCTCAACCGTATCTCTATAAACTTTGTAATAAGCTGTATCTGCTTCAGTATTTCGGTTCCACTTAAGAGTTATTTTATTTGTATCAACAATGGCTGAGAGATTTCGGGGAGGTTTGGGAGCTAAGTCTTGGTAGGTATATATTTCGCCGAAAGGTCCGCCATACATTCCTATATCGCTTCTCGTTCCATCAATGTCTAAAATACTCGGATTACCTCTATCAATCCCCGGTGAAAATGCTTGCAGATGATAGTCAAAATTTAGCTGTGAGTTAGGTATTGTATCTTTTATAAACATGGGATCAGCTATTCGATCACTATCACCATAGGTTATACCGTGTATATCTATGCCATTCTGCCAGTAGATGTTGTAATCTGCTTTTACCCTCCCTGGCCACTCACTTGGTGTCCACAGTCCAATTGAGTTATGAGATAGAATTACATTATTCACTAAAAGCTTTACACCAGTATTTAAAATACTTGCCGTTGTTCCCGCTTCTTTTTCGTAGCTTAGTACATTGTTTTTTATAAATACGGTATCGCTTGTTCCATCTAAGAATATGTTGTCTGTAAATCCACTAATAAAATTGTTTGAGATGTATACCTTTCTAGGGAACCCCAAGTATATTCCTCGATATGGGTTATTAAATGGGTGATTAAAAATTATGATATTATTAGTTATGTGTGCAATTGCATTTTCAGCAAACCCAATACTTATACCTGATGAATTTTCATTATTTAGAATTATAATGCAGTTTGTGATGTTATACTCATAAGGATTTACAGCACTCAACAAGGAAAACCCAGTTCTTAAATTCTTCATATAAACATTCTTAACATCCAGTGAGGCATTCACACAGCCGATACCAATAGAAGTTTCGCTAATGCTACAATTTACCACCTTCAATAAATTTAATTGCTGTAAGGTCCCAATTGCAGCATCTCCTCCATTATTCATTTTACCATAAATGTTAAAGTTTTCAATATTTAAATTATCATTCACAGTAATAGTCATATTTCCCATTCCTCTGCCATCAATCACAGTACTATCCATACTGCTGCCTATAAGAGCAATTTCAATATTTATAATTAGGTTTTCTTTATAAACACCATTAGCCACATAAACCGTGTCACCGTTTTGGCAAATGTTAATGCACTTTTGTATGCTGTCGCTTGCAGTTGCCCAGCTTGTGTAGGGCGGGGTGCTCGTTCCCGTTTTGCTTACGTAGCGGATAGTGCCAGTAAGCAGTTGGCAATAGGCAGTAAGCAATATCAACGTTAAAAGGGTTATTTTTTTCATGGGTGATATCCTCGTGAAAGGTGAAACGTGAAAGGCAAGAGGTGGGTTAAAATTAGTTTTGGTTTCATGGCAGTTTATAATTTTTGGTTGTAAAAACTTGGTCAGCAAGGATTGTAGGAGTTGGGTATATAGCAACAAGCAAATACGAAATAACTTTTTGCACTTACGCCCCGCAAAGTTTTATTAAATCTAATTGGAACTTAAAGAATAAAAGTCAAAGAGACAATTGTAAAATAAAAAAGCGGTCCAAAGACCGCTTTGAATAAACCCTCATCCATACCTTCTCCCTCAGGGAGAAGGAATTTTAATTATTTCAACAGCATCATTTTCTTCACTTGAGTGAAATTCCCCGCTTCTATTTTATAAATGTATGTCCCACTTGCAACTTGAACTCCAGCATCATTTTTCCCATTCCAGGTAATTTCGTACGTTCCGGCGTTTTGAAAATTGTTCACTAATTCCGCGACTTGTCTTCCATTCAAATCATAAATTATTGCTTTAACATTTTTACCTTCAGGCAAAGCATAACGAAACTTAGTGGAAGGATTAAATGGATTTGGAAAATTTTGCGTCACTTCAAATTTATCGGGTATCTGAGTGCCTATTTCCGCAATTGAAGTTAGAGTTTGAATTGTCGCTCTCATAAAATAAGTTTCATTCCACGCAGACCAATTTGTTCCATCAAAATCCCACGCTCTTCCATTATTGCCTGGATCGTAACCAAATGTCGGTCGGTTTGTTCCATCATATTTTAATCCGACTATAAAATCACTGTTAACTATAATGTTATACGAAGAAAGATCAGATGCATCCCAACCAGGAACATTTGACGCAACTTTAGCCGGCACAGTTGCATAGGATGAGCCAGGCGCACCACTCACGTATTGCAAAACGATTGGTGTATAATTCGCAGTGCCTTGACCAACTCCAGTAAAATAGATTTGCATCTCAATTAATTTTGCACTTGCAATAGTTGGAGTAATTCGATTTCCTGAACCTTGTCCAGCATTAGGCCAATAATATCCGTTTGTGGGCGTTCCATCATCATAACTAATTGTAAATGTTTGCGCTCCCCCGCCAGTAAGTAGCGTAGAAAACATCCCTCGCCCGTGAGTTGCCGCAAACAATTTATTATCCGATGCACGATAATCAAGATCACTAACACAAACATTTGCCAATCCTGCATTATCCTGAACCCATGATCCCCCGCTGTTTATTGTGGAAAAAACTCCGAGGTCTGTTCCAACAAATATATTATTTACGTTAGATGGATTTATAACAATACAATTAACTGGAATGTTCGGTAAATTGCTTGAGATGTTAGTCCAGTTTACACCATAATTAGTTGTTTTATAAACCTTACTACTGGCAGTAAAACCAGAAAATGTTACAAATGCCGTTGAAGGAGTGGTCGGATCGGTTGCAATACGCGTACAATATGCATTGGGTAAACCGCTGTTTCTAAGATTCCAACTTGTGCCGGCATCAGTAGTAACTTGAACTCTGCCGTTGCTACACCCCACATAAATTACATTTGAGTTTCCTTTTGCCACAATAACAGTGGAAATTTTATTTCCTGATGATCCTGTTCCATCGCCGGTCAAATCTCCGCTTATTGCACTCCAATTAGCTGCATTGTTAGTTGTCCGCCAAACACGATATGTGCCAGCAACTAAAGTATTCGAATTATTCGGATCCATCGAAAATGGGGAAATGAATAAAGTCCTATCTGTTGTTCCATCCCATTGCCCTGGACCAACCGGAATTCCATTCATAGATTTTACAAAAGTTGAACCGCCATTTGTTGATTTTAAGAAACAAAGATTTACGTATTCACCATAAACTGTATTCGAATTACTGAAATCAACTTCAGTTGAACCTCCATCACCACCTATTACCTCACTCCAACTATTCGTGCCCGTAGATTTGAGCGTACCATTATCCTGCGCTCCTCCATAATAAATCGTTCCTGAAGGATTAACTGCTCCATAATAAAACTGTGTGATAAATAAATTATTATTTATCGCAGTCCAATTTTCACCTTTGTTTGTTGATTTAAAAATCCCTCCATCAGTTCCTAAAAACATGAGGTTTGAATTTGAAGGTGCAAATGTAACTGCATGATGATCTGCATGAACAAATTGCGGTGCACCAGCTTGTGAGTACCAATTTGTTTTTTGTGTCCAGTTTGTTCCGGAGTTTGTAGATTTCCAAAAATCTAAACCGCCAGCGAAAAATGTCGAGGCACTGCTTGGATCAATGTAAATAATATTATCGTACCATGCTTGAGTACTTGCATAATTATTTGGGCCTGAAAATGCGGGTCCAGGAACTGTCATAGTAAACCAATTATCGCCGCCATCAGTTGTTTTTGCCATCAAGCTTACACCATTTGTACTGAGATCGCAGAAAGACGCAATTGCAACAAGTGGATTAGAAACAGATGTAGCCATCTCAATCCTTCCTTGACCTGTTTGACCTAAGTTTGCAGAAAAAGAACTTCCACCATCTGTACTTCGGTAAATTACTGCATCATTAAAAAGCCCAAAGGTTGCATAAATGGTTGAAGGTGATGTGTATGCAATTTCAATATCCATACAATGAACATCTGCTCCACCAGTTCCAACCAAAATTGCTGTGAAAGTTGAACCTCCATCTGTTGATTTATATAAACCCTTTCGCGTTGCAGCGTAAAGAACATTTGTGGACTGATCAATCATCAATTTATTCACAAAATAAAAATTGGAATTGATGGTTGAACTTAATCGAACCCATGAAGCACCAGCATCTGTGGTTTTAAAAATTCCTTCACCCTGAATTGCATCTCCGTTATAATATCCTTCACCTGTACCAGCATAAGCTATATTAGGATTTGTAGGATCCAAAACCATGCTACAAACAGCTAAATTTTCCATATTATCTTTTAAAGGAACCCAGCTTGTGCCGCCGTTTGTCGTTTTCCAAACTCCTCCGCCAACAGAACCTAAATAAATAATGTTTGGATCTGTCGGATGAACGACAATTGAACGAATCCTGCCACCAATATTTCCAGGCCCTAATTGACTCCAGCTTAATGCTTGTGTGCCTTCAACCGAATTATTATTCTGCCCGATAAACCTCAAAGCATTTTCCCGCCAATTTTCTGGAATAAAACCTTGCGGATAAGCTCGCTGTTCATAATACCACCTCATCGCTTCATCTGGTATTCCATAAGTTGGTTTTTTATTTTTCTTTTTATCTTTCTTCCATTCAATAAAATTGCTTAATGTGAGTTCATCCTTGTAAATGGAAAAATCACCAAGTAAAACAAAGCTTCCAAAAATGATACTACTTAATAGCAAAACAGAAAATTTATTTTTCACTTAATTCTCCTTAAATGATTTATAAATAATTTATTTGTCGTTAATAAGAATATTTGTTGGGTTATCTATTCAGTCTGCTACCGCTTCCTGAATAAACCAACCGTTCAAGTTTTCAAAAAATATAACGGCCTGAAATTTGTCCCCTGCTTTTTTGTTGGAAAGTAACTTGAGTTTTTTATTTTTTTCTGAGTCGGTTATAATTTTCTTACTATCATCAAGCTGAAAATTTGGAATAAGATTATATGTTTTCCCTTCCATCGCAAGACTCGGGTAAGCAGGATCTTCCTCAACTCGGATAATGAATGCTTTGATGACATAATTTCCAGTTGTATTCATTAAGATTTCCTCGATGCGAGCAGTAACTTTCGATTTGTTTATTGCAATTGTGGTAGGAGTTTTTAGGATATTTCCTTTATTTGATTCACTGGACATCTCTTTAGTGACATCTGTACAACAAGAAGAAAAAAGTGCTACCAATAAAAAAAGGAGAAATGTTTTTATAGAATTATTCATATAATTTTGTTCTGTTGTAGCTACAAAGTTAATTGTTTAGAACACTGTCACAAGGGTTTTGTTTGCAGAAAAGGCTCAACTTGTTCTGTATCACAAATCTATTTTTTTATCACCTTATTCTTAATTTTATCCCGTGATTTTTATAAAATGTTAAACATGTTGTACATCATTAGTGAAAAATAAGCGACAACAAAATCTTTCTGAAGAGTTTTTCACAAAGCTTGCGGAAATCTCAGCAGGTTATCTTCCGTCTGAAATTTTTGATAAGCTGATTGAGCTTATTCAAAATGAAATTTCGATTCACCATTTTACACGATCATCAGAATCGAACTTCCTGCGGATAATTTCTGCAATGTATGATAAGTATTCATTTCTAACAGATTGCATAAGGTATCCACTTTACATTGAAATAATTGTTACTATTTCTTCTAACAGTAATTACTTGACAGATATTCTTGTTCGTAACCCGGAATACTTTTATTGGATTGCAAATTCGTCAAATATAGAGCCGAGACTAAATTCTGACGATTTTGAAAAAAATATCCTTTCTGCGCTGAATATTTATAAATCCTTCTCATCCAAAGTAAATTTTTTCCGCACACTCAAACGAAAAGAAATCTTAAGAATCGGACTTAAAGATATTTTAGGTCTTGTACCACTTGAAGTTGTAACTGAAGAATTATCAATTCTTGCCAAAGTAATTGCATCAAATTTATTTGAAATATGTTTGGAGGAAATTAAATCAAAGTACCAGATAAAAAATTTCAGCAGTCGTTATTGCTTGATAGGATTGGGAAAACTTGGCGGCAGAGAATTAAACTACAGTTCAGATATTGATTTAATAATTTTTTATAATGAAGACCAATCGCTGAAAAACAAGAATTATTCAGAATTTTTAACTGAAGCAATTCACTTGTTTATTGAATCTGCATCTTCAATTACTTCTTCAGGATTCATCTTTCGAGTTGATTTTCGATTACGTCCAGATGGTAGAAATTCTCCGCTATGCCGAAGTTTAACTGAATACTTAAACTACTACGAAAGCAGAGGTGAAGATTGGGAAAGACAAATGCTGATTAAAGCAGGATTTATTGGCGGAGACATCAATCTATATAATCAATTTACAAATTATCTCTCGCCATTTATTTTCCCGACAAGTTTTTCAATTTCACCATTTGAACAAATAAAAAAACTTAAGAGTAACATTGAAAGGAATTTGGGTACAGAAGAAAATATAAAACTGCTTCCTGGTGGAATCCGCGATATTGAATTTTCAGTTCAAGCATTACAATTAATTAACGGTGGAAGATCAAAAGACCTGCAAACTGGGAATACATTGGCAGCAATTTCCTCTTTAAAAGAGAAAGAACTACTAACTGAAAATGAATCTGAAATTTTAGCGAATGCATATTCATTCTATCGAAAGATTGAACATTTTCTGCAATTGATGAATGATAAACAGACTCATTCAATTCCATTGGGCGGAGAAATGCTTGAGAAAATTAGCAACTATCTTGAGTTCTCAGATTCAAAAAAATTTAAAGAGGCAGTTAAAAAAAGTAGAGAAGAAGTTGTAAAGATTTATAAATCAATAATGGGTAAAGAAATAAAGATTAAAAAGAAAGGAAATGTTTCTGAAATTAATTTTGAGAACAAAAGAAAAGCGACCCAAGATTTCACATTTCTCCGCGAAGGAAAGGGATTGCTAGGTCAGCGGGAATTTGATGAAAGAACAATCTCGGCTTTTCAAATTATTGAACCTTCACTCATTAAATATTTAAAAAATGCTGTAAACCCCGATGTAACACTTCAAAATTTTGTGAGAGTAATAAAACACTCCTATCTACCATTTATTTGGTATAAAGAATTATCTGACCCTAAATTTCTAAAATTGTTTTTAACTGTATGTGAATTTTCACAACGTTCAATTGACTTATCAGCTGAAGATGGTGAGTTGATTGAATTATTTTTGAGCAGGAAAGTTTTTGAGAAAATTTACCCCGATCAGCTAAATAGCTATACTCAGAAAAGAATTATCTTCATGCTGACAGTTCAATTTATACTTGGGATAATAAACCATAATCATGTTTCTAAGATTTTATGTTCTTTTTACAAAAATAAAATATCCCAAATATTAAACTTATCGCTTGGGAGTAAATATCATTCGTTAGACTATTTTCTTGCAGGGCTTGGAAGTTTTGGTTCAGGTGAAATGACGTTTAACTCCGACATTGATTTTATATTCGTTGTGAAGGATCTCAGAGCAATTCCAAATGCAGATAAAGTCTTTCGGGACATACTTGCTCAAATAAGAAAATCTCTTTCTCCTGTTGAAGTTGATTGTCGGCTACGTCCAGAAGGAAAAAGCAGTAATCTGGTTGGGGATATTAAAAGCTACGATTCATATATTCAAAAGAGATTGAGAATCTGGGAACTCCAAGCATTTACAAAAATTTCTTTAGTATGCGGGAATAAAAAACTATTTGACACTTTTCTAAAATCTTTAGAGTCAAGACTGGAATCTGAAAAAGAGAGGGTAATAAAAAGTGAAATCATAGAAATGAGAAAGAAACTTTACCCGATTAATCTTGGAAGCAATTTCAATATGCTGAATCTTAAGAAAAGTCCTGGCGGAACAATTGATATTGAATTCATTGTTCAATACTTAACTATGGGCTCAGTTTACGATTTCTCAAACCTTGTTGGGAAGGGAATGACAGTCAGCTCAAAGCTTCTTAAAGATAGATTCGGTTCTGATGATTTGAAAAATTTAATAAGAAACTATTCATTTTTAAAGCAATTAGATTTAACAAATCAAGTAATGTTTAACACAACAACATCAATTCTTCCAGGTGATAAGAAAAAAATAAGAATGCTTTCACAAAGAATGAATTTCGATAGTTCGGAAGGTTTTCAACGCAGTTTGAATGAAGTTTTGAAATCAAATAAATTGTTCTTTCAAAAATATGTGGTAAAAAATTGAACCTAATAAAAAAATATTTATCAATAGTTATTGGCGCGATTGTTTTCATTGTTTATCTCATCACACTTGCACCATCAGTCATACAGATTGATGCGGGTGAACTTGCAACAATTCAAATTACACTTGGCATTGCGCATCCAACAGGCTACCCTCTTTACACCATTTTGGGTTATTTATTTTCACTCATACCTTTGCCCTTCACTAAAATTTATCAGATGAACTTATTAGCAGCAATTTATTGCTCTACTGCCATTGGATTCTTTGTACAGTCGTTAAGGTTGCTGCTGGATAATATTTCTTCGTTTAACCCGCAAAAGATGACTGATTTAAGAAAGCAAAAAAGGAAAACTCGGAAAGGGAAAGGTGAAAATGTCGATTCTAAAACACTAAAAAATGAATTGTCCGAAACAACAAAACTTTTTGCATCTGTATTTGGTGGTCTTATTCTTGCGTTCAGCAAAACTTTTTGGTTTCAAGGCACTTCAGTTGAAGTTTATTCACTTCACTTGTTATTAATTTGTATAATTATTTTTGTTTTGTTTAAAGCTTTTCTTCAGAATGAATACGAGAATAAAAGCATTCGAAATTATTGGTTTATTCTCGCTATTGTTCTAGCGCTTGGTTTCAGTAATCACATGACGACTCTGTTAATTCTTCCTGCTATAGCATATTTATTTTTTTCAAAATTCGGATTCGGCAAATACAGTATTTATAAAATGCTATTAATGATTGCACTATTCTTGCCTCTATTGGCTATCATCTACAGCTATTTACCTATTCGTGCATCTCAACAACCGATATTGAATTGGGGAAATCCTATTGACATGGAAAGAATTCTAAGACACATGTCGGGAAAACAATACCAAGTATGGTTATTCTCTTCAATGGATTCGGCAAAAAAGCAATTAGGTTATTTCTTTTCTACGCTAACAGATGAATTTAACATTGCTTTGATACCAATTATTATAGGAGTTTTATTTTCGTACTCATACAGTAAAAAAATTTCTACTTTCCTAATCATAGTTTTTACTTCAACAGTTTTATATTCAATTAATTATGATATCGTAGATATTGATTCGTACTTTTTGCTAGCATATATCGCGCTTGCATTTTTCTCTGTGTTCGGAATAATTAAACTTTACTCCATGATGAGAATTTCGAATCAGAATAAAACTACCATAGCAATAATTTCGCTCACCTTCATTTTGATTTTTACTTCATTCAACTTTAATAAAGTGAATCAGTCCAGCACAAAAATTTTTGAAGAATATTCAAAATCCTTGTTAAACAGTGTGAATAAAAAATCTATTATCATAAGCTATCAATGGGATTTTTTTATTTCGCCTTCTTACTACTTTCAGAATGTAGAAGGTTTCCGAAAAGATATTATAGTCATTGATAAAGAACTTCTTCGAAGATCATGGTACTATAATCAGATTGAACGAAATCATCCAAAAATTTTTTCCGGTCTTAAAAATGAAGTGAACATGTTTCTGAAAGCGTTAAAACCATTTGAAAGAAGTGAAAATTATAATCCACAATTGCTTGAAAGTCTGTACAGACAAATCATGACAAAACTTATCACAACCAACTTTGATAAATACAATGTTTATATCGCTCCGGAAATGGTTGATAATGAAATGCAAAAAGGTGAATTTGCTTTACCGCAAGATTATTATTTGGTACCGGATTTGTTCCTTTTCAAAGTTGTTAAAACAAGAGAATATGTTCCTGCAAATCAACCCAATTTCAATATTAAAATCCCTAAGCAAAAAAATTATTACGTGAATTTTGTTGGGGATAAGGTAGGATCGATGTTGGCAAGAAGAGCCGTCTATGAAATGCAGTTCAATTACTCTGAAAAAGCTAAAGTCTATATTGACAAAATAAAAAGTGATTTTCCTGAATATAATTTATCCCCAGAATTGTTAAAAATTTTAGAATAAAAATATATTGGTCCTTACCTCGGAACGTTTTGAAGAACCAAGTTTAATTCAGGAAGAAAAAACAAGTAGAACAGCCACATTGCAAACCCAATAGAAATTGGAATTACGAGATTATCATCAGCTAATCCGTATGAGACATTTTCTATTATTGCTCCAATTCCAGCGGAAACTATTCCAATTAAATATTCAGAAAAACGATACTCAATTTTGGGAGAAAGTAAAACCACAACTATTCCACTCACAAAAAATGCTAACGTCCCTTCGAAACTTTTGAAAAGAAATTTATGTTTGCCAAACCGCCTGCCAACCAAAGCAGCCATTGTATCACTAATGATTAGGATTGCAAATGCAGTTACAACAATTACTTTTGGAAATATTAGAACACAGATAAATGCAGAAAGCAAAACATAAGTAGCACCATTTAGATTACGTTTTTTATGATCAATCTCGTGCTCTCTTAATAAAAAGCCAAATATTTTGTAAAATAATTTACCAATTGAACGGGAAAGATATCGTCCAACATCAAGGAACAACGCCATTGCTGTCATTATTCCTAAAATAATCAGCGCTGCACTACGTGGAATAAAATAATAAACAACTGGAATTGAGAGCGAGCAAAGATGAATTGATTTTCGAAGTAATTCATCTCTGTAATGGATTGTTCCGTTATCAACGTGCGTCATCTTTGGAAATGGATTCTTTCGGCTTCCTTTGTTCCATTAATTTTTTAACATGATCAGGAACTTCAGTTTCAGAACCGTTATCACCGCTTCCATTTTTTTTCATCGGGGGCAACTCTTCGCCTCGAATTATCGCATCAATTTCTTCACTGTCAAGGATTTCCCTTTCCAGCAACTCGAGAGAAAGTTTATGCAGTAAGTTCAAATTGTCTTGTAAAATTTTTTCTGAGCGGTTCATTGCCATATTCACAATTGACCTGATCTCATCATCAATTTCAATTGCTGTCCGCTCACTGTAATCTCTGTGTTTCTGAATTTCTCTCCCCAGGAAAATTTCTTCTTCCTTTGCACCATAACTCAATGGCCCAAGTTTCTCACTCATCCCCCATTCACATACCATTTTTCGTGCTATGCTGGTTGCTTTTTCAATATCATTACCTGCACCAGTTGTGTAATGATTAAATACTAATTTCTCAGCTGCCCTTCCTCCAAGCGCATAGGTTATTATTGATTCTAGATACACCTTAGAGTAAGTATGTTTTTCATCAATTGGGAGATAACTCGTAACTCCCAATGCCCGCCCTCTTGGAATAATTGTCACTTTGTGAACAGGATCGGCTTCGGGAAGCATTCTTGCAACAAGAACATGTCCAATTTCGTGATAGGCAGTAATCTTCTTTTCTTCTTCTGAGATGATAAGACTCTTTCGCTCCATTCCCATCATCACTTTATCTTTTGCTTCTTCAAAATCAATCATCTCGACATTTTTCTTATTTTTTCGGGCAGCTAACAGTGCAGCTTCATTCACAAGATTTGCCAATTCAGCACCCGCAAGCCCAGGAGTTCCCTTAGCAAGAACTTCCAATTTAACTGCCGGATCGAGTGGGATATTTCGCGTATGAACTTTTAAAATTCCTTCACGACCTTTAACATCAGGTCTGTCAACTACAACTTGACGATCAAATCTTCCTGGTCTAAGCAGAGCTGGATCTAAAACATCAGGACGATTTGTAGCAGCAATTATGATTACACCGCTATTCTGCTCAAACCCATCCATCTCAACCAAAAGTTGATTAAGTGTTTGCTCTCTTTCATCATGACCGCCACCTAAACCGGCACCACGATGTCGTCCCACCGCATCAATTTCATCAATAAAAATAATACATGGAGCATTTTTCTTTCCTTGATCGAAAAGATCGCGAACGCGGCTGGCACCAACACCAACAAACATTTCAACAAAGTCCGCTCCACTGATAGAGAAAAATGGAACACCGGCTTCGCCAGCAACTGCACGTGCTAAAAGCGTTTTTCCAGTCCCCGGAGGTCCCAACAATAATACTCCTCTTGGAATTTTTCCTCCAAGTTTTTGAAATTTAGTCGGCTCTTTTAAGAATTCGATAATTTCTTGTAGTTCAAGCTTTGCTTCATCAGCACCAGCAACATCTTTAAAAGTTACTCTCAAACCTGATTGTGTTATCAGCTTTGCTTTGCTTTTCCCAAAAGAAAAAATACCACGCGTTCCACCAGCTGACCCTTGCATTCTCCTCATAATAAGCAACCAAACAGCAATGATGATTACCCAAGGAACAAATCCAAGAATAATATTGAGCCACTCATTAGATTCCTTATCGAATGAATAATTAATCCCTTTTTGTTTCCAAATTGCTTCTTGATCTTTAACGATTGGTTCAGGTAAGTAAACAGAAATCTCTTTAACTGAGACTTCTTTTTTATTTATAATTATTTTTTCTTCAGACCGGAGTTCTGCTTTGAAAGAGTAGTCGTTGATATCTGATTTGGTAATAGTAGCTTTTAAGATTTTATCTTCAGCAAGAAGTTTTTCATACTGGTTATATGGAATTTCAGTATAGTTCACATTGTTAGTCCGGAAAATTTGCATAACGATTACCGCTGCAACAATCACTGCACCCCAGCCAAAAACCAATTTAATTACTTTAGACCAGTCGAAATTATCGTCACTCTTATTTGAACCACCAGGTTTCAATGGTGAATTTTTATTGCTTTTATTATCAGCCATTTTATAAACAATATCCCAAGAATTTTATTAAAACTCTAACTTAACATGTATATTGAAGGTAAATTTCTATATTTTTGAGCATAGTCCAACCCATATCCTATCACAAATTTACTCGGAATTTCAAAGCCAATATAGTCAATTTTTACATCATATCTAAGACTATTGGGTTTAACTAGCAGACTGATTACCTTCATACTTGTCGGATTATGCTGGCTAATCAGCTCCTCAATAAACTTAATTGATAAACCCGAATCAACAATATCTTCAACAATTATTAAGTCTCTTCCGTTCACATCACAGTTAAGCTCCTTGATTAATTTCACTTTACCGGAAGATATTTTCTCATCTCCATAGCTTGAAAGCTTGAAGAAATCCATCTCACAATCTATGCCGATATTTTTAACCAGGTCTGCCATAAAAATGAATGCTCCATTTAATACACCTATAAAAACTGGCACTTTGCCTTCATAATCTTTTGAAATTTTTTCTGCCAATTCTTTAATCCGCAGTTGAATTTTCTTTGCATCCAGATACTCTGTAAAGATTTCATTACCAACACGAATTTTATTTTGCTTTAGCTCAGACATAATTGTAAAACCTTTTTCGTTTTATCAGTGATTTTAACTTGGTCATCTATTCTATAACCAACAACCCACACTATTTTATTTTTGTTCACAAGAACCAGTTGTTGTCTTTTTTCGATTGCTGGGATTTTCTGATCATTAAGAAAATCTGAAATGTTTTTAGACCCTTTTAATCCGAATGGTTGAAATCTATCACCATTCTTCCAAAACCTGAGAGAAAATTTATCAGTAACTCGATTAGCATCAATATATTCAATATTTTTGTCATTAGAATAGGCAACGAAATTTTTATCAACACAATTTATTTTGATTTGCTTGTTTTTCAATTCTCCTTTACCACCAACCATAATTTCAACTGGTTCAGATTTTTTTTGCTCCTTAAGGAAGAACACTATGATTTTATTTTTTTCACGAATCGCTGTTAATTGGTTTGAAATATCTACAGTTTTACCAACCTGCTTATTGAATAGTGAAATAACTTTACTGCAGTCATTAAATGAAGTTTGTATCTGAAAATTTCCATCAAGAGAAACCTTAACAATATCACTCCAGATGTCTTCATCAAATTTGGCAAGTTCATCAATTAGAATTTCGAGCTGATCTTTTTTTTTAACTGTAGTATGTTCCTTTATAATTTTAATTACCGTATTGGTAATGCCTGTCTGTTTTTTAAAAATTGCAGATGACTTAAACAATGTTTGCTCAATTTTAGGATTAAGCCGCTTTTTGATCAAAGGAAATAATTCATTCCTAATAAAATTACGCTCATGGGCATTAGATAGATTTGTCTTATCAAACCGAAAATGAACATTATTCTTTTTAAGATATTCCAATATTTCATCTTTGGTAACATTTAAAATAGGTCGAATTACAGATCCTCTTATAATTGGAATTCCTGATAATCCTTTAATTCCAGTTCCTTTAATCAAATTAAGTAGAACCGTCTCTGCATTATCGCTGCAAGTGTGCGCTGTTGCAATCTTGTCATATTTAAATTTCTCTTGAATCTTCGATAATTCTTTATAACGAATTTCTCTTGCCGCTTCTTCAATCGAAATTTTATTTCTTTTTGCAAATGCAGGCACATCGCGTTTAACAGAAAAATATTCGATGCCTAACTTCGAACACAAATTTCCGCAAAATTTTTCATCGCTATCCGCTTCTTTACCACGAATCATATGATTTACGTGCATTGCACCGATTTCTACTTTGTATTTTCTTTTGTACTTAAGTAAAAAATGAAGTAGAAAGACAGAATCCGCTCCACCACTAAGAGCAAGTAAAATTTTTTCTCCTTGTTGAAGAAGATCATTTTCTTTTACAAAGCGAATTATCTTTTCGTCAATCTTTTTCATTCTGAAAAAAGTATAATTTGCTTTTATGCTTCCGATTCAGTTTTGTTTGCCATTATTCTTTCGACATACTTACCAAGCACATCAAACTCAAGATTAACCGTATCCCCAATTTTTTTGTTCGAGAAAATTGTTTCTTGCCAGGTAAATGGAATCACCCCAACGGAAAAGGTATTTCCTTCAAGTTTTGCTACTGTCATACTCACTCCATCAATAGATACTGAGCCGACGTAAATCAAATATTTCTTAAATTCTTCAGGATAGCGAATAGTTACAAAGTGGCTATTAGATAATTCTTTAATTTCTAAAACTTCACCCTTAGTATCAACATGACCAAGAACAAAATGACCACCAAGACGTGCGTCTGCTTTTAACGGACGTTCCAAATTAACTTTACTGCCAACATCAAGTGAACCGAGATTCGTTTTCTTTAGAGTTTCTTCAATAGTATCAACTGAAAAAGTGTTATTATTTTTTTTAACAACTGTTAAACAACAACCATTAACGCTAATGCTACTGCCGATATTAATATCTTCGAAAATTTTTGATGCCTTAATCACCAGCTGATAACCATCACCGGTTTTTATTTTCTTCCTTAGTTCCCCTTTTTCTTCAACAAGTCCGGTAAACATAAACCTCTCCTAAATGATTTGTAAACAAAATTCAAAATTAGCTTATGAAAAATAGTATTAAGTTGTGAATGAAAAGAAGGAAATTTTATGACTCTTCGATTTATTATGAGATGCGGTTAAATAATAACAATAAAAAATATTGCTTTTATTGTTTTATCGAGAAAATTCAACACATAAATCGTCATCAAATTTTTCAACATTTAGTAATTTAACTTTTAAAGCATTCTTTAAATTAGCTTTACCAATATGATTTACGAATGGAACTCCCGAACCCAAAATTTTAGGACTAATAAATAAAAAAATATCATCAAACATATTTTCACTCAGAAACGAAGTGTAAATTTCACCACCTCCCTCAACTAAAACTGAAGCGATTTGATTTTTTGCTAATTCATGTAAAACAGATTTCAAATTTAATCTCCCGTTACTATTCGATTTTGCGAAAATAATTTTTATACCCATCGAATTCAGTTTTTTTATCCTTCGCTTCTTATCAAAGTTTTTATTGGATGTTACTACAATAGTATTCTTATCGTTGTTTGATGTGAAAATTTTATGATTAGTGCTTAACTCAAACCTAGAGTCCAAAACAATTCTTTTGGGATTTCTACCTTCGGTTAAACGAACTGTCAAACCTGGCTCATCAATTCGCACAGTTCCTGGTCCAACAAGAACAGCATCATATCTTGCTCTAAGTAAATGCACATAACGACGTGAAGCAGTTGATGAAATCCATTTTGAATTGCCAGTTGTATCTGCAATTTTACTATCAATAGTCTGAGCTGCCTTCAAGGTAACGTAAGGAATTTTTTTTATTATGTACTTGAAGAAAAATTTATTTAATTCAATACATTCCTTTTCTAGCAAACCAACTTTAACCTCTATACCAGCAGCTTTTAGCTTTTTCACCCCAGCGCCACTAACCAACGGATTCATATCGAGCGTACCTATTACCACTCGCTTAAATTTTTTCTCTATTATTTTATCAACACAAGGGGGAGTCTTTCCGTAATGACTGCAGGGTTCTAAATTTATGTAAAGTGTTGCATTCTCTAAATCTTCTCTTGCACTATTTATAGCATTGATTTCAGCATGGTTCCCTCCAAACTTTTCATGGTAACCAGCACCAATTATCCTTTCTTCTTTAATGATAACACAGCCAACTAACGGATTAGGACTAACTTTTCCCCTTCCTTTCTTGGCTAACTCAATGGCGAGTTTTATGTAAGATTCATCAGTCAATCGAAAGAGCTTTATTTAATTGATAATATTTCAAACTCCATTAATCCGGCAGGTGCTTTTACTTTGACTTTATCTCCAACTTTAAAACCTAACAAGCCCTGACCAACAGGCGAGGTAACCGAGACTTTACCAGCTTGGAAATCGGCTTCTTCAGGTGACACTAACATGTATTCAAAAATCTTATTCGTTTTCAAATTTTTGATTGAAACTATAGATAATATGTGAACCTGACCACTTGGAAATTGTGATGCATCAATAATTCTTGCACGGGACAGAATCTGCTCGAGTTTACTAATTTTGAGTTCGAACAAACCTTGCTCTTCTTTGGCCGCATCATATTCTGCATTCTCAGACAAATCTCCATGTGATCGAGCTTCCGCAATTTTTGCCGCGATAGTTTTTCTTCCGTTTGTTTTCAGCTCCTGTAGCTCTTTCTCAAGCTCAACAAGACGTTCTTTTGTCAAGTAAACAAAATTATTGTCAACCATAATTATCTTTATCCATTCTGAATAAATCAAAAAATTTAAAAAAAAATTACCACGGCTTAGCCAGTGGCACGGGAAACTTAGGAAAATAATTTTAGCTTGTCAAGAACAGATAAATTAATATTAATTAAAATATGTATTTGCGATGCTCAAAAAGGTGGCAATTTAAAAATAATTTGTGATGAATCAGGTAAAAAAATTGACAAATGAAAGCAACTGAAGTATATTCGCCGAAAATTTTCAAATAAATAATAAACCTTAGGTGTTTCCTTATGTCCAATCTCTTACCCTGTCCTGCATTTTTCCCAAAAAAGATCTCCAACAACTTTCGCTTAACGATCATGTCGCTGTTAATATCTTTTTTAACGATTTCGAATATCTCAATGATCAATGCTCAAATAAACAGAGAACCATGGAACAATATTTCTGAAAGCTCGATTACAAATCAGAGTAACAGGAGTATTATTCCCCAGGAATACCGGACATTGTTACTCGATAAAACGAGTTTATATGCAATACTTGATCAAGCGCCGCTTGAATTTTCAAATGATTCCCACAGCCGAAGAGTGTATTTAAAGCTTCCGTACCCAAATGGAGAATTGAAAAAGTTTTTTATTCTTAACTCCCCAATCATGGAAGCGGGCTTAGCTGCTAAGTATCCTGAAATTAGAACTTTTATTGCTTATGGCATTGACGAACCATCTGCACGTGCGAGGTTTGATTTCACACCTCAAGGATTTCATGCGATTATTTTTACAGAACAAGGGACAATTTATATTGATCCATACAGCCAAAATACAACTGAGTTTTACATAAGCTATTATAAGAAAAATTATTTCCCAAGTGAATCAAACCTATTTAGTGAGATAGACGTTCTTGGTAAGGATAGTGAAACTGCACATGAAATTTCGCAGATGATTTCCAATGGAATGGAGCTTTTAGCTCCTGTAAACTTACGAACCTATCGTTTAGCATGTGCAACAACTGGTGAGTACACAGCTTTTCATGGTGGTACGAAACCTTTGGGATTAGCAGCGGTAGTCACTGCTATAAATCGAGTTGACGGCGTGTATGAACGTGAAGTTGCAGTAAGGATGGTATTAATTGCAAACAATGACACGCTAATTTACACCAATGCTAGTACCGATCCTTATACAAACAACAATGGCTCAACAATGTTAGGTCAAAATATATCAAACCTTAATACAGTAATAGGGAATGCTAATTTTGATATCGGTCATGTATTTAGTACAGGTGGTGGTGGAATTGCATACCTTGGATGCGTTTGCACAAGTAATAAAGCCGGAGGAGTGACAGGATTGTCAAGCCCGACTGGTGATCCATTTTATATTGATTATGTCGCCCATGAAATGGGACATCAATTTGGAGCGAATCATTCCTTTAACGGAAATGCTGGTTCTTGCAGCGGCGGAAATAGAAACGCAGGCACAGCATACGAGCCCGGAAGCGGATCAACAATTATGGCTTACGCAGGTATTTGTAGCCCTCAAGATCTTCAAAGCAATAGTGATGATTATTTTCACCTCGTTAGTCTTTTGGAAATTGCAGCTTATACACAGCAAAGCTCAGGAAATTCTTGTGCTGCAATAACTGCAAGCGGAAATAATACCCCAGTTGTAACAGTTCCTTTAGGTGGATTCTCAATTCCAATCAGCACGCCGTTTAGCTTAACTGGCTCAGCAACAGATTTAGATAATGATCCGCTTACATACTGCTGGGAAGAGTATGATCTTGGCGCTGCAGGTGCCCCAGGAACACCTTCAGGAACTGCTCCAATTTTCAGAAGCTTCAAACCCGTAAGCAGCCAAACCAGAATTTTTCCAAAGGTTTCAAATTTAATTAATAACACAACAACAATTGGAGAAATACTTCCAACTTACACAAGAAATCTTAGTTTCCGCCTGACTGCAAGAGATAATAAAATGGGAGGTGGAGGATTTGGTTATAGTGCTGTCGGATTTTTTGTAAACAGTGTTGCCGGACCATTCTTGCTTACATCACCTAATACTGCAGTTAACTGGGATGGATTATCAGCACAAACTATTACATGGAATGTTGCAAACACTAATGCATCTCCTATCAATTGTGCTAATGTAAATATTTTACTTTCAACCGATGGCGGTCAAACTTTTCCAATCACCATTCTTGCAAATACCCCTAATGATGGTTCAGAAGTGGTTACAATTCCAAATAATCCATCATCAACAGCAAGAATAAAAGTCGAGGCAGCTGATAATATTTTCTTCGACATTTCAAATGTCAACTTCACTATAAACAGTGTTGTACCTGTTGAATTGATTTCATTCACAGCTGCATACAATTCTGCTTTTATAAAATTAGATTGGACTACTGCAACAGAAACAAATAATTATGGTTTCAATATCGAAAGATGCAGATTGCAGAACACATCTGATATAAAGAATTGGGAAGTAATTGCATTTATAAATGGAAGCGGTAACAGCAGCTCAATCAAAAATTATAGTTTCCAGGACAAAGCTGTTGGTTTTTCGGGAAAATATTTTTACAGGTTAAAACAAATTGATCTCGATGGCAGTTACAAGTACTCAAATGAAGTTGAAGTTGATATTAATGCAGCAAAGAATTATAACTTAGGTCAGAATTATCCGAACCCTTTCAATCCTGTTACAACAATTAATTTTTCAGTTCCGGTCACTGCTGATGTTGCTATAACTCTGTACAATTCTTTGGGACAGGAAGTGCAAGTATTGGTCAACAGAAATTTTGCGCCAGGGATTTACAACATTGACGTTGATGCTTCAGCACTTTCAAGCGGTGTTTATCATTACAGAATTGAAGCAAAGGGAAATGACGGTTCAAAATATATTTCGTTCAAGAAAATGGTTTTGTTAAAGTAAAAATCTAAACATCATTATTATCAAAAATCAATGCCTCTCTCATCTGAAGAGGCATTAGTTTTAGAAAGAATAAAATGAAGACGCTTCCAAGGAAAACCTCTGCAAAAGATATTGATACTTACCTTGCCGGGCTTCCCAGCGAAGCAAAGGTTAAGCTTGATAAACTTCGACAAACTATAAAGAATGCAGCACCGAAAGCTGAAGAGGTCATTAGCTACCAAATGCCGGCATTCAGGTTTTATGGGATGTTGGTTTGGTTTGCAGCATTTAAAAATCATTACTCACTTTTTGT
>CAYMKU010000019.1:0-72082 GCA_964391015.1 uncultured Ignavibacteriaceae bacterium
TAGAGCAGCGGTCTCCAAAACCGCAGGTTGGGGGTTCGAGTCCCTCCTGACGTGCTCGATCTCAGAATAAATATTATATGATAATAAGATGAAAGAAAAAATTATAAATTTCTTCAATGATGTGGTTAAGGAAATGAGAAAAGTTACTTGGCCAACAAAAGAAGAGCTAAAAGAATCTACGACAATTGTAATTGTTGTGTGTTTAATACTTGCAGTGTTTACATACGTCGTAGATATGGGTGTCACGGCAATATTTAAGGGAATTTTTTAGTTCATGAATCAATCCGAATTCAGATGGTATGTAGTTAGGACTTATTCTGGTCATGAAAATAAAGTAAAAAGTTTTCTTGATGCCGAATTGGCTGATAATGAAAAATTGCAAGACAAAATACAAGATGTTCTTGTTCCGACAGAAAAAGTTTTTGAAGTAAAGGATGGGAAGAAAAAAAGTAAAACTAAAAATTTCTTTCCTGGCTATATTTTAGTTAATGCTGAATTAGACAATCAAGTAAAAGAATTTATTCTTAATACTCCTTCTGTAATGGGTTTCTTAGGAAATAAAAATAATCCTAATCCATTGCAACCCGATGAGGTAAAGCGAATAGTTGGTCGCATTACCCAGGAGGAAGGAGATGAGAGAATGGAAACTATTTTTAGGACGGGAGATTTAGTTAAAATAATTGATGGGCCATTCAATAATTTTAGCGGTACTGTTCAAGAAGTAAATGAAGAAAAAATGAAGATTAAAGTGATGGTTTCGATTTTTGGTAGGAAAACTCCAGTTGAAATAGACTTTGTTCAAGCAGAATTAGAAAAGTAAAATTTAATAGGAAATCAAATGGCAAAAAAAGTAGCTGGATTTATAAAATTACAAATCCCTGCAGGTAAGGCAAATCCGTCACCACCCGTTGGACCGGCATTGGGTCAAAAAGGTGTAAACATTATGGAATTTTGTAAGCAGTTTAATGCAAAGACAAATGATAAAGATGGTTTAATAATTCCTGTTGTAATTACTGTTTATTCAGATAAATCATTTACATTTATTACTAAGACTCCCCCCGCAGCAGTGTTATTATTAAAAGCAGCAAAATTAGAAAAAGGTTCAGCTGAATCGCATAGAACTAAAGTTGGTAAAGTTTCAAAAACTCAAGTAAAAGAGATAGCGCAATTAAAATTGCCTGATTTAAATGCCAATGACATTGAACATGCGATGAGTATGGTTGCCGGAACCGCAAGAAGCATGGGCATTACAGTAGAGGAATAATTCGTGACTAAAAAAGATTCGAGGGTATTATGACCGTTTCAAAAAGAAATAAAGAAATACAAAAGAGTTTCATTAAGAATAAAGAATATTCTATTACTGAAGCTATAAAAATAATTAAGAATACTTCCAAGATTAAATTTACAGAATCACTTGACGTTGCTATCCGATTGGGTGTAGATCCTCGCCACGCAGATCAGATGGTAAGGGGGACAGTTTCATTACCAAATGGTACAGGAAAACAAGTAATAGTTCTTGTTATTGCGAAAGGTGGAAAAGCACAGGAAGCGTTAGATGCAGGTGCGGACTATGCTGGATTTGAGGAGTATCTTGAAAAAATTAAAACGGGGTGGGCAGATGTTGATGTAATTGTTGCTACTCCCGATTCGATGGGTGAACTTGGAAAATTGGGAAAGGTTCTGGGACCCAAAGGCCTTATGCCTAACCCTAAAAGTGGTACAGTAACAATGGATGTTGCGACGGCGGTAAAAGAGGTCAAGGCTGGTAAGATTGAATTCCGAGTTGAAAAAGCTGGCATTATTCATGCCTCGCTAGGCAAATTAAATTTTGAAAATGAAAAATTAGCTGAAAATGTTCGCGCATTTCTAAATACTATAGTCAAACTAAAACCATCTTCTGCTAAAGGGCAATATGTAAAAAGTCTTTTCTTAACCAGCACGATGGGTCCAGGATTGAAAATTTCCAAGGACGAGATTTCAGCACATTAAAAGTTTACGCACTCTATAACAATGCTTCTAACCCGTTGGGTTAATAATAAGGTATAGGAGTAAAATGAATAAAAACGAAAAATCCGAAATTATCTCGGAAGTTCGTGAGTTACTTGATGGTTCTTCAGCTCTCTATTTAACAAACTATAGCGGAATTCCTGTTTCGGAAATCACTGTTCTAAGAAACGAATTACGCAAAGAAGGTGTTACTTATAAAGTAATTAAAAACACTTTGTTTAAGCGCGCCCTCAATGAGTCTGGTAAATACGAAAAACTTGGAGATTACCTTACTGGAATGACAGGATATGCTTTTGCTTCAGACAATCCTGTTGCGCCTGCAAAAATCATCAAGAAATATTTCGATGCTTCCAAGAAATTTGAACTGAAGGCTTGCTACATTGAAAACCAATTTTATGATGGTTCGAGATTATCAGAGTTGGCAACACTTCCTTCAAAAGAAGAAATAATAGCAAGTATCTTGGGAAGTCTCAATTCGCCAGCTTCAGGAGTTGTCGGGGCAATCAATGCTGTAATGCGAGATTTGGTCAGTGTTGTTGATCAGATTTCAAAAAGAGAAGCAGCATAAAAATTTGTTTAGAAAATTAA
This sequence comes from uncultured Ignavibacteriaceae bacterium, assembly GCA_964391015.1. Classification (GTDB taxonomy): domain Bacteria; phylum Bacteroidota; class Ignavibacteria; order Ignavibacteriales; family Ignavibacteriaceae; genus XYD12-FULL-36-8. The sequence continues at coordinate 2,596 of CAYMKU010000019.1, forward strand.
TTAGGAGTACAAAAAATGTCCGATAAAGTTTCTGCACTTGTAGAGAAAATTAAAGAACTTACTTTACTAGAGGCTGCCGAATTAAAAACAGCTCTCGAAAAAGAATTTGGTGTTACTGCAGCAGCGCCGGTTATGATGGCTGGTGGAACTGCTCCTGCAGCTGGAGCAGCAGCAGCAGTTGAGGAAAAAACTGAATTCGATGTTATACTTCAATCATCCGGAGATAAAAAAATTAACGTAATCAAAGTTGTTAGAGCACACACTGGCTTAGGATTGAAAGAAGCAAAAGATTTGGTTGATGCTGCACCAAAGACTGTTAAAGAAGGCATCTCGAAAGATGAAGCTGAAAAGCTTAAAAAAGAATTCGAAGAAGCCGGTGCTACAGTTACGATAAAATAATTTTAATAAAAAATATTTTTTTCAGAAGTGATAAGGCGGATATTTTCGCCTTATCGCTTTTGCATTTTTGAATATTGTTTAATATTTCCTGAAAATGAATAATAAAATTGACTTTTTACTTGGAGGAACAAGTTGAAAAACAACAATAAAAGAATTTCATTTAGCAGAATCAAAAGCATACTAGATGCCCCAGATTTGCTAGCAATTCAAACAGATTCATTTGAAGATTTTGTACAATTACAAACTCCTCCTTCTAATAGAGAAAATAAAGGTTTACAACAAGTTTTCACTGGCAATTTTCCAATATTTGACAATAAGGAAAATTATCGGTTAGATTTCTTAGAATACTATGTCGAAAATCCGCGTTACTCTATCATTGAATGTCTTGAAAGAGGGCTAACATTTGCAACTCCATTAAAAGCAAAATTGAGACTTTCAACCAAAGATTCTGAAACAGAAGAATTTGTAAATACAGTTGAACAAGAAGTGTATTTAGGAAATCTTCCCTTTATGACAGATCAGGCAACTTTTATTATTAACGGAGCTGAAAGAGTTGTTGTTTCTCAATTACATCGTTCACCTGGTGTTGCATTCGCGCAAACTGTTCACCCGAATGGAACTCCAATTTACTCTGCAAGAATAATTCCTTTGCGTGGTTCTTGGGTTGAATTTGCTACAGACATTAACCACGTAATGTATGTTTATATTGATCGTCGAAAGAAATTTCCTGCAACAACACTTTTACGTGCTTTAGATTATGCATCTGATGAACAAATATTAGATCTATTTAATTTGGTTGAAGAAATAGATGTTAACAAAGTCAAGCTTGAAAAATATCTTGGTAGAACAATTGCAAGTGATGTCTTCGACACTTCTACCGGGGAAATTTTTCTAACTAAAGATAGTGTGTTAAACGATAAGGACTTAGATAGAATAAAAGAAACAGAAGTTGATAAAATCAAGTTGGTTAAAACAGACGGTCTCGTTGAACAGGATTTAATACTTAACACACTAAAAAAAGATACTGCAAGAACGAAGGAAGAAGCCCTCCTTTCTATTTATAGGCAATTAAGATCTGGTGAAGCTCCTGATATAGAAACCGCCCAATTGTTAATTGATAAATTATTTTTTAATGACAAGAGATATGATTTAGGTGAAGTTGGCCGCCACAGAATGAATGATAAACTGAAACTGAAGGTAGAAGAAAATATTACCGTCTTAACTCCTCAAGATATAATTGAAATCATGAAGCATATTATAAAATTGAAAGCTGGCGATGAAGCAATGGATGATATTGATCATCTCGGTAATAGGAGGATAAAAACCGTTGGAGAACAACTTGCTCAACAATTTAATGTTGGTATGGCAAGAATGGCAAGAACAATCAAAGAGCGCATGAATATGCGTGATACCGAAAGCTTTACACCACAAGATCTTGTTAATGCAAGAACGATAAGTAGCGTTGTTAATGCCTTCTTTGGAACAAATCAGCTTTCACAATTTATGGATCAAACAAATCCACTCGCAGAATTGACACACAAAAGAAGAATGTCTGCTTTGGGTCCTGGTGGGTTGACTCGTGAGAGAGCAGGTTTTGAGGTTCGCGATGTTCACTATACACATTATGGACGATTGTGCCCGATTGAAACCCCTGAAGGTCCCAATATTGGTTTGATCTCATCATTGACTATTTACGGTAGAGTTAATCGGTATGGTTTTATAGAAACCCCCTATCGTAAAGTTGCGAAAGGGAAAGTTACAAATGAAGTCGAGTACCTAACTGCAGAACAAGAAGATTATCATACAATTGCTCAAGCAAATGCTGCGCTTACTGAACAATCAAAATTTGTTAATGAAAGAGTTAAATGCAGGTTTAAAGGTGAGTTTCCTGTTTCGGTTCATGAAAATATTCACTACATGGACGTTGCACCCGCACAAATTGTTAGTGCTGCTGCAGCGCTAATTCCGTTTCTTGAACATGATGATGCCAACCGTGCTTTGATGGGTTCAAACATGCAGCGCCAAGCAGTACCACTGCTTCGTCCTGAAGCTCCTCTTGTAGGGACAGGTTTAGAAAGAAAGGTTGCTTATGATTCCAGATCAGTTCTTGTTGCTGAAGATGATGGAATTATAGATTATGTTGATGCAAATCAAATTGTGGTTAAATATGATATTAATCCTAACAGCATTGAAGCATTAACTGGGTTTAATGATGTAAGGAGAATTGTTTATAAACTTAAAAAATTCCATGGAACAAACCAGGAAACTTGTGTTAACCAAATCCCGTTAGTCAGAGAGAAACAAAGAATTACAAAAGGTGATGCTCTTGCTGATGGAAGTGCAACAGATGGAGGCGAACTTGCATTAGGACGAAATGTGTTAGTGGCTTTCATGCCTTGGAGAGGTTATAATTTCGAAGATGCTATTATACTGAGCGAAAAACTTGTAAGTGATGATGCCTATACATCAATACACATAGAAGAATTTGAACTTCAGGTTCGTGAAACAAAACGCGGGGAAGAAGAATTAACTCGTGAAATTCCTAACGTAAGTGAGGAATCAGTAAAAAATCTTGATGAATATGGAATTATTAGGGAAGGCGCAGAAGTTAAAGAGGGAGATATTCTAATTGGTAAGATTACTCCTAAGGGAGAAACCGATCCGACGCCCGAAGAAAAATTACTCAGAGCAATATTTGGTGATAAAGCTGGTGATGTTAAGGATGCATCTTTAAAAGCACCACCGGGATTAAAGGGAGTCGTTATTAAAACAAGATTGTTTAGCAGGAAAAAGAAAGATGGTGAATCTAAAAAGATTGAGAAAAAACAGCTTGATAATCTTGAACACAATCATAAGCTTTCATTGAAAAATCATTATGATAAATTGATTGAAAAACTGACCAAGCTTACTGAAGGAATGGCTTCGGCTGGTATCAGAGACTTAGATGGAAGTGTTGTTATTAGAAGCAGCACAATGCTCAAAGACACCACATTCTCATCTATGGAAGATGTAACTAAACTTGATTACACGATTGATTGGGTTGAAGCAAAGAGAACCAATCATCATATAAGCACTCTTTATAAAAATTATTTTGATGTTCTTGCCGATCTTGAAGAAGATTACAAACGGGAGAAAATAAAAATCACAAGTGGTGATGAACTTCCACCTGGAATTGTGCAGCTTGCAAAAGTTTATGTTGCTAAGAAAAGAAAAGTCTCTGTTGGTGATAAAATGGCAGGAAGACATGGAAATAAAGGTGTTGTTGCTAAAGTTGTTCCCGTAGAAGAAATGCCTTTCTTACCGGATGGAACACCTGTTGATATAGTGCTTAATCCACTTGGTGTACCTTCGAGAATGAATCTTGGGCAGCTTTACGAAACTGCTCTTGGTTGGGCTGCCAAGAAGTTAGGATTACGTTTTGCTACTCCAATTTTCGATGGAGCAAAGATTGAAGATGTAGATGAATGGTTAGCAAAAGCAGGATTGGAAAAGGGAAGCAAAACTGATCTTTATGACGGGCGAAGTGGGGAGAAATTCCATCAAAAAGTTACTTGCGGATATATTTATATGATGAAGCTAAGCCACCTAGTTGATGATAAAATTCATGCTCGTTCAATTGGGCCTTACTCATTAATTACTCAACAGCCGCTTGGTGGTAAAGCACAGTTTGGTGGTCAAAGATTTGGAGAAATGGAAGTTTGGGCCCTTGAGGGATATGGCGCTGCCCATATACTTCAGGAAATTCTAACCGTGAAAAGTGATGATGTGGCGGGTCGTGCCAAAGTTTATGAAGCAATTGTAAAAGGTGAGAATTTGCTAGAACCAAATATTCCAGAATCGTTCAATGTTTTGATTAAAGAACTTCAGGGCTTAGGTCTTGACGTCAAAATTAATTAAAGCAAAAAGAACAATTTATAACTAAGAAATTTAGGAGACAATAAAATGTCCTTTAGAGTTCAAGAAAATGCAATGCGCGATATTGATAGCTTAACTATCAGTCTGGCAAGCCCCGACGATATTTTGACGCGATCCTTTGGTGAAGTTACTAAGCCAGAAACTATTAATTACAGATCTTACAGACCGGAAAAGGACGGTCTGTTTTGCGAAAAGATTTTTGGCCCAACGAGAGATTGGGAATGTTTCTGCGGAAAGTACAAACGAATTCGATATAAGGGCATCATCTGTGATAGATGTGGTGTTGAAGTAACTCAAAAAAGTGTTCGACGTGAAAGAATGGGACATATTGGATTGGCAGTTCCAGTTGTTCACATTTGGTTTTTCCGCGCTCAACCATCCAAAATCGGAAATATAATCGGATTAAGTCTGAAGGAATTAGAAAAAGTAATTTATTATGAATCTTATATTGTTTTAAATCCTGGCCCAACCGGTTTAAATAAAAATGATTTGATATCTGAAGATCAGTACTATGAAGTTTTAAATTCACTGCCTGCTGGTAACGATAAACTTGAAGACGAGGATCCTAAAAAATTTGTTGCAAGAATTGGTGGTGATGCTGTTAAAGAAATCTTAAAGAAAATTGATGTTGAGAAAGTTTCAAAAGAATTACGAGATCAACTTACTGAAGAAACCTCCCAGCAAAAGAAAGCGGATATATTAAAACGATTGCGGGTTCTTGAAGCATTTAAAGAAACTGAAGGTAAAGTTCCTAATCGTCCCGAATGGATGGTACTTAGCTTTATTCCTGTAATTCCACCTGAACTAAGACCATTAGTTCCACTTGAAGGTGGTAGGTTTGCTACTTCAGACCTCAACGATTTGTATAGAAGAGTAATAATCCGCAATAATCGTTTGAAAAGATTAATCGACATTAAGGCCCCTGAGGTTATTCTTCGAAATGAAAAAAGAATGCTTCAAGAAGCAGTTGATGCCTTGTTTGACAATTCACGACGTGGCAGTGCAGTTAGAAGCGATAGTAATCGTCCGCTTAAATCCCTAAGCGATATGCTCAAAGGTAAACAGGGACGCTTCAGACAAAACTTGCTTGGTAAACGTGTTGATTATTCAGGTAGGTCAGTAATTGTTGTCGGACCGGAGCTAAAATTACATCAATGCGGTTTACCAAAGGATATGGCAGTTGAATTATTCAAACCGTTTATAATTAGAAAACTACTTGATCGAGGTCATAACAAAACAGTTAAGAGTGCAAGAAAAGTTGTTGATAGGAAAGATCCAATTATCTGGGATATTCTTGAAAAGATTATTAGCGGACATCCTGTTTTATTGAATAGAGCGCCTACACTTCATAGATTAGGAATTCAAGCTTTTCAACCTGTGCTGATTGATGGGAGAGCTATCCAATTACATCCAATGGTTTGTACCGCATTTAATGCAGATTTTGATGGCGATCAAATGGCAGTTCACGTACCTTTGTCATATGAAGCTCAATTAGAAGCTGCACTATTGATGTTAAGTTCTCACAATATTTTATCGCCTCAAAATGGTAGTCCAATCGTTGTTCCAACTCAAGATATAGTTCTGGGTTGTTATTACCTGACAAAATATAGAGAAGGCGATAGAGGTGAAGGAACTATTTTCGGATCTCCTGAAGAAGCAATTATTGCTTACAATTCGAGAGCAGTCGGCTTACATGCAAGAGTTAAAGTTCGAGTTGATTCCCAAATGATTGAGACTACTATTGGAAGAATTATTTTCAACCAGATTGTTCCCAAAGAAATGGGATTCTTTAATCAACTTCTTATTAAAAAAACATTTGGCGGTTTTATAGGACAAATGTTTATAAAATTGGGAAACAAAGTTACTGCAAAATTTCTTGATGACTTAAAGGATATTGGTTTCAGGTATGCTACTGCTGGTGGTTTGTCTGTAAGTTATGCTGACATGGTTATTCCCGAGGAAAAAGAAAATCTTATTGGGAAAGCTAATAAGAAAGTTGAATCGATTCTAAACGAACATGAACAGGGTGTAATTACTGATGCTGAAAGATATAATAAAATTATAGACGTTTGGACCCACACTACAAACGATGTCGCTCGGGTGTTAATGGATAAAATTAAATTCCACAACCATGGATTTAATTCACTTCACATGATGGTTGATTCAGGTGCTCGAGGTTCTCAAGAACAAGTACGTCAGCTTGCTGGTATGCGTGGATTAATGATGAAACCGCAAAAAACTCTTTCAGGTCAAGCAGGTGAAATTATTGAAAATCCAATAGTAGCTAATTTTAAAGAGGGACTATCTGTACTTGAATATTTTATTTCTACTCACGGTGCAAGAAAAGGTCTTGCAGATACTGCTCTTAAAACTGCTGATGCTGGTTACCTTACGCGGAGACTTGTGGATGTTGCCCAAGATGTAATAATAAGTGAAATAGATTGCGGAACAATTTTGGGCATTCAAATTACGGCGTTAAAAGATGTTGAACAGGAGCGAGAGCCCCTTGCAGAAAGAATTACTGGTCGAACAGCACAGGAGGATGTGTTTGATCCTCGGACTGAAGAAATTATAGTGCAAGCTGGTGAAATGATTACCGAAGAGGTTGCCGAAAAAATTGAAGATGCCAGTATAGATTCCGTTTATATAAGAACTGTGCTAACCTGTGAATCAAAGAGAGGAGTTTGTGCGAAATGCTATGGAAGAAATCTAACAAATGGAAAAATTGTTGAGATTGGTGAAGCTGTTGGTATTATAGCTGCTCAATCAATTGGTGAACCAGGTACACAGCTAACTCTTAGAACTTTCCATCTTGGTGGAACGTCTTCACGTATTGCAAGCCAGTCGCAAGTGGAGACTAATGTTGAAGGAACAGTGAAGTTTGAAAAAATTTCTTATGTGGAAAAATCTGATTTTATGGGGAAAGTAAAAGTAGTTACTGGTCGCCGAGGCATTATTGGAATCTTTGATGAAAATAACAGACAAATAAAAAAATATGATGTACCATACGGTGCCGAATTGGTTGTAAGCGATGGTAGCTATGTAAAAAAACGAACTCCGCTTTATAATCATGACCCATATAATACAGTTATTCTTTCTGATATTGGTGGAAAGGTTTCATTTGTGGATCTGGTAGATGGAATAACGTTACAGCAGGTAACAGATGAACAGACAGGTCACGTTCAAAAAGTTGTGATAGATTCGAAGGATAAGAATCGAACTCCTTCAATTTTAATTGAAAGCGAAGACAGTGGAAAGAAAACCTTCCATATTCCAACGCGAGCTTATCTATCTGTAGATGAAGGTGAATCAGTTGATGCAGGAACCATTTTGGCAAAAATATCTAAACAGACTACCAAGAGCAGGGATATTACAGGAGGTCTTCCTAGAGTTACTGAGCTATTTGAAGCAAGAAGTCCTCAAGATCCAGCAGTTGTATCAGAAATAGAAGGGACAGTTAAATTTGGTGCTCGTAAAAAAGGTGCACGTGAAATTATTGTAATTGCACCTGATGGTTCGGATGAAAAAAGATATAGTGTTCCATTAGGTAAGCATATTTTGGTTCAAGAAAATGATGAAATACCCGCTGGCGAAAAAATAACTGATGGTCCAATTAATCCGCATGACATTTTAAAGATAAAAGGAACAAGTGCAGTTCAAGAATATCTTGTAAATGAAATCCAAGACGTATATAGATTACAAGGTGTAAAAATAAATGACAAACATATTGAAGTTATCGTTCGACAAATGTTGCAAAAAATTAAAATAGTATCTCCTGGTGATACAAAATTCCTTGAAGAAGATATTGTTGATAGGATTGAGTTCATTGAAGAAAATAATAAGATCATGTCTAACGTATTTATTACTGAGAAGGGTGATTTGAAATTAAAATCAGGGCAATTAATTCCTCGAAATAAAATTAGAGAAATGAATTCTGATATAAAGAAAAAATCAAAAGAACCCGCAGACTTTAGAGATGCTTATCCAGCCACATTTGAGCATGTATTACTTGGAATTACTCAAGCTGCATTATCAACGGAGAGTTTTATTTCAGCTGCATCATTCCAGGAAACAACCAAAGTGCTTGCAAATGCTGCTACTGAGGCAAAAGTTGATTATTTGTTGGGATTAAAAGAGAATGTTGTTATGGGACATCTTATCCCAGCCGGAACTGGGTTGAAGAAATATCGTAATATTCTACTTAAATCAGAGGAAATAATTGAAGAAGTTTCTGAAGAAGAAAAAATTCAAAACAGGTAATAAATAAATGTTTTTTGATGGAGCTAAATTCTTGACTAATTTTTGAATAAAAACTATATTTCCAGACTAATTATTTTCAGATTCTTTAAATCAGGTGAAATGTGCCTACAATCAACCAATTAGTACGTAAAGGTCGAATTCGAATTTTATCGAAAAATAAAGCTCCGGCTTTAGATTCTTGTCCCCAAAAAAGAGGGGTTTGTACAAGAGTTTATACTACTACACCTAAAAAGCCAAATTCAGCTTTAAGGAAGGTTGCTAGAGTACGATTGACTAATGGAATTGAAGTTACATCTTACATTCCAGGAGAAGGTCATAATCTTCAGGAACACTCAATTGTGCTAATTAGAGGCGGCAGAGTTAAAGATCTTCCCGGAGTTCGATATCATATTATCCGTGGGACTCTTGATACAAGTGGAGTTGAAGATAGAAAAAAAGGTCGTTCAAAATATGGTGCAAAAAAACCTAAAGCCAAATAGTTTATGAGAAAAAAAAGAGCAGAAAAAAGATTTCTTAAGCCCGATCCAAAATACAACGAAGTTCTCGTTGCAAAATTTGTTAACAGTTTGATGTATGATGGGAAAAAATCAACAGTGAGAAGAATGATTTATGGTGCGTTTGATATCATTGAGGAAAGAACAAAAAAATCTGGAGTGGAAGTTTTCAAAAAAGCAATTGAAAACACTGCTCCAATTATTGAAGTAAGAAGTCGGAGAGTTGGTGGTGCTACATATCAAGTTCCTACAGAAGTTAGACCGGAAAGAAGGATTGCTTTGGCGATGCGATGGATTAAAACATATGCAAGACAGAGAAATGAAAAATCTATGTCTTTACGTTTAGCATCAGAATTAATCTCTGCTTCAAATGGCGAAGGATCAGCAGTAAAGAAAAAAGAAGATACACATAAAATGGCTGAAGCTAATAAAGCATTTGCACACTTTAAATGGTAAACGAGACGAAGTAATAACATTTGAGATATGTCAGATAGGATTAAAATAGATAAAGTCAGAAACATCGGGATAATGGCGCACATTGATGCCGGTAAAACTACTACAACAGAGAGAATATTATTCTATACCGGTAAAACACATCGCTTGGGTGAGGTGCATGATGGTGCGGCAACAATGGATTGGATGGAGCAAGAAAAGGAACGTGGAATAACAATCACTAGTGCTGCAACTACTTGTTATTGGTCCGATCATCAAATTAACATTATTGATACTCCCGGTCATGTTGACTTTACGGTTGAAGTTGAAAGATCACTTCGAGTTTTAGATGGTGCAGTTGCTCTTTTTTGTGCAGTTGGTGGGGTTGAACCACAGTCAGAAACTGTGTGGAGACAGGCCGATAAATATAAAGTTCCTAGGATCGCTTTCATTAATAAAATGGACAGAACTGGAGCTGATTTTTTTCATGCTGTTCAGATGATGAAAGAAAGATTGGGAGCGCATGCTATTCCGATAAACCTTCCTATCGGCGAAGGAGATATATTTAATGGTGTTATTGATTTGATTTCTTTTAAAGCAAGAATGTATCATGGAGATACTCTTGGAGTTACTTATGATGAGATTCCTATACCGCATGATCTTGAGGAAACGGCTAATAAATATAGAACGCAGATGTTAGAAGCTGTTTCTGATATTGATGATAAATTGCTCGAAAAATATCTTGAAGGAAAGCTGATAAGTGAAAACGAAATTAAATCTGTTTTAAGAAAAGCTACAATTGATTTGAAAATTATACCAGTCCTTTGTGGATCGGCCTTTAAAAATAAAGGCGTGCAGCAATTATTGGACTGTGTTGTAGATTTTCTTCCATCACCTATAGATTTCAAGGAAATAGAGGCACATCACATAGGTATTAATGATTTAGTTTCTCGAAAAATTGATGAGAAAGAAAAATTTACTGCTCTTGCGTTTAAGATAATGAATGATCCATACGTAGGAAAATTGACATTTTTTAGAGTTTATACAGGAACTCTGAAATCAGGTTCATATATATTTAATGCTGTAAGTGGAAAGAAAGAACGAATTAGTCGACTTCTGCAGATGCATGCGAATCATAGAGAAGAAATTGATGAGGTTAGAGCAGGCGATATTGGTGCAGCTGTGGGATTAAAATTTACTAAAACAGGTGATACTCTTTGTTCTGAAGATGATCCTGTTGTTTTAGAGAAAATAGTATTTCCTGAACCAGTTATTCAGATTGCTATTGAACCGAAAACAAAAGCTGACCAAGATAAGTTATCCGAGTCATTATCAAAGTTATCTGATGAAGATCCAACCTTTAGAGTAAAGGTTGATGAAGAAACAGGACAAACTCTGATCAGTGGAATGGGCGAGCTTCATCTTGAAATATTGGTTGATAGAATGAAGCGAGAGTTTAAAGTTGAAGCAAATGTTGGTAAGCCACAGGTTGCTTATAGAGAAACGATTACACTAAAAGTTGATTCTGAAGGAAAGTTTATTAAACAGTCTGGTGGTAGAGGAAAATATGGGCATGTTTGGATTGAATTGATGCCAAATGAATCAGGGAAAGGCTATGAGTTTATCAATGGAATTGTCGGTGGTGTTGTTCCAAAAGAATATATACCATCTGTTTCAGCTGGAATTTTAGAAGCTATGCGAAATGGAGTGGTAGCAGGATTTCCTGTCGTGGATATAAAAGCAAGAATTTATGATGGTTCTTATCATGATGTAGATTCAGATGAAATCTCTTTCAAAGTTGCTGGCTCTATGGCATTTAGAGAAGGAGCTAAAAAAGCAAAACCCATTCTTCTTGAACCAATAATGGATGTGGAGGTTGTTACTCCCGAAGAATATCTTGGAGATGTAATGGGTGACTTGAATTCTCGTCGTGGAAAAATTGAGGGCTTCACTGCGAGAAAGGATGCTCAAGTAATTAAAGCAACTGTTCCGCTTTCGGAAATGTTTGGTTATGCAACAATATTAAGATCTATGACTCAGGGCAGGGCGATTTTTACCATGCAATTTTCTCGCTATTTGGAAGTTCCCCGAAGTATAGCAGATGAAATTGCAGAGAAGTCACTTGGAAAAAAAGCAACAACTACTGCTTAAGTAATTGAATTCATCAAAGAAAACTAAAAATAAAGGAGAATTAGATGGCAAAAGAAAAATTTGACAGGAGTAAGCCACACGTTAACGTTGGTACCATTGGTCACGTTGATCATGGTAAAACTACATTAACCGCTGCCATCACTATGGCTCTTGCGAAAAAAGGCTTATCACAAATTAGAACATTTGACAGTATTGATAATGCCCCTGAAGAAAGAGAAAGAGGTATTACAATAGCTACTGCTCATGTTGAATATTCAACGGCTAAAAGACATTATGCACACGTTGATTGTCCTGGTCATGCTGATTATGTAAAAAACATGATTACTGGTGCAGCACAAATGGATGGTGCTATATTAGTTGTTGCTGCTACTGACGGCCCCATGCCTCAAACAAGAGAACATATTCTTCTTGCACGTCAAGTAGGTGTTCCTAAAATTGTGGTATTTCTAAATAAAGTTGATATGGTTGACGATCCAGAGTTGATTGATTTGGTAGAAGAGGAATTAAGAGATCTTCTAACTTCCTATGAATTCCCAGGCAAGGAGATCCCAATCATAAGGGGTTCTGCATTGAAAGCATTGGAAGCTGGAACAAGCAATGCTAATCCAGACGATCCAAGATACAAATGTGTTTGGGAGCTTATGGATGCTGTAGATAGTTATATTCCAATTCCACAGCGTGATACTGATAAACCATTCTTAATGCCTGTTGAAGACGTATTCTCAATTACAGGCCGTGGTACTGTAGCAACTGGAAGAGTTGAAAGAGGGCAAGTAAAACTTGCTGAAGAAGTTGAATTGATTGGTCTTGGGGTACATAAGAAAACAGTTGTTACCGGAATAGAAATGTTTAGAAAAGAACTTGACTCTGCTATTGCCGGAGATAATGCTGGTATCTTGCTGAGAGGTATAGATAAAAATGAAATTGAAAGAGGAATGGTTCTTGCCAAAACAGGAAGTATTACCCCCCACAAAAAATTTGAAGGTAAAGTTTATATTCTTTCAAAGGAGGAAGGCGGACGTCACACGCCATTCTTTAATGGTTATAGGCCGCAATTTTATTTCAGAACAACTGATGTGACTGGTGTAGCTACTTTACCTGAAGGAACTGAAATGGTTATGCCAGGTGATAGTGTTCAACTAAAAGTTGATTTGATTTCTGAAATAGCAATGGAAGAAGGACTTAAGTTTGCTATCCGTGAGGGTGGAAGAACTGTAGGGGCCGGCTTTGTTACAAAAATTATTGAGTAATTAATTGATTTGAAAACAAGAAAGGAGTAACGCTCCTTTTTTGTTTGTTTTTATAAGGAGATTTTTAAGTGCCCGGACAGAAAATTAGAATAAAGTTAAAATCGTACGATCACATTTTAATTGATAAGTCGACTGAGAAAATTATTAAAACTGTGAGAAGCACTGGAGCTGTAGTGTCTGGTCCAATACCACTGCCAACTAGAAAAACTATCTATACTGTTTTAAGATCTCCTCACGTTGATAAAAAATCGCGCGAGCAGTTCGAAATTCGGGCGCATAAAAGAATAATTGATATTCACAATTCTAACAACAAAACCGTCGATTCATTAAGCAAGTTAGATATTCCGGCGGGTGTTGATATTGAAATTAAGCTTTAAGGAAAAATGGTGCTAAGATGTCCGGTTTATTAGGTCAAAAAATAGGAATGACGAGTGTTTACAACGAACATGGTGATCTTGTTCCTGTCAGTGTTATAAAAGTTGGTCCTTGTAAAATTGTTTCCATCCGAACAAAGGAGAAAGATGGTTATAACGCTCTTCAACTTGGTTTTGGTGAAAAAAAGGAAAAGAGAATTTCTAAACCGGTATTAGGTCAATTTAAAAAGAAAGAGCTTGTTCCAACGGAAGTATTAAGAGAATTTAAGTTTGATGTAGATAATGAATATAAAATAGGCGAAGAAATAAATGTGAGTATTTTTAGTGAGGGTGAACGAATAAAAATTCGGTCGCGAAGCAAAGGTAAGGGATTTCAGGGTGTAATGAGGCGTCATGGATTTGGTGGAGTTGGTGGCACCACGCATGGGCAAAGTGATAGATTGCGTGCGCCAGGCTCTATTGGTGCCAGCTCGTATCCTTCAAGAGTTTTTAAGGGACAAAGAATGGCTGGAAGAAAGGGTTTTGAGAACGTAACTATTTCTAATCTTAAAATTTTTAAAATAGTACCCGAGCAAAATTTACTTTTAATTCGCGGTGCCATTCCCGGTGCAAATAATTCAATTGTTGAAGTGTTAAAGAAGTAATTCTGGTTATAAAATGAAAGTAGATATTTTAAAAATAGACGGCAACCTTTTGGGGAAAAAATGTGAGCTTCGTGATGACATTTTTGGTATCGAACCAAACGATCATGTTTTGTATTTAAGTGTTAAATCATATTTAGCTAATCAAAGACAGGGTACTCACAAATCAAAGGAAAGAGGCGAAGTAAGCGGCGGCGGTAAAAAGCCATGGAAACAAAAAGGTCGTGGTGGTGCTCGTGCTGGTACTTCTAGATCACCACTTTGGGTTGGCGGAGGGACTATTTTTGGTCCTAGACCCAGAGATTATAGGCAGGAACTTCCCAAAAAGGTTGTAAAGCTGGCAAGAAAATCTGCCTTTAGTCATAAGGTTAAAGCAAATCAGTTGATGGTAGTTGAAGATTTTAACTTTGATTCTCCTAAAACCAAGGATTTTGCGAAAATTCTTAGCAACTTAAAAATAACAGGTAAAAAAACTCTTGTATTAACGAATGGAAATTTAAACACAGTTTATAAATCCGGTAGAAATATTTCCAAAATAAAAATTTTGGAAGCTGACAAAGCATCTGCATATGACATTGTAAACAACCAGGTTCTTCTTCTTCAACTTGGTGGAGTTGATTTGATAAATAAATCTTTTGGCATTAAAGAAGCAGTCAATTAAATGAAAGAAATTCTTATTAAACCCTTGATAACTGAGAAAATGACAAATATAACTGCGGCTCAGGGCAAATATGGTTTTCTTGTTAATACCGATTCTAACAAGATAGAAATCGCAAAAGCAGTTGAGAAAAAATTTAATGTTCATGTTCTAAAAATCAGAACGATAAGCCATTCCGGGAAAATGAAAACTCAATTCAGAAAAAGTGGAAGGTTTGTCGGAAAAACCCCAAGTTATAAAAAAGCTATAGTTACTTTGAAAAAGGGTGAAACTATAGAATTATTTGAACAGGTATAGGATTCATACTAAGGTAATTTAATGGCTATAATTAAACTAAAACCAGTTACTCCTGGAACGAGGTTTAGATCCAATTTTTCTTTTGAAGAGATAACAAAAAGTACTCCAGAGAAATCATTAACTGTTGCTCTGAAAAAATCTGGAGGCAGAAATAATTTAGGACGTGTGACTTCTCGCCATCGTGGTGGTGGACACAAAAGAAGATATCGGGTAATTGATTTCAGACGTGATAAAATTGGTGTTCCGGCAAAAGTTCATTCAATTGAATATGATCCAAACAGAACATCAAGAATTGCCTTGTTATATTATGCTGATGGTGAAAAGAGATATATTTTAGCACCAGAAGGATTAAAAGTAGGTGCCTCAATTACTTCGGGGCCAGGAAGTGAAATTGTTGTTGGCAATGCCCTTCCTTTAAAGGAAATGCCATTGGGAAGTTTTATTCATAACGTTGAATTAAAACCTGGTAAGGGTGGACAATTAGGAAGAAGTGCAGGATCCTCTCTTCAACTTTTGGCTAAAGAAGGTAAGTTTGCCCAGCTTAAAATGCCGTCGGGCGAAGTACGTATGGTTAAACTAGAATGTATGGCAACGTATGGAATGATCGGGAATTCAGAGCAAGAGAATATTAGCTTAGGAAAAGCTGGAAGAACAAGATGGTTAGGTATCCGACCTCATGTTCGCGGTGTGGCTATGAATCCTGTTGATCATCCTATGGGTGGCGGTGAAGGTAAAACTTCAGGTGGCGGTCATCCGGTTTCACCTTGGGGCCAAAAAGCAAAAGGTCTTAAAACAAGGAAGAATAAAAAAGAATCAAATAAGTTCATTATTAAAAGACGTAATAAATAGAGTAGAATATGCCAAGGTCGGTTAAAAAAGGTCCTTATATTGAATTAAAATTGTTCAAGAAAATTGACCAGCTGAACAAGTCAAATCAAAAAAAGATTATTAAGACATGGTCACGTGCATCTACAATCATTCCAGATTTTGTTGGTCATACAATTGCAGTTCATAATGGAAACAAGATGATTCCCATTTATATTACAGAAAACATGGTCGGTCATAAATTGGGTGAGTTTGCTCCGACAAGAATTTTTAGAGGCCATCCGGGGACAAAAGCTGAAAAATCTACTCAGGTAAAATAAATTTTAGATAAGAAGAAATTTAAATCATGGAAGCACGAGCAGTTTATAGATATATTGGTTCTTCACCGAGGAAAATGCGATTACTTATTGATCTAATCAGAGGAATGTCGGTTGATAAAGCACTAGATATTTTACATTTTCATCCGAAGCATGCATCAAAAAGTGCAGAGAAAGTTTTACGGTCAGCCGTTTCAAATCTGATTAATAAAGATGATTCTACTAAGGTTGAAGCATCACATTTATTTGTGAAGGAAGCGTATGTTAATCAAGGACCGACAATTAAAAGAATTAGCCCTGCTCCAATGGGGCGTGCTTACAGAATAAGAAAACGATCTTGTCATTTAACTATTGTGGTTTCCACAAAGGAATAATTTAGGAGGATTTTTGGGACAAAAGACTAATCCTGTTGGTTTAAGAGTTGGTGTAATAAGAGGATGGGACTCTAATTGGTACGAAAATAAATCTTACGCATTTAAGCTTAGAGAAGATGATAAACTTAGAGATTATGTTAGAAATCGTTTAAAAAAAGCAGGAATATCAAGAATAGTCATTGACCGTACTTCAAAAAATATTATTATTACAATTCATACTTCAAGACCAGGAGTTGTGATTGGAAAAAGCGGAAAAGAAATTACACAGCTTGAACAAGAACTTAAGCAAGTTACAGATAAAGATATTAAAGTTCAGATTTCTGAAATTAAAAGACCGGAACTAGACGCCTATTTGGTTGCGGAAAATATTGCAAGTCAGCTTGCAGGAAGAGTCTCATTTAGAAGAGCAATGAAAATGGCAATTACTGCTGCAATGCGAATGGGTGCAGAAGGAATAAGAGTAAAATGTTCCGGACGCTTAGGTGGTGCAGAAATGGCAAGAACTGAACAATATAAAGAGGGCAGGATTCCTCTTCATACGCTTCGAGCAGATATAGATTATGCTGCCGGCAGAGCCGAGACAATTTATGGTTCGCTCGGAATTAAAGTTTGGGTCTGTCGCGGCGAAATATTAGGTAAAAGAGTTACAGAATAATTTTTGGAGATCATTTATAATGTTAATGCCCAAAAGAGTAAAGTTTAGGAAAGCACAACGCGGGCGTATGGCAGGCAAAGCTTATCGTGGAAGCTTGGTAGCTTTTGGTGATTTTGGTTTAAAAGCATTAGAGCCGCATTGGATTACAAGTCGGCAGATTGAGGCATGTAGGGTAGCGCTTTCCAGAAAAATGAAAAGAGATGGAAAGGTCTGGATAAGAGTTTTTCCGGACAAACCAGTTTCCAAAAAGCCACTTGAAACTCGTATGGGTAAAGGCAAAGGTGCACCGGAATTTTGGGTTGTAGTTATAAAACCAGGTAGAATACTATTTGAGGTAGGTGGTGTATCGCGAGATGTTGCAACTGATGCATTGCAACTTTGTGGATATAAACTTCCAATAAAAACTAAAGTCGTGGCTCGTCCTGACTATGAATAAGTTGTAAGGTAAATATGAAAATTCAAGATATAAGAGAGCTAAAAACTCCAGAGTTAGTCAAGCAAATTGAAGAAGAAAAAAAGAATTTGACGGATTTAAAGTTTGCTCATCAATTAAAACAGCTTACGAACACTTCAAAATTGAAAATGTTAAAAAAGGATATTGCTAAAATGCTTACTGTGTTAAATGAAAGATCTCAGGCAGAAAAAAATTCCGTTAAGCCCAACTCTAAGGAAGGAGCTAAATCCTAATATGGAACAACGAGCTTTGCGTAAAACAAGAGTTGGCATTGTTGTCAGTAATAAGATGGAAAAAACAATTACTGTTGCAATTGAAAGGAAAGTTCAACATCCTATATATAAAAAGTATTTTAAGAAAACTACAAAGCTACTGGCACATGATGAAAAGAGAGAGTGTGGAATTGGTGACAAGGTGAAGATAATGGAAACTCGTCCATTAAGTAAACTGAAACGTTGGCGTCTTGTTGAAGTGGTGGAAAAAGCGAAGTAGCTAACCCGAATTGCTGAGGAAACAATGATTCAAGAAGAAACAAATTTAGTAGTAGCAGATAACTCCGGTGCCAAGAAGGTGAGATGTATCAGAGTTCTTGGTGGCAGTGGCAGGCAATATGCGAGTGTTGGCGACCTCATTGTCGTATCTGTAAAAACAGCCATACCCAATGGTACTGTAAAAAAGGGAGAAGTATCTCGAGCAGTTATTGTACGGACTAAAAAGGAAGTTCGAAGAAAAGATGGTTCATATATAAGATTCGATGAAAATGCTGCCGTATTGTTAAATCCTCAGAATGAACCAAAAGGAACTAGAATTTTTGGTCCAGTTGCTAGAGAATTGAGGGAGAAACAATTTATGAAGATCGTTTCACTTGCTCCTGAAGTTTTATAAGGAAAAATTATAAATGAAGATTCGCAAAAATGATAATGTAATGGTAATTGCCGGTAATGATAAAGGTAAATCCGGTAAAGTACTTAAAGTTTTTCCATCAGATTCAAGAGTGATTGTTGAAGGAATTAACCTTAGAAAAAGACACACAAAACCGAGTCAAAAAAATCCTCAGGGAGGGATTTTGGAGAAAGAAGCATCTATTCATGTTTCTAATGTTATGTTAGTTGATCCGAAAAATAACACTCCAACCCGTCTTGGGTCTCAAATTATTCTCGATGAAAAAACAAAAAAGAAAAAAAGGATTCGCGTTAGTAGGATTAGCGGCGAAATGATCCAGTAAAAAATAAATTATTATTAAAATGGCTGATAAAAAAACTAAAACAGAAACTTCGGATAAACAAAGTAAAGTAAAAGAATCTAAAGATTCCAAAAAAGATTCCAAGAAGACGAAAACTTCTGAAGAGAAGGAAATTAGGATAAAGGTTCGGCTTGCCGATTATTACAAAGCCGAGATTGTCCCTGCTTTGATGAAAAAGTTTCCTTATACAAGCGTAATGCAAGTACCGAAGCTTCACAAAATAATTGTAAACATGGGTGTTGGAGATGCAGTTACAGATCAAAAAATTCTTGAAGAAGCCATTAAGGATTTAGAAACAATTACCGGACAGAAAGCAAGTATAAGAAAATCAAAAAAGGCAATTTCTAATTTCAAACTGCGGGAAGGTGTAAATATTGGTGCGATGGTTACTCTAAGAAAAGAAAGAATGTTTGAATTTCTTGATAGATTGACAAATATTGCTTTTCCACGTGTTCGAGACTTTAGGGGATTATCAGACAAATCGTTTGATGGTCATGGAAATTATTCTGTTGGTATTAAGGAACAGATAATTTTTCCTGAAATTAATTTTGATAAAGTGACAAGAGTTTTCGGTATGGATATTACTTTTGTTACCAGTGCTCCAACAGATAATGAAGCTTATGAATTGCTTCAATCATTTGGAGTTCCATTTAGAAAAAAAGAAATTAAATCAGCTTAGTAAGGAGATTTAGTGGCTAAAACAAGTTCAATTGCTAAGGAAGCACGCAGAAGAAGACTTTGTGAAAAGTATGCAAAGTTAAGAAAAGAACTTAAAGAAAAGGGAGACTATGATGCACTTCAAAAGCTTCCTAAAAATTCTTCTCCGGTAAGATTGCACAATCGGTGTATGTTTACGGGTAGAGCGAGAGGTTTTCATAGAAAGTTTGGAGTTTCAAGATTGGTTTTAAGAGAAATGGCTCTTAAAGGTGAAATTCCTGGATTAAAAAAATCAAGCTGGTAACGGAGGAAAAGAATGCGTGTTACTGATCCAATTTCCGATTTCTTAACTAGAATTAGGAATGCTGTTAAAGCAAAAAAAGTTGTTGTTGAAATTCCTTCATCAAAAATGAAACTTGGGTTAGCAGATATACTTAAGAAAAATAATTTTATTGATGATTACTCAGTTATAGAAGACAATAAGCAGAATGTTCTGAAGATTCATCTTCGTTATCATAATGGAAGCCCTGCTATTACTGGTTTGCAGAGGATAAGCACACCAGGTTTAAAGGTGTATAAGAAAAATGATGAGCTTCCTCGTGTTCTTAATGGGTTAGGTGTTGCAATAATCTCAACCTCTAAAGGTTTGCTGACTGATAAGGAAGCACGCAGCAATTCTCTTGGTGGTGAAGTAGTTTGTTTTGTTTGGTAATTTTAAAAATTGGAGTTTAAAAAGTGTCTAGAGTTGGTAAAAAACTGATAACAATTCCTAAAGGTGTTACGGTTACTAAAAATGAAAATGTTATTAAAGTAAAAGGGCCTAAAGGCGAATTACAAACTGAGGTTCACAATAACATTAAGGTTGAAATTAAAGATGGTGAATTATCAGTTCAAAGGCCGGATGATTTGAAATTAAATAAATCTTTACATGGTTTAACACGTGCTTTAATTCAAAACATGATTAAGGGTGTTACTGAACAGTTTCAAAAGACATTAGAGATTGTCGGTGTAGGTTATAAAGCTGAGCAAAAAGGTGAAAACCTCTTGATAAATATTGGCTATTCTCATCCGATTTATTTTATGCCCCCAGCAGGAATTTCTGTGCAGGCACCAGCTCCAAACCAAGTCGTTATTACAGGAATTGATAAACAGTTGGTTGGAATGGTCGCAGCAAAAATCAGATCATTTAGGAAACCTGAGCCGTACAAGGGAAAAGGGATCAAATATTCTAATGAACAAATCATTAGAAAAGCCGGTAAGACAGCTGGTAAATAATTAAAAGTTTTGGAAAATAAAGATGATTAAAAAAAATAAAAATATCAGACTTCGTTCAAAGATTAAAATCAGACACAAAATATCGGGTGCGAAAGAAAAACCCAGATTAACTGTGTACAGAAGTTTGAATAATATTTACGCACAATTGATAGACGATTCAGAGGGCAACACTTTAGTTTCTGCTTCTTCACTTTCAAAAGAATTGATAGAAGAATTAAAGGGCTCTAAAGGAAAAATCAATAAGGGCAAAATAGTTGGTAAGCTTGTTGCGAAAAAAGCTTTGGAAAAAAATATTTCCCAAGTTGTGTTTGATCGAAATGGTTACCGATATCATGGTAGAGTAAAAGCCATTGCAGATGGTGCTCGTGAGGGAGGTTTAAAATTTTAACCTCGATTGATTTTGAGATTGCCGGGTCGTCTAATGGCAGGACTACGCCCTTTGGAGGCGTCTGTAGAGGTTCGAATCCTCTCCCGGCAGCAGATGAATAAGCCAGCAATTAATTTTTATCTAATTTTTAATAGGTAGCGTTTTCGAATGGAACATAAAACAATTAAAGGAACTGACATCGAAGGATTGAAAGAAAAGGTAGTCCACATCAACCGTGTTGCAAAGGTTGTAAAAGGTGGAAGAAGATTTAGCTTTAATGCAATTGTTGTTGTCGGTAATGGGAATGGAACCGTTGGCGTTGGTTTAGGTAAAGCAAATGAGGTTACTGATGCTATTTCAAAAGGTGTTGACGATGCTAAAAAAAGTTTAGTCAAGGTTAGAGTTTATAGGGGTACAATTCCCCATGAAATCATTGGAAAATATGGTGCGGGAAAAGTTTTGATTAAACCTGCTTCTCCTGGAACTGGATTAATAGCTGGCGGTGGTGTTCGAGCTGTTTTGGAATCAGCTGGTGTTCAGGATGTTTTAACAAAATCACTTGGCTCAAGCAATCCTCATAATCAAGTTAAGGCAACATTAAATGCTTTGCTTTCATTAGTTGATCCAAAAAAGATGGCAGCAAAAAGGAAAATGGAAGTTAAGGAATTATTTATTTAAATATTGATCTGATATGACTAAATTAAAATTAACGCAGGTTCGTAGTATCATTGATAGGCCTAATAACCAAAAATTGGTAATTAAAGCATTAGGTTTAGGTAGACCTAATTGGGAAAAAATGCATAATGATACTCCTCAAATCAGAGGGATGGTCCAAAAAGTAAAGCATCTAGTTAAAGTTGAAGAAATTAAAGATTAAAAATTAAGTTGAGATTATGGATATTCTAAGCAATTTAAAGTACGCTGGTGGTTCAAGAAAAAACCGGAAACGGGTTGGCAGAGGAGAAGGTTCAGGACATGGCGGCACTTCGGTTAGAGGTATGAATGGACAGCGTTCAAGATCTGGCTCTAAAAAGAAATCTTGGTTTGAAGGTGGTCAAATGCCTTTACAAAGAAGAATTCCTAAATATGGGTTTACTAATCATTCAAGAGTGGAATATCAAGTTGTTAACTTAGAAGATATTCAAAAATTAATTGATGAGAAGAAATTAGCGTCTGAAGTAATAAATCCCGAATTATTAAAAAAATTAGGATTGATATCCACAATTAGACGACCGGTTAAAATATTAGGAAATGGTGACATCAAAGCAAAACTTCAGTTAGAAGCAAATAGTTTTAGCAAATCCGCAAAAGAAAAAGTTGAAACATCAGGCGGAACAATAAAAAAGATTTGAGTAATCCCTAATGTCCAGATTTACAGATACCTTCAGAAATATTTTTAAGATACACGAACTTAGACAACGTATTATTTATACGTTGGTTTTGCTTTTGATAGTTCGAGTTGGTGCGCATATTACTCTTCCCGGCATAGATTCCGGATTGTTATCAGAGGCAATGAAGAATCAAACATCCGATAATTTATTCGGATTATATGATTTATTTGTTGGCGGTGCTTTTTCCAATGCTGCAATATTTGCTTTGGGAATAATGCCTTATATCTCTGCTTCGATAATTCTTCAATTATTGGGTGCAGTTGTTCCTTACTTTCAAAAACTTCAGCAGGAAGGTGAAGAAGGCAGAAAGAAAATAACTCAATTAACACGTTATGGCACAGTGTTAATCTCTGCCATGCAAGCTTGGGGAGTTACAATTCGATTGTACAATCTTAATCTTCGAGGGATGCCAATTATCCCAGAGCCAATTCAGGGTATGGGCTGGACAATTAGCACAATTGTCGTGCTAACTGCCGGAACAATTTTTATGATGTGGCTAGGTGAACAAATAACAGAAAAGGGAATTGGAAATGGTATATCACTTATTATTTTTATAGGAATTATTAACAGATTTCCTTTTGCTATTCTCGATGAATACAGATTAATATCGGCTGGTACGCGAAGTATTATTATTGAAATTATTATTTTAATATTTATGGTTCTCATAATTGCAGGTGTAGTTTTAGTTACACAAGGCACAAGGAGAATACCAGTTCAATATGCTAAGCGTGTTGTTGGAAGGAAAGTTTATGGTGGTGTAACTCAATACATCCCTTTGCGAGTAAATACGGCAGGAGTTATGCCGATTATTTTTGCTCAATCAATTATGTTTATTCCGAATACGGTTTTATCATTCTTTCCCAATAATGATTTTTTACAGACAATTAATTCGTATTTTCATTATCGATCGGCTATTTATTCGATTATCTATGCGATTATGATAGTGTTCTTCACTTATTTTTATACTGCCATCGCATTCAACCCCAAAGATGTTGCTGACAATATGAAAAAACAGGGTGGGTTTATTCCCGGAATCAGACCTGGGAAACAAACATCTGATTTTATAGACAATATTTTGACTAAAATTACTCTTCCAGGCTCATTCTTTTTAGCAATAATTGCAATTCTCCCTGCTTTTGTTTCGGCTTGGGGAGTTTCAGGACAATTTGCGCAATTTTTTGGCGGGACAAGTTTATTAATTGTTGTTGGTGTTGCGTTGGATACACTGCAGCAAATAGAATCTCATTTGTTGATGAGACATTACGATGGTTTTATGAAATCAGGAAAAATTAAAGGTAGAAGATATTAATTTTTTTCTGTGATATACATAAAGACAAAAAAAGAAATTGATTTTATTAGAGAAAGCTGTAGAATAGTTGCAGAGACATTGAAGTTAGTCGCGAGTAATATTCGTCCAGGTGTCATAACAATAGATTTAGATAATGTTGCTGAAGAATATATTTTGAGTAATAATGCCAAGGCAGCATTCAAGGGTTATTCGCAAGCAGGTTCTTATGATTATCCGGCTTCAATTTGTGTCTCAATAGATGATGAAGTAGTTCATGGAATCCCTGGTAATCGTGTTCTTAAAGAAGGTGAATTAGTATCAATTGATGTTGGTGTATTAAAAAACGGATATTATGGCGATGCTGCAATGTCAGTTCCCGTTGGTGAAATTTCCAATGATAAAAAAAAATTGTTGGATATAACCAACAAAGCTTTATATGAAGGAATAAGTCAAGCACAGCCAGGCAATCGTGTTCATGATATATCATTTGCTATTCAGAGTTTTGTTGAAGCAAATGGTTTTTCAGTAGTTAGAGATTTATGTGGGCATGGAGTTGGCAAATTTCTTCACGAAGAACCAGCAGTTCCAAATTATGGTGAGAGGAAAACAGGTCCGAAGTTGAAAAATGGAATGACACTTGCAATCGAGCCAATGGTTAATGCCGGCAGTTATAAAGTTAAAACTGCAAAAGATGGCTGGACAGTTTTAACTCAAGATGGTTTACCATCAGCACATTTTGAACATACGATTTTTGTTACTAACGGATCACCTGAAATCTTAACAGTTTGTTAATGGCAAAGCAAGGTCCAATAAAAGTAGATGGAGTAGTTACTGAAACATTACCTAATGCACATTTTAGGGTTAAACTTGACAATGGGCATGAGATACTTGCTCACGTTTCAGGAAAAATGAGAATGCATTTTATTAAAATTTTGGTGGGAGATAAAGTTTCAATTGAATTATCTCCTTACGATTTAACTAAGGGTAGAATTACCTATAGGTATAAATAGCGGAGAGATTATGAAAGTTAGATCTTCTGTTCGTAAGATTTGTGAAAATTGTAAGATAATTAAGCGAAAAGGTGTTGTAAAAGTGATTTGTAAAAATCCAAAACACAAACAGCGTCAAGGTTAATTTTTAACTAAGGAGTAAAAGTGGCTCGTATTTCTGGTGTTGATTTACCTAAAAATAAAAAAATTCTTTTTGGGCTCCAGTATATTTTTGGTATTGGAAGAAATATTTCAGGAGAAATTTTGCAAAAGGCAGAAATAAATCCTGATAAAAAAGTAGCTGATCTTACTGATGAGGAAGTTGCAAAAATCAGATCTGTAATTACTGCGGATTATAAGGTTGAAGGAGCGTTGAGGTCGGAAGTTCAACAAAGCATTAAAAGATTGATGGATATAGGAACTTATCGTGGTTTGAGACATCGAAAAAGTTTACCAGCGAGAGGTCAAAGAACACGAACTAACTCCCGTACGCGTAAAGGTAAAAGGAAAACTGTCGCTGGCAAAAAGAAAACACCAACTAAGAAATAAATAGTTGATTTAAGGAGAGATATACTTGGCAAAGACTTTAAAAAAAGTTAAAAAAAGGACACACATTGATTCAAATGGTGAAGTTCATATTAAAGCCACTTTTAACAATGTGCAAGTTACAATTACAGATATTTATGGCAATACAATTTCTTGGTCTTCAGCAGGGAGAAATGGTTTTAAAGGATCGAGAAAGAACACGCCGTTTGCTGCACAAGTTACGGCAGAAGCAGCAGCTAAAGAGGCGTTTGATCTTGGTTTAAGACGAGTTGATGTTTATGTTAAAGGACCAGG
The DNA here is from genome assembly GCA_964391015.1 of uncultured Ignavibacteriaceae bacterium. Taxonomy (GTDB): domain Bacteria; phylum Bacteroidota; class Ignavibacteria; order Ignavibacteriales; family Ignavibacteriaceae; genus XYD12-FULL-36-8. The sequence continues at coordinate 28,142 of CAYMKU010000019.1, forward strand.
TTCAGGAAGAGAAGCTGCCATTAGATCTCTTAATACAGCTGGCCTTCAAATTAATTCAATTAAGGATGTTACTCCAATTCCTCATAATGGATGTAGACCTCCCAAGAAAAGAAGAGTATAATTTTTCGGAGTATTTAATAAATGGCAAGATATACTGATTCAGTATGTAAATTGTGTAGAAGAGAAAGACAAAAATTGTTTTTAAAAGGGCAAAAGTGCTTTACTGAAAAATGTCCGATTGAAAATAGATCCTATCCACCTGGTCAACATGGTATTTCTCGAAGAAGTAAAATATCTGAGTATGGTGTACAACTTAGAGAAAAACAAAAAATAAAAAGAATTTATGGTTTGCTTGAAACCCAATTCAGAAATTATTTTGAAAAAGCCATCAAAGCAAAGGGAATAACAGGTGAGAACCTCGTAAAGATATTGGAAAGAAGATTGGACAATGTTGTTTATAGATTAGGGTTTGCTTCGTCAAGAAAACAAGCCAGACAATTAATCAGACATCGTCATATTCTTGTTAACGATAGGTTGGTAGATATTCCGGCTTACCTTCTGCTTGCTGGTGATGTAATAAAGGTGAAAGATAAAAGTAAGAAGCTAGATTTAGTTCACAATTCTCTTAAGAAAGTTCGTGACAATACTTACAATTGGTTGTCTATAGATAAAGCAACCTTATCAGGTACATTTGTTCAAGTGCCTGAAAGAACTGAAGTTCCGCTGAATGCTAATGAGCAATTAGTTGTTGAGCTTTATTCGAAATAATGAAATTTTAATTTTAATTTTTTTTGAGGTTTAGCAAATGAGTGCACCTTATATAAAGATGCCTGACGCAGTAGTACTCGATGAGAGTAATTATACCGATACATTTGGCAGATTTACGCTGCAGCCACTTGAGAGAGGTTACGGAGTGACATTAGGCAATTCATTAAGAAGAGTTTTACTATCATCTCTGCCTGGTGCAGCAATTACTTCTGTCAAGTTTGGTGGTGTTCTTCATGAATTCACGACAATTGAAGGAGTTGTTGAGGATGTTTCAGAAATTATCTTGAATCTAAAACAAGTTAGGATGAAATTGCTTAGTAAAAAGCCTAATAAAATTGATTTATCCTTTAATGGGGATTCAGTATGGACAGCTGCTGATATTCAGAAGCATAGCAATGAAATTGAAATCTTGAATCCCGAATTACACATTGCAACTTTGAATAAAAGTGCAAAGTTTGATGTAGAGATTAGGGTTGGGCGAGGTAAAGGATTTGTTACAGCTTCTGAAAATGTATCTGCTGAGAGTACTATTGGAGTAATCCCAATTGATTCAATATTTACTCCAATTAGAAATGTTAAGTACGAAGTTGAAAATGTTAGAATTGCTGATCGAAATGATTATGAAAAATTAATTCTTGAAATTTTAACAGATGGTTCTATCACACCCGAGGACTCTCTTACCCAGGCAGCAAAAATTTTAAGAGATCATGTTCAACTCTTCATTAACTTTGATGTTGTTCAGGAAGAAGTTCATACCTCTACACAAAAGGATACTGAAAAAGAAAGAATTAAAAGAATCCTTCTAACAAATGTTGATGATCTTGAACTAAGTGTAAGGTCTCATAATTGTTTAAAAGCTGCTAACATTAAAAACATTGCGGAATTAGTGAGAAGGGATGAAGCTGAAATGCTTCGGTTTAGAAATTTTGGCAGAAAATCCTTAGCCGAGCTTATGGAAATAGTTGAAAATCTTGGGCTTGAATTCGGTATGGACGTGGATAAATACTTGAAAGACGAATCAGAATCAAATTAATATTTCTTGCAGGAATCTAAATGAGACATGGAGTAAAAGGACGAAAGTTAAGTAGAACGCACAGCCATCGCGCTGCCTTAATGAATGCACTTGCTACTTCTCTTTTAAAACACAAAAGAATAAAAACAACTTTGGCCAAGGCAAAGGAAGCCCGCAAACATGTGGAAGCTTTGATAACAAAGGCTAGAAGAAATGATCTTCATGCACGAAGGCATATAATGAGATTTGTAAATGATAAAGAAGTTGTGAAAGAATTATTCAGTGATGTTGTACAAAAAATTGGTGACCGCCCGGGGGGATATACACGTGTTATCAAGCTTGGAAATAGGATGGGCGATGCTGCTTCAATGGCCATTCTAGAATTGGTTGATTATAACGATGTAATCACAAAAAAAGCTGAAGAGCATAAAGAAAAAAAGGAAGCGAAAAAAGAAGCTAAAGCCAAAGCAAAAAATGAAGAAAAAGAAGTTGAAGAAGCTGTTGAAGAGAAAGAACCTAAGTCAAAAAGAAAGAAAAAGAAAAGTGAAGCATAATTTTTCTAAACCCCGGTTATTCGGGGTTTTTTATTTTAAAGTCTTTATACTTTTAATTAACTGATATAAATTGCATTGGAATTTTTAACAATGTTTGAAGAACAGCAATTCATAAAATCTGCATTTAGTTTAAACGAACTACCGAAACATAGATTACCGGAAGTGATTCTTTGTGGAAGATCTAATGTAGGAAAATCATCTTTCATTAATTCATTTTTTAATAGAAAAAATTTAGCGAAAATCAGTGCTACTCCTGGAAAAACAAGATCAATAAATTTTTATGAAATTGATAAGAGATTTTATTTGGTGGACTTACCTGGCTATGGTTTTGCCAAGGCAAGTAAGGCAGAACGAACTAAATGGTCTAAATTAATTGATGGGTTTATCACTAAATCAAATTATATCAAATTAGCAATTCATTTTGTAGATAGCAGACATAAACCCACAGATCTTGATATGAAGTTAAATCAGCTTTTGCTTCAATTAAATATTCCATTTGTTATCTTGTTATCGAAAACAGATAAGCTGAAACATTCTGAGCTTATATCTTCAAAGAAAAGCTTGCTAAATATATTTCCTGGCATTGATTTGGAAGCAAATGTAGTTCTATACTCTTCAGTTAAACTATTTGGGAAAAAGGAGATTGCCAACCTTTTCAAAGAGATGTTTTATTGATATTTATGAAAATAGTTTATTGTTTGCTTGCTATTCTAAAAAATGGTAAAATTATTATGTAATTTGTTACAAAACTTTCCAATCTATGCAGATTAAAATGGATCGAAGGCAGAGAAGAAGATTTTTAATCTTTCTTGTTGTGCCTGTTTTAGCTATTGTTTTGCTGTTAGCTGATGATCTTACAGTTAGAATTATTGCATTGGCGTTGATCATCATATATGTTGCTTTTATTATTTTTCTTCGTGATTCACTAAAGTTTCAGAGTACTTACATAAATGATAGTTATGGGGATAATTTAATTGAAGACGATTATCAGTACGATACCAAATCTACTGATGAATCCTTCAAGATAATTTCAAAAAATACAAATCCTGAAATAATTACCTCTACCAGTTTTCCGGTTGATGGTAGAACTCAGCGTACGACGCTCAAACCACCTGATTTAAAAGAAAGATTTAAGGAGATCGCATCTGAAGAACTCCCAAAGGAAGTTGGCCACGGTGGGCAGTTTTCATTTGTGCTTGAAAAAGTTCTAAACGTAATTAAAGAAGTCTATTACGCCCATTCGGTCATATTTTTTTGGTATAATCAAAAAAAAGAAAAATTTTCGATCGAAAAATTTATTTCTAATTCGACTGAGGTATCCCAAAGAAAATTTGATTTAGAAGATGATATACTTAGTAAAATTGTTCAAAAGTGCGAGCCGGAATTATTGACCGATATCTCAGCTGTTGCTGAGCCAGATGTTATTCGCTACTATGAAAACAGACAGGGGATTAGAAGTTTTGTAGGAGTTCCGCTTTTTTATGACAAGTCGCTCATAGCTATAATAGCCTTGGATTCAAAAGTTGAAGATGCCTTTGGGATTGAAACAATTTTTACTCTTGGCAGATTCGTAAGAGTTATAACGATGCTTATTTCAATTTTCGAAGAAAAGCACTCCGATACAATCTCACAGCAAAGACTGAATAGTTTACTGCATTTGATTGGTTCTCACCTGAAATTAGAAAATGAAAATGATCTAGCAGCTTCAATACAAAATTCTTTTACGCAATTAGTCCATTGGGATGCTTTCACTTTTATTTATTACGAACCTGTTGAAAGAAAGTTTAAAACCATTAAAGTTCTAAATAACACTTCATTAAAATATATCGGTCAAAATTTAGAGGTTGAAGTAAGCGGGACATTAGTTGGTAAATGTATCTCAACCGGTATGCCAGTTAAAATTGACGATACGAGTCTCGGTGAGATCAAAAGGTTTACTAAGAGTGAGACTGTTACATTTGATGGTTCCTTTCTTGCAATTCCGATCATTTACAAAAATCAGAACTTTGGTGTTCTTTGTTTCGAAAGTTTGAAGAAAAGTGCTTACTCGAATGAGGATGTACAATTTTTAAAAAGTGCGACTAATTATTTATCATTTACCATTCACTCTTTTTCGTCACAAGCGCTCCTAAAAAGCTTTATTACACTTGATATTGAAACTCACACTCTTAACTTATTTAGCTTTAAAGAGCGAGTAAATGCAGATTTACACAAAGCAATAAATCTGAAAGTACCCGGTGCCTTAGCATTAGTTCGGATAGATGACTTTCTAGAGCAAGAGTCTCTTTTTGATGGAAATCCTTTCCCAAGGGTTCTTAACGCAGTTGCTGAATTAATTTCAAGTGAGATGACTCCACTTACAACTTTTGGAAGAATCAGTGAAAAAGTTTTTGGAGTTTACTTTTTCAACTCTAATACCAAGGATATTTTTCTTTGGGCTGAGAAATTAAGAGTTAAAATTGCGCGTAAACCAATTGCGGTTGTTTCCAAGCAGACAACTTACACAGTGTCTGTTGGGATTGCTTCTGCTACTAATAGGACCAATGTTGAAGAAATAATTTATAATGCTGATCTTGCTTTACAAAAAGCTCTTGAACGTGGGGGCAATACAGTTCGAAGCATTAATTGAAATCTTTTCCAAAATACTTCATATAAAATTCAACTCATGAACAATTTTATTATAATTATTTTAGATGGTGTTGGTATTGGCGAGCTTCCGGATTCTTATCTCTATAAAGATGAGGGAAGTAACACCTTGGTAAATATGGCTGATGCAGTTGATGGCCTTAACTTACCAAACCTTCAATCTCTTGGTCTTGGGAATATTACAAATATCAAGGGTGTAAAGGCGGTTGATAATCCGAGAGCCTCATTTGGGAAGATGAGAGAAATCTCAAAAGGAAAAGATTCAATCACTGGGCATTGGGAAATTGGTGGATTGTATATTGATTTAGACTTTTCATATTTCCCGGATGGTTTTCCGAAAGAAATAACTTCTAAGTTTCTTAAATATACAGAATGCAAAGGATTTCTTGGTAACAAAGCTGCATCCGGTACAGAGATAATTCAAGAATTAGGTGATGAGCATGTTAATTCTGGATATCCTATTATTTATACATCTGCTGATTCAGTTTTTCAAATTGCTGCCCATGAAGAAATAATTTCTGTTAATAAACTTTACGAAATCTGTGAGATAACACGAGAAAAAGTTTTGGAACCGCCAGTCATTATAGGGCGTGTTATTGCGAGGCCATTTATTGGAACCTCAGGGAATTATACGCGAACAGCTAATCGTAAAGATTTTTCCATCAATCCACCAGGTGAAACAATTTTAGATGTGCTTTCAAAAAATGGAATTGATACAATTGCCATTGGAAAAATTAATGATCTTTTTAATTATCGTGGGATAAAAACAGTAGTACAAACAAAATCAAATGAAGAGGGATTTCATAAAATTTTAAATTATGCTCAAAGTGTAAATAACAGCTTAATCTTTGCTAATCTTGTGGACTTTGATGTTTATTATGGACATCGTAATGATTCATTGGGATTTGCCAAAGCTCTTCGAAGTTTTGATGATTTGCTTCCTCATTTGATTGATGCTCTTGATGATACTGATGCTTTGATAATTACAGCTGATCATGGAAATGATCCAACAACTCCGAGTACTGACCATAGTAGAGAATATGTCCCATTGATATATTTTAGAAAGCACAAGCCACCAAAAAATCTTGAAATCCGTGAAACCTTTTCTGATGTCGCAAAAACAGTTGCTGACTTTTTTGGTGTTAACAATTCATTAGAGGGTAAAAGTTTTTTACGGATAACGAATTAACTTAATTCTTCATCTGATGAAAATAATTTTGTAAAACCGGACATAAGTTTTCTAAAGATCGTTATGATTCTTCACTTCGAATTTTTTTGCATCACGAGAAAAAATAACTCAAAGCTAACGACTTAACTTTCATTTGAAAGATTAATCAATTATCTTTGTGCAAAATTTGAAACTGGTAGTAAATCAAATATTTACAAGAAAAATTTCTCAGAACATAAAAATAAATAAGAGCTAACTTGTGAAAATTGTTAAGCAGTTTACAAATCGTGAAAATCAATCCCTTGATAAATATCTTCAAGAGATCGGCAAAATTAATTTGCTTACGCCGGAACAAGAAATTGAATTAGCAATTAAGATTAGAAAGGGTGAGCAAGGAGCTTTGGAAAATTTGGCAAAAGCCAATTTGAGATTTGTGGTTAGTGTTGCTAAACAATATCAGAATCAAGGTTTGTCTTTAGGCGATCTAATAAATGAGGGCAATTTAGGTTTGTTAAAAGCTGCAAAAAGATTTGATGAAACAAGAGGTTTTAAATTTATTTCTTATGCAGTATGGTGGATAAGACAGTCAATCCTTCAAGCTTTAGCTGAGCAATCTAGAATCGTACGATTGCCGTTAAATAGAGTCGGGGCATTAAATAAAATAGGTAAGGCATATAGCAATCTTGAACAAGAGTTCGAACGAGAACCAAGTGCAGATGAGCTTGCTAAAGAGTTAGATATGGATGCTGCTGAAGTTGCAGACACATTAAAAATATCAGGTAAGCATATATCAATGGATGCTCCCTTCACACAAGGTGAGGAGAATAGTTTATTAGATGTAATTCAAAGCGATCTTCAACCCTCACCCGATCATTTATTGATGGATGAGTCATTAAAAGACGAAATAGAACATGCTTTATCCACACTCTCCGAAAGAGAAGCAGAAGTCATTAAATTATATTTCGGCTTAGATAAAGAAAACTCGCTTACTTTAGAAGAAATAGGCGAAAGATTTAATCTTACTAGGGAACGAGTAAGACAGATCAAAGAGAAAGCTATTAGACGTCTCCGGCATACGTCAAGAAGTAAAAATTTAAAAGCTTATCTCGGCTGATTTATGCGGCAAAATAAAGTTTTATTAATTGCCTATGCAGTTCTTATTTCAATTTTTTACTTCGGGTGCACACCTTCCTCTTATTCATTACGTTACAAAAACGATGCTGGGATAAAAACTCACAATGATTCTTTAGAAGTCGGGTTAATAAAGGAAGAACCGGATGATATGCTTTATTACTCCCAAGTACAAGATACGTCAACTGAGTTTCAAAATTGGGAAAATGATACTGAGGAAAATTCGGCGGATGAGCATGCAATAGATATTTCTTCCGTGTTGAAACAGATGCAAACATCGCTAAGTTCTCCAGACTCCGGTTTTACTAATACTACTCCCAAAGAAAGAATGTTGATGGAAATAATTAAATATATTAATACACCCTATAAGTACGGGGGGAATTCCCAAGACGGCATCGACTGTTCGGCGTTCACTCAGAAAGTGTTTAGCAATAGTTTAGATGTTAGCTTATTAAGATCAGCGCGGGAACAATTCACGCAGGGTTTAGCTATTCATGATCGGACAGATCTTGTCTTTGGAGATTTAGTCTTTTTCAACACTCGAAGAGCGGTACGACCCGGTCATGTTGGAATATATATCGGAAATAATTTGTTTGCACACGCCAGTTCTAGTCAAGGAGTAATTGTTTCGTCACTTGATCATCAGTATTATTTAAAACGCTTTATGGGGGGGCGGCGAATTAACGAAATATTTAGTAATAACTAATTGATTTATTATAATATTGAGACAATCTATTCACATTTTTTTCTGCATACCTTAGTTTACGATGACATTAATTTTCTACTAAATACGAATTCACGGCCATTAACAAGATGAAAAGAATTTTTTCTAAAGACATAGTTATAATAGTAGCAGTTATTATTCTTCTCGTTACTGGAATTATACTTGAGAATAATTCAGGGAACAACCTTTCAGAGTGGAACAGCAAATTAGTCCTTCTATTTGCATACATGCTTAGTGGTTGGAGTGTGTTATTGAAAGCTACAAAAAATATTTTTGGCAAAAATTTCTTCGACGAAAATTTTTTGATGTCTGTAGCAACTATAGGTGCACTTATAATAAATGAATTTCCAGAAGCCGTTACAGTTATGCTTCTTTATAATATAGGTGAATACCTTCAAAAGAGTGCTGTTACTCATTCACGACAATCTATAAAATCACTTTTAGAAATTCGGCCTAAATATGCAAATCTTAAAGTGAAAGACGAAATTGTAAGAGTTAATCCAACTGAAGTAAAAATTGATGATATTATTATCGTAAAACCAGGTGAGAGGATTCCTCTAGATGGAAAGATAATTTCTGGTTTCTCATATGTTGACACTTTCGTACTAACTGGTGAGTCAATGCCTAAAGTGGTGAGTAAGAATGCTCAAGTTTTGGAAGGAATGGTAAATAAGTCCGGAACGATTGAAATACAGGTTACCAAATTATTTAATGATTCATCTATTGCCAGGATAATGCATTTGGTAGAGTTTGCGTCGCACAAAAAAGCCAAGACGGAAAAATTCATTACGAAATTTTCAAAAGTGTACACACCGATTGTGGTTTTTATAGCTGTAGGAATTGCTTTTATTCCTCCTTTACTTTTTGTGAATCAAGCACTCACCGATTGGACATATAGAGCGTTGGTAATTCTTGTTGTATCTTGCCCCTGTGCTCTGATCATAAGTATTCCGCTTAGCTACTTTGGTGGATTAGGAAGTGCATCCCAAAAAGGAATTTTGATTAAAGGATCAAATTATCTTGATACTTTGACAGAGTTAAATACAGTTATTTTTGATAAAACAGGAACACTTACTAAGGGTGTGTTTAAAGTTACGGATGTTTTTGCTAGAAATGGATTCAGCAAAGCTGAGCTACTATATTATTCATACACAGCAGAAGCCAATTCGAATCACCCCATTGCAGATTCATTACGAGAAGCGTATGGAAAAGAACCTAAAATTGGTAAAATTACTGAGCAGCAGGAAATTCCTGGATTAGGGGTCAAAATAAAAATAGATGACAAGTTGATAATTGCTGGAAATGATAAACTTTTACACGCAGAAAATATTGAACATGATATTTGCGATGTTGAAGGAACGGTTATTCATGTGGTGATAAATTCGATCTATGCCGGTTATATCATTATATCCGATGAGTTAAAAGATGATGCGAAAAATACAATTGAAAGATTAAAGTCTCTGGGTATTTCGAAAACTATAATGTTAAGTGGTGATAATCGTTACGCTACAACTCAGTTTGCTATGAAATTAAATATGGGCAGCAGTTACAGCGACTTGTTGCCGGAAGATAAAGTCGCTAAACTTGAAGAAATTTTGTTAGAAGCCCATAGTGGTAAGATTGCATTTGTCGGTGATGGAATTAATGATGCCCCTGTGATAGCACGAGCAGATTTAGGAGTTGCTATGGGTGGATTAGGTTCAGATGCGGCCATTGAAGCATCTGACATTGTGATAATGGAGGATCAGCCTTCAAAAATTGCTGAAGCAATCCTCATAGCACGAAAGACGAGAAAGATCGTTTGGCAAAATTTAGTATTCTCACTTACGGTGAAAGGGGTTTTTATTTTCCTTGGTGGAATTGGAGTTGCCTCTATGTGGGAAGCAGTATTTGGTGATATGGGAGTTGCATTGCTTGCTATTTTTAATGCAACGAGAATATTTAAAATATAAAGGTTGTCAAAAGCAGCTAAAAAAAATTTTTGTTTAGCTACAACCAGTAGTGGTACCGCAACTCAAGCATTTTAGGCACGTTCCATTTCTTACCATCATTGTGCTCTGGCATTCAGGACAAATATCACCGGTATATCCTGCCTGAATAGCTCTCTTAACTTTTGATGTCATAGAATCAGACGGTAACATATCTAGCGATGCAGAAGATCTAGTTTCACTTGAGGAAAGTGAATATTCATAGGAATCACCTTTATCTAGCTCAACTAATCGCTCACTTACAACTTCTTCACTTTCAAATTCCGGCTCAACAAATTTTTTAACTATCCCTTTTGAAGCTTTACTGTTGAGTTCTGTCGGTTCAACATGTGCCAGGTCGTATCTTCCAAGATAAGAGACTGCTAACTCTCTGAAGATGTAATCTATAACGGATGTTGCCATTTTGATTTTTTCATTACCTGTTACAATCCCGCTTGGGTCGAATTTGGTGAATACAAATGCATCAATGAATTCTTCTAAAGGAACGCCATGCTGAAGTCCAAGTGAAACAGAAATTGCAAAACAATTTAACAAGCTTCTAACAGCGGCGCCTTCACGATGCATATCAATGAATATTTCTCCAAGCTGACCATTTTCATATTCGCCTGTTCTAATGTAAACTGATTGCCCATTGATCTTTGCCTTTTGAGTATAACCAGTTCTTCTATATGGTAACCTCCTTCGTTTGGCAATATATCTATGAATTATTCGTTCGGCAATCTTTACTATATCGTTCTTTTCTTTTTCTTCGATGATTGCTTCGAGATCATCCTCGCTTAATGTATTTAATGGCTGGGATAATTTAGAACCATCACGGTAAATTGCATTTGCCTTTATGCCTAGCTTCCATGACTGCATATAAGCATCTTTTATATCATCAACACTTGATTGATTTGGGAGATTTATAGTTTTGGAAATGGCTCCCGAAATGAACGGTTGCGCAGATGCCATCATTTTAATATGTGCAATTGGTTTGATAAACCGTGTACCTTTTTTCCCGCATTTGTTAGCACAATCAAACACTGGGTAATGCTCATGTTTTAGAAACGGAGCACCTTCAATTGTCATTGTTCCACAAACGTAATCATTAGCTGAAGCAATTTCTTGTTTGGAAAATCCTAACTTTTCGAGAAGATTAAAATCATATTCGCTGATTTCGTCCTCGGTAAAATTGAGTTTTTTAATTAAAAAATCTGAACCAATTACAAATTTGTTGAAAGCGAAAGTTAGATCGAAAACTGATGGAAGTGATTTATCAATTTTATTTAGAACTTCTTCCGTGAATCCCTTCGCTTTAAGAGATTCTGGATTTATATATGGGCAGCTAACAAGAGAACCAGATCCCTTTGCATATTTTACAATTTCATTGATTTGATCTTTGTTATATCCCAATCGCTCCAGAGCGAGAGGTATAGACTGGTTAATAATTTTAAAGTATCCACCGCCTGCAAGTTTTTTGAACTTTACTAATGCAAAGTCAGGCTCTACACCAGTTGTATCACAATCCATTACCATGCCAATCGTTCCAGTAGGTGCAATTACTGTGACTTGTGCATTTCTGAAACCAAACTCGGAACCAAGTTCAAATGCTTTGTCAGATTCTTCCCTCGCGGCTTTCAATAAATCAGAAGGGCAGTATTTTGGATTGATTCCCATTGGAAAAATAGTCAGTTGCTCATATTCATCGTTCGGTACATTATAAGCAGCTCTTCGATGATTTCGAATTACCCGAAGCATGTGGTCTTTGTTTAAATCGTAATGAGAAAAAGTTCCAAGCTCTCTTGCCATTTCTGCGGAAGCTGAATAAGATGACATGTGCATAATAGCAGTAAGTGCTCCGCAAATTGCAAATGCTTCATCACTATCATAAGGAATACCTTGCAGCATTAACAAAGAACCTAAGTTTGCGTAACCTAATCCTAAAGTTCTAAAGTCATAGCTTCTTTGTGCAATTTCTTTACTTGGAAATTGAGCCATCAGAACGCTGATTTCTAAAACAAATGTCCACAGTCTTGTTGCATGGCGAAATGAAATGGCATTGAATTCTTTTGTATAAGAGTTATAAAATTTCACAAGGTTAAGAGATGCCAGATTACATGCAGTATCATCCAAAAACATGTATTCGCTGCAAGGGTTTGATGCCCTTATTTCGCCATCTTCGGGACAAGTATGCCATTCATTAATTGTGGAGTGAAACTGAATGCCTGGATCTGCACAAGACCATGCTGCAAAAGAAATATCGTTCCAAAGGGCATTTGCTTGAAGAGTTCTATATGGTTTGGGTTCTCGATTTTCTTTAGCTGCTTTTTTCTTTTCTACTCTCCAATACAGATTCCATTCATTATTGCTCAATACAGCGTTCATAAATTTATTCGTCACTCTTATAGAATTATTTGAGTTTTGTCCAGATACTGTAGTATACGAATCTGAATTCCAATCCGTAGTGTAAGTAGGGAATTCAATCGATTTGAATCCTAACTTAGCAAGTTGGATCACTCTTTCGATATAATTATTTGAAATGTTGACTTTTCTTGCTTCGATTACAGCATTTCTTAATTTTTTATTTAATGTTTTACTAAAGCGATCATTTTCAGGATGCTCGTCATAACATGCTTTCATTATAGCATTCAGATGATAATTGCAGAGCTTGGAACCGGCAACTAATGAGGCAACTTTCTGCTCTTCGATAACTTTCCAATTAATGAACTCTTCAATATCTGGGTGCTCCATATCAATGGTAACCATTTTTGCAGCACGCCTTGTGGTTCCTCCAGATTTAATAGCACCAGCCGCTCGATCACCAATTTTTAAAAAAGACATTAAACCGGATGATCCGCCACCGCCACTCAGCGGTTCGCTTGATCCACGTACATCAGAAAAGTTTGAACCTGTTCCTGAACCGTATTTAAATAATCGTGCTTCGCGAACCCAAAGATCCATGATCCCGCCATCATTCACCAAGTCATCTCTAACTGATTGAATAAAACATGCGTGAGGTTGTGGATGCGTGTAAGCATCAGTTGAAGCAGTTAATTCTCCGGTTTTATAATCAACGTAATAATGCCCTTGTGATGGGCCTGTGATTCCATATGCCCAGTTCAACCCAGTGTTGAACCATTGCGGGCTGTTTGGTGCCGACATCTGATTTGCAAGCATAAATATGGTTTCATCATAAAATGCTTTCGCATCTTCTTCGGAATCAAAATATTTACCTTGCCATCCCCAGTAAGTCCAGCATCCAGCCAGCCGGTGAAAGACTTGCCGCGAATCTGTCTCAGATGAATAGCGTTCTTTTTCAGGGAGTAATTCTAATTTTTCGATATCAGCTTTAGATGGCTGAAGCCAGGAGGGAATCCCTTTTTCGCGAACTTTCTTAAGCAGCTTTGGAACCCCTGCTTTTCTAAAATATTTTTGTGCTATGATATCGGTTGCCACCTGTGACCAACTTGTTGGTATAACAACGTCCTCCATTTGAAATACAATTGAACCGTCCGGGTTTCGTATTTCTGATGTTCGTGTTTCAAAATTGAATGTTGATAATGGATCTTTTCCCCTTTCAGTAAAAAATCTTTTTATTTGCATTGACTTACTCCCTCGTATGCAAAATTAGTGCTGTTAACAAATGGGTTGATTAACTTTTTTAAAATATTTTTTTGTCGGATTGTAGTTCGAAATAATTTCATTATTGAATTTTTAAAGAATTGATGAACAAGATTGCAACTGCAAGCAAACTAAAAAAAAATGTTCAAAAAGAAAATAGTTTTAAGAAATAAATTTTTGTCTGAGAAATTTTTTTTGCTTGCAGGAATTTCTGATTGAAAGATTAATATAAATTCAGATAAAACCAAATTAATTTTTTTAGTGCTTCAAACTACTTTTTCTTAAATGTCAAATCTTTCAGATAATTTTTGGTAGATAGATATGAAAAATATTTTTTATCTTTTAAGTACAAATTTAATCGTGAAGGTCTTTTTTCAAAACCTGCATTGTAAATATGGTAATAGCTCATATTAGAAAAACTTATGCCGAATATTGATAAAATCATAGAGATAAAAAATCTTTCGAAGCAGTTCAGGGAATTGAAAGCGGTCAATGACTTAAATCTGAATGTTTATCGTGGTGATGTGTTTGGCTTCTTAGGTCCGAATGGCGCAGGTAAAAGTACTACGATTAGGATGTTACTTACGTTAATTTCACCTACAAAGGGGGAGATAAAAATATTTGGAAATTCATTAAAAGAATCGCGCATAGAAATCTTGCGAAAAATAGGAGGTATCGTTGAGAAGCCCGATTTTTACGGCTTCCTATCCGCGTATAAAAATTTAGAAATTCTCGGAAGACTTTCGGGTGTTGAAACTACTAAGAAGCGAATTATGGATGTTTTGGAGTTAGTCGGGCTTGACAAAAGATTTAAAAGTAAAGTAAAAACGTTTTCGCACGGGATGAAACAACGGCTTGGTATTGCCCAAGCGCTTTTGCATAATCCCGAACTAATCATTCTTGATGAACCAACGACAGGATTAGATCCCCAGGGGATGAAAGAAATAAGGGAACTGATTATTCATCTTAGCAAAGATCAGAAAAAAACAATTTTCCTTTCTTCACATATTCTTTACGAAGTTGAAATGGTTGCAAATAGAATGATAATTATTAATAAAGGGGCAACTCAGGTTGAAGGTTGTGTTGATGAGCTGTTGAATAAGAATGATTTGAAAGTGACATTTGAAGTTGATAACACGGAAAAGGTCCGAGGACTAATAAACAATACTCAATGGATCCCAAAATTGGATTCTGAAACAAAGAACAGAGTAATTTTCTCTTTGAAGAATTCAGAAATTGCAGGGTTAAATAAGTACTTTATTGAAAACGGTGTTTCGGTCAGCGCAGTTATTCCTACGAGGTCGCTCGAAGAATATTTTTTACAAATTACTGAAAAGACAATTTAATGTTGGTGTTGATTAGAATAGAACTGCTTAAGATATTTAAGAAATGGAGAACCTATATTGGTTTTTTAGCAATTGCTGTTCTCGTTCCAATAATTCAAATTGCCATGCTTGTGGAAGGGGAGAAGGGAATAAATTTCATGACACGCAATTTACAGCAATCATTTATTTTTGTTGGAAACCTCCTCAATGGATATTTAATTTCTTATGCCATCTTAAATGCTTTAGTGGTTCATATTCCGTTTCTTATTACTCTTGTGGGTGGTGATATGTTAGCTGGAGAAGCAACTGCTGGAACATATAGAATCTTGGTTACGCGGCCCGTATCGCGGTTCAAAATTGTTTTATCGAAATTTTTTGCAGGATTAATTTATACTAACCTGCTTGTATTTTTTCTCGCGATTATGAGTCTTGGTATAGGCATGTTGATATTTGGTGTTGGAGAATTAATAGTAATTAAAAACATTAACATTTTAATCCTTGCCCGTACAGATGTTTTTTGGCGATTTTTGTTGGCATACGGATTTGCTGCTTTGAGTATGACTGTAGTCTTGGCACTTGCATTTTTATTCTCTTCGTTGGTTGAAAATGCAATTGGGCCAATTGTTTCCACAATGGCGATCATAATTGTATTTGTAATAATCTCTGCCTTGGATATTGAATTTTTTCAATCAATCCGGCCTTATCTTTTTACCAATTATATGCAATCATGGCGTTCATTTTTCGATGATCCCATAGATGTTCAGGACATTATAAAATCTGGATTGATCTTGACAGCTCATATTATTTTCTTTTTTACAGCTACAGTTTATATCTTTAATAAAAAGGATATCCTTAGTTAAACACGATTACTTAAATGAAAAATCTAATAAAAATATTTTTACTCGGATTTCTTGCTCTGCGAACTTTGTATTCTCAAACAAACGATCCTGATTTAATTCTGAAGAAAATAGTAGATTCATTCAATAGAGTTAGAGATTATGAAGTCAATATTAATATTAAGGTAGATGTTGAGTTCTTAAAAGTTCCGAATACAGAAGCAAAAATATATTTCAAACAACCGAATAAAATTCATTTTGAATCAGAGACCTTTGCACTGCTCCCCAGGGAGGGGTTTGATTTTTCGCCAAGTACATTGTTGAGGGAAAAGTATACGGCTTTTTATGTTAGACAGGATACAATTGATAATTTCAAAACAGCAGTAGTGAAAGTAATTCCGCTTGGAGAGACCGATGATGTGATTCTATCAACGTTATGGATTGACCAATCCCAAAATGTGATTAAAAAAATTGAAACTACCACCAAAACAAGAGGTACTTTTTCAATTGAACTTAAATATGAGCAGACGAATTTTGATTATCCATTACCAAGCATGATGATTTTTTCTTTCAATATTGATAAGATGAATATCCCACATGGTTTTAACGGTGATCTTGGTCCCGAGAAGAAAGTAAAAAAGAAAGATGATAAACCAACCACCACAGGTAAAGTATTTGTATCCTATTCCAATTACAAAGTGAATAATGGAATTCCGGATACAGTATTTGAGAATAAGAAAAAGAAATAGTAATTCTCCGAAGCATTTACTCCTTCATCAATTGAGAATATCCAACCTTAATAAGAGGCAAACTAATCCCGCTGTAAATCAAAACTTCAACCTGATGTACTTTTTCTTCAACATGTTATTGAATCTCTGTTGCTTCTAACCAAGGATAAATAATATTACGGTAAACTTCTGAAAACTTTTTGTTGCCTTCTGAATCAGTAAATGAGTGATCTACATCAGGAATTATATGAAAGGAAAAATCTTTTCGCTCTTTAAATCGATCTTTTAACACTAATACGCTCTCAACCGGGATGCTCATATCATTTTCGCCCACTATTACTAATGTCGGAATGTTTAAGCTGTCATAATCGCTGTCGATATCATAAAAAATATAACTATTCCAGTATTTGTATGTGTAACCTAAGAAATACTTCTCGGTAGTTGGATTGTTTTTAATATCGTTGAGAAGACTATTAAGTTTTTCTCTGGTATCAATACCTGATGATAAAAAATACCCCTTTCTATTACTCCTTTTTTCTTTCTCGAAGACAAGATTAATTTTCTCTAGACCTGATAAACCGCCATTTCCGATTATTATCATTCTTTTAATTGCATTCGTCTTATTAGCAACACTAGGTGAGATTGCACCACCTTCACTATCTGCAAAAAGCAGCATTTCATTTAAGTTATTGTGATATACCGAATCATTAACATATTTAAGAATTTGCTCAATATCCTTAGTCCTTCTTTCTCTACAATCTGTATTAAGAAATTTAATTGAATCATCAAAAGCATATTTTTCCATATACAGTATATCAAAGCCCAAAGCGGCACCCTCAACTCCCCAACCAAATCTTCTCTGAATAGATTCTCTTCCGGAACCTTGAATCATTACTAATAGTTTATTACTTGGTTCAGATTCCTCTTTTCTGCCGATATAAAAAACAAGTGAGTCGCCTTCGGAGGTTACAAGAGTATATTTTTTAATACCAACATTCACCGAATAATTGCAGCCAATGAAACTGAAATAAATTAGAATAAAAATAATAATATTATTTATTCCAAAGGTCATACGCATTTACTTTGTTATGGGGAGAACACCCGCCAAATCACCAATTACATTTACTAATTCAGCATTTCCTGGAACAACTACCTTAGTATTATTTTGCAATGAGTTTTGTACAGTTTCAAGCTGCTTCAACAATTGAGCATTACCTACAAAATATTTATTAGCTGCTTCGTTTACCAATTTTATTGCTTCAGCTTCACCCTCGGCCTGAAGAATCCTTGCCTGCTTAATTCCTTCAGCTTTTTTTATGGCGGCTCTTTTCTCACCATCAGCAGTAGTTTCAACAGCGGTTGCGTAGTCTACAGCAGCAATTTTTTCGTTTTCTGCCTTAACGATTTTGTTCATTGTGTCCTGAACATCCTTTGGAGGATCAATCTGTTTTAACTCAGTTCTTACTATATCAATTCCCCAAGTCGTCGTTTCGTCGATAAGAATTTTGTGTAGCTCAGTATTTATTCGTCCACGTTCGCTGTTAGCTGACTTGAGAGTTAAAGTTCCTATGATGTTCCTGAGTGTTGTTCGTGCAAGATTCACAATTTGATAGTTCACGTTGTTTACGTTGTACTGTGAATTCTTTACGCTTATTTCATCTGCTTTCACTTTGAAGTAAACTTGTGCATCTACTACTGCATTTAAATTATCGTTAGTGATAATTTCTTGTGGTTCAGCATCAACCATTTGTTCTGTCACATTCACCTGATACATTTTATCAATTATTGGGATAATCCAATTAAATCCAGGATTTCCAAAACGATGATATTTACCTAGTCTTTCAACTAAACCTCGATGAGTTGGACGGACAATTCTTATTCCAGTGAAAAAAATAAACAAAAAAACAATTGCAATTATAACCCACATGTTTGGCTCCTTTTAGTATTAATGGTCTATAAGTTTCTGATTTTTTCTTATGAATGTTTCAGCTTTTTTTCGAGTAGCTGGTCTTCTGTTTTTAAGTTGTCGTTGAACAAATTCAAATACGTTCTTTTTGTTTTTTAGTTGAGGAAATATCTCATTGAGGGTTGTGATAGCTTGACCGACTACAATATTATTGCATTCACTTGTTTCGTAATCGGAGTTTTCGACACTCATTATTTCTTCAGCAATTTTCTCAATCAAATTGTGCTTGGCAAATGCAATTATAGATGAAGCTTTAATTGTATTTGCAGCGGTAATCATTTGATGTCCATGCAACGGAGAAAAATACTTCGAGAAAATATTTTCAAAGTGATGAGTCAAATCAACTCTGCATAAGTTTGCTATAATTGTAATAGCTCCCCATTTTAAAAAGTTATTTTCGTTATCTAATTGGGCTATGAAAAAATCCAATTTTGGATAAAGTACGGATGGATTTTTTTCGCTGATGATAATCAAAACTTTATTTGAGCCGTATTTGATTTGAGCCTCTTTCGCTTGCAATCCAGAAAAAAGTTCTGGAAGCAAAGTAGTATCAGTGATTATTTTTTCGGCAATTTTGTTTTTATCTGAATTTTTGTTTGCGATTTGCTGAAGGAGTTTTGAGTCGTTCATAATCATACCCTGAAATTTAATCGGGTAAAACTGAGGTTTCCTCAGATTAATTTTTTGATATACATTAACTTAGTTCTATCTTGGTAATTATTCAAGAATCTGAATTGAATAAAAGATGCCGAATCTTATTTCTAATCTATTGACCGATTTGCAGATAATCAGTTAATTTTAGTTTCATTACCCCATAAGTTAAACTTGTTAGTGAAAAAAGTTCAAGAGCAAATAGTATGTAACCGATATAACCAGGTAGAGGCATTTCAAAAATTTTTGGTGCATTGACATGAGGAAGATGGTAAACCCATTTTGGATATGAATAGTAATTCCACATTTCCCAGAAGAAACCACAAATTAGACAGCCAACGACAAGCGAAATAAGCGGTTGCCAATTTCTTTTTTCAGTAAAATGCAATAAAGATGGGAATTTTGCTTTGATATTGAGTGGTTCAATGATAAGAAAAACAGTAAGCCAAACAAATGGGTAAAAAACATCCGCCCATTTAAGTATTGATATAAGCAAAAAAACTCCCACTGCAAAAAGTGATAGGAGAGTTGTCGAATTTGGTCTGATTGATATTGGAATTTTTATTTTATTGATCCACCCCAAAGTTGAAACTAACTCTGCTGTTTCGAACACAGCGGGAATTACAGTTGAAAAACTTAAAGTTTCAAAAAGTGAATATTCAAGCGTTGTGAAATTTTCTTTTCCTAAGTATTGCCAATTTTGAAGATGCGAGTTGAACAGTTCAAAAAGCCACCAGCTTGGAGCTGAAATTAAAAATAAACCAAAATATTTTTTAGGGGAGCGGGTGAGTAAGGAATATCCATTTCTTCTTAGAACTATTGAATCAATCATTAAACAATAGCCTAACCACATGGGGAAAAAGCCCCATTGTGTTCTTAGTCCTTCCAACGACCAATTAAAGAACCAAAAAACACCAATAAGAAATATTCCAATCCATCCAAGGAAAGTAAAAATTCCTTTTGGAGAATTATTACTCATTATATTTTATTAAAATTAAAGTTCGTGTTTCCACTTAGAAAAGGGATGTGCTACGAGATTAGCATTCCTAAACCGGCTATCGTTTGTAACTTCTTTGCCAATCCAATCTGGCAGTTTGATTTTCTGATTTGAACGTTTCAATTCCACTTCAGCAAGAATTAATCCCCTATTTTCTCTTTCAAAAACATCTACTTCCCAAGTTAAATTGTTGAAGGGAACTTTATACCGTTTTTTGTAGATGATTGGCTGTTTACAAATTTTTTCGAGCAAATATTTAGCATCTTGAAATGGAATATCATATTCAAATTCATCACCAACAATTCCTGTCTTTTTTCCTTTAATAGTAAGTTTCCCAACTCTTCCTTCCAGCCGCACCCTAACTGTCCGATATGAGTCGGTGGATAGGTACCCTTGCCGAAAGGTAATCCCCTTGGCACCATTTCGCCAGCAATTGTTTCTCACAAGGAATTTTCTTTCAATCTCTTTTCTTTTTGATTTATCAGACATGCTTTATTAATTTTTTTGTTCTTCAATGTATGCTTTTCTAAGCTCTACAGGTTTTATTAGTTTGCTTCGCAATTTAATGTTTAACATTTCAACAAAGACAGAAAAGGCCATTGCAAAATAGATATATCCTTTGGGAATGTGCTGATCAAACCCTTCGGCAATCAGCGTAACACCAATTAAAAGAAGAAAACTAAGCGCTAACATTTTTATCGTCGGGTGGTTTTCAACAAAGTCACTGATTTTTCCCGAAAACCACATCATAAAAATTACAGCAAATACAACCGCTATAATCATCACGAGAAGCTTGTCAACCATTCCCACAGCTGTAATTACAGAGTCAATTGAGAATACTATATCAAGCAGCATAATCTGAATAATCACGGCTTTAAACGATGGAAATGTTTTGGTAGATTTTTCGCCTTCTCCACCTTCCAGCTTGGCATGAATTTCATGAGTGCTTTTTGCAATTAAAAATAAGCCGCCAATAATAAGAATTATATCTCTCCAGGAAATGTCTTGACCAATAATGTTGAATAAAGTGTTTGTAAGATGCATTATTAATGTTAGGGAAAATAGGAGTGCGATTCTTGTAATCATAGCAAGTACGAGTCCAATAAGTCTGGCTTTCTTTCTTTTATCAACCGGAAGCTTTCCAGCCAGTATAGAGATGAAAATGATGTTGTCGATTCCTAAAACAACTTCAAGTACGGTTAAGGTTAATAGTGCAACCAAATATTGTGGCTGAAATATCCAATCCA
Organism: uncultured Ignavibacteriaceae bacterium; assembly: GCA_964391015.1. GTDB lineage: Bacteria > Bacteroidota > Ignavibacteria > Ignavibacteriales > Ignavibacteriaceae > XYD12-FULL-36-8. The sequence continues at coordinate 49,483 of CAYMKU010000019.1, forward strand.
AATTATTACTCCATCAAAAAGTGAGTTAATTAAAATAATGTGAAATTTTTTTAAGTGCGATATAATATTGCTGCTGATTGATTTTATCAGTAAAAGTTAACTTGAGTTAACATAAAGTTATCAATGAAAAAACTTCCTGAACAGAATTGATGTGTTATGACCACCGAATCCAAAAGCATTACTTAGTACAACATTGACCTCTCTCTTTTGTGGTTTATTGAATGTATAATTCAAATCGCATTCAGGATCGGGGTTTGCAAAGTTGATTGTCGGTGGAATCATTCCTTTTGTTATTGCTAAGATGGAAGCGACTGCTTCAACTGCCCCTGCTGCACCTAACAAATGTCCGGTCATACTCTTGGTTGATGAAAGATTCATCTTTTTAGCATGATCACCGAAAACTTTTTTGATTGCAATTGTTTCACCAATGTCTCCTAAAGGTGTGGAAGTTCCGTGCATATTCACATAATCAACATCGGCAGTGTCTATATCAGAGTTTTGTATTGCCATTTCCATTGCAAGTACAGCACCAGTTCCATCAGGATGTGGGGCAGTTATATGATGGGCATCTGCTGAAAGACCAATACCAATTATTTCTGCATAAATTTTTGCGTTTCTGTTAATTGCATGTTCTAAATCCTCCAAAATTAATGCTCCACCACCTTCACCCATGACAAATCCATCTCTTGTTGAATCAAACGGTCGGCTTGCAGTTTCAGGTGAGTCATTCCTTGTGGAAAGTGCACGTGAAGCATTGAAACCACCTACTCCAACCTCGTTTATTGAAGCTTCACTTCCACCAGTAACAATTATGTCGGCAATTCCTTGCTTGATCAATAAATAGGAATCGATCATATTATTATTGGCAGTTGCACAAGCAGAAACGACACAATAGTTTGGTCCTCTAAATCCATATTGAATAGAAATGTATCCTGAGGCAATATCAGGTATCATCATAGGAATAAAAAATGGAGAAATTCTTGAGGGACCTTGGGTATGATTTATTATTGATTGTTGATAAAACGTATGAATTCCACCTATACCGCTTCCAAATATAACTCCAATTCTTGCTTTGTCTGATTCAGATAAATTAGATGTATCTAATCCGCTGTCCGCAATTGCTTGTGCTGCAGCGGAAAGAGCATATTGAGCATATGGATCTAACCGTTTAACAGTTTTTTTATCAATGTAAAGAGTTGGATCAAAGCCCTTTAATTCGCAAGCAAATTTGGTATCTAATTTTGAAGTATCAAAACTTGTAATTAATGCGGCTCCGCTCTTGGAGTTCATCATATTATCCCAAAACACATGTACATTAAGTCCGATAGGCGTAAGAACTCCCATTCCGGTTACAACTACTCTTCTATTTTTGCTGGAGGTCATTCATCTTTCCTTTATTGTTTCTCGTAAATTTAATTTTAGTTAGTGAGTAATTAAAGAACATTTCAAGAGACTAATTCATTTATTTTGTCTTTGGTTAGACGATAGACGGTCCACTCGTCCATTGGAGTTGCCCCCATGTTTTTGTAGAAATTTATTGCAGAAGTGTTCCAGTTTAACACGCTCCACTCAACTCTGCCGCAATTTCTTTCTTTAGCGATTTTTACCAATTCGAGAAATAATTTTTTACCTATTCCTTTGCCTCGCATTTCTGGGAGTACGAATAGGTCTTCCAAGTAAATTCCAGGTTTACCAACGAATGTTGAATAATTGTAAAAAAAAAGTGCAAAACCGACCGATTGGTTCTCATATTCTGCAATTATAACTTCTGCAAACTTATTTTCACCAAATAAATACTTTTTAACCAATTCTTCGTTGTTTATAAATTGATGCAATAATTTTTCGTAAATGGAAAGATCTTTTATCAACTTCAGAATTGTTGAGGTGTCTCCAACTTCAGCTTTACGAATCATTATTTTTTCAGTACTATTCTCCATACATTTTACCTGTATTAGATTTCTTTAGATGGAAAAAACGTTCAATGAACAATGCAATCGAAGAAAACAAATAACCAAAAGCAGAACCAATGATTGCCCCTCCTAAAATATCGCTTGGATAATGTAAACCCAAATAAACACGTGATAATGCAATAAGCAATGCTGTAATGAACAAAATCCATTTATAATTGGGAAACAACCGAGAGAAAAAAACTGCTGCAGCAAAATTATTTAATGCATGATTGGATGGAAAGGAATATGTTCCATTACAACCAAGCGGAGTGATAGCATCTGATAATGAATTACAAGGTCGTACTCGTTGTAATATTTCCTTAATTACCTTATGGCCTAATTGATCGGTTACAATGATGAGTAGGATTACTAAGACAACAGCAATCTTTCCCTTCATTTTACCCTTTATAAAAACTGTTACTAACAGAATTACATACGCTATATACCAATTGTTCACGTTGGTAATAATAGAGAAGAATCTATCCAAAAAGGGAGTGGATAAACTATGGTTAAAAAAGTAAAAAATTGCAAGGTCTATTGAGTAAAAAAAATCTGTCATTTAAGGAATTTTTGTCTTAACGAATGGAAATCTAAGAAAATCACCACTTTATTCATAAAATTTCAAACCCAATTTAGAAATTTGATGGTATGTTATTTGTGCAAATTAAGGATGGGCAGAAAAAACTTGGAATAAGGAATTAGGTAAAAAGATGATTTTCGATATATTCTTTGGCGATAATATTTTGTTATCAAAAAAATCCTATGAAAAATTAAAGAGAAAAACTGAGGATTTTCTAATAACCCCCATAAAAGTTATGTCATTGCTTATAGCTATTTCCGGTTTATTCGCAATGATGTTTGAGGTCAGATATTTCCGGCAGTTTTCTTTCGAAGTTTATTTTACAAGATTATTTGCTACAATAATTGCATTCGTAGTTCTAACTATTTCTAATTCTGAATTTGGTAAGAAAAGACCTGTTCTACTTGTTCATGTTTTGCTGATAACGATCATCATATCTTCAGCATATATGATTTACCTTATTCCTTCAACCTTAGTTACAAATTCTCAAATAGTAGGTTTGATGATTTTTACTTCGGCTTTATTTTTAAGCTGGGAAGTGAAGAATCAAATTATAGTTGCTATTTACTACAATCTTGTATTTTCATTTGCAATAATAGTCAACGATAATAGTATCTACTTCTTGCCGAACATGTACGAATCCGTAGTATTTGTTCTATTTTTAAGCGTCCTATCTGTTATTGGCAGTGCAGTCAATTTCAAGCTAAGGATGCTGGCAGCAAAAAATGCTTCGCAAGTTATGGCTTCTGAAAGGAGATTTCGATCTATTTTCAACAATTCTGCTGAAGGAATTTTTCAATCTACACTTGAGGGAAAATTTATTGTCACTAATCCGTCTATGGCAAAGATATTAGGATATTCTGATCCATCAGAGTTATTGGAGATTGATATCCAAACAGACATTTTTAAATCACCTGAAGAGCGAGATAAACTATTAGATTTAATAATTAGGAACGGCAAAGTAGAGGATTATCAGATAACTCTTAAGAAAAAGAATGGGGAAGATCTGATTGTTAAATTAAACGATAGTATTTTTTACGATGAAGAAAATAACAGCAGCTATTTAGAAGGCAGTATTCGTGATATTACTCAGCAAGTAATAACTGAGGAGAGAAAAAAGTTAGCTGAAAAGCGATTAAGAGAAGAAAAGAAAAGAGCCGATATGCTAGCTGACGAAGCAATGCGGCTAAGTCTTGCCAAGAGTCAATTTTTAGCTGTGCTTGGACATGAAATTAGAACTCCAATTAACGGTATAATCGGTTATTTATCTTTGATTGAAAATGATTACTTTGAAAGCAAGGAAGAACTAAAACAGTTTATTGGGAATGCTAAAAATTCAGCAGAAACTTTACTTGAATTACTAAATTCAATACTTGATCTGACTAAGATAGAATCTGGCAGGATGGAGCTTTACGAAGTTGATTTCAACTTAGCTGATTTAATTGAACAAGCCATTACAATAAACTTGAGCAAGATCCGCGAAAAAGGTCTTTATGTTTCAAAAGAAATAGACTCAAAAATACCGCACACATTGCATGGGGATGCAACACGCATAAAACAAATATTCGTAAACCTTATTACTAATGCAATTAAGTTTACTGAAAAAGGTAAAATAGAGATTTACTGCAGATTAGAAACTATAACAGATAATACGCTTGTCATTTTATCGTCTATCAGAGATACCGGCATAGGAATTCCTTCCGATAAGCTCGATTCGCTCTTTAAGCCGTTCAGTCAATTAGATGCATCGCATTCGTCCAAATACGGAGGAACCGGACTTGGGTTGATGATTTGTAAAGAGTTTGTGACAATGATGGGAGGTAAAATTGCAGTTGATAGTGAGGTTGATGTCGGTTCGACTTTTACGTTTACCTTGAAACTTACTTCAAAGCAGCCTGAAGTTGTATTGCAAGAAAATCCACAGCCAAAAGACAAATTTGATTTCAAGAACTATGAAACTGAAAAAATTACTCCGTATGATGATGATTTGATAGAGAAACGAAGAAAACATAAAATTTTAATAGCTGAAGATAATGTTGTTAATCAAAAGATTCTTCTTAGAATGCTGACGGAACTTGGATACAAGGCAGATGCAGCTAATAATGGCAAACAAGCGGTAGAGAAATATCAAAATGGTGAATACAATGCTATTCTTATGGATATTCAGATGCCGGAAATGGATGGCTTTACTGCTACTAAAGTGATTCGAGGATTAGAAAAACCTGGGTATAGTATTCCTATTATAGCAATTACTGCTCATGCACTAAAAGGTGATAGAGAAACTTGTATGCAAGCAGGCATGAGCGATTATGTCACAAAGCCAATTCAAGTTAAACAATTGGCGACTGTCTTAGATTCTTGGGTTAATATTGATGTAGGTCTAAAGGAGAAAAAAGTTACTGAAGTAAAAGTTGTTGACGGCATATTTGATAATCAGCGTTTCAATGAGATGAGTCTTGGTGATGTTGCATTTCAAAGAGAATTGCTAATGGATTACTTTGAAGATTTTGAACAGCGTCTTAATAGGTTGGATGAATTTTTAGCGAAGAAAGAATTAGAAAACGTTGTTAAAGAAGTTCACACCATTAAGGGTTCAAGCTTTTCGCTTGGTGCCGTTAGAATTGGGGAAGAAGCATTGGGGATTGAATTATCAGGCAAAAACAATGATTGGGATTCGGTTTCTCAGAGACTCCAAACTCTAAAAACAGCATTTGTCCAAACAAAAGAAGTTGTAAAATATCTTATGTAGTTAAAATCCTGCCAAGTAACGATTAAAGCCCTCGAATAGAGGGCTTTGTTTTATATTTATTTTAATATAATTCTCTGTATGAGGTGTTCTATAGCCAGGGTACTTTTACAGTGCTGCAGTATTCATTCCATTTAGTGCCAAAAGTTTTGGCTAATATTTCTTCTTCTTTAGGTGAATAAACTCTTGAGCCGATGTATAAGACGATTCCAATCAACATTCCTAACCACGTATTAAATAAGAATCCAATTCATGGAAGCACAAGCAGCGCTACGTCTGTATAAAGTGGATGCTTAACCAGTGAGTAGGGTCCGCTTGTTATCAATTCATTCTTAGGTACTTTTGTTAAGATTAAAACTACAGACCATATCCAGATTATTACTCCAGGGATTAAAATAACAATTGAGAACATGCTTAAAACAGTTGATGGACTGCCGACACTAAACAGAAATGGAAATAAAATGTTTAGAATTAAACCAATTGCTAAGAATGGTAATACAAATAGTCCAATTCTGTCACCGCTTCCTATAAGTGTCTTCAAATTCGTTTTATTTTCTTTCTTTGCATATTCGCGGTGTTTATTTATTCAATACTTTTTTTATTACTAAATATTTCATACCAATTTACTTTTCTTGTTGAATACATTATCGCAGATAATACAAGAAACAAAGCGATATTTCCAATGATCAGAGAATAATCTTGAAGTTGTAGGATTACATACATAAATCCATAAAACAATATTAAAAACACCCCGATAACCATTCCTAATATTTTGTTCGAATAAATGCTTGAAGTATAAATACAAATAAGACTTACAACGAGCACGCTAGCGACTATGTATGAATAATGGAATAAAATATATTCTGATATTGACAATAGAATCGAATAAAATATTACTAATGCCAGTCCAACTAATAAATATTGAATAGGATGCAATACTTTTTTGCTAAATATTTCTATCATAAAAAAACTAACGAATGTTAATATTATTATCATAATTCCATATTTAGAAGTTCGCATAGTTTTTTGATATTCATCAACTGGTATCAGAAGCTTTACTCCAAAGGAATTGGTAAATAAATTATATTGATTATTATTCCACACTTGCGGGTACTCTCTATTGAAATGATTTACTTTCCACTCTGCATGAAAACCATTTTCTTTTATTTCCCTTGATGAAGGAAGAAATTCTCCAATGAAACTTGGATTATTCCAAATTGATTTCATCGAAACTTCAGTAACTTTTCCTATTGGAATAAATTCAAGATTTTCACTTCCATTTAATTGTAGAACAATATCGAAATAGTATTTTTTTATATCAGAACTAAGTCCGACATTAGTCATAAAACCATTATGAAAGATCTCTTGGTTTTTTAATCCCGGATTTACTTCTTTATCATTGCCATTCCATTTAATGTGAACGTTTTCTTGAATTCCTTTTAAATCAGATATGTTAAAGGATAGATAGCTATCGGATAAGCTGTTAAGTAATTCAGAATACTTTAGTGTTTGTAACTTGTCAAAATCATAAAAGCCGGTAATTCTGATTTTAGCTTTGTATAATGTTACTTCATAAATTCCCCGGTACCTTGTTTCAGGAATAAGCTCTGATTCAATGCTTAGATTTTCCGGAAGGAAATGAAATTTGTTTTGAGATAAATACTTTTTACCTTCTTGGTTTGTAGCCCACTTTTCACTGATGACTGATAAAACAGGTCCAGCAACTATTTGACGCCCTGCCCAACTCTTGTTAATTTCTTTTACTGCGCCGTCACGATAACTTTGTCTCTCTGAAATCAACGATTGTATCATTATTAAGGGAATAGTAAGCAATACTATTACACCAATACTAAATATTATTCGAAGTGTTATTGAATCTTTTTTCATATACATTTCCCTTTATGTATTGCTATATCCTATTGACTTTTTACTTATTAAAGATGTTAGGTGGTATTATTCCAACTTGAACTGCAATGGTAAAACTGTTTTTACATTTATTTTGCTTCCATTAGCTTCACCCGGTTTAAATTTGGTATCTTTTATTGCTTTGACTGCAATTTCATCTAGTCCATAACCCAAACCTTTGAGTACACTTACATCCTCAACATTGCCTAATTCTGTAACTGTAAAAAGAAGTAAAACTCTTCCTTCAATATTGTTAATTTTTGCTTCTCTTGTGTAATATAATTTTTCAGCTATCTCTTCCATACCACCAATTGGTTCAGGATATTTCTCTGGTTTTTCAATATTATAGGGATCATAATGATTCTGTTCATAATCTCTTTTAAGAGCTAAGGTATCTTCCTTAGTAAGTTTACTATCATATTTTACCTCAGTTCTGGAAGAAACACTTGATGAACAGGAAAACAATATTAAAGAACATATTATTAACAATAACATTAAAGTTTTCATATGATTCTATACTACCTAACGACGTTGCGTTTAGCCCGCCGCCAAGAACAACAATGATGGTTTTGTCAACGCAACTTTTAATAGAATATTTTGCTCACATTTAAGGCGTTTTGCATTGTTCAATTTTTAGTAATTCTTTCTCTGCTTCTGTATTGTGAAACTATGAATAGAATCCCGACAACGAACATTGGTAATCCCATAACGACACTAGCCCCTTTATCGTGCTCAGCTATAAATAAGCCCAGATACCACATTACACCCCACCAGAAAATAAAGATAATTCCAGCAATCATTTCATTCTTCCAAGAATAATAATATCCAACAAGAAAGATGATAAATGCCAATTTAACAACAGTGCTTTCAAGATTATTGGGCTCTGAAATGAAATTGTCTATGATGAATATCAAGTATAGTATGCCAAATATAGTAGTTATTGTAAGCAGAACTTTGGAATGTTTCTTTTCCCCTTCTGATTGAGACTCTGAGTTATTCTTCATAAGCATCCCCTTTTTTGATTGATTAAATCTTAACGTATAACGTACTTGCAACTAAAGCTCCGCCCAACACAGCTACGCCGCCTTAGCCCCCAAAGCCAATAATTATTAAAAACTTATTTTACTTAACTATCTCTAACAACAATGACAAACGAATTTGTTACACATTAAAACCCTTAAAACGCCGAACCGTTTTTACGGTCGCTTTGAGTTGCAGGTTAGGTGTATTTTCTAGTTTATTGCAAACTTTACTCTTACACTTCTTCTTATCGTAACTTTTCCAGAAATACTTCCTTCTTGTGAATTTACTTGTGTAACGGTATTAAATGGATTAGCATAACTTTGCCAATAATTATTTTCATCAATTTCTAAAACTTCTCCCAATTTTACTCCTAAAGTTTTAGTCATATATTCTGCTTTTTCTTTTGCTGCATTCAAAGCCTTTTCATATGCCGATTTATGCTGTTGTTCATAATCTGAAATACTGTAACTGGAATTAACAATTTCAAAATAATTACTTGATGAGAGATTATTAGTTAAATCATAATATTTTGATAAATCTTTAAGTAAAAAAGTAATCTTTACTTCTGTGAAAAATCCTTTTTGTTTTCTTTCTCGATTTATGTCATGCTCATAATTTTTCCCAAGAGTTATCGGAGACACTTCTATATCATTAGAATTGATTCCAATACTTTTTAATGTTGTCAATAATTCATCCAAATATTTATCATTAGTTTTTTTACTTTCTTCAATAGATTCATCAATTATTTTTATTTGCACGGTGAAATTAATTTGGTCGGCTGGAAGAATAACTTCAGAGGTTCCATTAATATTTATATACTTAAGATTCTCTTGAGCATTTATAGAAGTAAAACATAAAATGAATGAAGCTAAAAAGAAATATTTCATTGTAGATTACCTTTTATTTTGTTATACACCTAACTATTAGTTATGGAGAATTATCATTTAACAATTCGGTAATTATTTAAGAATTATTTTCGTGTTTACAAACCGCATAACCATATATTTTTCTCTATAAATGATTTTTTTGCAGCACTTAAATTAAGCAACAAATAATTTCTTTTGGAAACAATCCCGAAAAAAAATCTCATATACGAACTGTTTTTATTTTCTGATCGTATCTGCAATGCCCATCACAGTAGCCCATCAGTAGGTGTTTATAGTAGCTTGGTGTTTTTATCACTTGTAACTTACTATTTGAGCGTGCAAAAATCAACGAGTCAACTGGATGCTTGATACTGGATTCTAGATACTTGATTCGGGTTGCCAGATACCGGATTCCAGATGCCTGATACCGGATAAAGACAATTACGTTTTTCCCTTTCACGTTTCACATCTCTACGGAAACGCTGAAATACAATCGGGTGAAGTCACTTTACTTTTGCTCACTATCTAATTTCAAATGCTCAATTTCAACTATTTTGTGCAAACTCTCTCTTTTCTGGAGCTAATTCTCCCCCTTCAACTGCTCACTATCTGTTTGCAGTTACAAACTATCCAATTACAATTGCTCGTTATCTGCTTACAATAGCTCGGTTTCTTTCTTTTTTCGCTAATTATCAACTTTCTGAAGCTAACTGTCTTTTCAAGTTCGCTAATTATATAATTAGGTAAGCTCATTATAGATTTGAGTAAGCTTAATATAAGTTCAAGTAAATTAAATATAAAATTAAATAAGTCAAATATAAATTTAAGTAAGCTAAATATAAGTTTGGATAAGCTAAATATAAAATTGGGTAAATAAAATATAAAATTAAGTCTGTTCAATATAATTTTGATTTTATAATATAAACTCTATAGTCTATAAACTTAATTATAGAGTGAGCTTACTTAATTCTATATTTTACTAATTATTATTGATATGAGACATCTCTATCTCTGAATGCAACATCTATAACTCTATATTTAACTATATAAACTTGGTGGAGAGCAAGTGTAAACAGATATTTAGCTAATGTAAAAGGAGGAAGGGCAAAATAAAGTCGGCAGTGAGCAAGTGTAAATAGAAACCTTGCTAAAGTAATTGGAGAGGAAGCAAAGTAGTTTTGGTAATGAGCAAGTGTAAATAGATACCGAGCAAAAGCAAAGAGAGAAGGAGTAAAATAAGTTAGTGAGGAAGTAATATAATAGAAAAAGGTTGTTCCATCAGTCAGACCTCACCCTTCGTCCCTCTCCTGAAAAAGGAGAGGGAACGGTGACGAGGTTATTTGAAATTCATTATCACTTTTGTTATTACTTCAACAGCAAACTTTAATTCTTCTTCATTTATAACTAACGGCGGAGCAAATCTTATAATATCTCCGTGAGTTGGTTTTGCAAGTAATCCGTTTTCCTTTAAAGCCAAGCAAACATCCCATGCAGTTTTGTCGCTCTCAGTTGGCTTGATTACAATTGCATTCAACAATCCTTTACCGCGGACTTTGGTGATCAAATCGGCTTTCTTCATTAGCTTGCTCATCTCATCTCTGAAAATCTTACCTAATCTTTCTGCATTATCAGCAAGCTTTTCATCAACTAAAACTTGAAGCGCCGCAATTGCAACTTTACAAGCAAGCGGGTTTCCGCCAAATGTTGAACCGTGTTCGCCAGGTTTAATTGTAAGCATTATTTCATCTCTTGCTAAAACTGCCGAGATGGGCATTACTCCACCTGAAAGCGCTTTACCGAGAATTAAAATATCGGGCTTAACATTTTCATGATCGGATGCAAGCATTTTGCCTGTGCGTCCTAATCCGGTTTGAACTTCATCGCATATCAACAAAACATTTTTGGATTTACAAAGTTCATAAGCTTTTTTAAGATAACCTTCATCGGGAACAACAACTCCTGCCTCGCCCTGCACAGGTTCAACCATGAATGCCGCAACATTTGGTTCTTGCAGCGCTTTTTCTAATGCTGGAATATCATTGAATGGAACTTTGATAAAGCCAGGAAGGAATGGTCCATATCCTTCATAAGAATCTGGATCAGTTGAAGCAGAAATTGCCATCATGGTTCTACCGTGGAAGTTTTCGTTAGCAACAATGATCTTGGCGTCATACTTTTTAATTCCTTTAACGTCATATGCCCATCTTCTAGCAAGCTTAATTGCTGTTTCGTCGGCTTCAACACCGGTGTTCATTGGGAGAACTTTATCATATCCTAAAAGTGCAGTAATATATTTTTCGTATTCACCGAGGCAGTTATTGTAGAATGCCCGCGAGGTAAGCGTAAGCACTTGTGCTTGATCAACCAAAGCTTTAGTTATTTTGGGGTGGCAGTGACCTTGATTAACAGCAGAATAAGCAGAGAGAAAGTCTAAATACTTTTTTCCTTCAACATCCCAAACCCAAACTCCTTTACCTTTTGCAATAACAACATCAATGGGATGATAATTATGTGCACCGTAACGCTCTTCTAATGCAATATAATCTTTTGACTGCATGATGATCCTTTCATAGTGAAAATTTTTCTAAAATATCTATCCTAATTTATCAATTTTAATCCTGAAGCCGAAAGCCCAAATCGGATTCGAATTGTATAAAAGAGGCAATACTTTTAAGTTACATAAGAGAAAAAATCACTTTTAATAAGAATAAACTGAATGTACACAGTAGAAACTTTATCCTTCGGTATTAAAACGAAGGGAAACACTTCGATAAACGATATAACAGAACAAGTTTTCTCTTTGCTTTCATCATCTGGATTTAAGGAAGGAAACGTTCTAATATTTGTGGTTGGTTCAACAGCAGGAATTACTACTATCGAATATGAACCCGGTTTGTTGAAGGATTATCCTGCGTTCTTTGAAAAGATTATTCCTTCTAACCAAAGATACTCGCACGATGATACATGGCATGATGGAAACGGTCATTCTCATGTGAGAGCTTCGCTTCAAGGAGCTTCATTCACTGTCCCGTTTTCAAAAGGGAAGTTACTGCTTGGTACATGGCAGCAAATCATTCTTGTTGATTTTGATACTCATCCAAGGCAGAGAGAAATTATTGTTCAACTAAGCGGAATCAAAGAAAATGAAAAGTAAAATCGCAATTACTGTAATAGCATTTTTATTGTTGTCAACCTGCAGCACACTATTTGCATGGGGAAGGGAAGCCCACAAGCTGATAAATATTAAAGCAGTTGAATTGCTTCCTGATGAAATGGCAATAGTGAAATCATGGAGTGAATACATTGGTGATCATGCCTCTGATCCTGATATTAGACGTGATACTAAAGTAGATACAACAGAGTGGCCCAAGCACTTTATTGATGTGGATTTCTATCCTGAATTTATGAACGGAAATATGATTACGGATAAAAGTCAATTGGTAAACCTTTATGGCGAAGAAAAGGTTAAGAAAATGGGAATTCTCCCCTGGGCTACATTTGAAACTTATACAAATCTTGTACAAGCGTTTATGGAAAAAAGTAAAGATAGAATTTTGCAATACGCATCTGATTTAGGACATTATGTTGGAGATGGTCATCAACCATTTCACACAATGTTGAATTATGATGGTCAGCTTACAGATCAGAAAGGAATACATGGCAGGTATGAATCGGAAATGGTTAATAGATATATTAATCAGGTAGTCAATTCAGTTAAAATAGAGCCAGTAGAATATGTCTCCAATCCGCTTGATTACATCTTTAGTTATCTGACCGTTTCAAATACAATATCACCGGTTATTTTTTCTGCGGATAAGCTTGCCTATGAGAAAACAGCTTCGCATGGAAGCGATGATTATTATCGCTTAATGTGGTTTAGAACAGAATATATTACGGTTGATTTAATCTCGAATGCGTCTGGTGCTTTGGCATCGTTAATTTTCTCTGCATGGATTGACGCCGGTAAACCAGATTTAATTGAGATAAACTAAGAAAGGAATTGAAATGAAAAAATTTGTTGTACTGTTTTTCAACTTATCCATATTAACATTTTCTCAAGTAACTACTTCACCGCAATATCCAACGCAGAATGATTCTATAGTAGTTTTTCTTGATGCCACACAACCAGGCGCAGAAGAACTTTTAAATTATACCGGGACTATTTATGCTCATACAGGAGTCAATACAAATATCGGGAATTGGCAGCATGTAATAGGAAGCTGGGGAAACAATACCACTCAACCTGCTTTGACCAGAATTGATGCGAACCATTACAAGCTTACAATTGGACGACCTCGGCAATTCTACAGTGTTACAAATGTATCAGAAAAAATACTTGCCTTGGCTTTGGTGTTACGTTCATCTGATGGTGCAAAACAAACACGACCGGATATTTTTACTAATCTCTATGAACCAGGAATAACAGTAGTAATTAACAGTCCAAGTATTTCACTTCTTTATGGTGATCCTTTGCGCTCGCCGGCATTTGCCTCACCTACAGACACGATTCAAGTTCAATTGACAGCAGCAGAAATTGGAACTGTAATATCAACCTTCAAACTTTATGTGAATAGTGTTCAAGTTGCGCAGACATCGTCAAACCAAATAAATTATAATTTTATTGCTGCACAATATCCTCAAGGGACAAATAACATTTCAGCAGTTGCGGTAGATACTTCAAATATAGTTGATTCTACGGAGTTCATAATATATGTTAACCCTCCGGTTCAAGATGCCTCTCTTCCATCAGGAATGAAATATGGGATCAATTATGAAAATCCGACCAAAGTTACAGTTGCTTTATTAGCGCCGTATAAAAAATTCATTTACGTAGTTGGTGATTTTAATGACTGGAAAGTAAATCCAAACTACTATATGAAGCGTGATGTAATAGACTCAAACAAAGTTATTTGGTGGTTAACTATTAATGGTTTGAATCCTGGACAGGAATATGCATTCCAATATCTTGTTGATGGAGAAATTAGAATTGGCGATCCATATACAGAAAAAGTTCTCGATCCATGGAATGACCCTTACATATCAAGTACAACATATCCTAATTTGAAACCATATCCTTCAGGTAAAACTTCTGAGATTGTTTCAGTACTTCAAACAAACCAAACTCCTTATACCTGGAACGTGACAAGTTTTCAACGCCCTCAGAAGAAAGATCTTGTAATTTATGAATTACTTATTCGTGATTTTCTTTCATCGCATAATTATAAAACGCTGACTGACACAATAAAGTATTTAAAGAATCTGGGTGTTAATGCAATAGAGTTAATGCCGGTAATGGAATTTGAAGGAAATGAAAGCTGGGGATACAATCCGAGTTTTCATCTTGCAGTTGACAAATACTACGGACCGAAAAATGATTTAAAGAAATTTATTGATACAGCGCATGCAAATGGAATCGCAGTTATTCTTGACATGGTGTTGAATCATGCCTACGGGCAATCACCATTGGTAAGATTGTATTGGGATTCATTCAATACTCGTCCCGCTGCAAACAATCCTTGGTTTAATGTTGTCTCTCCTAATCCAGTTTTTTCTTTTGGTTATGATTTTAATCATGAAAGCCAGGCAACAAAAGATTATGTAGATAGGGTAAATCGTTTTTGGTTAGAGGACTATAATTTTGACGGATTCAGATTTGATTTTACGAAGGGTTTTACAAATACTCCCGGTGACGGAGGAAGTTATGATCAAGCAAGGATTAATATCCTTGAAAGAATGGCAAACAAAATTTGGGAGTATGATTCGACAGCTTATGTTATTCTGGAACATTTTGGACCAAATAGCGAGGAAACTGTTTTATCAAATTATGGTATGATGCTTTGGGGAAATATGAATTACCAGTACAACGAGGCTACGATGGGATATGCATCTGATTTAAGCGGGGGTTATTATGTGAACCGCGGGTGGCAAAATCCTCATCTTGTTTCTTATATGGAAAGTCATGATGAAGAAAGGTTGATGTACAAAAATTTAACGTACGGAAATTCAAACGGTTCATACAACATAAAAGATATTAGGGTAGCGATAAACAGAATAAAGCTGGCTTCAGCATTCTTCTTTACGATACCTGGTCCAAAAATGATTTGGCAGTTTGGCGAGCTTGGTTATGATTATTCGATCAATTACAATGGACGAATTGGCAACAAACCTATCCGTTGGGACTATTTATCCGATCCTAAAAGATTAAAGCTTTACAAAGTTTTCTCAGAAATTATTGAGCTTAAAAAGAATTATGAGGCATTTCGAAGCGGAACATTTTCAACAGTTCTTTACGGTTATGG
Source organism: uncultured Ignavibacteriaceae bacterium (assembly GCA_964391015.1). Classification (GTDB taxonomy): domain Bacteria; phylum Bacteroidota; class Ignavibacteria; order Ignavibacteriales; family Ignavibacteriaceae; genus XYD12-FULL-36-8. Next base: position 64,851 of record CAYMKU010000019.1, read on the forward strand.
TAAAAAGATAAATATCACTCATCCTTCAATGGACGTTTCAATCATTGGAAATTTTCATGTCATTTCTATTAGTGTTATGCCGACATTCAGCAGAACAGGGAAATGGTATGAGTTTTTCAGCGGTGACAGCGTAGATGTCAGTGATGTTAATATGCTCGTTACTTTGCAGCCAGGTGAGTTCAAAATTTATACAACAGTAAAACTGCCTTCTCCTGAACCCGATTTATTATCTGATGCTGAGGAAGAAATTACAGAATTATTGCCAACGGACTTTAAGTTGTTTCAGAATTATCCAAATCCGTTTAATCCTGCGACCAAAATCCAGTATGCAATAGGCAGCAGGCAATTTGTAACGATCAAAGTTTACGACATTCTTGGAAATGAAATTGAAACATTAGTTAATGAAGAAAAATCTCCCGGTACATATGAGTTAACATGGAATGTAGCAAACCTTCCGAGCGGAGTATATTTCTATCAAATGCTTGCAGGCTCGCTAATAGAAACGAAGAAGATGGTGTTGCTCAGATAATTTTAAGGCAGGGGCATGATGTATCATGCCCTACAAATTTTTTCCAGGATATAATATTTCTCTCATATCAATTCTGTATTTTACTACCCAAGTTCAAGTTAATTTTTTTCAATTAAATAAAGATTAATTATGGAATGGATTGTCATTATACTTTGGCTTTCAATTATTAACGGTGCTCTTGGCGGACAATACGTCCTTAACTGGATGGCAAATCAGCCCAAATATACCGGCAACCTTCCAATTGATATTTCGCCTGGTGTAATGACTTGGTGGAGAGAAATTTCAAAGCTTTCCTGGGCTGTAGTTGCAACAACTACTGAAGTTATTCGCGGTAAAGAAATGAAATACCTCTGGCCAGGAATGCTCTCAATGGCAACAATTATGATTTGTGCATTCACCGGTGTAATTGAGAATATTGGTTTCTTTTACTTACCGAGATTTTATTCTCCACACATTTATGCTCCTTATGTAAATATTTATCTTGTTACACTTCCTTTTTTCGGAAAGTTTTTATTTAATGCACCAATCCGGAAAGAACATTGGTTCGGAGTAATTCTAGTAATTATCGGAATTGCAATTCCCAAAATGTTTGATAGTGTTGCTTCAAAAAGTAGCCTTCTCGATTGGAATGCAATAATATGGATATTAATTATTAATGTTTGTCTTTGTTCGCAGCAGGTTTTGAATAACAAAACGGTTCAAACGGCATTAAAAGGTGTTGGTCCAAATGCATTAGTTGTTTGGCGTGAGATCTGGAAAATGGTTTTCATTTCGCTGGCAATATTAATCTTTCCAATGATTGCGAGTATGACTAATGCTCATCTTCCTCAACGTATTGCCACTGAAAGATATGAAAAAGAAGTCGCCCCTAAGTTAGATAATGCAAAAAAGGAATTTCTTGAAAAACATTACTCGTTTAATGGAACTGAGTACATTTTAAATTCTGAAGTTACACCCGAAGCAAAAGAGAAGATTAAAGAAATATACGCGGCAACAGACTACAACAGATTCTTCTCACTTTTTGAGGGAAACATTATTCCAAATAATTGGCTGCCGATTTTATTTGTAGTTCTTGCAGGTTTGACGGGATACATTTACAGTTTTGGTTTCTTTAAGCTTTCTCGATTTGCAGCGCATTTCTGGGTTCCTTATACAAATGTCTATTTAGCATTGCTTCCATTTGTCATGCTGCTCTTTGGAAAAGAAGTTACTTTAATTCAAATTCTTGGTGCTGTTGTTGTAACTGCTGGGTTGATCATTGGTGTTTCAGATTACAGTAAGAATAAAGTTGAAGAAATAGTTAAAAAGTATTGATCGACAGGTTTTTGTTTGAATCAATGTTGTGATTGACTGTTGATAGTAGTGTATAACTCAAATTTGTCACCCCGAACTAGTTTCGGGGTCTAATAAAATTAAAAATTTTGCTCTTCACACAACTTTCTTGCCTAAATTATATCTCTTTCGTTCATTCGAATCTAAATAGATTTTTCGCATACGAATTGATTTTGGAGTGACCTCTACCATTTCGTCATCTTCAATGTATTCGAGTGCTTCTTCAAGAGAGAATTTAACTGCGGGAGTAATTTTTATCGCCTTATCTGAACCGGAAGCCCGCATGTTTGTAAGTTTTTTTCCTTTCTGAACATTTACTTCAATATCATTTTCTTTTGTGTGCTCGCCAACAATTTGTCCCTGGTAAACAATATCTCCGGGATCAATAAAAAATCTTCCTCTATCCTGAAGGGAATCAATTGCATAAGCAGTTGAAGCTCCTTCACCCATCGAGATCATAACTCCATTTTTAGTTGTTCCAATTGATCCTTTGAAAAATTCGTACTGATAAAATCTATGATGCATAATTGCTTCACCTGAAGTTGCGGTTAGAACTTTTGTTCTCAATCCCATAATTCCGCGTGAAGGAATATGAAATTCCAGCTTGTTCATATTTCCCTTGTTTTCCATTTTAATTAATTCACCGCGACGCTGTCCAACAAGTTCAATCACTTTACCAGCAAAATCAGCAGGAACATCTACAACAAGCACCTCGATAGGTTCGGCTTTTCTTCCATCAATTGCTTTGTAGATTACTTTTGGTTCACGAATTTGAAGCTCGTAACCTTCACGTCTCATGTTTTCTATTAAGATGGAAAGATGTAGTATCCCTCTGCCGGAAACTTTGTACGAATCCGGTGAAGATGTTTCTTGAACTTTTAATGCAACATTGTGCTCAAGTTCCTTGAAAAGTCTATCTCTTAGTTGTCTTGATGTAACAAACTTACCTTCTCTTCCGTAGAACGGTGAATTATTAACTGTGAATGTCATGCTTATTGTTGGTTCATCTATTGAAACGTATGGTAAAGGTTCGGGATTTTCTGCGTCGGCAATTGTATCACCAATATCAACATCTTCTATACCTACAATTGCACATATATCGCCGCAATAGACTTCTTCAACTTCTGTTCGGTTCAAACCTTCGAAAACAAACAATTGTTTTAAGGAGGTTTCATGGATGACACCATTTCGTTTAATGATGCAAAGCTTGCCTGATTTTCTGAGAGTTCCCCTGAATACTCTTCCGATTCCAATTCGTCCGACATAATCGTTGTAATCAAGAGTGGTAATTTGTATCTGAAGCGATCCATGCAAAATTGGAGGAGGAGGAATATCTTTTATTATTGCATCAAGCAAGGGATTCAGATTTTTATGCTGATCTTTCAAATGCTTAACTGCCCAGCCATCTCTACCGCTTGCATAAAGAACAGGAAAATCGAGCTGATGCTCTTCTGCACCAAGATCAATGAATAAATCATAAATTTCATCAAGCACTTCTTCAGGACGGTTATCCGGTCTATCAATTTTATTGATTACAACAATCGGCTTAAGATGAAATGACAGAGCTTTCTCAAGCACAAATCTTGTTTGCGGCATAGGGCCTTCGAATGAATCAACCAACAACAAAACTCCGTCTGCCATTTTTAGGACTCGCTCAACTTCGCCGCCAAAGTCCGCATGTCCTGGTGTATCAATTAAATTAATTTTATAATGTTTATATGGGATGCTGATATTCTTAGCTAGAATGGTTATTCCTCTTTCACGTTCAAGATCGTTTGAATCGAGAAATCTTTCTCTAACAACCTGGTTTTTTCTGAATACTTCACATTGTTTCAGTATTTGATCAACGAGCGTAGTTTTACCATGGTCCACATGAGCAATGATTGCAATATTTCTAATTTCTTTCAATGAGTCTCCAAGCAAAATAAATTTCTAATACCAATTTACTGAATGTTTAGATGAGTTTAGGAGTATATTATTTAGAGAATATGATATTCAATTGAAAGTTGAAAGTAATGTCTTTAAGTTAGAAGTGAAACTCAAAATAGATTTAATTGTTAATGTAATATTGATTGAAATACAATTATGAGAAAAACTCTTCAGTTGACTTTTTTAATGATACTTTTATCCACAATATACCTTCATGCACAAACTGATGACAGCTGGAAGCTTTATGATGATTCCCATATTGCAAGAGTTGATATATCCATTGATACAGCGGCATTAAATTGGATTTACAACAACGTGCAAAGCGATTCCGAGCATGTTGCAGTTTTCCATTTCAAAAATAATTGGATTGATGAAACAGTTGATTCAATTGGATTTAGATTACGCGGAAATACTTCGCGTGAAGCGAAAAAGAAATCTTTTAAAGTATCGTTCAATACGTTCAAAAAAGGGAGAGACTTTCACAACGTTGAAAAACTAAACCTTAATGGTGAGCATAACGATCCTTCGATTATCAGAAGCAAACTCTGTTTTGATCATTTTGAAACTATTGGCTTAAAAGCAAGCCGCGCTAATCATGTTGCTGTTTACATCAATGGTAATTACTATGGGCTTTACATAAATGTTGAGCATATTGATGAAGAATTTCTAAAGAAGAATTTTGCAGATGATTCTGGAAATCTATGGAAATGTTTGTATCCTGCAGACCTTACATACTTGGGAAGCGATCCATCTATCTACATTAACCTTAACAGCGATGGACGACCTGCATATGAGCTATCAACCAATGAACAGCAAATGGATTTTACAAAATTGGTTCGGCTGATTACAATTCTTAATAATACACCTGCTGCTTCATTACCTGATTCACTTGAATCTGTGATAGACATTTCTGAAGTGTTGAAATATTTTGCACTGAATGTTTTGATGGGAAGCTGGGACGATTATTGGTCGTTAATGAATAATTATTATCTCTACCATGAACCATCAATCGATAAATTTCATATAATTCCTTATGATTACGATAATACTTATGGTGTTGATTGGTTTAATATAAATTGGACGACAGCAAATCCATACAATTTTCCTAAAGTCGTGAGCGGATCCAGACCGCTTGCAGAAAAGCTAATGGCGAATTCACAATACAGAAACTTATATACACATTTCATAGAGTTCATTCGAAATAATGCTTACTCTCTTTACATTTGGGAAAATCACATAGACAGCATTAAACAGATGATTACGCCTTATGCAATTTCTGATCCATTTCGAGTACTCGATTATGGATTTACAACAGCAGACTTTTTCAATTCTTATTCTTCAACGGGATTTTCAAATCAGCATGTAAAATATGGACTGAAACAATTCGTAAATCTCCGAAACAACTCTACATTCAGCCAATTATCATATCTTTCAGCAAAACCAATTGCATATAAAATTAGCTATGAACCGCAACATCCCGGACCAGCCGATTCAATTCGTGTTTATGTTTCTGCATTCAGTTATTTGGGACTGAATGAAGTATCAATTCATTTTACGAGAACAGGCAGTACTTCTACAGAAACTTATCCCATGATTTTCTCCCCAATCATCAGTGCAAAAAATGTTGATGAAGCAGACAGATATGTCGGAGTGATACCTCCTCTTGGTATAAGTGGTTCAGGAAGTTTTTCAATCAATCTAAAGGATGTTTCAAGCCAAGTTCAAATTTATCCGAGGAAAGCGCCTATTGATATTTCTGCATCAGTATCGGCTGCCCATGATGTTCTAATAAATGAATTTCTTGCAGATAATGTAAACTCCTTTCCCGACCCTTCTGGCGATCATGATGATTGGGTTGAGCTTTATAATCCGATTACGTCACCTGTTTTACTAACCGGAAGATATATGACAGACAATCCTACTAATCTTACTAAGTGGAGATTTACACAACCATCCCTTTATTTAAATCCGGGCGAGTTTTTAGTTGTTTGGTGCGATGATAATCTTACTCAGCCTGGTATTCATGCAAACTTTAAACTAAGTAAAAGTGGTGAATATATTGCTTTAATTGATACTAATGGAACTACGATTCTCGATTCAATTACTTTTGGGCTGCAAAAAACAGATACATCTTATGGTAGATTCCCGAATGGAACAGCAGCATGGTTATTTATGAATCCGACTCCCGGAAGCAGTAATGTAGTTACCCGTGTTGAAGATGAAACTCTTTTGTTTAATGATTTTAGATTGGAACAGAATTACCCTAATCCATTTAATCCATCAACAAAAATTCGTTATACTATTGGAACCCCTCCTTCATCCTCCCCTTTAGTAAAAGGGAGGAACGAGGTGGGGTTTGTCTCTCTCAAAGTTTACGATGTCCTCGGTAACGAAATTGCTACATTGGTGCACGAAGAACAATCTCCAGGAATGTATGAAGTAGAATTCAATCCTTCATTAAGTATCAAGCATCCGGCATCTGGGATGTATTTCTACCGGCTGCAAGTTGGTGATGTCGTTCAAACCAAAAAGATGTTATTGTTAAAGTAGTTCATTATATTACAATTATGAAAAAGAAAGCTATCAAATTTTTACTCCCTGTTGTGCTCATCTTCCTTGGATGGGGTTCTGTCGGGCACAGAATCATAAACAGAAACTCGACTTTATCTTTTCCAGCAGAGCTAAATTTTCTCATGTTCTGGGCTGATTCTATTGCTGTCCATGCTTCTGATGCAGATTATAGAAAGGACTGGGATCCCAGTGAAGATGTAAAACATTACATTGATATTGATAATTACCCTGAGTTTGTATCGAGTGGAAGGATAACCCAAAACTTTGATTCGCTTGTTATGCAGCATGGCTACACTTTTGTTATGGATCAAGGAACTTTACCATGGGCAATCATAACAACAGTAGATTCGCTTAAGGCAGCATTTGCTCGGCATGATTGGCAAAAGGCGATGCTTACTGCTGCTGATCTTGGTCATTATGTTGGCGACTGCCATATGCCGCTTCACATTACTCGAAATTATAATGGACAGTATTCCGGGCAAACAGGAGTTCATTCGCGTTATGAAAGCAGTATGATAAACACATATCAGTCGCAAATAGTTTATACTGGTGAAACTGCAAGCTATGTTTCGAATGTACCTGATTATGTTTTTGAAATGCTGTATTCAAATTATGATTATGTTGATTCTGTACTTCAAGCTGATTTAACTGCTAAGAGTTATTCGGGAGGAAGTTATAACAGCACTTATTATCAAAAGTTTTGGGAGCTTACTAAAAGTTTTACTATTCGGTTATTCAAAAGTGCATCATACAAGCTTTCATGCTTGATTTACACCGCATGGAAAAATGCAGGCGAACCTGTCATAACAAATGTTGAAAATGATGTTGTCGCTGTAAATGATTTTGTGCTTTATCAGAATTATCCGAATCC
>CAYMKU010000020.1:0-71105 GCA_964391015.1 uncultured Ignavibacteriaceae bacterium
AAAGCTGTTTCAGGCCAAATGATTACTTTAGCACCGTTATTGACCGCTTTTTTAGACAAACCAAGATACAGTTGAGTGAGCTGGTTGAGGTCATTCCCTTTCCATTTCTCCCAAGGATCGAGATTGGGTTGAATCAATCCTACTTTAACTCTTTTGTTGAGTTGTTCTGTTTGATTCAACTTGAGTGTTCCATAGGTTAAGATAAAGATTAAGATTAAGAACGAGATAAATAAGTGGAAATAAAATGATTTTTTGCTGATTCCGAATGAAGTCACACTTTTGTATGCTAATACGTTTATTAAAACAATAACAATGGTTAAACCCAACTGACCGATAATATCTGCAATTTGAATAAATGATGTAAATTGGACTAAACCGTTTCCGAGCGAAAGCCAAGGGAAACTTAAATCCGTCAGCATGTAAACATATTCATACGCAACATAGAAGAACGGAAGTAAATAAAGAGTGTATCTTCTTGGAAATATTTGTCGTGAAAAATATAAAAGTGTTGAAGGAATTAAGAAAAAAACGGGGTTAACAAATATCAGAAGTATTCCCGAGACCATTAAAAAAGGATCTGCTTCTTTCTGCCAGCTTCCAACCCAGTACAAAGTGAAAAGACAAAAGATAAATGCCATGAGGTAAGTTGCTCGATTAATTTCAATCAACTTCTCTTTTTTTTCAATCACATTTAAATAAGGAATCAGGGCTACTAACAAAAGTATCGGAGCTGGAAATGGAACCGGAGGAAATGAAACTGCAAGTAAAATCCCGCTTATCAGAAGTGACAAACGTTCCTTATTCCTTTGTCGCTTTTCATCTACCGTTAACTGTAAACCATTTTTCCAGAAAAGAATCTTCAAGCTTTTTGCTTTCTTCTCTTTTGAAGAAAATACCTTATAACAAAGAATAATATAATCAGAATTGTAATAGTGAGAACTATGTTACTGTATGTTTTAAGATGCTGATCTACAAGAGCTACATTATTTCCGAACAAAACACCGAGTGATATTATCAGTAAATTCCATATAGTAGAACTTATCAAAGCAAACAAAAATGTTTTTTTAATATTCAATTCACTCAAGCCAGCAAAAAAAGAAATTACTGCTCGCGTACCAGATAAAAATCTATTTCCAAGTATAACCCAATAACCATATTTAGAAAACCACTTCTCAGCTTTTTGCAATGCCTCGGTCGATAAAAATTTAAATCTTCCTTTCTCCAATAGCTTTTTGTCAACTTGAGCTCCAATGTAGAATAAGGTCATAAAACCCATAACGCTTCCAATTGAAGTAACTAGCAAAGTGGGGAAAAAACTTATGATATTTGTGCTCACCAAGGTTCCGGCAACAATTATTACAACATCACTTGGTGAAGGTGGAAAAATATTTTCAATAAATGAGAAGAAGAAAAGACTAACATAAATCCACATAGGAGAAAAGTTAGCCAGTGAATTCAATATGTCTTCAAACATTCTATTTTGTTTTGATAATTAAAACTGAAGCAAATGCAGAAACTCCTTCTTCTCGTCCTACAAATCCAAGGTTTTCTGTTGTAGTGGCTTTAATAGAAATATTTTCTACCGAAGTGTGAAGTACATCAGCAATATTTTTTTTCATTTGAATGGCATAACCAGAAAGTTTTGGTCGTTGCACGGTTATAATTGTATCAACGTTTGCAATTGAATATCCCGCTTGGATGACTAGCTTATAAACATACTTTAACAGTTCAAGACTATTGGCATTTTTATACTTTGGATCATTATCTGGAAAATGCATCCCGATATCTCCAGCGGAAATACTGCCAAGTAAAGCATCACAAATTGCATGTAGAAGCACGTCAGCATCAGAATGGCCTGCTAATCCTTTTTCAAAAGGGATTTCCACTCCGCCAATTATTAACTTTCGATTATTTACAAACGCATGAACATCAAAACCAATTCCTATTCTGTATGGATTATTCAAAATTTCACCTCAAATGACTCAAATTCATTTTTGAATTCCAACCAATCTATTCTTGAATTTTTAACATGAGCATGTGACGGTCCTAGTTTTATCAAATTAAAAAGTTCCACAATATTAATTTTGTCACCTTCGACAACCGTAAGAACTTCGCCCGTAAAAAGATTTTGCACATAACCATTAAGCTTTAAACGAGAAGCATGCTTAACTACAAAAAATCTGAATCCAACTCCTTGTACCAAACCATTAACTAGAATTTCTGCTCTTGCATTGTCGTGCACAATAGTTACTCTCTATTCTTATCGAGCAATTCACTTACTAATACGCCTGTAAATATAAAAAGACACCCAATAATGCCAAAGCTTGAAATGTTTTCATTTATAATCAGGTAAGCAAACAGTGCGGCAAAAATTGGTTCTAAAGAAAAAATTATTCCCGCTTTTGTTGGAGTAACTGTTTTTTGGTACTTAGTTTGAACTGCAGTCGCAAATATTGATGAGAAAATGGCTGTATAAAGAATAACAAGTATTACAGTGCCGTTGAAATTGTATCTTATACTTTCAACACCTGTCACATTAAAAATATAAGTGAAAATAAAACCTGCTACACCTGTGAAAATAACTTGCAGAATTATCAATGCTTTGTAGTCAAATTTTTTTGTGATGATATCTATATAAACAACATAAAGCGCATAAAAGATCGCACATATCAATGTAAGAAAATCGCCTAAATTAAAATTGTTACCCAGTTCTGTTAAAATATCAATAACAGTTTCACCTTTGCTTGACAGCAATATTAACCCAATAATAACTAAAAATATCCCTATAATATTTCCCCTGCTCGGTAACTTTTTTTCTAGTATTAACTGAAGAATAGGAATAAATATCACGAATGTACCAGTTATAAAACCAGACTTAGTAGCAGATGTAAATTGTAAACCAACTGTTTGTGTCGCAAATCCGACAAAATATAAAAACCCTAAGAACAAGCCTGCTTTGATCAAATACTTGTTTGAGATAAACAACGGCTTCCACAAAAAAGGCAGTAATAACAGCGCTGCAAATGAAAATCGAATTGCAATAAAAATCATGGGTGAGATATCACTTAGCGCTAGCTTGATAATCGGAAATGTTACGCCCCAAAAAGCAGTGATTGAAAAGAGAGCTATTTCACCAATGAATTTTTTCATAGAAAAAGTTTTACTTTGAATTCGTCATCGTGAAAAAACATAAATCACATCATTTTTCTTTACTATAACCGAAATAGTTTAACATATTCTCATCTGTTCTCCACTTCGGCTTAACTTTGACTCGCAATTCTAAAAAAACTTCCCTCTGAAGAAATTCCTCAATTGATTTTCTTGAGGTTTCGCCTAATTTTTTTATCGCCTTACCTTCTCTTCCAATAATTATTGCTTTCTGACTTTCCTTCTCAACAAACACATAAGCCTGAATGAAGTTTTTTCCTTTTTCCCTTTCCTTAAAATCAACAATGTGCACTTCGCAGCTGTAAGGGACTTCTTCTGAATATTGTTCCAATATTTTTTCACGAATAATTTCAGCAGCAAAGAACCTCTCGTTCTCATCAGTTAATTCACCATCAGGAAAATATTGCGGGTGTTCCGGCAGCAGTTCCACTACAGAATTAATAACTTCAGCAAGATTAAATGCATGTTTGGCAGACACAGGTATAACTCTTTTAAAGAGATTTGTGCTTTGCTGTTTTTCAATTAAAGAAATAATTTTTTCTTGACTAGTAAGATCAATCTTATTCAGTAATAAAATTTGGGGGATCCTAAGCTTTAATAACACCTCTTCCACAAATTGTTGGTGAAACAATTTTTTTCCGCTATAATCTTCATCTGCATCCTGAATCATCAAAATAACATCTGAATCTTTAGCTGCAGTATCTACTGCATCCATCATTCTTTCTTGAAGCAAGTAGTTGGGTTTTAACACTCCGGGAGTATCTATAAAAATAACTTGATAATCTTTCTCAGTGAGAATCCCAAGAATTTTTTTTCGTGTTGTCTGCGGTTTTTCCGAAACTATGTTTAGCTTTTGCCCCAGTAGTGCATTTAGTAAAGTGGATTTACCTGAATTCGGTAAACCCAAAATTGCTACATATCCAGATTTAAAAAATTCCATTTTGATAATAATTTAAAATTAACGCTTGATTATCTTAATAGTAAATATAAAGGAATGTCCAAAGAAATTTAAAGTTCTTAATAATATAAGATTTGACGTGTTTCAGTCTATGTTATTGTTCTTTAGCCTAGGTGATTTAATATTTTCAAAGAAGAAATATCCGGAAATCAAAATTCCGAGAGAAAGAATCGAACCAAAAATGGAAATTCCTTTCGGTGAAAATATATGAACTATGCTTGAAGCGATGGTTCGTAAAGTTGAAGTTAAAATTTGGGAATAATTTGGGGAGGTCTGTTGAGAAGAAGGTGAACTTACGGCATAATAAACTATCATCCCGACGACAACAAAGATAAAGAAAATAAAAAGCGATGAAACAACAAGAACAAAATTTCGCTGTTCCTTGTATGCCTTCTTTCTTGATACAAGTTTATTCATTACACTAATTGTAAAGCTATCTTTTGGAGACTCTGCTTTTAATTTTTTCAGTTCATTATGAACAGCTAATAACGCTTGATATCTTTTTTTGTCTTTAATCGAAGTAGATAATATTTCTTTTACGTAAAGTAATGAGGTATAATCTAATTCCCCGTCGACATATTTGTTTAAAATTTCATCGCTCAATTTATTCATGACAACTCTCGCACTAAATCGTTTTTAATAAATAAGTCTCGTAAAGCATTTCTCGATCTATAAAGCATTACTTTAACATTCGGGACTGAAATATTCATTACTTCGCTTATTTCTTCACAAGTCATTTCATTAAGATAAAATAAATTCAAAACTGAAGAATAATTTATAGGCAATTTTTCCATAACATTATTTATGAAAGCAGATAAATCTGAATTTTCAATAATCCTAAAATCATAATCACTCTCCAAATTAAAATGGCTTTCTAAAGACGACATTTCGTTCTCAATCTTTCTCTTTTTAATAGACAGCCTGCTTATGACAGTATTGTAAACAATCCGGTAGAACCAAGTAGAAAATTTTGATTCTTGTTTGAAACTGGACAATCCGTTATATGCTTTAAGAAAACAATCCTGAAGTATTTCTTCGGCATCCATTTCATTTTTAATTATTCGTTTGATTAAAGAAAACGCTTTGTTTTTATACCTTCCAATAATAATAGCGTAATCTGCTTGATTACCGCGTTTCACCGAAGCAATTATTTCTAGATCGGTAAGATTTTTCATTTTTAGATTTGACCAAATTATTGTTCAAAAGGTTACACAAAAGAAACAACAATTTTTAATTAAAAATAGATAGAGGTTTTACCAAAAGCAATTTTAGTGTAACCTTTTAGCTTAACCCCATGTCTGAAGATTTGAGAAGCAAAAAATAATAGAGCGAATAAAAAGGAGAATTTCATGGGACCAGACATAATTGCAGTATCAATTCCTATTGTTGCAATAGTAGCTACAGCGTTGATTTTAATCACTGCATTTTACTATAAATCAAGAGAAAAGCAGTTACTTATCGAAAAGGGATTAAGCCCTGAACAAATCAAAGAATTTTTTGAATCTAAAAAAGATCCTAATAGGTTGCTTAAGTTCGGAATTATAATCTTTGCATTCGGATTAGGGCTTGGATCTGGAATAATGATGGAAGATATTACTTCTAAGGAATATTGGATTCCACTCTTAATGTTCACACTCACAGGATTAGGGTTTATTGTAAGTGGGATAGTGGCAAGAAAATTTGATATAAAAGGTAATTAATTAACAGAAGTGTTTTATTTACAAACCCAATTTCCGATGCTCAAATAACACACTTAAGAAATTGGGTTTGATTAAGTAATCAAATAATAAGTAGCATGCAAACAAAAATTACGAATGAAGATGAGTTTGAGTTTCGAGCCATCTTTCTGCATCAATTGCCGCCATACATCCTGAACCAGCTGCTGTTATAGCTTGACGATAAGTCTTATCTGCAACATCACCTGCAGCAAATACGCCTTCAATCTTTGTGAAGGATGAACCTGGTTTAAGAATTAGATACCCTGTTTCATCCATATCAAGAACACCTTTGAATAATTCCGTATTTGGTTTGTGGCCAATCGCAATAAACAACCCTTGAGCTTCGAACACTTGTGTGCTGTGATTCTTTGTATCTTCAAGAATAACTCCTGTTATTGTTTTTTTTCCATCTTCTTCTTTGCCAATCACTTCCTTGACAATTTTGTTCATCAAGAATTTTATTTTGGGATTTCTCTTAGCTCGATCCAACATAATTTTTGACGCACGAAACTCTTCTCTTCTATGTATAATGGTAACTTCAGAAGCAAACTTTGTTAAATAATTTGCTTCTTCCATTGCAGTATCACCACCGCCAACAACTAAAACTTTTTGATTGCGGAAGAAAAAACCATCACAAGTTGCACAAGCCGAAACACCATATCCCATATATTTCTTTTCGCTTTCAATTCCTAAAAGTCTTGCCGAAGCACCGGTAGCAATAATTATTGCATCAGCTGTGAATACTTCGTCGTATGATTTAACAACGAAAGGTCGTATTGAAAAATCTACAGCGGTAACTTCTTGATATAAAGATTTAGCACCAAAACGATGAACTTGCTTTCTCATTATATCCATTAGTTCTGGACCTTGGATCCCATGTTCAAATCCAGGATAGTTTTCGATCTCAGTGGTAATTGTAAGCTGCCCGCCTGGCTGAATTCCCTCAAAAATTAATGGATTAAGATTGGCTCTTCCATTATATAAGGCGGCTGTAAAGCCAGCCGGACCGGAACCAATTATTATTACCTTATAATGATTTGCGTTCTCAGACATTTCTCTCTCAATATTAACTGTTAAAATTCTTTATTTATTAGATACGATTTACCGACTAAAGTTTCAACTTGTCCTTTCTTTTCTAAGAGAAATTCCGCATTTCGTTTTATTCCGCTTAACTTTGATCTTTTCATCGGACTTTCGGCAAACTGTTTCTTAAATGTCGCTCCATCTAGTTTCAACACCTCATCTATCGCAAGTTCTTTTATTCTCGAATAAAATTCTTTTATAGATGTATTGGTAGAAAATTTCCTATTCCAGGGGCAAACTTCCTGACAAATGTCACAACCAAAAATCCAATTTTCAAGCTTTCCTCTGAATTCCTCAGGAATTTCTTTTTTATTTTCTATGGTCAAATAAGAAATGCATTTGTTAGAATCCAAAACATACTCGTTCACAATTGCGTTAGTTGGACAAGCATCAATGCAGGCAGTACACGATCCACAAAAATCTTCAATAGGTTTTATGTAATCAAATTCCCAGTTGGTTATAATGTTTGCAATAAAGAACCAGCTTCCAATTTCCTTATTAATAACATTGGTATGTTTTCCCATCCAGCCCAATCCGCTTCTTACTGCCCAGACCTTATCCATCACTGGACCAGTATCAACATAGGCGGTTGCTTCAAATGAAGGTATTCTTTCTTTCAAGTCATTAATCAATTTATCGAGTTTCCCGCGAATTATTGCGTGGTAATCCTTACCCCAAGCATAACGCGAAATTTTCCCTTTATTTTTTTCTTCAGTATGTTTTTCGGGAGTATAATAATTCATTCCGAGAGATATTATTGATTTAGCGGAAGGGGAAATTTTTCGCACATCTTTTCGCTTTTCAAGGTTCCGAGTCATGTATTCCATCCCAGCATGAAAAGATTCACTTAGCCAATCATTTAATCTCTCAATTTCTAAATCAAGTTCTTTCGCTTCAGCAAAACCGATTAAATCAAATCCACAATTCTGTGCTAGTTCAATGATTGTCTGATTATTTATCTGCATACAGATTTATTGTTAAATAATTTCTACCAAGGATATTTTCTATCTTCAACTTTCACATACACCTTATTCCGAACCACAATAGTTTCATAAGTATCTAATCCCCTGCTACCTGCTGGTGTTTTCCCGGACTTAAGGCTGAACATCCAACCATGTACAGGACAGACAACATATTCATCTTCAACGAAGCCATCGTAAATTAAAGCTGTATGCTGGTGGGGACAAATGTTACTTAGTGCATAAATTTTGTGATCAATAAGAAACAAAGCGATTTCTTTGTCGTTAACTATAAACCGTTTGCCGGTATTTTCTCTCAGCTCCTTAATCGAGCAAACTTCTTGAAATCCTTCTAAATTATCTTCGTCAGAGTTCATTAAATTTTTCTTTTACCTTGTAACCTATATCTGTTTTTTCAATTGTTGCAAAAGCATAAAATGGATCATGTTCAAAACACAGTATCCAATTTTGATCAACTACTTGAGATAGAATTTGTTTCTTTTCTTCAATTGTCAAGAGTGGTTGAAGGTCATAACTCATAACATAAGGCAAAGGAATATGCGATGAGAAAGGAAACAAATCAGCGCAGAACAAAATCACTCTTGAAGAATCGAATATTTTTACTAGTTGCATTCCGAATGTATGACCATTCACTTCAATTAATTCAATTTCATTATCAAAAAATTTATCCTTAGTAAAAAACAAAACACCATTTTCAAATAATGGTAAAAAATTATCCTTCATATAACTGCCTTTGTCTCTTTCAGAAGGATTCATTGCCCAAATTAAATTCTTCTCTGAGATATGATATTTAGCATTTTGAAAAGCTGGGATTATCTTCCCATCTATCATTTCTGTTGAACCACCAGTATGATCAAAGTGAAGATGTGTAAGTAAAACATCTGTTATATCTTCTGGCTTGATCCGAAGTTCTGCAAGTGAGGATTTCAATGAAAATTTGTTTTGTTCAATTTTATAGATTTCGTTTAATTTCTTTGACCATTTTTTCCCCATTCCAGTATCAATTAAAATTTTTCTGTCATCGGAAATCAAAAGAATATTTCGAGTTGCCAATTTGATTCTGTTCGCCTCATCTGATGGATTAGTTTTTTCCCAAAGTGGTTTAGGAATAATTCCAAACATTGCTCCCCCATCTAAGTAAAAATGTCCAGATTCAACAGTGTATATTTGATATTTTCCAATCTTCATACGACTTAAAATTTTGACTGCGATAAATAATTTTTAATTTAATCAAGTGCTGGACGATAGTAATTTACTTATTCCTAAGATTAAAACTTTGTGGATACTTAGCCATAATCGTGTCTGCTATTATTTCGGCAGCAACAGCATAAGAAATTCGGTGGGTATTAATTATTAAATGATAAAATAACGGATTATCAATTTGTTTATGGAAGTAAGTGTTAATATAGTTCCTTCGTGCTTGATCATCTTTTTTCAGAAAATCAGTTGCTTGCTTAATATCATAGCCATAAACCTCCTTAATGTGATTTATTCTATCCTCCAAAGTTGATACCAGTCTCACATGAAAAGCATTTGGTGAATTAGCAGTTACAATATTTCCGCCTCTTCCAATAATAATTACATTCCCAATTTCAGCTAGGCTCAAAATTGTTTGTGTGGTTTTATAAACTAAGGTTTGAATTGAAGGTTGTCCAACAAGTACCTCATTAGCAAATGACAAAATTGATGAATATTTTTTTTCATCAACCGCTTCGGTAAGTGTTTTGGGAAGCTTATGATCATCAAGAACTTTTTCAATTAGGTTTTTGTCAAAGATTGTCCAGTCTGGCTGAATTTCCTTTTTATACTTCTGGAGAATATCAGCTAACATTCTACTTACTACATCAGCCCCCGCTCCCGTTTCTCTTGAGATTGTAATACATGCACCTTTTTCGTATTTAATCTTTTTATCTAACTTTCCCTCTTTGGAATGAGTTTCGATGTAAAGTTTTGCTTTTTCTAGCGCACCTGAAATTAACATTTTGTATTCCTTATTTGGATCAAACAATGTTAAATGAAATATAAATTAGACCATATAATTCAATCAAAACAAAAAAAATGGGCATCAAATTGATGCCCTAAAAAATTCTTAATTAATTAGAATTATCTTCCTATGCCATCAAGATAATCTTTACGGGCTAAAAGTGTACTCTCATCTTCAACATGATTGGGGTCAGGAACACAGCAGTCAACCGGGCACACAGCCGCACATTGAGGTTCATCATGAAACCCTTTACATTCAGTACATTTATCTGGAACTATATAAAAGAAATCATTTGAGAAGAAACCAGCTGCACCACTTGGAGCTGCATCATCAGCACCATAATTTTTTCCGGCTAACTCCCATTGCGCACCACCTTCATATATTGCAGTATTTGGGCATTCAGGTTCACAAGCACCACAATTGATGCACTCCTCTGTTATTTTTATTGCCATTTCAGTTTACTCCTTCGAACTATTTAATAGAATTTATTAGTAAAAGTATTTAATTCCATAACAATTTTACTAAAACCGATTAACAACTTCAATGAAAAAACATGCAAAAATTTTTTACCTACCAACTACCACTTGAACCTCCACCACCAAACGAACCACCGCCGCCACTAAATCCACCAAAACCGCTACCGCTTCCACCAACACCCCCGCTACCCCACCCACCTCCATAATAGGTATATCCACCTGGACCGTTGAATTTCCTTATCTTTGGAAGAAAGACAAAAATTATAAATATGATTATTAGAAAAACCATTATTCCTGAGACTTTAGTTCCCTTGGACTCTTCTTTGAAATCAGCTTTGTATTCTCCCTTAATAGTAGCTATTATAGCATTAATTCCCGAAGTAATTCCCACATAATACTCTTCCCTTTTAAAATACGGGGCTATCACATTTCTTATAATTGAACTAGCCAACGCATCTGGTAAGACACCTTCTAAGCCATAACCCACCTCTATCCGCATTTTCTTGTCATTCTTAACAACAAGTAACAAAACCCCATTTGAATTTTCCTTCGTGCCGATTTTATTTTTCTCAGCAACCTCATAAGAATATTCTTCAAGAGGATAACCATCCAGCGATGCAATCATGAGGGAAACTAATTGATTAGTTGTTGTATCCTCATAAGTTTTAAGTCTTAAATTAAGTTGTTGTAGTTCATCACTAGATAGTGTATTCGTAAAATCATTTGCCCAATTTTGAAGTTTTGGTACTTCAGGTTGAGCTACGACAGATGTATATATTACCAATAAGTAAAGAAAAAAACGCATTATTTTTAGAACTCAACTTTTGGTGGAGTTTCAGATCCAACTGTTGATTTAAAGTAAGATTTTTCTTTAAACCCAAACATACTTGCAAAAAATGCAGAAGGGAATTTTTTAATAGTAGTATTATATCTCTGAACGGTTGAATTAAATTTCCCTCTTTCAACAGAAATTCTGTTTTCAGTTCCCTCAAGTTGAGATTGAAGTTGCAGAAAATTTTCGTTTGCTTTCAACTCAGGATAATTTTCAACTGTAACAAGCAATCGCGAAAGAGCATTGCTTAAATTCCCCTGCAACTGTTCGAACTTTTGAAACGCCTGAGGATCATTTAACACTTCCGGTGTAATGTTAAATTGGCTAACCTTCGCTCTGGCTTCGGTAACATCAGTAAGAACCCCTCTCTCAAAATTAGCATACCCCTTTACAGTATTTACAAGATTTGGAATAAGATCCGCCCTTCTTTGATACTGATTTTCAACCTGGCTCCAGCTCTGATTCACTTCCTCATTTATTGTTACAAGATTATTATATGTTCTAATACCCCATGAGATTAAAATGACTATAAAAAGAACGACCACTGCTGCGATAGATAAACCAATGATGGCACCTTTTTTCATTTATCCTCCATACTATTTTCAACTAAAAGTTAGTTAGATAATTAATTTAGAAATTTTAACCACAAACAATTTACCTTGATTTCTTTTTAATATGCAAGTCCGACGAAGCAATATTTACGGCTTCGAACCACGATAATTATTCTGAAGATAATTTAACATCCAATGGCTCACCTCCAGATTATGCTCTACTGCAAATTTCCCGGCATTTTGTAAATTCCCGTTGTAAAACCTAAGTGCAAGAAAATCTGCTACCATAAAACCATCAAATATTCTATCAGATAAAAACGCTGTTATGGAGTTGTAAGTCCACAGAGTAACCCATGCAAGAGATAAAACACCACTTAAATAATTTCCGGTGTAAAATTGACCGGCACCTGGTAAAATGTAAGATAATATTTTTGCTTTGGTCTCGGAATACTGTGATTCAATAACATTATCACATAAAAGTTTGATCTCATGGTTTGCATCTAACTTTGCAAACTCTACAGATGCCTTATCCCATTCATCACTGAAAATATAGGACCAACCCCTCCAATAGGTAATTTGATTTTTCTCTTCGCTAAATCTTTGACCTTTAGTGAGATCATTTAACAATTCAAAAGCACGAAAGGTGGTTTTTCGCAGCAAGTTGATTTTAATAATTTCAATTTTTATGTCAAACAATGAATCAACATTCGGAGCATCGAATTCAGCTTTGTTCAAATAATTGATCGCCTCATCAAACTTTCCACCTTGTTTATAGGACAAAGCGATAAGTTTATTCGAAATGAACGAGTATTGCTTAAGTGAATCGAAAAATTGGAGTCGTTTTAGTTCCGTAATTGCATCATAATATTTTTCTTGACCAAATATTTTATAAGCATGCTCAAACTGACTTTGAAGATTATTTTGAGCAATAAGATGGTTGCTAAACAAAACGAGAGCAACTAATAATGTTTTTCCAAATTGATAAAATTTGAAGTCTTTTGTACTCATCTCACTTGCAAAGGTCATATTCTGATAGAAAATAATTTCTTGATCTAACAAATGAATCCAAGCGCAAATTTAACTCATATCTTATACGTGAATTATAGATCTGAGCAGACGTATACGAACCATAAACATTTCCACCATAAAATCCCGCAGCTAATCCTGCAAATAGCCAACCTCTAAAGTTATGTCTTGCTTTGAAGTTATCATAAGCAAGAAATGAAAATAAACCAGTCGTGATAAATGCAAAAATCCCATCGCTGATTTCTTCAGTATAAAATTTTCCAGCTCCAGGAAACACAGAAGATAAAATTGAAGCTAAAAGCGGGTTTTTATTTGGTGGATTTATTCTTAACTGATATAAATATGTAAGTTCCTCTCGATCCACAAAATCAAATGGTTTGATGAATTCATCAAAGGCTGGAATTTTTTCACCTTCTTTCAGATATGAATAAAATAGGAGCTTATTTTCTGCTGAAGTGTTTTCCAACATTTTCATTTTGTTATTTTCTTGAGTTTTTTCCCTTAACTCAAGATATCTCTCTTCCAAGAAAAGTATTTTTAACAATTCTAATCTCGCTTTTTGAGAAAATGGAGAGATCGGTTCTACCTTGGAAAAAAGGTTTTCAGCTTTTGAATATTCACCAATCGCCGAAAAACTAAAAGCTATCCTAAAATTTATTTCATCAGTTCGAAGTTCTTCATTTATTTTCAAATACTCGTCTGCAGCTCGAAGATAATCCTTTTCACAGAAAAGATAATTTGCAAATTGTATAATGTTTTCTTTTGTATGAAAGGAATTGGGTATTGAATCCGAACCCTGAGCAAAATTAATGCCCAACAAAAGAAAAAATATTATGAAAGTTTTTATCATTCACTTTTGATGAATGTATTGTATGGTAAGTAATGAATTTTATTTTCATCCAAAGTATAAAGTGTTACTGGATCATAGTAATAATGAGATCCAAAGCGAGGATATTTACCCGATCTGTTTAGAATATTCATATCACGAGTAAACCGGTCAAAAAACATTAGAATACCTTGAGGAAAATTCGTTTCTTTAACAGCTTGAATGAAGAAACCTGAGCATGATGGTCTAAATGGACAATTATCTCCGTCAACATCTGAAATAAAAAGCCAATAAACCGAAGCAAGCGATTTAACAACTAATTCTGGTAGATTATCGCCTCCGAAAGAATGATCTCGCCCTATCTGCACATTATAATTTGAATAACTGATTTCGGATTTTCCCCATTTAACCCAGTCGGTTTGAGCAAAGATAGTTAATGTACACATGGGAAAAATCAGAAGGAAAAAAATTTTCATCCTGATACCTGATTAAGCATCAAGTAATGCACGAGCAATTACAACATTCTGAATTTCTGAAGTCCCTTCATAGATTTCGGTAATCTTAGCATCCCGTAAATATCTCTCCACAAGGTACTCACGCACATAACCATAGCCACCATGAATCTGGATTGCTTCAAGAGCACATTCAACTGCAATTTTTGATGAGTATAGTTTCGCCATAGCAGCTTCTTTAAAATATTTTTTATCAGCATCTTTTAATGCAGCCGCTTTAAGTGTGAGCATTTTGGCAGCGTCAATTTTTACAGCCATATCAGAAAGCTTAAATTGTATCGCTTGAAAATTTGAAATAGCTGATCCAAATGCCTTCCTCTCTCTCGAATATTTGAGCGCTGCTTCAAAGGATGCCTCAGCTATTCCAATTGCCTGCGAGGCAATTCCGATTCTTCCCCCGTTAAGCGTATTCATCGCAAAGTTAAAACCTTTACCTTCTTCCCAAACAAGATTTTTGGAAAGCACCTTACAATTTTCAAAGGTAAGTGAACACGTATCTGAACTTCTTATTCCAAGCTTATCTTCCTTTTTCCCATGTCCAAAACCAGGCGTACCCTTCTCGACAAGCAAAGTTGAAATACCGTGATGGCCTTTTTCTCTATCAGTAGTTGCCATTACCAAGAAATAATCAGCAGAGGTTCCGTTTGTTATCCAATTTTTCATTCCATTGATTATAAAATAATCACCATCTTTATCAGCAGTTGTCTTTTGTTTAGTAGCATCGCTCCCCGCTTCAGGTTCTGATAATGCAAATGCCCCGAGCTTTTCACCTTTTGCTAAAGGAGTTAAGTAATTTTCTTTAATGTAATCCGACCCATATTTCTCTAGACCATAACATACGAGGGAGTTGTTTACGGACATAATAACTCCAACGCTAGCATCAACTTTAGAAATTTCGATCATAGCAAGAACATAACTAATTGTATCTAGCCCAGCCCCTCCAAACTCTGGTGGAACCATCATTCCTAAAAATCCTAATTCTCCTAATTTCTTTACAATTTCTGAAGGAAACTTTGCATCAATATCCCTTTGGATTGCACTTGGCGCGATTTCTGCTTCCGCAAACTCTTTTGCCGACTGCTGAATCATGATTTGATCTTCAGTAAAATCGAAATTCATTTTTTTACCTGTGATTTAATTAAAAGATGTTTTAAAAATTCTTTCTTAATTTATACAATAGTACATAAAATGGAAAATGTTTTTCTTTTACAGATAAATTCTTCTTTATATATTTTAATATGGAAAACACAAGGGATATTTCAATTGAAGATGTACCAGTGAATCAAGCTGCTAAAAAGACTATTCTTAAAGGATTAACTCTGGAAGAATTAAAAAACTACTTTGTTTCTAAAGGATTGCAAAGATTTCGCGGAGAGCAATTCTTCTACTGGATGTACAATCATTTGTCCACAGATATCGATGAGATGAGCAATATTCCAAAGACAATAAGAAATGAAATAAGGAATGAAATAGAACTACAAACACTTGATCTTTTCCACTCCGAACAATCAGAAACCACAAAAACAAAGAAGTATATCTTCATCACCAAAGATGAAAATAAAATAGAAAGCGTTATTATTCCTGAAGAAACCAGAACAACATTATGTATCTCAACTCAAGTTGGCTGCCCGCTCGATTGCCAATTTTGTGCTACTGGTTTGATGGGTTATAAACGTAATCTGACCTCCGGAGAAATTTTTGATCAATTTATGCTTGCTGCAAAAGATTACGGGAAGGATAAAATAACGAACATTGTTTATATGGGAATGGGAGAACCTTTACTGAATTATTATAACACATTAAAGAGCCTGAATATATTTGCAAATGAAATTACAAAGGGAATCAGCATAAAAAAAATTACAGTTTCAACAGCTGGAATTGCACCTAGAATAAGAGAGCTTGCCGATACCGGCATAAATGTAAAACTAGCATTTTCTCTTCACTCTTGTTTTGAAGATTTAAGAAGCAAGCTTATGCCAATAAATCAAAAATATTCCTTAAAAGAAAATTTAATGGCAGTACGCTACTATGCAAAAAGAACCTCAACACGAATTACTTTCGAATATGTTATGCTGAAAGATTTAAATGATACCGATGAGGATGTTAACGCACTTGTAAAAATTTGTAAGGAGATCCCTTCAAAAGTGAATGTTATACCCTTCAATTCATTAAAGCATATAAATCCAAGTGGATTTTCAGCACAATTGGAATCGACACCTAAAGAGAAAATAGAAGACTTTATAAGCAAACTCAGAGATAAAAACATTACTGTTTTTGTTCGCCAAACACAAGGAGATGACATCGCTGCAGCCTGTGGACAACTGGCTGTTAAGTTCATTTAATTATAATTGTATGAAAAAACTCACACACGATGAAATTTCACTTAAGAGAAATACTCTCGACTCTCTTCATCGAGTTAAAAAATTACCGGTTTATGTTTTGCTTAACAGTATTAGAAGCAACTACAATGTTGGCTCTATTTTCCGTTCATCAGATGGAGCAATGATAGAAAAGCTCTATCTCTGTGGTTACACTCCATGTCCGCCTAAAAAGGAAGTACTTAAAACCGCTTTAGGCTCAACTGAAAGTATAAAGTGGGAATATGCAAAAGATGCTAAAGCTGTGATCACACAGTTAAAAAATGAAGGTATAAAAATTCTTGCTTTGGAATTAACTGATAAAAGTTTTCCTTATTATCAATTAACATCTAATGATTTTCCTTTATGCTTAGTTGTTGGTAATGAAATAACGGGCGTAGCTCAGGAACTGCTTGATCTCTGCGATAAATCAATAGAAATTCCACAGTACGGAATTAAGCAATCTCTAAACGTAGCAGTTGCATATGGAATAGCAATCTTTGAATTAAGAAGAATTTTGGATGTTTGATGACATTGCTCAACTAAGAAACAACACTCTATCCTGACGAAATTAAACTTGAAATTTAATATTGACAATTTGCTTGCTCATAATTTATATTTCGAGCCATTTTAAAGAAACTAAATTCTTATTCATTTAATATTTAGAGGTATTATGAAAAAATTACTTTTCTTGATGACAATTACAGCTTTTATTAATGCCGTAATAATCTATGCTCAACAAACAGAAACTACTTCCGTTGAATCAATGGATCCAAAAGCTGCCGTACATTACAACACAGCAATTCAGTTCATGAAAGCTGAACAATTTGAGAATGCTCTTAAATCACTTGATTCGAGTTTGATGATTGCAAAAGATTTCCGAACATACTATCTACAGGGTCAAGCATTTCTTAAGCTTGGTAGGATTACAGATGCAAAACTTTCTTTTGGTGAGAGCGTGAAATTGAATACCGTTTATGATATGGGTTGGATGGCAGCCGGTAATGCTAATCTTGCACTTAAAGAATATGATCAAGCTGTAAATGATTTTAAAAAGGTTACAGAAATAACCAAAGATTTAAGTGTAAAAATGAATGCCGAAGAATCAATTAAATTCGCCATGAATTCTAAATCAATTGAATTTTATAACAAAGGAAATGAATTAAATAAACAGAATAAATTTGAGGAGGCAATTAAATGTTATGATCAGGCTCTGTTAATTGTTAAAGACCCGAAATATCTTTATCAAAAGGGACTAGTCCTTTCCAAACTAAATAAAAATAAGGAAGCCGAAGATGCACTAAAATCTGCAGTTGCACTTAATGACTCTTTTGACATTGGTTATGTCGCATTAGCTAGTTTGCAAATGGTAAATAAAGACTATGCAGGAGCAGTAAAGAGTTATGAAAAAGTTTTAACTATAACCACAAATGAGAATCTTAAAAAAAGCATACCAGAATCTATTTCAAAAACATATCTCTCGGCAGGAAATAATTCTTTCAAAGATAAAAAATATGATCAATCGATTGAATGGATGCTAAAGTCAATTAATGTTTCTCCTACCGATGCCGCATATTTCGGTCTGGCGAAAGCATACATTGAGAAAAAGAAATATCCTGAGGCTATAACTGCATTAGATAGTACAAAGACTCTTCAAAAATCTGTTACCGATGAAGCTATTGCATACTACAAAGGAATAGTTTATCTAAATAAAAACGAGGATAACAAAGCGATTGAATTTTTCACAATTGCAGCAAAAGATCCGACCTATAAAAAAGCTAGCCAAGCTCAGATTGATTACTTAAAGGCAAAGCAAAAGGGAACTCCAACTAAAAAATAATTTGGAATAATTTAACTTAGAATCATTTTTTATTTTTTAGTTGCTTTATTGCTTCTTTCGCTTGGACGTTTTCAGGATCAAGTGCATTAACTTTTAACCAATTTTCTAAAGAATTGGCGTAATTATCTTTGATATAAAAATAATATCCTAAGTACGAATAAGCTTCAATCAATTCTTTTTTAAATTTGGCAGAATCACTTGAGGACAAGGTTATAAATTTTTCATAAAACGGTTGCGCAAGTCCTTGTTCAGATTCTGGATCAAAATTAGTTTTTACTCTTGCTTGCCAAAAATATGCGATTCCCAAATCAGGCACCTTCTGAGTTAATATATTGAATGATGAATCTGCCTTGGGATAATTTTGAGTGAAATAATATGCTTTCCCCAAATCGAAGTATTCTTGAGCTTTAAGTTGACCTTTTCTTTCAAGTGTGGCCATAACTCCATCCCATTTCTTATTTTTAAAGTATAGAACAGAAATATCACTTAAAACATCTTTCCTCGTACTATCTAGATCAACTACCTTTGTTAAATATTCTACTGCTAAGGAATCATTTCCGGTTTTATTCAAAAGATTGCCATAATTTTCATAGTCAGTACTTAAATAATCAACAGAAGTCAGTTGAAACAGATTTTGAAAATAAGTTAAACTATTTTCATAATCCTCAAGTCTTAAATATGAATATGCTAATATTCTTATTGAATATGGATTCTCAGGATTTGTTTGAATTATTTCTTTAGATAGATTTATTGCGCTTTTATAATCTTTGGCAAGATACATTATAGAAGATAATCTCTTTTTCTTCTCAATAGTACTTTCTGAATTCTCGATATATTTGATATAATTATCTTCGGACTTTACGTAATCTTTTTTTGTATAATAAATTTCAGCCAGTTCATTATAAGCTGGTGCATAATTAGGATCACTGCTAATAGCTTTGTCTAAAAGTAAAACCGCTCCATCATAATTATTTATTAGAACATAAACCTTTGCCTTCCACGTTAATGCCTCAGAATTATTTTCTTCAATATCAATTGCCTTTTGAAAATTCTTTACCGCTTCAGTTCCATCACCTTTTTCAAGATAAATTTTACCTAAAGCAATATACGCTGGTACGTACTGTTTTTTAATTTCTAATACTCGATTAAGCAACGAAATTGCTTTGGGAAAATCTTTTATTTTAGAATAACCTTCAGAGAGAATAACATAAACCTCTGGATCTTTTTCATTGCTCAGATCAAAAGCTAAATTTTCGTTTCGTTCTATTTCCGCTGAATTACCATCAAGAATATTAAGTTTTACTAAACCGCAATAATTAAGCGGGAATTCTTTGTTTACTTCAATACCTTTTGTATAAAAATATCTTGCTGAATCAACTTTTTCTTGTAATAAATAAGTTTCACCTAAATAAAAATATGCCTTTGAATTGATTTTACTATTCAATAACGATTTAAAAAAGGTCTTGGCTTCTGAGTACTTTTCATTTTTTATAAACTTTATACCGCTCGAGACATCCTGTGCATCTGTAACTATACTTAATAATAAAAATATACCGATTATTAAATTTTTTTTAGACATTTATTTTCCTTTATTAACTTTTAATCTGTAATATTTTCGTTTATCAATTCTACTAACCGCACGGGCATGGTTGCGGGAACTAAACCAAATTTTAACACAATCCTCTGTCCCCTATCACTTGCGATAAATGCTGTTAAACCCGTTCCCAGTCCAGTATATGCTTCCTTACTAATAATGTAAACCTCACGTGTTAGAGGATAAATTTTTTGAGCGATGTATGCTTGGTAAGGTTTATATGATTCCGTAGCACCATCTTTGGATATTTCCAATACCTTAACTGATTTCAAAAAGCTTAAATTAGTTGTATCATCTCTATCACTTACCCAATTTACTCCAATAATACCTATGCAATTCTTCTGTTTAGAGACATAGTCAAGAACAGCATTGCTTGAATTAAGCGCATAACATCGCTGAGAGAATTCTTTGAATTGCGTTTTATCCTTAAGAAAGTTAATCGTACTGGAATTATTATTATCAAAAACAATTTTGGTGTTTTTGAAGAAGGGGATAGCTTGATCTGAAATTAAAGCATTGATTTCATTTAAAGTGATTGTAGTATCTTTTAAATCGAGACTGCCTATCAAAGCAACTGCATCATAAGCAATTTTTGTAACCTTGGGTACTATTTCCCATTTTTCAAATACTTTTCGTTCCTGAGCATTTAAATTGCGAGGTATTATAATTAATCTCACACTATCATTCATCAAATCATTAATCACCTCTGCTTCTGGTTTGTATTTTGCCTCAACTTTAGCATAGGAATAAATCCTCTGGAAAGTGTCAATCTCCGATTCTATTAACGGTTTAAAAGTCTCATCCACAGACATTGTCAATTTTCCAGTAGTGGGTGTATCTGAATCATTACACCCTATCGAGACCGACAAAAGAACAATTATTAACCACAAACCACTTTTATTCTTCATGTTCAATATTATCTTCAGATTTTTGTTCTTTCATTTTTTTTAATGCTCGATAGAACCTGAAAGCACCATAGCTAATTAATATTATTCCAATCCCTGTTTGTTGAAGCTGCTTAAAAAAAAACAAATTTCTGACGAACAATAAATAAATACCAAGCCCCAGATAGATCAAAGACATCGCAAAACCCAAAAGACTAGAAATATTCAAATCTTTTATTGAAGTTTGAATACTATAGGGATTGAAACTTGAACTTTAACTGGTACACCTCGCTGCATTCCTGGTTTAAACTTGGTTTGCTTAACAGCATTTAACGCTGCTTCATCTAGCCCGGCTCCTAATCCTTTAATAACTTCAGCTTTAGTAACGTCACCCCTTTCATTCACGAAAGCAAGAATGTAGACCTTTCCCTCAACACCGGCCCTTTTAGCAATTTCCGGATAAACAATTTTACTTTGAATAGCCGCAATTCCACCGATTGGCTCTGGCATTTCCTCAACAGCCACAAAGTATGTCGGGGCTTCTTCTTTCTGTTCTTCTACAACTTTCTCTTCAACTTCAATCAAGCTGTAATCAACACCTGTTGAACTTCCTTCTTGAGTTTTTGCCCCAGGATCAACTTCTTTCAATTCTTCAACAGTAGGAATATATTCGTCTTTAACTTGTTCATCGGGCATTACGACTGGCGGTGTAAATTTAATTGTTGATTTAAGAGGAGGCGGTGCCTCAACCTGTTCTACTTCTTTTTTTTCACCAATAGAAGGAGGTTCAGCTAACGTAGTAAGTACTACCTTTTTTCGCTTAACTGAAAGATCTTCGTCGGGACTAAGTGCCTTATAAATGAAAGGTCCGGTCGTGACAAGAATAAAGAAAATGATAGCTATCCACATTGCTATGGAAAGATATCTTTTATATGCTTTCCTAAGCTTGTACGCACCATATTCTTTATTTTTCTGAGCAAATACCAGCTCATCAAGATCCATATTATAAATTAATTCTTGTGCCATGATATTTTATGTTTTATTATAAATTTTTAATTAAATCTATTTCTTGAGATGAAATATCTACTAATGCGTAACGTTTAATATTCGATATATTCATTTCATCAAGAACATCTACAACATTTTTATAGCTTGCATCATTAGTCGGTTTAATAAGAACAACCATATCCTGAATAGAAGAATTTTTCTCAAGAAGAATTTTTCTGAGGCCATCTGCTGTATAATTAGTTGCAGTCACTGGTTCAATCGGTTCAGTTGGTAAACCACGATACCAAAAAACCTTGTTATCTCCTCCTATTAGAACATTGAATGCTTTAGAAGCTTTAAGTGCATTCGGCTCATCTTCCTTGACTTCACCCTTAGGTTTTACCGGCATATTAATTTCCATAGTTTGCGGTTTGCTAAAGGTTGTCGTTAACATAAAAAATGTAACCAGAAGAAAGCCAAGATCAACCATTGGTGTAAGGTCAATCCTCGTAGACATTTTTTTTCTGCCTTTTTTCTTACCCTTTTTTCCAACCTGTTTCTGTTCTAATTCAGCCATAATTTAAATTCCTTTTAATTTATTTGGATCAGCTTCAAGGTCAGTAATTAAATTAAACTTGTTCACGTTTTTATCCTGTAATGTGTTTATTACTTTTTTTACCACTGGCCAAGGGCAAAACTGATCTCCTTTTACTGTTATGCGAACATTAGGGTTAGATAACCTTCCTTGCATTATCCATGTTCCCAATTCGTTGTTTGTAGAGTCAACAGGGATACCTGGTTGCACATACATTTTTCGTTCTGTTTCTTCTAAACCTAAATATCCTTTCAATTGGTTCAAAGGAACGCCAACACTACCTGTAAGTACAAATGCTTTTTCTTCATCAGCTGTAAATTGAAGCTCAGGATATTTTTCACTTATTCTTTGCAACAATCGTTCGCGCGAAAAGTTCTTATTATCTAAGCTGAAAAAGACTTTTCCATCTTTAGTGATAGTGATATTAAGAATATCAGTATCCGGCAGCTTAATTTCAGATATTGAAGAAGGTGTATCAACAACTACTGACTCATCTGACTTAAACTGAGTAGTTAACATAAAAAAAGTTAGCAACAAGAAAGCTACATCGCACATCGCAGTCATATCTATCAACGTGCTTTTTCGAGGTACTT
Source organism: uncultured Ignavibacteriaceae bacterium (assembly GCA_964391015.1). Classification (GTDB taxonomy): domain Bacteria; phylum Bacteroidota; class Ignavibacteria; order Ignavibacteriales; family Ignavibacteriaceae; genus XYD12-FULL-36-8. The sequence goes on from CAYMKU010000020.1 coordinate 22,965, forward strand.
TTATTTTTGGCATAGGTTAAACTTTAAGTTTAATAATTAATAAATCATTTGCTTTGATGTGATGCAAAATTCTGCACAATTGCGACACCCGCTTCGTCAATACTATAAGTCATTTTATCAATTTTAGTCGTAAAATAATTGTAGAAAATGATTGCTAATGCCGATGATCCGATACCAAAAGCTGTATTTATTAATGCTTCAGAAATTCCTGTTGCAAGAGCAACTGCATCCGGCGCTCCTGCAGTTGCTAATGCAGCAAATGCTCTAATCATTCCCAATACTGTTCCAAGAAGTCCCATCAGTGTAGCAAGTGGAGCAATTGTTGCAAGAATCACAAGGTTTTGTTCAAGTATTGGTAATTCTAGAGAAGTAGCCTCTTCTATTTCTTGTTTAATAGCAACAATTTTCTGATCTTTATTCATATCCTTCATACCCATCATCTCCTTGTATTTCAGCAACCCAGCTTTAATTACGTTTGCAACAGACCCTCTTTGATTATCGCATTCTTCGAGAGCACCGTCAAGATCAGGACTTGCTAGTTTTTGATATACTCGAACAACAAAAGCAGCGATTTTTCCTTTTCCTTTTGCCCTTGTAATAGTAATCCATCTTTCAATTGAAAAGGTAATAACCATCATCAGGATTGTCATTAAAATAGGTACGATTATACCTCCCTTATAAATAATTCCAAGATAATTTCCGGGTTTGGGCAGATTTGCAACATTATTCCCCTGAAAATTGTTTGGATTAGCCATAACAAAGAAGAAAAGAATAAAAGCTACTATGGCAAGTATCGGTATAACAATACCTGCAAAACCAGTAAAAACAGTTTTGAAATTTTTTGAACTCACGATTTTCTCCAATTATTAAAAGGTTAAACAGTTCTGTATATTATATTTAATTATTAAGCAAAAAGTTCCAGAAATAAAACGTACCAGAATTCTAAAATAGATTAAAAATCAGGCGGACTTCTAGGGCTTGTTTTTTTTCTACTCGAACAATTACAATATCTTAAATTTTCTAAATTCATAGTTCAGTAATAGTGCCTTAAAATTCTAGTCGAAAGGATGATAAATTCTTACAAATAAGTCTAAAACTGTCTTCATTCCTTGAATTAAGAATCTTTTATAAAAAGCATTGTGAATTTATTCTTTCTCCAGATTCAATCCTAATTGGAAAATTAACTTAATATGGTTCTTATAAATGAAATAATTTAATACCTACTTGAAATTTAAAAAAATTAAAATCTTTAGCAATAATATAATTTTCTAACATTTTAATCTTGATTGCCGATATACTACCTTAGAGATAAATCCTTTGAATACAGTTAGAAAATTTCATAATTTAATTATGATACTCTAACACAAATAAAAGTATAGAACTTTATCTTATTCATATTCGCAAATTAAGACTAAAAAACTGCAATGGATACACATTTTTCGTTGAATATTTGCATTAATATCACACCTACATTTAGTGTAATAATTTCGAAAATCGAATAAAATTAAAGGTTAGTCAAATTGCATGTAGATTTAATGGAAACCATAGAGAATTTTATTTTTTTATTATTTATATAGATAAAAAGAAAAATAATATATTAGCATTAAGACTTATTGAATCTTATTGAAATGACTTCCTCCTAGAATATATAATCTTATTGATTATTGTTACAAAATTTGAAGTCAGATTTATTCTTCTATTTTGACATTCGGAAAAAGAATAAATATCTACATGTTACAAAATTTATTTCGGAAGTTTGGAGAAGAAGAGAAGGATTTGACTTTCTAAGATGATTGAATAAAAAATTATTAACCTTAATTAATGAAAGGCTAAGAATTATTATGAAAAGAATTCTCTCATTAGCGTTACTTATTGTTGCATATTTTAATACTTATGCTGGTGAAGCAAATTTAAAAATTCCGATTTTAAATGACTCACAGCAAAACCTCCTGCTTTGGGGGTTTGTAGTCTGTTTTTTAGGAGTGCTATTCGGTCTTTATCAATTTCTGAATGTTAAAAGACTTAAAGCTCACCGATCAATGCTTGATATAGCACAGATAATTTTTGAGACCTGTAAAACATACTTAATACAGCAGGGCAAACTCTTAATAATTCTTTTCATTTTCATCGCTGTTTGTATTTCTTTCTATTTCGGTTACTTGATGAACAGTAAAATTTTTGATGTATTCGTAATCCTTTTATGGACTGTTGTGGGTATTCTCGGCTCATATGGTGTTGCATGGTTCGGAATAAGAATGAATACTCTCGCGAATAGCAGAATGGCTTTTGCCTCATTAGAAAAAAAACCCATAAAGTTATCGAATATTCCACAAGATGCCGGCATTAGCATCGGTGTAATGCTAATTTGTGTAGAACTAATCATGATGTTAATAATCTTATTGTTTATGCCTCGTGAATTTGCCGGAGCTTGTTTTATCGGTTTTGCAATTGGTGAATCATTAGGTGCAAGTGCTTTAAGAATAGCTGGTGGTATTTTTACAAAGATTGCAGACATTGGTTCTGATTTAATGAAGATCGTATTTAAAATAAAAGAAGATGATCCAAGAAACCCTGGTGTGATTGCAGATTGTACTGGTGATAATGCTGGCGATAGTGTGGGACCTACTGCGGATGGATTCGAAACTTACGGAGTAACTGGAGTAGCTTTAATCAGCTTAATTGTTTTAGCTGTTTTTGATGTATCTATTCAGACTGAATTGCTCACATGGATTTTTGCAATGCGCATTATGATGATTGCTACATCAATTGGATCTTTTTATATCAACCGCTTTATTTCTCATTTAAGATTTTCTGATAAAGACGAAATAGATTTCGAAACTCCTTTAACCTCTCTTGTTTGGATAACTTCAATCGTTTCAATTATAGTTACATTTGTTCTTAGTGCACTCCTCATCGGCCATCTTCCTAATAATCTTTGGATCACACTTTCAATTGTAATAAGCTGCGGAACATTAGGTGCCGCGCTAATACCTGAGTTCACTAAAATATTTACAAGCACTAAATCTAAACATGTTGATGAAATCATCTCATCATCAAAAGAGGGAGGGGCTTCCTTAACAATTTTATCGGGATTTGTAGCAGGAAATTTCAGTGCTTTCTGGATGGGGCTTGTTTTTGCAGTCCTTATGTTTATTGCTTATTCAGCAAGTACGTATGGACTGTCGGAGTTGATGATATACCCTTCAATTTTTGCTTTTGGTTTGGTTGCATTTGGATTTTTGGGTATGGGACCCGTAACTATTGCTGTCGATAGTTATGGACCAGTAACTGACAATGCACAATCAATATATGAGCTTTCTTTAATTGAAGAACAAAAGGATATTGCGAAAGAAATTGAGAGAGACTTCGGCTTCAAACCAGATTTTGAAAAAGCAAAATATTACCTCGAGGCCAATGATGGAGCTGGCAACACATTTAAAGCCACTGCCAAGCCTGTTTTGATAGGTACTGCTGTAGTTGGTGCTACTGCAATGATCTTTTCACTAATACTCGTACTTAAACAAACTTTGGGGATTGATCCAGCATCTGTCTTAAGTTTGCTTAATCCATACACAAACATAGGTTTTATTTGTGGTGGCGCCGTAATATACTGGTTTACAGGTGCCTCGACGCAGGCAGTTACAACTGGCGCTTATAGGGCAGTTGAGTACATCAAAAAAAATATTCGACTGGATGATAATGCCAGTAGGAGTGCCTCAATAGAAAAGTCCAAGGAAGTAGTTAAAATTTGTACTCAATATGCGCAAAAAGGAATGTTTAACATTTTTATTGCAATATTTAGTTTTGCCCTGGCTTTTGCGTTCTTCTCTGCCCCATCGTATTCTAATGCTCCAGTTTCTTTCTTTGTAAGTTTTCTAATTTCAATTTCGATTTTTGGTCTATTTCAAGCCGTGTTCATGGCAAATGCTGGCGGTGCGTGGGATAATGCTAAAAAAGTTGTTGAAGTAGATTTAAAAGAAAAGGGCAGCGAACTCCATGCGGCAACAGTTATTGGTGATACAGTTGGTGATCCATTTAAGGATACTTCATCTGTCTCATTGAACCCAACAATAAAATTCACTACTCTTTTTGGTTTGTTAGCGATGGAGATCTCTATTTCAGAAGGATTCAGGCATAATGCTCCTTATATTGGAATTGTTTTTCTCCTCATCGGATTGACTTTTGCTTGGCGGTCATTCTATAAAATGAGGGCAAAAGAGTAGATAGAGTAAAAGTTTTTTTACTATTTAATAATAGACGTATGTGGTGATTTACTTCTACTGAGCAGAAGTAAAAAACTCTTCGCCATTATCTTTTGTGTGCAGGAAAAGCAAATTTGCTCTAACCAATTTTACTAAAGTCCTTGATGCTCGACGTTCTGAGATATTAATATAATTACTTAACTCTTTAACAGAAATTCTTTCATTTTTATCCAAATACTCAAATACTGCTTTTTCAGCAGATCCAATAGAATACTTTTTTAAGTTTATTGCCGATGAGCGCGACTTCATTATTCGTATCATCTCTTTACTTGCTTGGACACATTTATCATTAACTCTTATAGTTACTACAGAATGATTTATATCTAATTCGTCTAGATAATCCTGCAGACGATGTGGCTTATTTTCTGATTCAAAAACTTTCACCACAACTACTTCTTTACCCTTAACTTCTACATACTCAATATCTATGTCTAAAGGTGGTTCACAATAATTTTTTGCCACGTCAAGTATCAGTTCAGATTCAGTTTTTTCACTTTCAACACCGATAATTCCTTTATCATCGTCAACTCCAATAATTAAGTAACCTCCTTTTGTATTCGCAAAAGCAATCATCTCACGAGCAACCTTATCTGCAGTCGAGAATTTCCTCTTAAACTCATACGTGAGGTTCTCACCTTCTTCAATCATATCAAGTAAATCACGCGGTTTCATTTTTTCTCATCGGGAAACAATTGAACATCTCCCAATCTTCCTCTGATTATCGAAGAGCGTCTATTTACATAACCAGAATTTGAAGAAGGATTATGTCTTAAAGGTGATGGAATTACGGCTGCCAAACGCGAACTTTCTATACCTGAAAGTTCCCCAGGATCTTTATCAAAATAAATTTGTGCAGCTTTTTTTATACCAAAGATACCATCTCCCCATTCAATGATGTTAAGATAATTAGCTAAAATAGTTTTCTTAGAAAGCTCCTTCTCCATTCTTAAGGTTATAAGAAACTCTTTTCCTTTTCTAAAAATATTTTTGCTTGTTGACAAAAATAAATTTTTTGATAGTTGCATTGTGATAGTACTTCCACCGCGAGCTGATCTTCCTCTTCTTTTATTCAAACGCATAGAAGTATTCAGTTCTTTCCAATCGATACCCTTGTGCGTAAAAAATTTTCCGTCTTCCATTGAAATTACAGCTCTTAACATATTCGAATTTATATCATCAATATCAACCCATGACTGCTGTGGATAATACAACATGAAATTTTCCAACGCACGTTGCTCCATCAGTGATGTGATTCTAACTCTGCCATATTGAAGCCAGGGAATACTTAACGAAGGAATACTGAAATAAGCAATACTCATTAGATAGACAAACAAAAAAAATATTTTCCTTTTAAAAATGGCTGGCTTTAGCTTAACAAAATAATCAGCAAGCTCGTTTGCAGGAAATTGTGAGCAAATCATGAACAGTTATTCAAATGAATTCATTTGCAATAGTAAAACAAAAGTTCTTATTTCAACTTTTGCACCTTAGGTTTATCAGATTCATTGCTTTTCGGATTAATAATTGAGTTATCTTCTTCTGATTGTTCTTTTTCCTTGTTGAGACTGCTATCCTCATTCTGGCTTTTTAATTCTTCATCAATTTGTTGTTCGTCTTTCTTTTCGCCATTAGAGTTTATAGGTTTAGTTAAAGAATCTGCTTCTGTTTTACCTAATTTTTCCGACTCAATTTGCTTTAGCGAATCGTCTATTGCTTTCTGCCTTTTCTCCACTTCCTGTTTATAGAATGTAAGTTTCGATTTTACATTTGAAGCGTAAATAGATTGAGGATATTTCGACTCAATGCTGTCATAAAGTACTGCTGCAGAATCTAAAAGTTTTAGTTCATTTTCTAAAATCCAACCTCCAGCGTACAATGCTTTTGGTGCTAAAGGTGATTTGGGGTAATCTAAAAAGATACTGTACAATTTATTAATCGATTCACTGTACTTTTTCTCCTGCAATCTTTTTTCTGCATCTGAATAAATATCGTCAGCCGGATCATAAGTTAGATTGATTAAAGGTCTTTTAAGCTGCACAGCAGCAGCATTCACAATATTTTCATTCTTGAAGTTATTATAAATAAAATCAAACAGGCTGTCAGCTTCTTCTTCTCTTCCGGCAGAAATATAAAGCGTACCCAACGAGTATAAAGCTAATGAATGGTATTTTGAATTCGGAAAATTCTCTGTAATGATTCTATAGTAATAAGCAGCGGAGTCCGGTACATTAAGCTCCGTGTAAAATAAATTCGCGAGATCAAATTCGTTTTTAACTATTATGCTTTTTACAGAATCAATACTGATCTTCGGTCGAACAGGCGGAAGTTTCGCAGTCGTTTGAACTTGAGTATTTACAGGTGGAATAATACCTTTATCATCCCCCTCATTTCTATTCTCCCCAAACTCTACTCTTTGTGATTCTTTCACCTCAGTACTTAATGTATCAGAATAAAATGCAATTGAGTCCTGAATGAACGCATCAGGATTTTCTAAATATAAAAATTGTTTCTGGGCATCACCAATATTTTTTTGTAATGCCTGATATTTTTTGAAAAGTGAAGCTTTTTCAGAAGCGGGCTTTAAATACTCTGGAGGTGCAGTTGAAGTTGCCGATTTGGTGTAGTAAATGTTGGCACTATCATAATTCTTATAAGCATATTCATAAATCTCACCAAGCTTATATTTAGCGATTCCTGAACTTGTGGTTGTTGTGTAAATAGTATCAACTTTTGCAAGCATGTCTACAGCTTCTTCAATTCGATTCAAACTGTAAAGTGTAATTCCTGTTTCCAGATCAATCTTATGGAAAGAATCTGAATATTTACCTTCACTTCTCATCTCTTCAAGAATTAACAATGCATCTTCACTTTGATTAGCTTCGCGCAAAGCAGAAGCTAACTCTAACTTAGAATTTAGTTCTATTTCAAATGAAGGGGAATAGTCAAAAACTTTTTCAAATGCAACAATTGCATTTTCAACATCATTTGTTTTAAGATAAAGCCGACCTAATTCATAAACCACTTCGGAACTTACCTCGTTATCTTCGGAAATATCTAAAAATTCATTAATTAAGGAAATGGCAGAGGAATAATTTTCCTGGAGTATCAAGTAAACAATTTCTTCAACATAAGCAGCTTTAATGATCTCATCCTCACCTTCTTCGATGGCTTGTTCTCTTACTTTCTTCAAAGAAGGTAGAGCATTTTTATAATCTTTTAATCTCATTTGTGTTTTAGCAATCCACAAATCATTTTCAAGAATTAAATCGCTCTCCGGAAGAGTTACAACAAGCTCTTGAAACTTTCTCAAAGCTTTTTGATAATCCTTTTGGTAATAAAAAGATTTTCCAAGCATTAACAAAGCATCATCAACATAACTCGATGGATTATGGAACTGAAGGATTTTAGAACTTTTTTCAATGACGGTGTTTAGCAGCTGGGGTACGTTGCCCGAAATATTCGGCTCTTCAAATTGAAACAGATTTTTTCGCTGAAGTTTAATAGCATCTTCTGCTTCTTGAAATTTATCTTTTGTATTGTAATAGAGATTAAAATATGTGGTAAAATTTTCCCAAACACCACACCCTGAAAATAGAAAGGCACAAAAAATTATTAGGACATGACCCTTTAGCGCAGGATATATTTTTAACATATGAAAAGCTAAATAAGAAAGTGTAAAATCAAAAGGTAAAATATTTTACAACGCTTCCGGACCTGATTCATCGGTTCGAATTCTAATTACATCTTGAATATCTGAGATAAATATCTTTCCATCTCCAACCTGACCAGTTTTTGCAGTGCGTAATATCGCATCTACAACTTTATCAACTTTATTTTTATCTACGACTACTTCAATTTTAATTTTTGGTACAAATTCAATTCGATATTCACTTCCACGATAAGTTTCAGTATGTCCCTTCTGTCTTCCGTAACCGCGAACTTCAGAAATTGTTAATCCACGGACACCTTCTTCAATCAAAGCTTCTTTCACTTCATCAAGCTTGAAAGGGCGAATAATGGCTTCAATTTTTTTCATAAAATTTTCCTTCTATTTACCGTGGCATTGTTTATATTTTTTTCCACTGCCGCAAGGACATGGATCATTTCTTCCAACTTTTTCTTCTACATGGACTGGCTGCATCTTCCCAATTTGCGGTGCACCGCCTTCGGATGATGATTTAGATAATCCAATATTCGTTGTGTTTTGTTTGCTCTCAAGCACTCTGCCTGGTTCACGTCGTTTCCTGTTCTGAACTTCGTCGGGTGCCTGAGGCCAAAATTTAAAACAAAAGGAAACAACCTCATCACGAATTTGCTGAAGCAGAGTGACAAATAATTTGAACGCCTCACCTTTATATTCTACCAAAGGATCTTTCTGACCATAAGCCCTCAGCCCAATTCCTTCCTTCAAATCGTCCATTTCGCGAAGATGTTCTTTCCATTTATGGTCAATGACGCTAAGCGTGGCATAACGTTCTAAACGCGCCATTAGTTCGGAACTAATCATTTCTTCTTTCTTTTTATAAAACTCTTTAGCTGCATCAATTATTTTATTTTTTATTCCTTCCTTACCAAGTGATTCAAATTGTTCCGGTGGAATTTTTATATCAACTAACAAGTAATGTAAAATATCTTCTCTAAGTTTTTCTGCATCGACATTTTCAAAATATTTCTCTACTAACTCATGTACAAATTCATCAAGCAAATCAAAGATTTCACCCTTAAGACGATCGCCTTGCAATGCTCTGTTTCTTCGTGTATAGATTACTTCACGTTGTGAGTTCATCGTATCATCATATTCTAACAATCTTTTCCTTATCGAAAAATTATTCTCTTCAACTTTTTTCTGAGCACGCTCAACAGATTTGGTTATCATTGGATGCTGGATTACTTCACCATCTTTAATTCCCATTTTTGTCATTACTGTTGAAATTCTATCGCTGCCGAACAAGCGCATCAAATCATCTTCAAGTGAAAGAAAAAATTTAGAAACACCGGGATCACCTTGTCTTCCAGATCTTCCGCGCAATTGTCTGTCAATTCTACGAGACTCGTGTCGTTCAGTTCCTAAAATATACAGACCATCTTTTTCTCTAACACCGGCTCCAAGTTTAATATCCGTTCCACGACCAGCCATGTTTGTAGCTATTGTTACCGCGCCCGCTTCACCAGCATGGGCAACAATCTCAGCTTCCCGCTGATGCTGCTTTGCATTTAACACATTGTGAGGAATATTTTTTCTTTTTAGCATTCGGCTGATTGTTTCTGAAACTTCAACTGACGTAGTTCCAACAAGTACAGGCCTTCTCTCTTGTCTTAATTGTTCAATTTGATCAATTACAGCATTATATTTTTCTCTCTTTGTACGATAAACAGCATCATCTTGATCATCACGTATCATGGGTTTGTTTGTAGGAATTACAACAACCGGTAGTTTATAGATTTGGAAAAACTCTGCCTCTTCAGTTTCCGCAGTACCAGTCATGCCGGCAAGCTTGTTGTACATCCTAAAATAATTTTGAAGTGTAATCGTAGCCAGAGTTTGTGTATCTCTTTCAACTTTTACGTTTTCTTTCGCTTCAATCGCTTGATGAAGTCCGTCAGAATATCTTCTCCCTGGAAGAACACGACCGGTAAATTCATCTACTATTGCAATTTTCCCTTCTTCCGTAATCACGTACTCAACATCTTTTTCAAATAATGTATATGCTTTCAGAAGTTGATTCAGAGTATGAATTCTATCACTACTTTCCGAGTATTTCTGGTAAAGTAAGTCTTTCTTTTTTAACTTTTCTTCAGGAGCCAAATTATGATCATTCTCAAACTTGCTTATCTCTGTTCCAAGATCAGGAAGAATGAAATAATCCTTTTCCATTCCTGTTCCTTTTGCAAGTTCTTCCCTTCCCTTTTCAGTCAAATCAATTGTATTATTTTTTTCATCTATCACAAAATAAAGTTCATCATCAATGATATGCATGTTCTTAGCTTTTTCACGGAGAAATTCTAGCTCAGTATCTTGCACTAACTTTTTGTACGAAGGTTCGCTCAACACCTTTGCAAGTTTACTATGCTTAGGTAATCCTCTTTGAGCTCGCAAAAGCAATTTCCCTGCTTCAGTAAAGTTCTTATTGTTTTCATCATTTAGAATTGTTTCAGCATCGGAAACAAATTTAGAAATTAAGTTTGACTGAATTCTGTACAATCTTTCAATCCTTGGTTTCATCTCATTGAATTTATGATCATCAACATCAACTGGACCAGAAATAATGAGTGGAGTTCTTGCTTCATCAATCAAGACAGAGTCAACTTCATCCACAATCGCATAATTATGTTTACGCTGAACCTGAAATTCTTTGTCAACTGCCATATTATCGCGAAGGTAATCAAAGCCAAATTCATTATTGGTTCCATAAGTGATGTCATAATTGTATTGAACTCTACGTTGCTCAGGAGTCATGGTATTTAAGATTACGCCTATAGTCAAATCATGGAATTTGTAAATCTCTCCCATCCACTCGCTATCGCGAAGTGCAAGGTAATCATTAACCGTAACGAGATGAACTCCTCTTCCAGTAAGTGCGTTAAGGTATAACGGAAGTGATGCAACCAATGTTTTTCCTTCACCAGTTGCCATTTCAGAAATTTTACCTTGATGAAGTACAATACCACCTAAAAGCTGCACATCGTAGGGAATCATTTCCCATGTGATTTTATTACCAGCAACTGTCCATGATTTACCAACTAAACGCTCACAAGTAGATTTTACAACTGCAAAAGCTTCCGGCAGTATCTCATTCATTATTTCTTCATATTCATCGTTTAATTGATCTTCTATCTTATCAAGATCGTCATAAGCAATGTTTCTATCAAAATCTTCATCTGATTGAAGTTTTGTCTTTAAGTCTTCGATCTTCAAACGTGTTTCGGAAGTATGATTCTGAATTTTTTCTTTAAGCTCAACGGTTTTTGCACGTAATTCATCGTCATTAAGATTTTTTATCTCTTCATATACCGAATTTATCTCATCAACAATCGGCCACAAGTCTTTGATATCTTTAGTGTGTTTATCACCAAAAATCTTCTTTAAAAAATTTAACATCTAAATGATTCTCCAATCAAAAAGTAATAATCATACTCAAGTAAAGTAAATTTAGCAGATTTTTCGCCTGCTTTTATATAGATAAACAAAGCCAAAATTAACTATTGAGGTTCTGAAATGCAATTTAAGAAGCAATGGATTGACCACGTTTTGGGTGATGCTTAAACCAAATTGACTAGTGAAAAGAATTACTTCTTTTTATTAATTTTTAAAGTTTCCTTTTTGCTACTCCATTTTGCCAAAGGATTACTTATAGCACACTTATATAGACCCTTATCGGTTCCAATCCACATTTCCATCCCATCAAAATAAAATGTTTGCACCAGTGATGAGCTTATATTTGTTTGATTAAGATCTATGCCTGAAATTTTTTCAGTAATTCTATCAATCAACACGAATCCTTTTCCATATTCTTTTTTATTTCTCTTATCAAAAGCATAGATAGCAGCCCAAATTTTGTTTCCAGTTTTTTCCAGACAATAAATTCCATTACCAGGCAGCCCATCTTGTTTTGAAAGCCGCTTCCATTGCAGTTTCCTATTATATTTATAGATCCCGCCTATATTAAAATTAGGTTGCTGAAGAGTTACAAATTCATCAGTAGCAAACCAAACATTTTCACCATCAAAAAGAAAATCCGAAACTGATACTGCATCACCTTCGGAATTAAATCCTTTTTTATTATTAATAAATGACCATACAGAAGATGAATCTTTAATCAGCTTATTAAAAACATGAACGCCTGATTCAGAACCAAACCATACCAAACTATCACCATCTAATTTTATGGACTTAATTGTATTTGTCTTGGGGTCATTATTTTTTGTCAGATCATATTCAGTAAATTTTTGTTTCTTTACATCAAGCATTGTTAGATTTTTGAATCTACCTATCCAAAGAATATTTTCTTTCTTATCGTAACAGAGAGAACGAATCCAATTCCCCATTTCGCCGCCAACTGCAAATTTGCGTTTTCGCCATGTATTTTTCTTTTTTTCATAAGTAAACAAACCTTCAATTGAACCAGCCCAAACAAAATCATCACTAACCGCAATACATGAGAAAAGATCATTGTCCAGATTATTATTGCTTGTTGAGAAGTTTGCCCATTTATTATCTTTTTTTGAATATCTATAAACTCCTTGTCCATATGTAGCAAGCCAGATAAAATTTGGTTCATCTTTTATTGAAGTGACATTCACATTCTCCAATACAACTTCGGATGTAACTTGAGGAAATAAATTTTCATTAATAAATATCCAAACAAGTAGAATAATAAATGATAAGTTTACACCGAAGTGAAAGAATTTCATGTTAAAAAATTGAATCCCCGTTTTTGAAGCCATTAAATATTTCAAGAAAGTTTATCAAATGAAGGATGTTAGTGATTTTATTCATCTGAGGTAATAATTTTATTAGGAAGCTGCGTTTTGGCTATTGCTGCAACAAATATTCATTCTCTATTTTGTAATGCTCTAGAAATCCTCTAATAAGAGATTCAGTAAGTGCTGTATAATTTATCTCCGTCTTAAGAATAGCTTGAAGGTTGGTCGTTTTGGCAGCTAATTCTTCCTTTATCAAGCTTGCATTTTCTTTAGGAAGATTAAGATATTCAATTATGTTTAAATGATAGTCTCCACAAAGTATAGAACCATGTTGAAGTAATGCATGTTTCATTTTTTTTTGTGCACTGCCAACAATCTTTTTACCAGCGTACTTTATCTCACTCTTAGCTGGAATCGCAAAACATAATGTTGCTAATTGTTCCTTATAAAAACTTGGGAAATCCGGTTGAATATTCTCCATCTCTAAGGATGAAAGTGATGAGTCATAATTTATCAATCCCTTAATTAAAGCAAGATTAATTTTGTGATAAATATTTCGAACCGAGATATTTTCATCGATAGGATAAACAATGGAATAGGTTAACTCTTCAGAATGCAGAATTGCTCTTCCACCGGTTGGGCGAAAAACAACATCAATCTTATCTCGGTATGCTTTTTCAATATTTATCTCTTCTAATTTTTGATTTGCACCTAAAGAGATGCAATATGGACTCCATCTATAGAATCGTAATACTGCTTCATCTGGATCGCATGATTCGGCAAGCTGAACATCTATTTCCATATTCATTTTACCATTGTTAAAACCGGAATCAATTACGCGCCATTTCATTTTCCGACTAAACCTCTTTTGCTATCCTTAATAAATTCCAATACTTGTCTTACAAATTCATTATCCCCTAATTCTGATTCAACTTTTTTTACTGCTTGAGAGACATTAAGGGAGTTGCTGTATATATAATTGTATGCCTTTTTCAACACTTCAATATCTTTTGCTGAAAAACCTCGTCTGCGAAGCCCAACTAAGTTAAGCCCACAAAATTTTAAGGGATGATGTGCTGCAAGAATAAAAGGCGGTAAATCTTGCGCGATCTTAAATCCACCGCCAGTCATTGAATGTTTTCCAACTTTACAAAATTGATGAACAGGTGTCATCCCGCCAATTATTGCATAATCTTCAATATGAACATGCCCGCCAAGCTGTACCCCATTTGCAAGAATACAATTGTTTCCAATGACACAATCGTGAGCAACATGAGTGTACGCCATTAATAAACAATTTTTCCCCACTCTTGAAAAACCCGTTGCTTTTGTTCCTCGATGGCAGGTCACAAATTCATGAATAGTAGTATCGTCGTCAATAATAAATAGAGATTCTTCGTTCTGGAAACTTAAATCCTGTGGAACATGAGCAATAGAAGCCCCCTGACGAATTTTTACCCGATTTCCAATTCTTGCACCATCATAAAGCACAGCGTGTGGTCCGATAGTACAGTCATTTCCAATTTCAACATTATCGTTAATAATTGTATATGCATAAATAGTAATATTTTCGCCAAGAACTGCATTAGGACTTATAATTGCAGTTGGGTGAATATTTTTCATATCAATTTACTCCATCTGTGGGCTGAACCTTATCAACAACACCAGCCATGAATTCAGCTTCTGCTACTAGATTTTCATTAACAAAAGCTCTGCCCTTCATATTAAAGATCTTACTTTTTTTATTCATCATTTCAACTTCTAAATAAAGGGTATCTCCTGGAACAACAGGCTTTCTAAACTTAGCGTTATTTATCTGCATAAAGTAAACAAGCTTATTTTGAATTTCACCAATCGAATTTAAAAGCATGATCCCACCTGTTTGAGCCATAGCTTCAATTATTAAAACTCCCGGCATTATTGGTTGACCTGGAAAATGACCTGGAAAAAACGGTTCATTTACGGTAACAGATTTAACACCAATAGCTTTCTTATCAAGCTCAAGATGAATGATTTTATCAACTAACAAAAACGGATAACGATGAGGCAAGATTTTCTGAATGGCATTTATATCAAAAATAACACCCTCTTTTTTAACAAGCTGGAACTTCTTCACAATTTTTTTTTGCTGATAAAGTTTTCGAACTTGCTTTGCAAATTCAACATTTGCTTTATGCCCCGGTCTCGCAGCAAGAATTTGTGCTTTCAATGGCGCACCAATCAATGCCAAATCACCAAGCAAATCAAGAAGCTTGTGTCTTACTGGTTCATTCTTATACCGCAGTTCTTTATTATTAAGAATATTGTTTTCACCTATTGTTATCTTACTCTTAAGTCCAATTTTTTTTCTTAGCTTTTCTAAATCTTCATTACTTGCTTTGTGATCAATGATAACAACAGCATTATCAACATCACCACCTTTTATGAGTCCTTGATCGGCTAAAGATTCAACTTCACTCAAGAAACAAAAAGTTCTCGCAGAAGAAAATTCATTAACAAATTCTTTTTCGAGATCGAATAATCCTGTATGCTGGCTACCCAATGCTGGGTTTTGATAATCCACCATTACAGTTACTCGGTAATTATCTAAAGGCAGAGCAACAATATCAACTTGTCTGTTTTCATCGTGATACATCACCGTTTCATCTATTATTAAGTAATCTTTTGGAGCCTCCTGCTGAACAAAACCAGCTTCCAGAAGTTTATCCACATATGGTTTTGCACTGCCATCAGCAACAGGTGGCTCTATTCCATCAAGCTCAATTATGATATTGTCAATTTGCAAACCAACTATCGCAGCAAGCACATGTTCGACCGTGTGCACTTTAGCTTCACCAATACCTAAAGTAGTTCCTCGTGATATATCTATAACATTATCACTGGTTGCCGGAATTTCTGGCGACCCTCCTAAATCAGTACGAATAAATTTAATCCCTGTATTTTCTTGCGAAGGTTTAAATGTCATTGTGCAAGATGTCCCTGTGTGAAGTCCAATTCCAGACATTGAAACAGACTGTGCAATTGTTCTTTGCTGTTCTAACATCAGCTTTCCTTTATTTTTCGATAAAAGTTTTTAGAATTATAAAATAATGTTTTTCAAAATAGTAAGATGGGCTTATAAATACAAAAGGACTGACGTGAAGGGAATAAATTTGTTCTATCCTCTTTCAAATTTAGAAATTTTATTCTGAAGCTCTGCTATTTGGTTTTCAAGTTTTTGAATCTTCGTTGCATACTCCGGGAGAGATCTTATATGGCCCTCTAACCTCAACGCTGTGCCCATCTCTTTCGCCGGTGAACCAAAATATGTACCTGGCTTGGCGATACCCTTTGAAACCCCTGATTGAGCAATCAAAGTTACCTTATCCGCAATTTCAATGTGACCAACAATTCCAACTTGACCAGCAATTAAACAATTTTTCCCAAGCTTTGTGCTGCCGGAAATGCCGGCTTGCGCAGCAATAGCCGTGTTTTCACCAATTACAACATTATGTGCTACATGAACAAGGTTATCAATTTTTACACCCTGTCTAATAATGGTCGCTCCCGTTGATGCTCGGTCAATACAAACATTAGCGCCAAGTTCAACATCATCCTCAATTTTCACAACTCCTATTTGGTGAATTTTATGAAACTTACCTAATTCATCAAGGTCATAACCAAATCCATCTGAGCCCACAACCGTTCCTGAATGAATTATCACTCTGTTTCCAATTAAAGATCTTTCTCGTACTGTCACATTGGAAAAAAATAAGCAGTCATCCCCTACTTTTATATCTTCATGCAAAATTGTGTTATGAAAAATTTTTACATTATCTCCAATTACACATCCCGATGAAATCACTACATTTTTTCCAAGAGAAACATTGTTACCAAGTTTTGCATTCGAATGAACTGATGCAGATGAGTCTATACCTTGCAGATTAAAATCGGGAGTAAAGAAATGATTGACTATTTTGAAGAATGCCTTGTTTGGATTTTTTACTTCAATATAAGAAATGTCTTCGCGAATTTTATTAAAATTTGGTCTAACTAAAATAGCAGAAGCATGAGTGGTTGAGAAATATTTTTCATATGCAGAAAGATAGAGAAAAGTTAAATCACCTTTTTCAGCTTCCTCTATCTTCGCAAGGCCTTTTATGACGATTTTTTCACTGCCATATAGTTTACCCTCGACAAGCTCTGTAATTTCTTTTAAGGTTATTTCCATCAATCCAGAGGATATATTATTTCAATTTTAGTTTTTCTAAAACAAGAGCCGTAATATCATATTGATCTTTGGCAAAAAGCAGCATAACATCACCACTTCTGTCGAAAACAAAATCTAGATCTTCATCTTTCGCAACATCTTTAATGGCAGTAAATACTTTGTTCTGAACGGGCTTCATAATTTCATCTTGCTTCTGAAACAATTCCCCATTCGTTCCGAATTTTTTATCACGATAATCAGCAATCTGCTGCTCAAGCTTAACTAATTCCGACTCCATATCGGTTCTGGTCTGATCGGTCATGATAAGTTTACGTTTTTCATAATCATCATATTTTGTTTTCCAGTTCCCTTCGAGTTTGGACAATTCGGATTGCCACTCTTGAATCATTGCATCCAATTTTTGTCTCGCATCTTGCGCATCTGGAAATTTATCCATGATAGAATCTGAATCAACATAACCAATTTTTAATTGTCCATTTATCAAACTGGAAAATGGAATAATTAAAAGAAATAATATGAAAGAAATTTTTTTCATTCAACCACCTAATCAATAAAATTAAAAACTTTACTTTTTAATCTTAAAATGAAACTAAAATTTAATTTCCTCTTTTAAGTTTATCAAGCACCTGATACGTAATGTCAAAGGCTGCATCCGCATAGAGAAGTACTATATCACCGCTTTTGTCAAATACAAATTGCATTCCTTCCCTCTTAGCCACTTCTTCAATCGCTCTATAAATTTTTTCCTTAACAGGATTGAAAAGTTCTTCCTGTTTCTTATAAATTTCGCCGGTACCTTGACCAAACTTCAATCTTCTAAAATCTATTAATGATTGCTCCTGCGCAATAAGATTCTGTTGAGCTGCTAATTTTTTATCTTCGGGCATTGTATTTGCCTGTTTTTGATAGTTAGCTAGTGCTGCTTGATAAGCCTGGGTCATGCTATCTAATTGTGCTGTCCACTTATTTGTAAGAGCATCTAAATCACCTTGAGCTTTAATTGATTCAGGGAGTTGGGTAAGAATTGTCTGAGAATCAACATATCCAAGCTTTTGAGTTGTTTGTGCAAAAGATAAATTGCATGTTAAAAGAATAACCGCGAAAAGAAAAATGTATTTGTTCACTTCGTTTACCTTTATAGTTAATTGATGATAAATTAAAATCCTTTACCAAATTGAAAATGGAATAACCAAGTCGGATCTTTACTATCGGTAAGTTTTCTATCGAACCCGTACCCAAGGTCAAATCCAATTAATCCAATAGGATTTATTAAAAGTCTTGCGCCAAACCCAACTGATCTTCGGAGATCGAAAGGATCTGTTTTCTTCAAATTTTCAAAAACATTGCCTGCTTCAGCAAATGCGAGCAAGTAAAGAGGAATTGGATCAAGAGTCACCGCTAACCGCAATTCGGCAGTATATCGTGTCATAACTCTTCCGCCAATTACCCTGTCGTCAGAATTTCTTGGACCTACTGTGCGATCATCATAACCTCTTAAAGGAGCAGTTGCTATTATCAATCCATTCCCGCCCATGTAATAAAACTCAAATGGCTGAATCTTTGTGCCAAGATTAAGTTCATCCAAATATCCGATATCTGCAACAGTATATAATGCAATCCTATTTGAATTAAATAATCTTCTATACCATTCAGCTTTGAAATTTATTTTATAATAATCAACATCTCCTGGTAAGAATGGTCCGCCAGAAATTTCTCCATCTAATGTGAACGATGAACCAATTGAAGGAAAAATTGGATTATCAATATTTTTTCTGCTCACGGTAGCACCTAAAGTAAACTGATTCGTTTTTCCTTCTTCATAAAAATTCTGACCCTCAAGCACATTATTATATTGATATCTAAACAATCCCTGAACATAAAAGAAATCATCAGGCCATTTTAACCTTCTACCAACTCTAAGCGTTCCACCAGATTGACGCAAATCATAAATATATGCTTGACGGGTATCGAAAACCTCAAGTCCAACAAGTGTTGGTGTATCAAATAACCATGGTTCAGTAAATCCTAAAGTGAATGTTCTATATAAACTCCCAACACCAAATTGCCAATTGAAACTTAAAATTTGTCCACCACCTAAAGAGAAAGGTTCAGTAATAGAAAAATTAGTTAAGGTAACACCAATTGCACCGCTAAAACCAAATGCACCGCTGTATCCAACGGAAGCATTTAGATAATCACTCGATTTTTCTTCAACTCGGAACGTGACATCAACTGTGCTATCTGTTGGAAGTGTATAGTCAATTCCCTGCGGTCCGTACAATTTTTCAACATTAAAATACTGCAGATTGGCTAGCTGCTGAACGCTTCTGAATAACAAACCTCTATTAAAATAATCTCCAGGAATAGTATATAATTCTCTTCGTATTACCTTATCCTTAGTTTTATCATTTCCTGTAATATCTACTTTACCAATTTTAAACTGATTTCTTTCTTCAATCCGGATTAAAACATCAATTGAATCTCCAGAAACTTTCGTTTCAGTTGCTTTTAAGTTAAATGTAAGATAACCATTATCTAGATAGAGTGCGTAAACATCAGATTGTTTTTCGTTTCCACGAAGGTTTTGTTCAAACTTTTCATAATTAAAAACATCACCTTTCGCAAAATCAAGTCGTTCAGAAAGCACTTCATCAGGATATATAGTATTTCCAATCCAATCAATATTACGAACTTTGTACTGCGGACCTTCATCAAGGTAAAGCTGAATTTTTAGATCTTTCTTATTGTTAGAATAGACTAAAGAATCAGATAAAATTTCAGCATCTCGATAACCATTTCGCTTATAAAACTTAAGCAACAAATTTTTATCTTCTTCATACTTTTTTCTATCAAATTTGGCAGAACTCCAGAACTTCCACCATTTAGCTTCTTCTGTTTCACTCAATTCACCGCGAAGATCACTTTCATCATACGCTTTGTTGCCAAAAAATCTAATTTCTCTAACTACAATTTGGTCATTTTCCTTGATCTCGAACTTGACCAAAACTCTACTTTTTATTTTCTCAATTAGATTTGAATAACTTTGATCTGACTTTGTGTATTCAACATTATACTCATCAGATAAATCTTTGCTATTTCTCCAAGTAACAATCATTTCATTTTCCAAAGTATCTGAAGTAAAGTACTCGTAATATTTGGTTTTAATAGTAGCGTTAAGATAACCTTCTTCTTCATACAATTGAATAATTCTTTGCTGCAGTTTTGTAATCTCTTGTGGTTTTAAAATTTGACCTCGAATAAAATTTATTTTTTTCTCAATTTCATCTGTGCTTATTTCATCATTTCCTTCAAACTCTATTTTTTCAAGTCGGGGATATTCCTCAACCTTAAGAACCAGAAAAATTCCATCAGCAATTTGTTTGTCATTAATAATTTGAACATCAGAAAAAATATTCAAAGACCATAATTGTTTTACTGCATTAAGAGTTTTGTCCCCGGGGAT
This sequence comes from uncultured Ignavibacteriaceae bacterium, assembly GCA_964391015.1. Classification (GTDB taxonomy): domain Bacteria; phylum Bacteroidota; class Ignavibacteria; order Ignavibacteriales; family Ignavibacteriaceae; genus XYD12-FULL-36-8. The sequence goes on from CAYMKU010000020.1 coordinate 43,324, forward strand.
TTGAATTTCATCACCAATTTTCAATCCGCTATTAGCAATGATTATAGATGCATCCGCTGATTTGTTTCCAACAACTGATATTCCAAGTATTTTATAACTCTTCGTAGCAGTTTGTGCCGATAAGAGTGGAGAGAGAATAAATATTAAAAAAACTAAATAAATTTTTGTTAACCTAGTTAGAGAGGGTATATGCATCAAGTTAGACCTTTTCCTTAATTTGTTCACTTACTTTTCCGAATCTTCGCTCCCGCTTTTGAAAACTTTTGATTGCATCATAAAGATCATTTCTTCTAAAATCCGGCCAAAGCACATCAGAGATGTAAAACTCTGAGTAAGCAATCTGCCATAATAAAAAATTACTGACTCTAAATTCACCGCTCGTTCTAATAACAAGATCGGGATCGGGCATGTCTTTAGTCATAAGATGTTCTGCAAACACAAAATCGTTTATATCTTCAGGCTTAATTTTTTTATGAGCTACGTAACTTGCTATGTTTTTTATTGCAGAAATAATTTCAACTCTTCCACTGTAGCTCAAAGCTAAATTCAGAACCATCTTTTTATTGTTCTTTGTTTTTTCTCTTGCGTCGCTAAGTTCTTTTTGAACTTCATAGGGAAGTGATTCCAAATCTCCAATCATCGTAATTTTTATATCATTCTGATTAAGCTCATCCGTTTCATCTCTCAGACTTTTCAAAAGAAGCCGCATCAACATCGAAACTTCATCTTTTGGTCTTCTCCAATTCTCTGTGGAGAAAGTATATAATGTAAGATAACCAACGCCTAATTGAGAACATGCCTTTACAATATCTCTAACAGATTCAACACCACGAGTATGTCCGGCAGCGCGAGGTAAGCCTCGTTTTTTTGCCCATCTTCCATTTCCATCCATTATTATTGCTATATGAGATGGAATTTGACCGGACTTTTTCAATTCTATTTGGCTTCGCTCATCTGATGAGCTACGAGCGCTTGTCAATCATTCTCCTTATAATAAAAGTCTCAAGAGTTCACTTGATCTTTAGACCAAAAATCGGATATAATGTTCACAAATTAGTAGATTGCAATATGAAAGATAATAAATGCGGATTTTATAATGAAAGGGGAAAAGCCGTATGTACTTCAAGTGGATTGCTCAACATTTGCTTTGTGCATATATACGACTTATTCAGCTTAGAAATGATAGTCATTATCCAACAGTTTAAACAAATTTCTACCAATCATATAATTATCATAAACCCCCCGAAATAACTCCTCGCCGGGACCTTTCGCAAAAACACCAACCATTTCTGCAGAATGACCTGTGGTAGTAAACTTTAGTGTTACACTAGTTCCATCCAGCTTGCCATCATTTATTGACATTCCTCCAGTTTCATGATCTGCTGTTACCAACACTAAAGTATTTTTGTTCTGTTCAGCAAATTTTAAAGAAACATCAATTGCTCCACAAAAATCATTTAATTCTGAGATTAGGTATTCTTGATTATTCTCATGACCTCCCCAATCAATTTGGGAACCTTCGACAAGAAGGATAAAACCATTTTCATTTTGCTTAAGAAGAACCAAAGCTTTTTCAGTTAGATCAGCCAAAGTATAATTTCTTTCCTTAGCTTTTTTCAGCGATTCGTTTTCCAGAAGTGCATAGAACTTATTATTAGGTTGAGTACTAAGAAAATCATCCTCTTTTAGATAGATATCATAATTTCTTCTTTTTAGTTCATCAAAATTATTACTGTTAGTAACCGAATCCATTATAGAGAAATATTTCGCACCACCACCAATAACTACATCTATATCTAATTTGGTGAATTGTTTTGCGATTTCCGTTTCCTCTTTCCTACTTATCACATGAGACACAAATGCCGCAGGTGTTGCATGGGTAACTGTACTAGTAACTACTAAACCAGTAAATAAATTTAATCTTTTCGCTTCTTCAAACAGTGTTGTGATATTATTTCCAAGAGTATCAACTCCAACATAGTAGTGATTTGTTCTATATCCTGTGGAAATAGCAGTTGCACCAGCCGCCGAGTCTGTAACCAATCTATCTGCAGCACATGTTACTGAAAACCCGACTGAGGAGAATTTTCGAAAGGGACTATCTCTCATGGTTAAAACAGAAGCACTGACATAATTAGTACCCATTCCATCACCAATTAGCATAATGATGTTCTTGGGACTTTTTTCATTCTGTGGATAGGATAGTTCTAAACTTAGAATAATTGCAAGAACTAAAGCTCTAAGCAAATCACGCAACCTCAACCTCTTTTTTAGCTACATGACATAACCAATTGTATTTGTCTTCAGTGAGACCATAATGAATGGATGTTAGTTTATCAAAAAGTTTAAGTGCAAGATCATTTGACTGCTTACTGTCGAAAGTCATATCAATATCTTTATATCTTAATAAGCCAACTTCAGATATTATTGCGGCAGTTCCTGTTCCAAACACACCAAGTACATTTCCTTTTTTATATTCCGATATAACTTCTTCCATCGAAATTAATCTTTCTGTTACCTTCATTTCCCAATCTTTGAGAATTTGAATAACTGATTCTCGTGTGATTCCCGGGAGAATTCCACCTGTTAATTTTGGAGTTGCAACTTCGTTTTTGAATCTGACAAAAATATTCATCGTTCCAACTTCTTCAATATATTTTTGCTCAATGCCATCCATCCACAATACCTGCGTAAACCCATTTTTTCTTGCATATTCACTTGCAAATAAACTTGCTGCATAATTTCCAGGGGTTTTACATTCGCCAATACCTTTTCGAACAGCACGAACGTATTCATCTGTTGCCAAAATTTTAACTGGTTTAAAGCCCTCTGGATAATATGCACCTACAGGGGATAATAATATCATTAATTTATAACTAGCCGATGGCTTAACACCAAGAACGGGATCTGAACCGTACACAAATGGACGAATATATAATGCTTCTCCTTTTTTTGTTGGAATCCAGTCTCGATCTATCCAAACTAATTCCTTTAGAGCTGACAAAACAAAATCAATATCTATTTCAGGAATACAAAGTCTCCGTGAAGAATTGTTTAACCTTTGAAAATGTCGTTCAGGCCTAAATATCGCGACATTACCATCTTTACTCTTAAATGCTTTAAGACCTTCAAATACAGCTTGCCCATAATGGATAAACATTGTTGCTGGGTGAAGAGAAAGTTGTTCAACAGGCTTAATTATAGGATAAAACCAACCCTTCTCAACACTATAATCCATCTCAAAGACATGATCTGTAAAGATTTGTCCAAAACCTAAATTTCCGGGAAGATTAATTTTTTCTCTTCTTTGTTTCAGTTGATAAGATATTTTTTCCATTGCAGGCTTTCTTTAGATTTTTGGTAATTAATGTTAACCGATATTTACAGAAAATTATTGAAAATTTAAAATAAAAGTGCCCGGTGGAGGGCTACCGGGCATGGGGAAGACTCATTAAGGGGGGGTAGAACTTAATGAATCGCTAGTCAAATATAATATATTATTTTCATTTAAGCAATTACATTTTAATAAATTATTAAATTTAGTTAAGTGATGACTTTCCATAATTCCCATTACCTTAGTAAAAGATATAAGTTAATGCATCCAAATATTCAACCAAGAAATATTCTAAAAATGAGACGTAGTCTAAGTTTATTCACTAAATATTGATTTTTAAGGTTGGAGAAAACTAAAAGCAAAATTCTAAAACAATAACATCCAAAGGACATAATCCAAGATGAGTATCAGTGCGGCAGAGAGAACAAATGATCTAATAGTTGACAATCCAACTCCTTCCGCCCCACCTTCAGTCTTGAAGCCGATATGACATCCTAACAATGACGTCACTCCACCAAAAAAAATTGTTTTAAGAAGGCCCGATAAAAGATCAGAAACCTCAAAAAATCTCCTAACAGACTTGAAGAAAACTGCAAATGAAATTCCAAGAAAATAATTTGAGACAATGTAAGCTCCAAACACTGCAATAAAGTTTGCAAAAATTACTAGCAAGGGCATCATAAGAATGGCAGCAAGAAATCTTGGCATTGCTAAATATCTAACCGGATTAACTGCCATAGCCTCCAAAGCATCTATTTGCTCTGTAACTTTCATTGTACCAAGTTCGGCTGCAATTGAGGCACCAACTCTTCCTGCTATTACTATTCCGGTAAGAACAGGACCAAGCTCTGTAATAATAGCTCTGCTGGTAGCAGCACCTAAAAATGAGAGTGGTGCAATCCCCTTTAGCTGATATGCTGCTTGCCAAGCCGCAACCGCCCCAGTAAAAACAGCAATTATTATAACTAGTGGAAGTGAATTGACACCGATGTGTTCCATTTGATAAAGGATCAACCTTCGACTTTTAGGAATCCACGGAAAACTTTTTAGGATGCCAAAAAACAATTTTGAAACTTGACCGATTTCCTCAAAAAAATTTAATGTGGAAGCCCCGATCTTTTGGAATATTTTCTTAATCAAAATTCAAGTGGATGATTTTTGTTTAATGAAATTTAATAAAATAATTCTCGAAATGTATTTTGAAATTATTATCATAAAAAGATTTGTTAAAAAGCAATGTCCTTCTGATTTATTCTAAAAAACAACTTCACAATGAGACATTTTTTTGGTTAGACAATCACAAGCAGTTTTTCGCATTGTTTACCATCTCAATTTAAACTAAAATCTCAAAATTTTTTATCCTTATAACTTATTGTATTTCAGCAGGTTACACGAATTGCTCTTTTACATTTGACTTTTCTCATTTTTTTACCCTAATTCATCCTCAGGTTCAATATTTAGCACCATTATTGACCGTAAAGAATACAGTTAGAGGGTTCCTATTTTATTAATGACCAATTCACAAGATAATATTTTGGACAGCAACCAAGATTCTACTTTTTTAAAGGTAATAGAGTCATTACCACTTGGGATTCTTTTGTTCAATTCTGAAGGTAAGATTACTTACTTGAACAATAATTTCCTCGAACTCTGCGTATATCATCAAATAGAAATCAACCCATCAAATACAATAAATATTTTTGAAGTGGATTTATTTTGTAATTACAACTTAACGAGCCATCTTCAAAAATTACGTGACGGTTACTCTTTTGAAACGGAACTTGATGAATTAAAAAGTTTCAGTTTACGAAAGGTGGTTATCCTAGTTAGAGGTATCCCAATTTTTAAGAATGGTAACTTCGACGGAGGAATCCTAATTTTAGAAGATGTTAAAATTCATAAGAAAGAAGATAGTTCAACAGAAGATATAGAATCTCAGTGGAAAGAAATTATCAATTCTTCTGTAGATATTTTGCTAATTACTGATGTAAAGGGAAGTATAAAATTTTCATTCGGGAAAAAAGTTAAAAAATTTTTGTGGAGGATCTCTCCATTCGAACAGAATAATATTCACAATCTTTTCCCACAGGAAGTCGTCAGTGTAATAAAAGAAAACATCAATCGGATAAAAGTTGATATTAGTTCACAAAAATTTAATGTGCAATTATTCATTAAGAACCGAGCTTTTGATTATGAATGCGAGATTGAACCAATCCTTGATGATGAAAAAAAAGTTCAATTACTGTTTTTCAAGTTTAGAGATATAAGCAACTTTATAAAGTCTCTAAAAGTCCTCGAACATAAACTTCAAGACCTATCTAAATATAAAACCTATCTTCAGAAAGTAGCCTTTCCAGCTTTTGTAATAAACTTAGACGGCATAATTACCGATTGGAACAATGCTTCTGAAAATTTATTTGGTTACACTGAAGAGCAAGTGAAAGAAAATCACTTTGCTTTTCTTATTGGAATTGCTGACCCACATTTCTTCGATAAAATCAAAGAAGAGCTAAATTTTAACAGACAGACCAAAAATACGCTCAAGATAAGAACATCGTCTGGTAAAGAGGAATCTCTTATTATAACATTCACTTTAGTTGAAGAAAATGACAAGCACATTGTGATATCTTGTGAAAAAGTCTCGGAGAAACTTAGATTAGAAAATAAAATTAAAATTGCTGAAAATAGATTAAATAATTTACTTCAGCATCCTGGGGTTATATCTTTCAGCTTAGATTCAAGCGGTAAATTCACTTTTGCTAACAAAGCATTACTTACCCTCATAAACTTTAGCAAGGAAGCTATACTAAAAAAAACATTAACAGAAATTGTTGAACCTCAGTTCTTACAGCAAAATTCCCTTGAGAAAATTTCTTCAGATTCTAAAACCAGCAAGACGGTTGAGATACCATTTCTATCCCAAAACAAAAATAAAATTTATGTAGCAGGGTTTCTGCAGAAAGACATCAACCCAAATAATCAAATAAGTTACAGTGGTTATTTTCAAGATGTAACCTCACTCAGAAAAACCAGCGATGAAATCAAAATCTTAACATCCATGGTAGCCACTGCCAAAGATGGAATTTTGATTGAATCTGATAACAAAATAATTCTAACAAACAATTCGTTCTCCAAAGCTTTGGGGTACCATGGAAATGAAGATTTACTTGGTAAATCATTCATAGAGTTTGTGGCAGATGAAGATGTAAAAAGAATTTCAGAGTACCTTCATCTCTTAAGAAGAAAAATGGATGCTCCCGACAGATTTGAATTCCTCGGCAAGAAAGAAGATGGTTCAACTATATTTTTCTCTGTTTCAGTTTCCGGATTTGAAGTAGAGGGAAAAATTTATCTAACATACATTATTCGCGATATTACCGAAAGAAGACACGCACAATTTACTCTTAGAAAATCAGAGGAGGAATACAGAAACCTAATAGAAAATATTGACGACTTTTTTTACAGTTACTCCAAAATAAAAGGTAAACTGACACCTGTTTTCTATTCGGTGAACGTCCAAAGAATTACGGGTTACGATCAAGATCAGTTGCTCAATGATCAAAAACTATTTTTTAAAATTGTTCATCCAGATGATCTTCATATTGCAAAACAAAAGGTGAAAGATCTCTTGAAAAGCCGAATTAAAAACTCTATCGAAATTGAGTTTAGAATTATCAATAAATACGGAAATGTTGTATGGGTTAGAAATAAAATAAACCTCAACCGAGATGCTTTAGGAGAAATAATAAACCTATTTGGAATCGTAAGCGATATAAGCATTAGAAAAAAAGCAGAAGATGAGTTGAAAAAGTCCAAGGAAGATCTTGTAAAGATGAATGAAACTAAAGATAGGTTCCTATCTATTGTTTCGCATGATCTACGTACTCCTTTCAGCTCTATACTTGGATTCACAGACTTAATTTTGAATGACAATACATTAGAAGAAAAGGAACTTAAACAATATGTCAAGTTCATTCGAGAATCATCTGTTTCCATGCTTTCGCTTGTTAATTCCCTGCTCGACTGGAATAGAATTCAATCAGGTAGAATTCAATTCGAACCTGAAAGAACTTCTGCAAAATATATTGTTGAGCGTTCCATTAATTCCGTAATCGGTGCAGCAAAGCAAAAAAACATCGAATTAAAATCCACAATACTGGATGAGATTCAAATTTTCGTAGACGTAAATTTAATTCTGCAAGTTTTCAACAATTTAATTTCAAATGCGATAAAGTTCACCGAAACTAATGGAACAATCACTGTTTCTGTAAAACCATCTGAGCACTTAAGATTCCTTGAGTTTTCTGTTAAAGATACCGGAGTAGGAATAAAGAAGGAAGATATTAAAAAACTTTTTTCAATTGATGTTAAATTCACCAAAGATGGAACAGCTGGCGAAAAAGGCAGTGGAATTGGACTCACAATTGTTGGCGACATTATTCAAAGGCATGGCGGGAAAATTTTGGTGGAAAGCGAACCTGGGAAAGGTTCTGATTTTAAATTCACGTTACCAATTGCATCTGCTGTAATTCTTCTTGTTGACGATAACAAAACAGATAGACTGTTATACTCCAAAATACTTAACCACATTACACCTGACTACACAATTGAAGTAGCATCGAATGGAAGAGAAGCGATGAATAAAATTTTGAAATCTCCTCCCGCATTGGTAATAACAGATCACAATATGCCTGAGATGAATGGAATTCAACTTGTTCAGGAAATTCAAAAACTTGAGACAAAGTCAAAATCTCCAATTATGGTTCTGAGCGGGGATATAGACAGAACAGCCATTCATGATTATGGGCTATTAGGAATTGATTACATCTTTCAAAAACCTGTAAATCTTGCAAACTTTAAACAAGCTGTAGAGCGAACGATAAGAAAAGGATTATTGGGAGAGTAAGTAATGTTCGGAGGATATAAGGATTAGATGCCCTAGACTTAACTACCGAATTTTACTTTTAGGGTATGACTAGTACTTAATGATTCAGATTTGAAATTTCCTATTGCTCATCAAAATTTTCACAACAACCATACGCTGGTTCAGGTGCAGAAACTTTAATTGCTTCCTTATCGATTAACAAATCCCAAATTTTATTGGCAATTGATGCTGAATCAAGTAAACCATTTTTCAAAGCGTTTTTAAATTCTTTTTCGATTGTCTTCATTATTTGTTGTAAAACTTCATCCATGTGCAACTCCTCTTAGTAGTATCTCCGCTAAGTGAAATATTTATCGAACATTAATTGTCCACTATCTCCAAACAAACAGAAAGTATGCCATCTTGGATGACAATCATCTTTGTCAAGAATCACTTCTACTATTTGAACTCTGTCTCACTTTCAGTTTGTGAATCCTAATGAATCACTTTTGCTAACGGAAATAGATTTGTCGGGATGTTGATTACGATCACCTATCTGAAACTTAAAACCAAAAGCTATAACCAACAAAGTAAACTAAGGTGAAGATAGCGATCAGGTAATAATATCTTAAAAACCTAACCAGTGGCTTATTGCCAAAGTTATGCTTCGTTCTGTTAGTTAGTTATAAGTAAAAATGTAGATGTAGTGGGAAATATTGCCTATTTTATTTCACTCACAGATATTAATAACAAGTAGTCGTTAATGTAATTCAGTTAAAGATGAATGAGTTATTGGTAAGCTAATCTTAAAACACGTTCCATGTCTATCCTTTGATGCTAATCTTGAAGGACTTTCCACAGTGATTTTTCCTCTATGTCTTTCAATTATTTGCTTCACTATTGATAATCCAATTCCTGCACCTTCGTGATTTACCTTATTAATATTTGAAGACCTAAAAAATTCATTAAATATTTTTTCCTGCTCATTTACCGGAATTCCTATACCGTTATCTGTAACCGTAATTTCAATTTCCTTATCATCATCTGTTACATTAATTTCAATCAAGCCGTCAGCATCAACATATTTAATTGCATTTCCAATAAGATTTGATACAGCAATAGTAAGAAGAAGCTTGTCTCCAACAATATTAGAATCAATTTTTCTCATGTCGTTAAAAACAAGAATGATTTTTTTTGATTCAGCATTTGATGAATGCTTTTCAGAAAGTTCCACCAGCATTTCGGAGATACTAAATTCTTCTTCCACAATTTGATCAATTAATTTGAATCGTGAAATTTTTATCACATCATTTATGAGATTGATTGCTTCTTCAGATCTCACGCTTGCCCGAATCAATTTTTCTTCAACTTTTATGTCCAGAGGACCAAGAAATTTCTGAAGTATTAAATTCAAATAAGAATGGACTGCGGTTAAAGGAGTCTTGATTTCATGAACAATCCCAACAATGTATTTCTGCTTTTCTATTTCGGCTGTGTTTAGTTTGTCTAAGGATTCAACTAAATCTTGTTCCATTTTATATAATTGCCGCGCTATTCCGTTAGCCAAGTAAATGCTAACGAAAAGTGTAAATCCAAAAATCGTGAATATCGCAGCAACATAATTGAAGTCATCGTATAGCTGTGCATTTAGGAATCCTTGTATCTTATGATGTGGAATGATGTGATAAAATTCAGAAAACACAATACCGCCAAAAACAAGAACGACTACGGTTCCAACTGTATAAATAATTGACCCGGGAAGTATTAAGCTGCCTATTATCATGTGAAAAACAAACAGCATGTAAATCGGAGTTTCTATACCTCCAGTAAAGTGAACAATTAAAAACAACGCAGTAAAATCTAAAATGATTTGAATAATTGATAAGTGAAGTGGGTTAAATTGTCCTGCAATTGATTTTATATATTTTTTACCAACATGTAAAAGCACATTGTAGATAAGAATGATCAAAGTAATCATTGAGAGAGTAAGAATTTGAGTTCCTGTAAACTTAAATTCTAAAACGAATTCAGATAAAAGCATAAAAGTTGTTAACATCAACACCGCACCGTAACGCAGTTTAATGAACCACATATTTCGTTTTCTGATAGCATCCCAGAATGCTTCATACTGACTTGCCCACGAAGGAATTAATTTAATCATAATATTTTTTTGCTTTCAGATTCAATTAAGGGATAAATTTATTTTAACAATATCATCTTCCGATTCAACTGATTTTGCCCTACAGTTAGGCGATACAAATAAATCCCGCTTGCAAGGTTCGACCCATTAAATACTAAACTATAATCTCCAGCTTCTTTTTCTTCATTAACTAAAGTAGCGATTTCATTACCTAAGGCATCAAAGATTTTTAGGGATACAAAATCTCTCGATAGCAAGCTATACTTAATTACTGTCTTAGGATTAAATGGATTGGGATAGTTTTGATAGAGGAGAAAATTCGTGACATGTAATTTATCATTTATTCCTCCCAAAGGATCGTATCTTACTGTACCAAATAAATTGATTCTTCCATTAGAACTGTCTTCCCAAATTGTGTATGAGATGGCATTCCCCAAGGGAGAAATTCCTAGATTACCCACTCCAATTCTTGTATCGGATACTTTGGTAAAACATAAATACTTCACCACAGAAGGGTAAAGTTTTTGACCTATATATGTCGAATCATTCGAAATTAATTTAAATGCATGAGGCCCAAAAATATTATAATCGTCATTGTTTTCATTTTTCCCCATAATCCCGTACATAAACATATTCAATTCCGAAGTCCTAAGATTAATATCATTTAATAGTCTAATCGCCTGATTATTTTGACCTGAACTTTGTAAAGCTTCTATTATAAAAATGTACTTCATGGATTCAATGTTTTTTTCAAAACTTAGCATACAGTTTTCCATAAAATACAAATTGAAAAAATTAGGATTATCACAATAGCCACTGTCACAAGCAACATAAATGGGACTCCAAATTGTATCATTCTCAGTTTTAAAACGGTAAACAATAATTGAAGTACTATCATTTGGCTTATAAGTAGCTGACACGAACAAGCCTATAGGCGAGCCATACCAATTGCTATAATAAACCCCTGTGGGTTGAGAAAATCTATTGGAATTATCACCACCAAATAATATTTCCCGAGTTACTATTGAGTCAACTTGCCGATAAAGATAAATACTATTTTCCTTTTCATATAAAATATCAATTTCGTTTTCGGCTGAATATGGAAAGTTATTTCTCGCAACAAATTTTGGATTAGTTTCATTCGAGGGTGAATTTGCAATATACGTTTTAGAACCCCATGTGGTGTCGGTTAAAGTTTTCAAGGCAATATCCCAACTGCCATTTTCGTTTGTTTGCCAAATCACATGAATTTTTCGATATAGATAATACCCAAATCCCTTAGCATCAATATTGATATTTTGAAAACTGTTCTGGGTAACCAGAACTGGATTGAAAAAACTATCGGTATCCGAATTGTAACTCATCATCATAATGTTAACGGCGTTACCATCGTGAACTTCAAAAAACATTGGAGAATTATTTCCATTTGATAATCCAAGAGGATAGCTAGGAATCACAGCTCCCCTCGAATCAAAATTAAAATTAGTTATTTGTTTCTTTTGAAATGGCTGAGCCATTAACTGAGATGTAAGAAAAGTGCATAGCCAGAAAAGAAATAATTTTTTCATTTTACGCCTTTTCTATTTTTGATGAAAGTAAACTAAGAATAATATTTTATTCATTCCATAAAAAGCTAATTTCTGACTAAATGTCAATGACCAAAACAAAAAATCCCTCTCGTTTGGAGAGGGACTTTTTTATGAATGAACTTAGGAAATAAACTTTCCTCTTTTAGTATAATGCGTATGAAGTAATTTATGAGCTGTATGTCCGCACGGACCTTCTGTTAAAAATTCTTCATACAACTTTAGCACGTGAGTATTTTCATGGGATTTCCGCAAGCCAAGCGATTCGTCTTCTTCATAAATTGCTTGCGCTCGCTTTTTCCTAATCTCAGCGTTTGTGGGAATTGGCTGACCGCCGCCGCCAATACAGCCACCTGGACAAGCCATAAACTCAATGAAATGACATTCACTGAATTTACCACCAGCTTTAATGTCCTCAATTATTTTTTTTGCATTAGCAGTACCATGAGCCACAGCAATTTTAAGTGTTGCTCCTTTCAACCAATCCCAATTAGGAACAAGGTGTGCCAATATTTTTGGTACCGGTCCAACCTTTGTAATTGGAAGTTCAGCATATCGAATTCCTTCAAATCCTCTAACAGGTAAAATGTTCATGTTATCAAAAACATTTTCAACTTTTTCTCCGGTTACTAACTCAATTACTGTTCTCAAAGCAGCTTCCATTACACCGCCAGTTGCACCAAAGATTAATCCTGCTCCAGATGCATCTCCAAAAGGATCATCAAAATTTGACTTTGGCATCTCAGGCAGATATATGCCTGATTCTTTTATCATTTGAGCAAGTTCTCGTGCAGTTAAACCGTAATCAACATCCTTATACCCTGAAGATGTCATTTCAGGTCTATTGCATTCAAACTTTTTGGCTGCACAAGGCATCACAGCTACACTAACTATGTTAGCTGGATCGATATTATTCTTTTTTGCATAATAAGTTTTTATCAATGCTCCAAACATTTGTTGTGGTGATTTAGCTGAACTGAGGTTAGGAATAAATTCAGGATAAAAATGCTCAAGGTACTTTACCCATCCCGGTGAACATGAGGTGAATTGAGGAATAACTACGGAAGTATCTTTTTTAACAAGAGCTTTGTAGAGTCTTAATATTAACTCTGTCCCCTCTTCCATAATTGTAAGGTCAGCTGTAAAATTTGTATCGAACACTTTATTGAAACCAATTCTTCTTAGTGCAGTATTCATTTCGCCAGTGAATGAATGGCCAGGTTCAATTCCGAATTCTTCACCGATTGCAGCACGTGGAGATGGGGCAGTTTGAATAACAACATGTTTATTCGGATTATCGATGGCTTCCCATATTTCATCACGAGGATCATTAGCTCTGAGCGCACCGGTTGGACAACGATTTATACATTGACCACAGTTGATACAAATAACTTCCGCTAATGGTTTATCGCCAAATGTGCTAATATGAGTTTTGTATCCTCTATTAACCGCTTCAAGAACACCAACCTCCTGCAAATCAATGCAAGTTCGTACACATCGTTTACATAAAACACATTTATCCATATCGCGTACCACAGAAAATGAGGAATTGTCAACCTCATATCTCGGGTTTTCGACATGCCCGAAGTTATAGTGATCAACACCATATTCTTTAGCCAGAGTCTGTAATTCGCAATTATTGTTTCTGAAGCATGAGTAACATTCACCATAATGTTCGCTTAAAAGCAAATCAATAATATGCTTCCTTGCCTTGCGAACCATTGGAGTGGAAGTTCTAATCTTGATTGGAGCCGTAATAGGAAACGCACAGGCAGCTTGCAATGTTCTCATACCTTCTACATCAACAACGCAAATTCTGCAAACGCCTGCAACACACAAATCATCGTGATGACATAAAGTTGGAACATATACTTGATTTTGCCTGCAAGCTTCTAAAATTGTTGTTCCAAATGGCACTGTAACTTTCTTTTCATTGATTTCAACAGTTACAGAGCCGCCGATATATTCGGGGTGCTCTGGTTTTTCAATTACATGCGCCTGTTGACTTATAGGGGCGCGGGATGTTTCTTTAGTTTTCATTGGCACCTCCATTTTCTCTGTTGAATATTTCTTGATCAAAATTTTCCAGTATTGATAAAAACGCATTTGAGCTTGATTGACCTAATCCGCATTTGGATGCAACTTGCATAGACTTTCCTAACTCCTTAAGCTTGTTGATATAAGCAAAAGTAAATTCGCCTTTATGAATCATCTTCACCCCTTCAAGCAATTTAACATTACCAATACGACAAGGAGTACATTGCCCGCAAGATTCATCAACAAAAAATTCCATAAAGTTATCGAGTACTCTCAGCATATCACGACTTTCATTAAAAATCATAATGGAGCCACCAGTAGCAGCATCTTCATAAGCAAGTACTCTATCAAATTGTTTTTCGTTGTAACAGAACCCTGACGCTCCACCAACCTGCACAGCTTTAGTATTTTTTGCTCCAACTATTTCAAGAAGTTCACTAATTTTTGTACCCCAAGGTAATTCATATACGCCCGGTTTTTCACAATCGCCTGAGACCGAAAATAGTTTAGAACCTGATGATTTCTCTGTTCCATGTTTTTTATACCATTCAGATCCATTAACTATAATGTGCGGAACTGTGGCTAAAGTCTCAACGTTATTTACAATAGTTGGTTTTCCCATATAACCTGTATTCACCGGATACGGGGGTCTGTTTCGGGCTTCACCTCGATGTCCTTCTAACGACTCAATTAATGCTGTTTCTTCACCACATACATATGCCCCTGAGCCAAGAAAAATTGATATTTCGAAAGAAAATCCTTGCTTTCCAAGGATGTCTTTACCAAGAAAATTATCTTTTCGCATTGCATCGAGATAATCCTGAAGAGGTTTTAGCAAATATTCATACTCACCTCGCAGATAAACTATTCCTTGTTGTGCGCCGATTGTGTATGCTGCAACTACCATCCCGTCAAATACTAATTCAGGATACTCGATAAGAAGGACCCTATCTTTAAATGTTCCAGGTTCCCCTTCATCAGCATTACAAATGATAAATTTTTCATCACTTAAAGCAGCCGCAGTAAGCATCCACTTTGTAGAAGTTGGAAAACCTGCACCGCCTCTTCCTTTCAATTTTGATTCTCTTATCTCAAGCAGTATATCCTCCCTGTTCATTGAAAGCGCTTTTTTAATAGCTGAACCTCTTTCATAGTCAGAGAAAATAACTGCACCAGTTCTTTTCTTAGTTTTAGTTTCCATATTTACCTCACTTAACCTTACTTAATAGTTTAACGGCTTTTTCAGGCGTAAGCTTTGTAAAGACTTGATCATTAATTGCCATAGCTGGACCTTCATCGCACAAACCGAGACAGTTAACATATTCGATGGAGAATTTGTTATCGCTAGTAGTTTGACCAACCTTTACATTTAATTCACGTTCGATTGCTCTCAATATATTGTCTTTGCCTTTCATATCGCAGCTAATTGTCTGGCAGATTCTAACGAGATTTCTACCTTTTGGTGTAGCATTGAGGAAAGCAAAAAATGAAAGAACACTATAAACTTCAACCGGATGAATATCCAACAAACGTGCAATTTCTTGCTGTGCATATTCTGAAATATGTCTATGCTTTATTTGAATTCCATGAAGAATCGAAAGCAACGCAGATCTTTTTTTGCCGAATTTTTTAATTAACTGCTCAATCTCTTCGGTTAAAGCATTTTTTTCTTCAACTAACATTTTATTTACTCTCCTTTTTCTCTCTCTTTAAAAGCTTCCCAACTTTTTCGATCAGCTCATCAGGAGAAATTGGTTTTTCAACATATTCATCAACAGGAACGAGATCACTTTTGCCAAAGTCCATTCCTGTAGTTTTTGAAATAGATGTGTACATAATTATTGGAACTTTTATTTTCTCCTTTCTAAATTTTTGAGCAAGGAAAAAACCATCATCCGGTTCATTCATCATCACATCAAGAATGATAAGATCCGGAGAATTTTCTTTGACGATCTTATATCCATCGTCAGGATTTGATGCTGTAACAGTCTCATATCCTTTTGCATTAAGTACAAGCGTGCTTGCATCAAGGATATCGGGATCGTCATCAATGATTGCTATTTTTGCCATAAGGATGCCTATAATAAGTTTATGAATTAAATATGAACTGAGTGCCTATGATTATTTTTAATTTGTTTTAATTAATCACATATCCAATGCCATAAGCACTTTGTAAAAAAATTAGTTTAAGCTAAAAATTGATTGATTAAAGAATGAAAAAACAGTTTTTTCTTACTTTTGAAAATTTTCCTTTACCAAAACAGAAAAGAATTATTTGCAGAAGCGCAACTGTTAACAATTTTTCTCATAAACTTTGAGAGTAAAAGTTAAGAGTTCTTATTTTTCTGATGAATTGGTGGGCTCGGTTTGAAGGAGTCTGGTAATACGTGCTTTTAATGCATCAATACCAACATTTTCTTTGCAGGAAACTTCGAAATGAATTGTATTATTTGCTCTTAATCCGTTAATAAGTTCAGAGTTAATACCGTACTCTATTTTATTTACGGCTACAAGAAAAGGAATGGATAATTTTTTAAGCTGGTTAAAAATGTTTTTGTCTTGTTGAGTCAAGTTTTCTCGAGCATCAAGCACAACAACAACAAAATCTGCATCAGCTAATACGCTAACCTTTTTGCTAAATTGATTTTGCTTGAAATCATCAAGCTCATTTAATGGGATTGTATCAACTATAACAACGGACCCGTATGGTGGAAGTTCCATCGGTACTTCTAAGGTCTCTCTTGCTTCTGCTTGGCACTCATCAACAGTACAGATTTCTCTATCAAGGAATGCATTAACTAATGAAGATTTGCCTACATTCCGTTTACCAACAAATACAATACGTTTTTTTTCAGTTTTATGCAACACTGCCAATTTAAATTCTGAAAATTTCTCTTGAATTATTTAGATAGAATTGATTCACCGTAAATCGTAAACGCAAAAAACGTTCCATTATTCAGCAATAGTTGGTAAGATAAATAGATAATGAATTATTTCATTTCAAATGAAAATGAAGATTCGCCTGACATAATCGTATCAATTCTTATAAAAGCTTTTCTCTTTTTTAAGAATGGACGTATGCTCTTGTGAGAGTTGAAAGGAATGGTCACTGTTTATTTGATCAGAGACAACTCCATAAAAAACGCTGGACATAAGTTCAACAGAGACTAACATGCCCACGCTTTAATTTTCTGTTTGTCAGTTGGAATATTTATCTGAGCAGAAGCATTTTATTGCTCATAATTCCTTGATTAGTTATTAAACTGCATATATAAATTCCACTTGGCAGATTTTCTGAATCAAATACTGCCGAATACTCACCAGCTTCCTTGAATCCTTCATCTAATACTTTTACTTCTTCACCAAGCGTGTTTGTTATTACCACTTTAACATTTCTACCTTCTGTAAGAGCATAAATTATTTTTGTAGTAGGATTAAATGGATTTTGAAAATTATGGAGTAGATTAAAATTATCTGCTCTTCCACTTACAACTCTTTTCTCAAGTGGTCCTGCATCTATCCTCGCTGAAACTGAATTTGTATAACCTGACTCTGTTAGTGGTTGATTTGTATTACCACCTGGATAACCTACAGTAGTAACTTTATATTGAGCAATTCCTTCGTTTGCTTGATATGGACCTTCAATTAAATCTTCATCAGTATCAATAAATGTTGTTGTGCTGCAAGATGCAAAGTATGAAAAAGAAGCACTTCCTTTTTTCTTATAAATTTTATAGTAGTTGTTTGAATAGTCTGGATTTATACCCCAAACAAGTCGTGGATGATTATTCCCATCATTTACAACTGATAGACAATTTTGCCAAAAGTTGGGGAATTGATTAGTTGATGGAATACCTTTCTGCTTAATTTCCCAGATCCCTATCACTTGCCCGTTATTAATTACTTGGAATGGATAGTCAGTTCGTGAAGCACAATAAAATTTTCTAATTGATGCATCATATTTAATCCATAAATCTATATCATGTCCATACGATGGTGGTTGGTAGTAAAGGTAATAACCATAACGATCATCTCTAAAATCAAGAAAAAAATGTTCGGAACTATGATTCGTATATATCTTGTACAAACCATAGGCATATTTAGGAATATAATATGGTGGATTGCTTGTAATATCAGTTACAAAGTCCCACCCTTTCCAATAATATATATTACTAACATTATTTTCAGGAATAAATAAATCGTTATTATACAAATTCGATATCCAATAGCTACGAGGAGTATTTGAACCTGCCCAAACTGTACCTTGAGCAATAGTATAAAATTCTAAAACCTGTGTCGGGGGATTGACATTAACCGTTCCAAGATACATTTCACCAGGGAAATAACCCGATCCTTCATCTTGCGAATAAATTATTTGATAATTAGTTAGAATAACAATAATGAAAATGATTGATTTCATAAAATTCTCCATAAATATTAATTTAAAAAATTTGTTAAGAACACTTGATTATTTGATAACATAAATATTTTTTCCCGACCATGAAGGAATAAACATTAAACCACTGCTGGATATTGAAGCACTCGCCCCAGGAAGATTAAAATCTTGAGGTAAATTTAGTGACCATTTAATGATACCTTTATTTGAATAGCAGAATACTTTGTTGATAGATGCTAAGTTAAAAGTACTTAAATATATATTACCCTCTTTATCACAAATCAGGGGACTTCCAACAATAGAGTTTTCCGGAATTGATGTTTTCCATCTTAAATTTCCGCTATAATCTAAAGAATAGAGGGTGTCTGTACCGAAATAAATATTTCCATAAACATCTATAGTAGGATCAATATAACCAATTAAGGGTGAACCCCATGAGTATTCAAATTTCCAACGTAAAGTACCATTGGGGCTAAGACTATATAAGAAATATTTTCCTTGATTATCATTATTCGGTAATAAATAAATATTGCCTTTATAGTCTACTAATGGAGAAAATTGAAGACGGTTATCCCCAAACGTCCATTTAACTAATTTGTTTACTACATCTATCGCAAGCACAGATTTACTATAACCGGGCGAATAAATTGTTTTCCCATCTGGTGAAAAGGTAAGTGCTTTGTCTAGACTGCTTCCAAACCTCGAATCTGATAACGACCATAATAGGTTGCCATTATTACCTACAGCATTTAAATTATAAGGTGAAGATATAAAATAAATCGTGCCGTCCAGCCCTATAGTTATTCCTATCCCTTGTGGAGTTTCAGCAGAATATTCCCACTTGATTGCGCCTGAATTGCTCAAGGCAACAAGTTTGCCTGGCGCTTTTTGTAAACAATAAATAGTACCATCACTTCCCACTAAAGGTGTTGATTCATTTGAATATCCCAATTCAACTTTCCATTTCAATTGGCCCTTGAAATCAACAGCATAAATATTTCCAGGCATATTAGTTGTAAAATAAAGTGTAGAATCATTCCCGAGTACAATACCACCTTGTATGTTGTTAGCTAAAATAGTATCTACAATTAAACCATTTTGTGGGCCCACATAATTACTTCTGCCGGTTGATTGAATAGTACCATGAAAGGTTGGCCACGGGCTATCGGCTAAGCTGGGCCAGGGTATGTCAAATTGGTATCCTTCAGGATATTCGGGTGGGTTGGTTATGCTGTCGCTGCATTCAAAACTGGTAAACAAGATGGGACTAAGTAATAGGAAGTAGTTTACAATTTTTTTCATTTCATTGCCCACTCTGTAATAAATTCAATTGCAAAGTAATCTAAAAAATCAACAAGTCAAACCCAACCATTCATGAGAATTATATTAGGTCATTTTGAACTTATTTCAAAATCTAAATTTTATCGCATCTTCGAAAATAGATTCCGAAATAAATTCGGAATGGCATTCACGATTTCACTTTTTCTTCAGCACGCAACCGGTGGAAGGATTAAGTGTAATTTTTTTCTTTACTTTACCAAGCGATTTAGTTCCAGCAGAGTTTTCATTTACAAGGACATCCCACTCACCAGATGGTAAAATGAATTCCTCTTTCATATTTGGGTTTGCGTTGAGCAACACAATAAACAAATCATCTTTGTATGTTAGTCCATAGCCCAGTGCAAATGGATTATCCTTTATATCATAGAAAGCCACATCACCATAATCGGCTCTGCGGAATGCTTCATATTTAGTCCTGAGTTCAATCAATCCCTTGTAATATTCAAGAAGCTCTTTGTTGATCTTCGCATGATTATAGTTGATGTAATTTGTCTCGTTATCTTTTTCGTAGCTGTTATGATCGATCTTCCCGGAATTTTTGTCTAATGATTTAGGATCGTATGGAATCACCTTGCTCCGTGCAAACTCTTGTCCAGATTGAATCATAGTTATTCCTTGAGAGGTAAATAAAAATAACGCACCCAGTTTATTCAACTTCATTTGAAGGGGTGTCAGCTTTACTTGCTTATCAACATCATTAATTATTCTTTCGGGATCTGATTCCCGTGTTCCCACACGAATAAAATCTCCAAGTGTGTAACCGTCATGGCTTTCGAGATAGTTTACAGAATGTTCTTTCTTTTGGAATAAACCATTCTTGTCTCGAATCAAAGTTCCATTCACATAGCTTTTGATTCTATCGGGATTATTGTTGCCATACCATTTGCCAAAAATCCAGCCACGACCATCGAGGGGATTTTCACCTTTAATTCCGTTTCTAATTTGATCATTCCAGCTTCCCCAGCCGCGAAGCGAAAATCCCATTGGATCATAACCGCCTCCCCAAGGTTCACAAACAAAAACTACATTCGGGTTTATCTTTTGTGCCTCACGAATTATTTCTTCAATTGTTTCCCAGTCAATCAACTTTCCAAGATCAAAACGAAAACCATCAATGTGATATTCTTTCATCCAAAATAAAATACTTTCAATAATCAGCCGTCTCATCATTGGTCTTTCAGTTTTCAAATCGTTTCCGCAACCGCTTTGTGCGGTGAAATTTCCATTTTCATCTAATCTGAAATAATATTCCTTATCAATTTCTTTCAAGTTTCCAATTTCATACTCGGAGAGATGGTTGTATACAACATCCATAATCACTCCGATTCCTTCTTTGTGAAATGCCTTCACCATGTCTTTAAATTCATTAACTTGCTTACCGGAAGCACCTTCCCATTTATTTTTCTCAAGTTTACCATCGCTGTAATAACCATCAGGAGCAAAGAAAGCGGCAGTCATGTATCCCCAATAATTCCTTTCATAAGGATTCCAGTGATTATATTTCCCCTTGAGCGAATCTTTGTAAGGAATTTCAATGTTCGCAAATTCTTGTGAAGGCAAAAGTTCAACAGTATTCACACCAAGTGATCGGATATAATCAATTCCACCAGTAACTCCTTTGTCAGTTAAAGCTTTGTAGCTTCCCGGATTTTTCGCACCGGATGTCGGATGAGCAGTAATATCTCGTATATGCATTTCATAAATAATTAGGTCACGCCAATCTCTTCTAATACATTCATCGCCTTGCCAATCGTAGTCGCCTTCCTTTACAACCATACTTTTTCGTGGGCTATAATATGTGTTCAATGTAGCAACGACTTTTGCGTATGGATCAACGCAAACCACATCATTGCTTTTGCCGCCCTTGTGAATCACTTTAAATCCGTAATAAGTTCCTATTAACTCGCCATCAAGACTTACCTCCCACACTCCATCATTATCTCGCTGCATTTCATACTGTTTACCTTCATTATCCTCAATATTTTGAAACGTAACAAGAACCACTTTTTCAGCAGATGGAGTGAACAATCGGAAAAAAGTTTTTCCATTCTCAACAAATGATCCAAGCTGTTTTGTAGAATAATATTTATCAAGCTCCTTAAGTCTTTTAATAAATTCTTTTTGCTGGACTGTAAGCTTTGAATGATGAGTATCAGCAGTGAACAATTTTGAATCCTCTAATTTATTAGCAGAAAAAATTACCAAGTTTAGTACCAGAAATGTTATTATAGTTTTCATGTATTATCAATTATTTATGCTTAAAATTAACACTTTTGTTGAAAGAGAGAAAATTAAATCTTGTAGAAATTAATCAGGGCTGGAAATAATTTTACCATCCACAACCGGTGTTACACAAATTAATGGCTTCTCAGGAATATCAAAACTCGAGAATATTTCTTCAAATAGTTCAAATTGTCTCCCACGTTTTTCAAGCTTTGCAAATTTGTTATAGGGCATGAACTTTCCATTTCTGTCAGTTGGGGCATCGAAATGATATGCGCGAGAGAAATCTGCTTCAGCATTCTTCTTCAAGAAATTAATTTTGTAATCATCTCCTCCCTCAATTTGATAGCTGATTGCTTTAAATTCAACAACGAGTCCATCATTAATAATCAAGTAAATATTTAAGATAACTTCGTTCATGCAGTCTTTTGTTTGTTCGACAATGCAAAATAAACTATAACCAAACAGTATAAGAATGCAAACTTACAGAGAATACTTTCCATGGAATTTATGAATGAAGGTAAACTTAAAAACATTAGAACGAATGCAAGCGCTGCTGGGAGAATCAAAGATAGGTGCGCATACATTAAATATTTCAGTTGTATTGCAAACCTCAAGCCTTCAGTATTAAACATTTTTCTAACTATCAGCATAAATGCAATGAGCAATGGTGAATAATAAAAAAATCCATAAAGATCTCCTAAAGGATAGTTGTAAGTCGCATAAAGTACCGTACACTTTACTGTTTCAAATTGACTAATCACAAGTGAGTAATAGATAATAAAAAATATTGCCGGCAAAAATATCATTGGAATAAGTTTGTTTTTATAGCCAAATAATGTGAGGATGAAAAATAAATTTAATGGGGGAAGAAACGTGATATCAACAAACGCAAGATAAGCCATGAATGAGCTTGAAATCCCGATGCCGCAAATCAGATACTCCATAGTTTGATAACCAAGCAGCAACAAGACTAATGCAATCGCAAGCCAATTTAGTTTATTCTTTTCCGCAAAGATGAAAAGATTGATCAAAAAAATTAGCTCAAGACAGGCAATTAAAAGCGAAACAATTCCATTCCAGTCATTCATAATTCTACTTTGCGTCTTTGCGGTTAATTTTTTACCGCTAAGACACAGAGACGCTAAGAAACTTTTTACGCTTTGGGACCAATCATTTTTTCAGGTCTAACAACTTCATCAAACTTTTCTGAAGTTAATAATCCAAGTTCAATTGCAGCTTCTTTCAGAGTTTTGTTCTCTTTGTGTGCTTTCTTTGCAACCTTCGCCGCATTATCATAACCAATAACCGGATTAAGAGAAGTTACAAGCATCAAAGAATTCTCAAGATGCTTTTTGATGTTCGCTTCATTAGCTTCAATTCCAACAACGCAATTATCTGTAAAGCTTTCACAGGCATCAGCAAGTAATTTGATTGACTGCAAAACATTGAAAGCAATTACAGGCATGTAAACGTTCAACTCAAAATTTCCGCTTGCACCGGCAAAGTTCACAGTAACATCATTACCAAAAACTTGAGCACAAACCATTGTCATTGCTTCGGATTGAGTCGGATTTACTTTCCCCGGCATAATTGAACTTCCGGGTTCATTCTCAGGCAAACTAATTTCACCAATACCGCATCTTGGTCCCGAACCTAGCCAGCGAACATCATTTGAAATTTTTATGAGTGAAACAGCAAGAGTTTTAAGAATCCCGTGCATTTCAACCAACGCATCTTTTCCAGCCATTGCTTCAAATTTATTTTCGGCAGTTTTAAATGGCTTGCCGGTTAGGTTTGCAATTTTACCAGCAACTTTCACAGCGTATTCTGGATGAGTGTTTAGCCCAGTACCAACGGCAGTTCCTCCAAGCGGAATTTCATAAAGTCGCTTTAAGCTGTCATTAATTCTTTCCAATCCTCTTGTTAATTGATGAGCATAACCGGAAAACTCTTGTCCTAAAGTAAGAGGAGTTGCATCCATTAAATGAGTTCTGCCAATCTTGATTATATTCTTAAAAGATTTTGCTTTTTCATCAAGTGCATCGCGGAGTTTTGTTACCATAGGAATTAGTCGTCTATGAATTTCTTCAACAGCAGCAACATGAATTGATGTTGGAAAGGCATCGTTTGTTGATTGTGCTTTGTTCACATCATCATTAGGATGAATTGGTTTTTTGCTGCCCATTACTCCGCCGGAAATCTCGATTGCACGGTTTGAAATAACTTCATTAACATTCATATTGGTTTGAGTTCCGCTTCCCGTCTGCCAAACAACAAGCGGGAAATGATCGTTTAGTTTTCCTTCGATAACTTCTTCCGCAGCTTGAAGAATCAAGTCCAATTTTTCTTTAGGTAATGTTCCAAGTTCATGATTTGTTAAGGCAGCAGCTTTTTTAACAACTGCCAAAGCACGAATTAATTCTGCAGGAAACCTTTCTCCTCCTATTTTAAAATTCATTAAAGACCTTGCAGTTTGAGCACCATAATATTTATCGGTAGGAACTTTAATAGAACCCATGCTGTCAGATTCCATTCTAAAATCCATGTTGTTTCTCCTATTTTATTCTGTTAAAATTTGTTTGATTACTTGTGAAGTGAAATTATGATATGAAATTTACTACAAAACAAATTAAGATAAAGAACCGATGATAAAGATTAAGATTAAGACAATGAATCAAAAACTATTAAGACAATAGATCATAATCTTTATCTTAATCTTAAAATCAGTGTAGCAGTATCATCTTCCTCGTCTCTACAAAATCTCCAGCTTGCAAGTGGTAGAAGTAAACTCCGCTTGGTAAATTCTTCCCATCGAACTCAACTCCGTAAATTCCGAGGTTTTTCTGCTCATTGACTAAGGTACAAATTTCACTCCCAAGAATGTCATATACCTTCATTATAACAAACGAATTTCCCGAAGTTGGAGCAAGTTGATATTCAATTTTTGTAGTACCGTTGAATGGATTGGGATAGTTTTGTTTGAGTGTGTATGAATAATTCCCAATGAAACTTGATGTATCATAGTTCAATTCTTTAACAAGTATCAAAGTATCTTTATCAAAAATTACATTTAATGGTTTTGAATTAAGGCGAAATTCAAATTCTTGGGTACGCATGTTATTAAAAACTTTTACTGTTGTATCGGTATTTCCAGTTACAAAAGTTATGTCAGCAGGCATTGTAAACACTTCCTGCCTCGTTTGCTTTTGTTCAATTCTTAAGAAGACATAATATTTATCAAAAACCTTTTCCGAGTTCCAACTTAAATGATAAATCGGGTGGCCAGGTTTGTAGAACCAGTTATCAAAATACCAATCAAAATTCTCACCCGAAATAACGTTTACGGCTCTATTAAAATCTTTTATTTTTGCACTTCCATAACCTGAAGCAGTTAAATACTGTTTAAATGCATTCCAATAGATCGAATCTCCTAAAATACTTCTAAGCATTTCTAAAACATGAAAATCTTTACCACTACCACCATCATTTATACTTAGGGAATCCTGTTGCAATGCCCATAAAATTGAATTTATTATTTGTCTTCGAAAAAAATTATTCCCAATAACAAAATCCCGATAGAATAGTGCTGCATACTCAGCCAATCCCTCTGTAGCCCACAAATTCCAATCGGCAGAATTCACATAACTACCAAACCACTGATGTGCGATTTCATGTGGCAAAAGAAAGACATCTCCCGCTATTGGTATACGCACAAATTGGATTGTGGTTTGATTTGACATTGCACTAAAAATAAACTTAGGCACATAAACTAAATTCAAATAATCAAAAGGAAACTCCGCAAATCTCTGTGAATAGAAATTGATAATTTGTGGTACTTTTTCAAGTCCGGCAACCATCTCCATTAAGTTTGAGGGATAAGCATAATACTTTACCAAAATGCTGTCTGATGGATCTGAAAATCTGGAAATTCTCTTTTCAGTTGAAACATATTTCGAAGCGGAAATAGAAATAACATAAGTTGCCATTGGATATTTATCTCCCCAGGTAAATATTGTATAGCCAGGACCATCAATTTTATCAATTAGATTGCCATTTGAAACAGCTATTATATCTGAAGGAACTTTTATCTTCATTTCAACTATTGCCTTGTCACTTGGCCAATCTTTACAAGGTAACCAATAGCGCGTATTTGCAGGCCATGATGCGGTAAATGCTATATCTTCTGGTGGATTTGATCCCGATTTCTGGAAAAAATAATATGCTGGTGTATTCTGCGCTAATCGTTGGTAGAATATATGAATGTTTAAAGTATCCCCATTTTTGTAACTTTTTTGAAGCATTACAACAAGATACTTTTCTAATTGGCTATATTGAGCCGGTGTATCATTGACAAATACACTATCGATTACTAACGAAATTGCATCGAGATATAACTTATCTAAATTCGCTGTATCAACTTTACAAACGATTTTAACATAACCTTGGAGACTGTTATTCTTTTGTTCGAAAGATTTTGTCAAGTCCACATTAATATTGTACCCGAGTACATCTATATGATTAAAGGGATAATCAGCAGGTTTAACTTGTGCAAAGTGTTCTGATGATAAAATAAATAGTAGTATAATAGTTGGTAGATAAGCTTTTAATCTGTCGCTAATATCCTTCATCACAATGCCTGTTTCATGAGATCTCAATGTGAAAGATTTGCTTGCTGTGAATAAATTTGTTGGAAGGAAAGAAGTACTGTGACAAGTGCTAATTTTAGGATTTTCATACTGCAACCCCTAATAAATATTAAACTACATAGCTAAAAAGCTAAAAGTAACTCTCAAAATCAAGTGGGATTTCAAAGTCCTAAACAATCGAACAGTTCTCTTTGTTCTTCATCTTAATCTTTATCTTAATCTCAGGATTAGCGCACCAGCGCCATTTTCTTTGTTTCTATTAGCGAGCCCGCACGCAGTTGATAAAAATATACTCCGCTTGGCAAGTTTGCTACATTCCATGTTACCTCATAAGTGCCGGCAGGTTTTTCTTCATTTACAAGAGTGGCAATTTCTTGTCCGAGGAGGTCGCACACTTTTAGAATAACTAACTCCACTTGCCTGACAGCAAGGTAGGCTCGTTCCCCCACTTTGCTTCGACAAGCTCAGCATGACAAGGAGAAGATGAAGGAGGGGTTTATTTTTACTACTTTAAAAATAAATTTTATTCATTCTAATATCAATGTAAGGGCATGATGCATCATGCCCCTGCCTAGAACATTCAAGCCAGTTTATACAATCATCCATTACAGCCATATCAATGTTCTTTCGGTAAGTTGCTTTCTTCTTTTGCTTCCTCTCTTCTTTACTTTGCGAGGTAGCTAAATGATTTAGCTGCCTCTCACTCTGCAGAAGGTCACTCCCCTTTGTTTTTGGCTCACTTTCACACTTCTCTTACAAGGTATCTTCATTTTTGGACGAAATCTCACTTTTCTGAAGCCAACCACCTCTTCAAGCTCGCTAATTATAAAATTAGGTAAGCTAAATATAGATTTAGGTAAATTAAATATAATATTGAATAAATTTAATATATAATTATGTAAATTAAATATAATTTTAAGTAAGTATAATATATATTTGTATAAATCAAATATAAAATTGTATATGTTTAATATAATTTTGTGTGAATTAAATATAATATTGAGTAAATTAAATATGATTTTGATTTTATTAATACAACTTTATATTTAGAAGAAATAAAACAATAATATGTTAATCTAGATTTGAATTTAACTACTATAAATCAAAATGATACAACATATTTTCTGAATGAGGCATGCTTATTGTTATATTTACCTATACAAACTTGCTATTTAGATGCTTTCTTTCGATGTCTTGCCTCTGTAAACGAAT
>CAYMKU010000021.1:0-64338 GCA_964391015.1 uncultured Ignavibacteriaceae bacterium
AAACCCCTGTGTCTGTGAGCACTCCATCACAGTCGGTAAGTACCAATTTTATTTTCCTTACCTTACCATATATTGTCATAGATTGGGATTTGGGATTATTCGGTTTCATAAAATACCTTTGAATATTGCTTGAAATTACCCTTTTTGGGTACAGACACTATTTTTTTCAAATAAAATGGTTTTTAGGGGTTAGAAAAATAAATTTTCATTTACACAGTAAAAAAATTTGACACACAGTTTAACTCTAATTATTTTCTAACCGTAAATTAACAAACTTCGGACTTACATCTATGAGATATACTAAACCAAAGCGACTTCAAAAAGGAGACTTAATTGGAATAATTTCTCCTGCATCAACACCAGATGATTTATCAAGAATAAGTTCCGGTGTAAAATACCTTGAAAAGTTGGGCTATAGTGTGTTGGTCGGCTCAAACGTTGGAAAAAATCATGGCTACTTAGCTGGTTCTGATGAAGAACGCCTTAACGATCTCCACAGTATGTTTAAGAATAAAAATGTTAAGGCAATCATGTGCGTGCGCGGCGGTTATGGTTCACCAAGATTATTAGACAAAATTGACTACAAGCTGATCAAAAAAAATCCGAAGATATTTGTTGGTTACAGCGATATTACTGCATTACAGATGGCGTTTTTGCAGAAGTCTAATCTTGTAACTTTCGCGGGTCCAATGCTTGCAGTTGATTTTCATGAGGAAGTCAGCAGCTTCACTGAAGAATTTTTCTGGCAATTAGTTACTTCAAACAAAAAAATGGGGAGAATTAAAAATCCGAACGGTGAAAAACTATATTGCTTAAGAAAGGGAAGTGCGAGAGGACAAATTATCGGTGGAAACTTAGCTTTGTTAGTTTCGCTTATGGGAACTCAATATTTTCCGGATATTCGAAATAAAATTCTTTTACTTGAAGACACGTGCGAAGCACCATATCGATTAGACCGTTTGATCAATCAATTACGAATTGCAAATGTATTTGAAAAAGTGAAAAGCGTTGTATTGGGTGCATTCACAGATTGTAAGGAACTGGATACAAGCAAAAAAACTTTAACCCTTGGTGAGGTAATTGAAGATTATTTTACTAAGATTAAAAAGCCTGTTGTTTACAATTTTCAGCATGGACATATAAAGGATAACATCACAATTCCCTTTGGAATAAAAGTGAAGCTTAATGCTACACGCGGATTTATGGAAATAGTAGAGGGAGCTGTCAGTTAAGAATTTTCTCTACTTCGACTTTGATATAATTATTCTCAAGATATTTGTAAAGATTTTTCCCCGGACAAACAGTTTGATTTGAATAACCCTTATGTGAAGCAATTGTTTCAGGAGAGATCTGATATTTTTTACAGCAATAAGCAATCAATTGTATCAGCGATTCTAATTGCTCATCACTTACTTCTTGCTCTTCAAAATTCCCCATACATGTAATAAGCAAATGTCCGGTTGGGTCATACTCGGTTGCAGTTTCGCCAACAGTAAAAACATTTCTGCCTTCATAGATATTTCCGTTTGGATCAATTAAAAAATGGTAAGGAATATCAACCCAATTTCTATCTTTTCCCATTCCCCACGTTTGAACATTTTTAATATGTTTTGGTGCATCATCACTTTTCTCAAATTTTGTTCCCTCATGATGAATCGTTATCCTTTCCGGTACATGTTGTTTAAATGGTAGTGGGTCAGCAGCGCCCCAAGCTGTACGAGAATTAATAATCACTTCTTTTGTTGTTGAACAGCTGATAAGAATTACTGATAACAAGAGAAAAAATAAAATTTTATTTTGCTTCATGATGCAAAAATACAAAATATTGAGTTCGAAAAGTTTCTAAAGCGCGTTCTGCCTTATCTAAATTCGGAAAGATGCCAAAGACTGTTGAACCGCTGCCTGTCATAAGCGAAAACATTGCTCCGTGCTTATATAATTCCTTTTTAATGTCTTCTATTTCAGGGTGAATATTTAAAACGACAGGTTCAAAATCATTTTTTATCTTATTTTGCATGAACAAAAAATCAAGTTCGCAATCATCAATAAGTTTTTTTAGCGGGTATGTCGGAATTGAGGGGACAACATTTTCGTATGCCCATTTTGTTGAGACATGAATATGGGGATTCACAATAACTATTGGGTAGAGAAGCTTGCAATCTAATGCAGTTATATAATCGCCCCTACTTTCAGCATAAGACGGATGAGGATTTAAAAAAAATGGAACATCAGCTCCAAGCTTTGCGGCTATATTGAATAATACAGAATCATCAACTTGAAGATTTAAAAACTTTTTCATTCCTTTTAATGCAGCAGCAGCATCCGAACTTCCGCCGCCTAATCCGGCACCAACAGGAATTCGTTTCTCCAATTCAATTTTCATCTTAATATTTATTTTTATCTCAGCTTCAAGAAATTTTTTAGCTTTTACAACAAGATTATTTTCATTATTTAACTCAACATCGTTACAATTGAAATTGAATTCTGATGATTCTGAAAAGGAGAGAGTGTCAAATAAATTTATGGGGTAAAAAAATGTTTCAATATCATGATAGCCATCTTCTCTCTTACGAAGGATATTCAATCCTAAATTTATTTTTGCTGGCGTGTTAAGTACTAGTTTTTCCATCCAGTAACTCTCTCAATTTTTTAATGTGATTAGGATTCGAGCCACAGCAGCCACCAATAAATGATGGTCTTCTGTAAATATAGCCCGACATAATTTTTGCATAGTTTAACGATGAGATTGCAGTGCCTATTTTCTTTGAATGATAATTTCCTGTGCCAAGATTCAAATAAACAGCCCAATTAAAATTCAGTTTTATTCTACTAATCACTTTGTCAAAAATCTTAGGAGTTACGCAATTAAAGCCAACACAAAACGGAGTTTTATCTAAAACGAACTTTACGATATCAGAAATATTTTCTCCGGAAAGTAAAGTGAGTTTATCCGTTACAAATAAACTTAAGATATATGGAATATTTTTTCTGTAACAATAATCACATATTATTTTTATTTCATCAAAGTGGCTTTGAGTTTCGTTAAGCACAAAGTCACATCCATTTTTCATTAGTTCATCAATATGTCGTTTATGATTCCACTCCAATTTTTTCATCGCGACATTTCTCTCAACTTGATAGCAATCTTCGGCGGGAGCATTTGAGCCAGCAATCAAAACATTTTTACCCTCTGCTGCATCTTTCGCTAACTGCACAGAAACCTTAACAAATTGTTCAAAATTAATTTTGCTTTGTGAGCTAACCGCGACTGGATTTGTGCGAAATGTGTTCGTAGTGATAATATCTGCACCTGCGTTTACGTAACTTTTATGTACTTTAAAAACCAGATCTGGATTATTTATATTTGCTAACGTTGTCCACAATTCACCTTCAGATTTTATTCCTCTCTGTTGAAGCAAACTTCCCATCGCTCCATCGAGAAGCATTGGTCTGTTAATTTTTCGTGCGAATGTGAATGGGTTAAAGTTCATATCCAACAGAACACTGATGTAACAAATTAATGTAGATTAAATCGGTGCAGATCAGTTGAATCATTATCATCTGTGCCTGTCACCATGTGGTGCTATTGATTTTGTCTTTGAATATTTTTCAATTTCATCAACTATTTTGTCAAGGTCAATCATCTTAATGCACTCAAGATCATAAGGACACTCCTTTTTCCAACATGGCGAACAAAATAGATTTTCTTGATAAAGTTTAACACCACGATCATAGAGATCAATTTCCGTCCAGCAGCTAACGCCAAACCAAGCGATTACATATTTCTTTAATGCAATTGCGAGATGCATGCCGAACGAATCCCCAGTGACTACAATGTCAGCCAGATTTTCGAAGCATGTACCTCTCCGTACACCTTGGTCAGTTGGTGTATTTATAATTTGGTTTGGAAAATGTGAGTAGATGGTTTGGTTTCTTTCGGTATCTTCAGGTCCGCCAAGAAGAACAATCTTAAATCCTTTTTTGTGCGAGAGTAATTTCTCGATCAATTGAACATGCTGATCAATGGTCATCTTTTTATTTGGGTACAGCAATGAGCATCCTGTATTAAATCCGATTACAAAATCATTTTCATTTATTCCGACTTCCTTTTTGTAATGTTCAATGAGGTTCAATTCCTCAACAGTTAAGTTGAAAATATAATCATCGCGATGATAATCAACTTCAAAAGTTTCTGCAAGATAATCTTGTCCTGTTCGTTTATTCACTTTGAACTTAAGATGATCGTCCATTCCCAAGTTATAATTATAGTACGCTCCCTCATTCATCGGAATAATTTTTCCGTTTTTATTCAATCCGAATCCTAATTTTTTCTTTGCGTTAACTGAGTTTAACAATGCACACGACCGCTGAGATTTATCAACGTTTAACGCTAAGTCATATTCAATCTGTGAAATTATCGCCACAGATTCTGCATTATAAATAAACACTTGATCAATTAAATGATTATTAAAAAGTAATGGTGCGGCATTGTTGAGTGTTATCCAATGAATTGTTGACTCGGAATATTTTCTTTTTAATGCTGGCAGTTGTGCAGTTGTCATTAGTACATCGCCCATTGCATCAAAATTTATAATTAGGATTTTAGTTCCGATTGCAATATTGTCCTTACAACCGTCAGTCCAACAATTATGATCTGGATAGCAAGGTTTGTAGCCGGTAAATCTTTTACAGGAAGGAACTGAATTTTGTTCACTCATACTTTTATAAATTAACCTCCTTGTATAGCTGTAAAAACGAATTAAATACTTTGTCAACAGAAATTGCATCAATGCTGTGCTGTTGAGAACGGATTGAAATAAATTTATCCGACAATGGCTGCCAGCTTATGAAATTCCATTCGTAATCAGGATACAAAGCAACGATCGGTAAATTAAATGCTGATGCAATGTGCACAGCCGATGTATCTGGTGTTATAATCATATCTGAATTTCTTATATAAGATGCAAAATGCTGAAATGATTGAAAAGTATTTCTGCTAATATTTCTTTTTGAAATTTGATTCACAATTTTCTCAGCAGTTGTATTATCATCTTTAGTGGATAAAATTAGAAAGTGCCAATTACTTTTCGTATCGTCTATTTTGTTTAGGAGTTCAATCCACTTTTCAGTTGACCAATACCTTATATCTGCTCCGGCGGAAATGTTCAGCGCTAATATTTTATGGGTTTCTTTAATCGGTTTCAATTCTTCCCAAACATCTTGATTTTCCTTCTCACCAAGATACAATTTAGGTTTGACTTCTTTTTCAGCAAACTTGAAATTCACTTTCTCCAAAAGCAGTTTAATCCTTTCGATGATATGAGTCTTTTCCTTCGGTGGTCTCGGAATTGAAATATCAAGCTTGTCATTTTCATCAAATTTAAATCCAGCAGTAGTTCTCGCATGAATTATTTTTCTTATGAGACGAGATGTGCTTGAAGGATCATCATTCAAATCAATAAGAAGATCAAACTTTACTCTGCTTAAATAAATTATCTTAAACCATAACAAAAAATTCTTATTTGCAAAATAAACTTTGTCTATGAACTGATTATACTTTAGTGCCTCACGATTTTTACTTAGAGTAAGCAAATGTATTTCAGCTTTAGGTTCATTTTTCTTGATAACCTCAAAAACAAAAGAGGAAATAATTATATCTCCAATCTTGCCTAAGCGAACAACTAAAATCTTTTTGCGTTTTTGAGAAGGATTCATTTCTTGAGTGACAATCTTGAACTATCGAAATTGATTACTATAACTGATTTTAATAAGTTTTATTACCAAATCTAATAAATAAATTGTTTTTATGTGATTGTTACACTTTGTGCGAAAAATATTTAGTGAATCATTTGGCGAGACTTTAGAAAAATTTATTTCGAATATACTAAAGATAACTAATGAAGACCCAACTAAGAGATCTATTTATTATAGAATCGCTTAAAAAAATTTTCAATGAGTTTAAGTCTGAACTTGATAACCTAGAAGATTTGTGTGAATTAAAAGAATTAAGATTTGATGGAAAAGCACCCCCAAATTATGAAAAAGGTATTGTGCAACAATATTATTTGTTGCGCTATTTCTATATTTATGTTGCTGAGTATAATTATATCTATGACCGCATTCTTAAACTACGATTCTTAGACCCTTCCGAGCTAAAAATTTTCTCAATAGGAGCTGGCTGTGGACTAGATTTTTACGGTTTATATTTTTCCTTAAAAGCAATTAATCAAAAATTGCGCTGCACGAATTATTACGGAATCGACAAA
Organism: uncultured Ignavibacteriaceae bacterium; assembly: GCA_964391015.1. Taxonomy (GTDB): domain Bacteria; phylum Bacteroidota; class Ignavibacteria; order Ignavibacteriales; family Ignavibacteriaceae; genus XYD12-FULL-36-8. The sequence continues at coordinate 6,267 of CAYMKU010000021.1, forward strand.
GTAGAATGGTGCAGTAGAGATTTAATGTTCATTGAGCCGAACATTGATCACAATGATGTTACGAGTCTTAATGTGATAGATAATTTTATTAACGTATTAATGTTTCCAAAATCAATAAGTGAATTTGATAAACCCAACTTTATAAAATTAAAAGAAATAATTCGTAATTCACACATCAAGAATGACAGAATGATAATTGTTTCTTCAATTCGGGACAGAAATGTTTCTGATGCGGATCGGGTATTAGAAATAGTCAAAATTTTTTTAGATAGGGGTTTCACCAATATCGACGAAACAAGTAACAAATTTCAAAATTGTTTACCACGATTCGCTCAACATCCGGTAACTATAAGCTACCCAACAAATATTGAAACATTTCTTAAAGATCTAGTAAAGTATTGTATGGATAAAAAGAAAAAGTCATGCAATCAATCTTGCAAAGCTGTTTTTGACAAAAATCCGATGAAGTGTTTTGATTATATGACCTTTCAAATATACAGATTAGAAAAAAAATGATAATCAGTGCTAGCAGACGAACTGATATAGCTGCTTATTATAGTAAATGGTTTTTTAACAGAATTAGAGAAGGTTTTTGTACAGTACCAAATCCATTCAATATCAAACAAATTTCATTAGTCGATTTGTCACCAGCTCAAGTCGATGTAATTGTATTTTGGACTAGAAATGCTTCTCCGATGCTTCAGCATTTAGACTTTTTAACCGATAAAGGTTATAGATATTATTTCCAATATACAATTAACAATTACCCTTTAAAGTATGAAAAGTATAATCCAACGCTAACTCAGAGCGTTAAAGTTTTTAATGCGATCTCTAAAAATATTGGGAAAGGAAAGATTATTTGGAGATATGATCCGATTATTTTGTCCGAAGATTTATCCTTTAACTATCACAAAGCTAATTTTGATAGTATCCTAAATGAAATTGGGACATTCACAAAAAGAATTGTAATTAGTGTTGTAGACATGTATAAGAAAACAAGGAACCGTTTAGATGCAAACAATGTAAATTATAATCCAGATCAATTTCAACACCCTCAAATGGAAGAATTACTATTTTTCATTGTACAAAAGGCCAGCAAAAATGGAATCGAGGTGCAAAGTTGTTCTGAATCAATTGATCTAGATCATTTAGGGATTAAGCATGGCAAATGTATTGATGACGTTTTAATAAACAGTGAATTTGGTTCTATTCTTAGATTCAAAAAAGATAAATCCCAGCGATTAGCATGTGGATGCACTGAGAGTAAAGACATTGGAATGAATGATACTTGTTTGATGGGCTGTGAATATTGTTACGCCACTGTTTCACATAAAAAAGTTGTAAGTAATCACAAGAAACATGATCCGAATTTCCCTTCCTTAATAAAACATGAATTGACTTATGATATGACAACGAAAATTGAAGATTTTAAAAAGATTAGATTAAGTGAATCGTCACAAATCGGATTTGAATTTTAAAATAATGAAAACTTGATCAGATTAGTAAATCATTTTGAATTTTTCGATCTTCCTTAAAAACTCACTAACTGACAATTCTATCATACACTCATGGTTGTAAGGGCATTCAGGCTTGCTACAGTAATGTATGATAAATCTTTAAACCAATCCGCTTAAAAACTTATTGGCAGACATAATCCTAATATTCTCTTTGAGAATATCAATGTCATTCTGCTTCACAACTTGGTAAACAAAAGGAATATTAAGCCGCTCCCTAAAATACGAGAGATTCTTAGAGAGGGAAGTATCCGATAACTTAACTTCAACAGCAAACCAGGGTTTGTCATCAACGGTTACTAGAAAATCAACTTCCTTTTTATCTACGTTTCTTAGATAATGCAAATTGCTTCGGTATCCCTCGTGTTCATTCAAATAATTTGAGAACTTGTGCAAATGCGAGCCAATTAAGTTCTCGAACCTTGCTGCTTCATTTTCAACTTCAGACCAATCAATCAAAAACAGTTTTGCATCTTTCTTTAACGATCTAATTTTTTTTGATGTATAAGGGTAAATTCTGAAATGATAATAAAACGATTCTAAAATATTTAACCAACTTGTAATGGCTCGATGACTGATTCCCAAATCTTCCCTTATTGCATTTAATGATAGTTGACTTGCCACTTTGGAAGGAAGCAGATCACCAAGCAATTTCATGTTATTTATATCTTTAATGTGTTCAAGGTCTCTTATATCTTCCCTAAATAATCTCTCAAGCTTTTCATTGTGCCATCTTCTCAAGGTTCTTTTACTTTGTTTTATGAGAGGTTCAGGAAATCCGCCAAACTGAAATAAAATTTTCGAGTTTTCTTGGGAAGATCGAGAAAGAAAATTTAATTCTTTAAATGGTTCAAACTGATTTTTAACAAGCTCCAATTCAGCATAAGAAAATGGATGAAGTGTGTAGTAATGATATCTGCCCTGAAGTGAATCTCCACTTTTTCGGTAAACATTTAATCGTGCACTTCCAGTGACGAGTATTTTATATTTGTCTTTGTGAGTATCGTAAATTCCTTTGATGATATTTTTCCACTTTTTGAATTTGTGTATCTCATCAAAAATTAATAGCTCGCTTTCACCTGGAAGTTCATTCGTTGTAATTCTTTTTCTATCGGGTTGGTAGTCCCAATTATAATAGGTTGAACTGGAATAGTTTTGTGCGATTATTTCCTTAGCTAAAGTTGTTTTACCAACCTGTCTTGCTCCACCGATGAAAACCATTTTTTCCGCAAGGTCTGAGATAATATTTTGCTTTAAATATCGCTCTTTTTGCATGATATAACCACTTTTGGGTGTGGAAAACATACTCATATTTTTGCCTATAAGCAAAAATCTTCGCTAATATTTTTGCTTTAAAGCAAATATGTTTGACAGGATTTCAATAGTGTATTGTTATAATTTACCAAGATTTGCAACCTTTCTCAAAACTTCATCAACTGACAACTGTGTCATACACTCATGATTGTAAGGGCACTCAAGTTTATTGCAAATTATGCAATGCAAATCTTCTTTAATAACATAATCGGAGTTGGGAGAGTAAGGTCCATGGGCTTTGGGATTTGTTGGTCCAAAAATTCCAAGCGTTGGCACTCCCAAGGCAGCAGAGATATGCATCGGTCCGGAATCGTTAGCAACAACTAAATCACAAATTTTTATAAATGCACTCAGCTTTCCAATTTTAACTTCGGGAATAAGTATAGCATCCTCGCCTAATTTATTTTTAATATAGTCTGCATCGCTTTCATCTCCTGGTCCCCAAAGGATAAGGAATACAGCATCGTACTTTTGTTTTATGGCAGTGCAGATTTCTACCCATTTTGTTGCATCGCATCTTTTAGATGGCCAGCCGCCGGAAGGAATTATCCCAATTATTTTTTTTCCTGTCGGTAAATTCGTTTTAATAAATTGCTTTGCCCAATTGTCATCCTCACGATTTGTGTAAAAATGAATTCTCTTTGAAGTGATTTCAATTCCAAGCGCTTTAAGCATTTCTAAATTGTGTTCGGCAGAATGATGTTCACCTTTTTCTGATGTACCTAAAATATTGTAAGCATATTTTCTGCCGCGATAGGAAAATCCAACTCGATATTTAGCATGAGTTAAAAATGTAATCTGTGCTGAACGCGGATTCGACCAAAGATCAATTATTAAGTCATACTTTTCTTTTCGTAATCTGGCAGCGACTTTCAAAACAAATTCAGTTTTCTCCATTGTATGAACTTTTGCAACGAGAGGATTATTTGCCAATGCATCTTTCGCAAACGTTTCTGTCAAGTAATGAATTTCAGCTAAAGGGAAATTTTTTCTTAGGTCATCGAGAATAATTGTTGAAAGAACTATATCACCAATACCGCGTGGTTTTATACAAAGAATTTTTTTTATGTTTTTGGGAATCATCTTCTTATTGTCATGCTGAATTTATTTCAGCATCTTGTTGATAGATTGTTAGACCCCAAAACGAGCTCGGGGTGACAAGCGAAATCCAAAAATCCCTCAATGTGCATCAAGCCAATTATCTCCAATGCCAGTGTCAACGTGGACTGGAACGTTTAACGGTAAGGCATTCTCCATTAATTCTTTAACCATTGGTGTAACATCTTTGATCTCATCTTTGTACGCATCAAAAACCAATTCATCATGCACTTGAAGAACCATTTTAGTTTTATATTTACCTTTCTTTAATGCATGATGGATATTTATCATTGCAATCTTAATCATATCAGCGGCAGTACCTTGAATAGGCATGTTTATCGCAACTCGTTCTTCAAATTGACGAACAACATGATTTTTACTGTTAATATTTCTCAAGTATCTTCGTCTATTAAGCAGAGTTTCAGCATAACCTTTTTCTTTTGCCTTTGCTATTGAATCATCAATAAAACTTTTTACTCGTTTATAGGTACCAAAATATTTTTCAATAATTTCTTTAGCGGCAGTTTGGGTTATGCCAAGCCGAGTCTTCAGACCAAAGGGACCAATCCCATAAAGAATTCCGAAGTTAACTTCCTTAGCTTTTCTTCTCATATCCGTTGTAACATCCTTAGGCGGAACCATAAAAACTTGCGCCGCCGTGCTTCTGTGAATGTCTTCGTTATGTTTAAATGCTTTGATCAAACCTTCATCACTGGAAAGACTTGCTAAAATTCTCAATTCAATCTGACTATAATCAGCACTGAGAATGACATGATTTTTGTCGGTGGGAATAAAAGCTTTGCGGATTTCTTTTCCACGCTCCGTTCTTATCGGGATGTTTTGAAGATTTGGATTGATGCTTGATAACCTTCCTGTTGATGCAACTGTTTGGTTATAATCTGTATGAATTCTTCCCGTTGACGGCTCGATTAAAGTTGGCAGCGAATCAGTGTACGTTGATTTCAGTTTTGATACTTGCCTGTAATCGAGAATTAAATCTATTACTTCGTGCTCGCCTCTTAAATTTTCAAGAGAACGGGCATCTGTCGAAAAACCGGTTTTAGTTTTTTTGCCAGATTGCAATCCCAATTTATTGAAAAGGATATCTTGAAGCTGCTTAGTAGAATTTATGTTAAATTCAACTCCGCTGACTCTATAAATTTGGCTTGTGTAATTATCAAGAAGTATTTGAAGGTCTTTACTTAATGAACTTAGTGCTTGTGTATCGAGTTTTACGCCTGTTCTTTCCATATCCTCAAGGACCTCAACGAGAGGAAATTCAACTTCGTATGCAAGTTTGGTAAGATTTTCTTTCTCAATCTCTTTGCTCAACTTTTCATAAAGACGAAATGTAACATCAGCATCTTCTCCAGAATAATTAGAAAGGGAAGTAAGATCAACTTCAAATATTTTTGACAGATTGTTTTTAACGTCGAGTAAGCTTGAAAAGGGAATTGGTTTATATCCAAGGTACTTTTGTGAAAGTTCATCCATTCCATGCTTTTGATCGGGATCCAAACAATAGCTTGCAAGCATTGTATCAAAGTAAAAACTTTCTACATCAATGTTTATGCTCTTCATGACGGCAATATCATATTTACCATTCTGGCAAACCTTCTTGATTTTTTTATTCTCCAGTGTCGGCTTGAATAGTTTTACAAAATCTTTTATAGGCAAACGATCATTAAGATTGCTTGAAAACAATCCTTCTGCTTCATCGAAAGGATTAATCGCAACAAAAAATCCTTCTTTTGATTTTGTGGCAAATGAAACTCCAACAATTTTTAATTGAAACGGGTTTAAACCATCAGTCTCAGTGTCGAAAACAAAAAGGTTAGTTTTATTTAATTTTTCCGCAAGAGATTTTGCACTCTTTGCATCTTTGATTAGTTCATACTTTACTTTTTTGTCGTCGAACACTTGCAAGTCACCTGCAAATTCTTCTTCGACTTTCTTCTCAACTGATTCTTTAGGTTTTTGCTCTTGTTTCTCGTTTGCAAAGAACGCAGCAACTTTGTTGTAGAAAGTTTTGAATTCGAGGTCCAAGCAAATTGGTTTAAGTTTGTTAAAGTCTGGAGGGGTAAGTTTTGCATGCTCAAAATCAAATTGGATTGGAACCTCGCAATTTATTGTTGCAAGCCGCTTTGAAAGAAAGGCATTCTCTTTATTTTGAGTCAATTTATTCTTAATTGATTCTTTTTCAATTTCACCAATGTGCTTGAACAAGTTTTCTACTGAGCCATACTTTTGAATGAGGGGAGTTGCTGTTTTAGGTCCAATTCCCGCAACGCCTGGAATATCATCTGATGCATCACCAACAAGCGCAAGATAGTCAATCATCTGCTTCGGTTCGAAACCGAATTCTTCATTTACTTTTTTTTCATCAAATACTAAAAAATCATCGCTACTTTTACCTGGTTTCAATAACTTTACTTTACTGTTTACCAGCTGGTTCATATCTTTGTCGGGTGTGATAACATAAGAATCATATCCCAATTCTTTAGCTTCTCGAACTGCAGTCCCAATTAAATCATCAGCTTCATATCGCGGAAGGATGTAAATGGGTATGTTCATTGCTTCAATAATTTCTTTTATTCTTCCTATTTGAGGGATCATATCATCAGGCATAGCCGCACGAGAACTTTTATAATCTTTAAATTCTTCATGCCGAAAAGTTTTCTCTTTGGAATCGAAGGCAACAGCAAGGTAATTAGGCTTCGTGTCCTCCAAAATTTTTATTAGCTGGCTCACAAATCCAAATGTCGCAGACGTTGGTTCACCCTTTGCTGTTGATAATGGACGACTGATAAATGCAAAATATGCTTTGTAAGCCAAAGCCATTGCATCGATAATTACGAATTTTTTACTCATAAAATTTTCAAAGCGAATTTTCAGAATTATTTTTCTTACTATAATACTTCCAATAGAAGTAAATTGGTAATCCAAGTAATATTAATATTGAACCCATGGCCGCATCTTGTGAATCTGAAACCAAGGAATTGAATAGGAATAGGAATGAAAACACAACAAAAATTGCGGGGACAATTGGATAACCCCAAACTTTATAAGGACGATTTACATCAGGCATTTTCTTTCTCAACACAAAAACTCCAAAGGCACCAAGCATGTAGAATAACCATGCGGCAAAAATAACGTAATCTGTTATGGTATCGAATGATCCTGATAAGACAAGAACACAGGACCAAATGCCCTGAATTATCAGTGATATATGAGGAGTCCCAAACTTCGGATGGATTCTTCCAAGTGGAGAGAAGAACATTTTATCTCTTGCCATTGCAAATTGAACTCTTGCAGTTGCAAGTATGCTTCCATTTAACGCGCCGAACGTAGATACAATAACTGCAATAGAAATTATTGATGCTCCATTCACTCCGAATATTTTCTCTGCTGCAGTTGCAGCAACTAATGGAGATTTTGACATTTCATCAATCGGCAGCACATAAAGAAATGCAATGTTGATTAGAACATAAACTGCCATTACAATCAAAGTCCCATAAAGCAAAGCTAAAGGAACATTTCTTTGAGGACTTTTAACCTCACCGGCTACAAAAGTTACGTTGTTCCATCCGTCATAAGCCCAAAATGCTCCGGCTAATGCCAGCCCAATTACAGAAATTATATTTGTCATGGTCGCAGTTGGAATTTGAAACCCTGAATATACATTTGCAAAACTGCCTTGCCCAAAAGTGAAGAGTAGCAATGATAAAAGAATGATAGATGCAATTTTTATAAATGTGACTATTGTTTGCACAACACCGCCAAAAACAACTCCAAGGTAATTTATACCTGTCAGGAAGATAATGCATACAATAGCAATAGCTTTAGTTCCGAAATCTAGAAAAGGATGTATGTCTCCTACAAAAGGTATAAATATTGAAAAATCTTGAAGTGGTTGAGAGAGTTGTGGATACTTGAAAAAATATCCGAGGTATTCTGAAAAGACGTATGCAATAGCAGCTTGACTTCCTGTTTGAATGACCGCAAAAATAGACCACCCATATAAAAATGCAGTAAAGTCGCCGTACATTTTTCTGAAATAAACATATTGTCCGCCTGTAGCATCAATCATTCCTGCAATTTCGGCATTTGTTATTGCACCAATAAAAGTAATTAACCCGGCAACAATCCAAACCAGAATTAGTAATTCAGGTGATAAAAGTTGACCAGCCATTGTAGCAGGTTTTCTGAAGATGCCTGAACCAATCATTGAACCGGCAACAATCATCATTGCTGCTGTTAATCCTAATCCACGAATTAGTTCAGTTTTCTTTTGTGGTCGTTCCATCAATATTCTCTGCAATTTTTAAATTGAAAATAAAGATTAGAAAAGTAAATTCAAAAGAAAAGGAATATTTATTCATGACTTTTCTGTGGGACAATTTTTTTTCTAGTTAGAGGTTGTTTGTATTAGGGTCGATAAAAAGTCCTTCAACAACAATTAGAAGAACCAGCTGAGTTGATAGAATTAAAATTCAAAAAAATGGTATCTTATTCTACAAATTATTTTATATGCGAACAAATTCTATAAAGTGAATAATTCTATTTTTGTTTTAATTACATGATAATTAATTCCTGAAAACGAAACAATGGATTCGAATGTTATTCTGATATTGCTCAGCGTTATTGTGATCAGTTCGTATATGTTTAGTCTCTTAAGCAAATGGACACGTATTCCATCTGTATTGTTGTTAATTGTAAGCGGTATAAGTTTGAGATATTTATTCGATGTCAACGATTTCGATATTAATTCGATTAATTTTATGGTTGAGTTGTTCGGTAATGCAGGTTTGATCATTATAATTCTTGAAGCCAGTCTTGATTTAAAACTTGAAGTTAGGAAGAAAAAGTTAATTAGAAGTTCCTTTTTATCAGCTCTTTTTATTTTAATAGTCTCTTTGGTTGCTACAGCACTTGCTGTATATTATTTTTTATCAATCCCATTTCGCACAGCTTTGGTTTATGCTTTACCTCTTTCCGTAATCAGCAGTGCTATTGTAATTCCAAGTGTCAAACATCTAAGCGAATCAAAGAAAGAATTTATCACTTATGAGTCTTCATTGTCCGATATTTTTGGAGTTCTTTTATTCAATTATCTAATATTTGAAGAATTATTTAGTATTAGCTCATATTTAAACTTTTTCTTTTCTATTATTATTATTCTAATTGCTTCAACACTATCGACATTTTTATTACTTTATTTAGTAACTAAATTGGGAACGCAACTGAAATTATTTCTGCTAATTGCGATCCTATTTCTGTTTTATGCCATAGGAAAAATTTATCATTTTCCTTCATTAATAATCATTTTAGTGTTTGGGTTAACGCTTAGCAATCTGAGATTGTTGATTCATCCAAGGACTAAGTGGATAATAGATTTAGATAATCTTTCTCCAATTATTCAGCAATTCAAATCTCTTACTTCGGAGTTCTCTTTTCTAATTCGTACTTTTTTCTTTTTACTATTTGGATTTACGATTGAATTGAATTCACTTATAAATCCGGAAGTATTATTATTAGGTTCGATAATTTTGTTAGGGTTACTTGTAATAAGATATCTTTACTTTAGGTTCATAATAAAAACAGAAATATTTCCTGAGATCTTTCTTATGCCCAGAGGATTGATTACAATATTGCTTTTCTATTCAATTCCGGCTCAATATCATATACCATATTTTGACAAGGGAGTATTGTTCTTTGTAATTATTGGGACAAGCCTTCTCATGTCTCTGGGGTTAATTTTATTTAGACCTAAAGATATTACATATTATTACTAATTAGAGGTGGAATATTTGTGATTCAGAGGGATTCGCTTTTATTTTTGCAAGTCTCGACTGTAATGTTTCGTATCTCTGGGAAGTTTATAAGAAAATAAATGCAACAGAGAAAACGTTGTTTACTTTGAGCCGCTGATTAGCTGTATCCTAAGGCTATTTGATATATAGGTTCGACATGGATACAGCCCAAATGAATTATTCGAGCTAAAGTTTACCTATTTTTTATATACAATATCATATAGATCTTTTCTTCTATCCTCCCAATTTAATACGGCACCTGTCATTCTCTGGCGCTTTAGTAATTCTAAATCAACATCATCTATTATCACCGTCTCAATGTTTGGTGTGGCTTCAGCTTGTATTGCATCTTTAGTAAAAGGTATATCAGAAGGAGTGAATATCGCTGATTGAGCATAGTTAATATCAAGGTTCTCTACTGATGGTAAATTACCGACGTTGCCCGCAATAACTGTAAATACATGATTCTCTATGCAACGTGCTTGAGCACAATATCTGACTCTTAAGTATCCATATCGTTCGTCTGTTGAAAAAGGGACAAAAATAATTTGTGCTCCCTTTTCAGTAGCAATTCGACCTAATTCTGGGAATTCAATATCGTAACAAATTTGAATTGAGATTTTACCTTTGTCCGTATCAAATATTTCTAATTTGTTACCAGGCTTAACACCCCACCATTTTTTTTCGTTAGGTGTAATATGCAATTTATATTGTTTTCCCAAAGTTCCGTCTCTTCTAAATAAATATGAAATATTATAAAGATTTTCTGCTTCAATAGTAAAATGTGATCCCCCGATTATATTAATATTATATTTTATGGCAAGTTTAGTAAACAAATCCAAATACATAGGAGTAAACTCAGATAATTTTCTCATGGCGATGGCGGGACGCGCTGATGGGAGAAACGAAAGAAGTTGAGTCGTAAAGATTTCAGGGAAAAGAATAAAATCGCAGTGATAATCAGAAGCTACGTCAACAAAATATTCACACTGTTTTGCGAACTCTTCAAAATCTTTTACCATTCTCATCATATATTGAACAGCGCAAATTCTTACTGGCAATGTAGGAATGAATTGACGGGAAGTATCAGGTATATAATCAAGATTTGTCCATTCAAGAAATGTAGCATACCCTTTTGATTCCTCATCGCTTTTCAAGTAGTCGGAGATTAATCGTTTGATGACAAATCCATTAGAAATTTGCGTAGTCAATACGGGATCAATAAGAATTTTATTCATTACTTTATCGACATATTCTCTTGCGGTTATCTGATCTGAATATTTGTAATATCCAGGAATTCTACCACCAAGGATGATTCGCATCAGATTGTATTTTTTCGCAATGTCTTTTCTTGCATTATATAATCTTCTGGCTAATTTATAACCTCGAAAATCTGGATCAACCATGATTTCGATTCCGTATAGCGTATTCCCGTTATAGGTGTGATTTCGAATAAAACCTTCATCAGCAATTTCTCGCCAACTGTGCCACTCTGAATAAAGAGTAAAATCTAAAATCAAACTACTTGATGATGCAACAATTTTATCTTGAAATTGTAAACATAGTTGTCCCTCTGGAAATATTGAGATTTGACTTGAGAATTGTTCTTTGGACCATGATTTCATATGTGGGAAACATTTCAACTGCAGAGTAACAACGGATTTATAATCAGATTCCGTCAGTTGCCGGAGTATAATATTTGTTTCAAATTCCTTGAGATTAATATTTGGCATTATGAACTTCTCTCCTATTTTTTAATTTTATATTTTCTGTTGTAAATTTCTTGCCAGGTAATGTTAATGACAACCAAAGAAATCCTAATATCCCAGCTAAAGTAGATGCAAGCAAAATAGAAATTTTTGAATTAACAATGGCTGTGTTTTCACTGAATGCTAAAAGAGTAATGAAGATGGACATTGTAAAACCGATACCAGCAAGCAGTCCGATTCCAATAAGATGTTTTTTCTCAATTTCTTTTGGGATTGAGCACAAACCTATCCTCACACCAATGACGGAAAAAATAAAAATTCCTAAAGGTTTACCAAACAATAATCCAAGAATAATTCCATAACTGTTTGAATTTGTTATCGTACCGATAAAGGACGATGGAAAAAGAATGGCTGTGTTGACTAAAGCAAAAAGCGGAAGAATGATAAAAGCAACTGCTTTGTGTAGATTGTGCTGCAAAATATATGATGGAGATTTTTCATCACCGTTGCTAAAAGGAATTGTAAAAGCTAAAAGTACACCCGTTATTGTAGGGTGAATACCTGTACGATACATACAAAACCACATAACACAGCCAAGGATTAAATAGGCCCATATTTTATAAAATTTAACTCTATTCATAATAATCATTATAATAAATATTAAAACAGCAAATGTAAAGTATGTAATGGAAAAGCCCGTCGAGTAAAATAATGCTATAATTACAATTGCTCCCAAGTCGTCGATGATTGCTAAAGCCGTTAAAAATATTTTTAGAGAAGTTGGAACACGGTTTCCCAATAAGGAAAGTATTCCCAATGAAAATGCAATATCAGTTGCCATTGGGATGCCAAAACCTCTTTGGAAAGCTGTGTCTTTGTTTAATAAGAAATGAATAAAAGCAGGCACTAACATTCCGCCGACGGCGGCAAAAATAGGTAGTAAAGATTTTTTAACATCTGAAAGTTCACCAATGTAGATTTCCCTTTCAATCTCGAGACCTACAAGAAGGAAGAAGATCGTCATTAATCCATCATTTATCCAAAACTCTGTTGATTTAGAGAAGATATTAATGTGCCAGAAATCAAGATAACTTTGCCCAACGAACAAATTTGTAAGTATAAGCGAAAAAGCGCTGCAAATAATTAATACAATTCCAGAAGATTTTTCACTTTGGAAAAATTCGTTAAACAGTTTTGTGGTCTTCATATTATGATAGTAAAAAGATTTTATTCAGTGAAAAAATAATTAAGAATTAGTCAGTGTTTTTCAAATCCCCCAAATTTTTAAATTATTTTAAAGATATATAAAGTAACAGGATTTTAAAAGTCAATTGTTGAATTGTTGTAGGAATCAGAATTAAACCATCTCATTGTCATGAATTCTATTTCTTACTTGTTAAAGAATAAACCAAAGTGTTGAATAAGTCAATTAAATTATTTACTTTTTAACTGTAAATACATTTATGAGATGATGCTTTGTCTTTACGGTTTTTTCATATTATTCTAATTGCCACGTATTTCTTTTGTGGTTATGCGCAAATTACCGGGGACAGGTTTATCTATACCCTAAATGAGATTGTATTTACTCCATCAAAAAATAACACTCCAATAAGAACACATTATTTTTCAGCTACTCTTCTAAAGCATACACACACCTTTAATCAAATAGAAATTGGGGACCATACCAAAGATATTTTGGTAAATATTAAGTTTAATAGGTCATTAATAGCCCTTTATGTTATTCTTTCTGAAAATAGTCTTTTTAAAATACTTTTAGATTTCCCGCTCAATAAAGCACCTCCTATTTCCTCATTATAAAATCAATATACTTAATTCAAGCACACTCAACAATTGAGATGTGTTTTATTTAACCTTCTACAGATAACGAGGACAACAATTTTATTTAGTCCTGTTATTTGTTAAGAAAGGTAAATTCTAATATTTATAACAGATAGGAGTTAAAAATGAATAACGAGAACAATAGAAAAGAAAGTGAAAACAATAAAGACAAAAATACTTTTGGTTACGCAGCTTTTATGGTTGGAGCAATAATACTCGGAACAATTTTAATTTTATTAAAATTATTTGGGGTGTTCTAATATTCATTCATAATTAAAAGGAATTCATTCTTATTTTTCATATTTTAATCGCCGTCATGAAATTAAGACTGCCAAAACTTCATAACCAGATTCTCATTGCACTAATTGCAGGGGCAATATTTGGATCAGTCTTCAATGTAAGTCGTACCGCTCTAAAAATTATCTATAAAATAAATGATGAGACAAAGATATTAAGCATTAGTAATTGGGAAAACTTTTCAATTATTTCAAATACTCCGCAGCTAGATACATTGACCTTCAAAGCACATCAACAAATAGAAATAATAAATTATTTCAAGAAAATCCAAGGTCAGAAAGATATATCAGTTATACTCAAGAAATATTATTCAAAAGAAACAGAACAACAAATTAACCTCTCTTTCATTAGAAATGTTACCTCAATTGAAAGAGAAAAAACAATCGCGACTCAAATAAAATGGTTTGGTGATATATTTATTCGACTTCTGAACATGATAGCAATCCCTCTGGTATTGGCATCATTGTTAGTGGGAGCCGCGAGCTTAGGCGACATAAAAAAGTTTGCTCGAATCGGTGGAAAGACATTAGCCTTTTATCTGATAACAACTGCTATTGCGGTTGCAATAGGATTAACATGTGCTAATTTACTTCAACCTGGCGAAAAGATGCAGTCGGAAACAAAGGTAAGATTACTTTCGGTTTACGGAAAGGACATTGAGTCAAAGTTAGAAGCAGTCGGGGATTACAATATTGTCCAAGAGATAGTGAACTTAGTTCCCAAAAATCCATTTGCAGCAATGTCAAATTCCGAAATGCTTCAAATTGTATTTTTCGCTGTCATATTGGGTTTGGTACTAAGTCTAATTCCAAAGACAAAAGGAGAACCGGTAATCAAATTTTTTGATGGACTGAGTGAAGCGATGATCAAAATGGTTGATATGATTATGATGATTGCTCCAATAGGTGTATTTGCTCTTATATCAGCAACTGTAGGAGAATTTGGATTTGATATTCTTCAAACTCTGTTTTGGTACGCAGCCACAGTTCTGATCGGGTTGCTAATACATACTCTCGGTATTTACACCTTGATAATAAAATTGTTCAGTAAGCTTAGAGTGTCAACCTTCTTTAAAGGAATGAGAAAAGCTCAAACAATTGCTTTCAGTACAAGTTCAAGTGCCGCAACATTACCTGTAAACATGGAATGCTGCCAGGAAAATCTTGGCGTTTCAAAATCTATAACAAGCTTTGTTCTTCCGCTGGGAGCAACAATCAACATGGATGGAACTGCATTATATCAAGGCGTAGCAGCAGTTTTTATTGCTCAGGTTTTTGGAATGGATTTAAATTTGATACAGCAGTTAACAATAGTTTTAACAGCAACTCTTGCTTCAATTGGAACTGCTCCTGTTCCTGGCGTTGGGGTAATTATGTTAATTATTGTATTAAAATCTGTTGGGATTCCAGAAGAAGGTATTGCATTAATTTTAGGAGTAGATAGAATCCTCGATATGTCAAGAACCATAACCAACATAACTGGTGATGCTGCAGTTGCTGTTGCCATTGCATCATCCGAAGGAGAAATTCTTCATCCAGATTTGAAGAATGCTTAAAATTGAAACAGATTAATAAAAATGTTTAATAAATTAGAAACAGAAATCCTATTTTTTATATGTATTGTTTAGACAGCTTTTTAAAAGATCATTAAACAATGAAGCAACAACAAATTTCAATCACATATTCGGGATATATTGATGAACCACCTATTTGCTAAAAAACCACTTAGTGTTCTTCTTGAAGAACTTCATGGTGATAATAGATTGCGTAGAATTCTTGGTCCTATCACCTTAACCAGTCTCGGTGTCGGTGCAATCATAGGAACTGGAATTTTCGTGCTTACAGGAATTGCAGCACACGATAAAGCAGGAGCTGCAGTTATTCTTTCATTTGCTGTTTCGGGATTAGCATGCATTTTTGCAGCACTATGTTACGCAGAGTTTGCATCGATGGTTCCTGTTGCAGGTTCGGCATATACCTATGCTTATGCTACGCTCGGAGAATTGTTTGCGTGGGTTATTGGATGGGATTTAATTCTCGAATATGCAGTTGCATCGGCAACAGTTGCACATGGGTGGTCGCAATACTTTCAAGATTTCCTTAGTACTTGGAATATTTCGCTTCCGCTTCCACTGAGAAGGGCACCGTTCGATTTTAATCCAGACACGGGTTTATTATGGCTCACAGGTTCTACTATAGATTTTCCTGCAATCATGATCGCGTTAATTATTACTGCAATACTTGTAAAAGGGATAAAAGAAAGCGCAACATTCAATGCAACAATTGTAGCGATTAAGCTTGTTGTAGTATTATTTGTAATAGCTGTGGGAGCGTTCTATATAGTTCCTTCTAACTGGTTTCCTTTTGCACCATACGGATATACGGGTGTTAGTTTCTTTGGTAAAACAGTTTTTGGACAAATGGGATTAGGGGGAATGCCAGTCGGAGTTTTGGCAGGAGCTTCCATGGTTTTCTTTGCTTATATCGGTTTCGATTCTGTTTCAACACATGCCGAAGAAGCAAGGAATCCAAAGCGCGATGTACCAATCGGCATAATTGCCTCGCTTGTTTTATGTACAATTTTATATATAGCTGTTGCAGGTGTTTTAACAGGAATGGTTCCATATGATAAAATAAATATTGATGCACCAATATCTAATGCATTTGGGCAAGTGGGATTACGGTGGGCACAAATAGTAATTTCAATTGGTGCAGTTGCAGGAATTACCTCCGTACTATTGGTGATGATGTTGAGCCAACCAAGAATTTTTCTGGCAATGGCACGTGATGGATTGATTCCCAAAAGTTTCTTTGGTGCTGTTCACGATAAATTTAGAACTCCGTGGAAATCAACTATACTTACAGGCATTTTTGTATCAATTTTAGCTGGCTTACTGCCATTAAGAATTTTGGCAGAATTAGTAAACATCGGAACGTTGTTTGCATTTGTGATTGTCTGTTCCGCAGTATTGATAATGCGAAAAACGCATCCAAATGCAGAACGTCCGTTCAAAAGCCCATGGTTTCCTTTTATTCCAATTGCCGGAATAATAATTTGCCTTGTACTAATGTTCTCTCTTCCTGAAGAGAATTGGCTCCGTCTGTTTGGATGGTTAGCATTTGGGATGGTGATCTATTTCTTTTATGGAAGAAAGCATAGCGTTCTGAGAAAAATTAATTCTAAAGCGTAACAAATTGAATGACAATATTAATTAATGGATTAGTTAAGCAGATTTCTATTTATTTTTTTGAAAAAATTCGAAAGGATAAAAAAATCAATAGCTGAGCTAGCTGGTTTTGATTTAATGACAAAAAAAAATCATTCGTTTTCATTATTTGAAAATATTAAAGCAATGGGGCTTGTATTTGGTGATATTGGTACAAGTCCAATTTACACGCTTACCGTTATATTTACTCTTACTGCACCTACTTTTCAAAATGTGATGGGAGTTTTGTCTCTCATTTTCTGGGCTTTAATTGTTCTGGTTACTGTTGAGTACTCATGGCTTGCAATGAGCTTAAGTACTAAAGGTGAGGGAGGAATAATTGTTCTAAAAGAAATTCTTGCATCTAAAGTAAAAAGAGGCAGAAGAAGTTTATTCGCAGTCTATCTAGGATATCTGGGTGTTTCTCTCCTAATGGGGGATGGTGTTATAACACCAGCAATAAGTATTCTTTCGGCTGTTGAGGGACTTAAATTAGTTCCCGGGCTTGAGAAAATTACTTTAGAGAATATATTAATGATAACGTGTGTTATTACAGTAATTCTTTTTGCGGTTCAACACAAAGGATCAGATAAAGTATCTTCATCTTTCGGTCCGATAATGATATTATGGTTTCTATCACTGTTCCTCGCTGGAGTTTATTATATTCTAAAAATTCCTAATGTATTATTAGCAGTCAGCCCATATTATGCAATTGATTTCATGATTCAAAATGGACTCCCAGGTTTTTTCATTTTAAGCGAAGTAATTCTATGTGCAACGGGAGGTGAAGCACTTTACGCAGATATGGGACATTTGGGAGCAAAACCAATTCGACAAGCGTGGTATCTTGTTTTTGTGGCTTTGGTAATTAATTATTTTGGTCAAGGTGCTTACCTGCAAATCTACGGAAGATCAGAATTCATTTTATTTGAAATGGTTCATAAAGTTTCTAATGTGCTTTACATTCCTTTCATAATCCTGGCACTATTCGCTACAATAATTGCTTCGCAGGCAATGATAAGTGCAATGATGTCGTTGATCTACCAAGGAATTACTACAAGAATTTTTCCACTCATGAAAATCAAGTACACCTCATCGCATCTGAAATCTCAAATTTATATAGGTGCAGTTAATTGGATACTTTTAACTGCTGTAATAATAATGATCTTCCTCTTCAAAAAATCTGAAAACCTTGCCGCCGCCTATGGTTTAGCAGTTACCGCTACGATGACAATAAGTGCAATGTTCATGATTTGGATATTCAAGATAAGTAAGGTGAAAGCAAAATTTTATGTAGCGATCTTTGTTCTAATTGTTGATTTGCTTTTTCTCTTTGCTGTATTTACAAAAATTCCACACGGTGGATATTGGTCAATAATAATTGCGTCGCTGCCATTTTTTGTCATTCTCTTATGGACTATTGGAAATAAAAAACTTCAGATTGCTTTCAGATCTCTTTCAATGGATATTTTTCTGGAAAGTTATAACCAAATCTATAAGTTGAGAAATAATATTAAAGGCACAGCTCTTTATCTTACAAAAAATCTGGAGAAAGTTCCTCCTTATGTTGTACACTGTATGCTTCGAACAAATATTATCTACGAAGAAAATATTTTCATTTCTATTTCAACTTCAGACTATCCCTATGGGATTAATGTTACTAATGTTAAAGAAATTGCACCCGGGCTTAAGGGATTAATAATCAATTGTGGTTATATGGAATATCTGGATATTCCTCGTATTCTTAAAGAAGCAGAAATAAATGAGAAAGTAATATTTTACGGTATTGAGGAAATATCAACGAAGAGGCCATTTCTAAGGATATATGCTTTTCTAAAGAAAATCACACCTCATTTTGTTGCATTCTATAAATTGAATTATCGTAAATTACATGGTGTAGCTACTCGAATTGAATTTTAGAAACCAATTACATTTTAGCTTTAGTTCTTAAATAAAAATAACTGTGGAATCTTCTTTTATTCGAATACATGAATTAAGCATGCTACCGTTTGTGTTGATGCTTATTGCAATTGCAATTTCCCCATTAACGATTAATCATTATTGGGAAAAGAATAAAAACAAATTAATTGTTGCAGTAATTCTAAGCACACCAGTGATCATATATCTTTTATCATCTGGATTAACTGAAAAATTATTTGAGACAATCGTATTCGATTACATCCCTTTTATAATTCTTCTCGGATCACTCTTTATAATTACAGGCGGGATTTATCTAACTGGTGATATTGAAGCAAAGCCAACAATTAATACTTTGTTTTTAGGAATTGGTGCAGTGCTTGCATCATTTATGGGAACTACTGGTGCGGCAATGCTTTTAATAAGACCAGTAATCTATACAAATAAAGAGAGAGAATTTAAAGTTCACACCATTTTGTTCTTCATAGGAATAGTTGCAAACTGTGGCGGGTTACTTACACCGCTTGGAGATCCACCTTTATTCATGATGTATCTGCGTGGTGCATCATTTAGTTGGTTCTTTAAGCTTTTTTCTGAATGGGTTTTGACCAATATTTTGCTCCTAATAATTTATTTTATGGTTGACAGCTACTTTTATAAGAGAGAAAAGCCAAGTGCAATTCAAATAGATAAATCAGCTGTCAGACCTCTCAAGATCCAAGGAACAATAAATTTTTACTATCTCATTTGTGTAATTTTAGCCGTTGCATTTTTAAACGAGCAATATCTACCTTTCATCAAGGAGAATCATTACTTCAAATTTATCCGAGAGATAGTAATTTTGGTCGTGGCATATTTATCTATGGCAACTACACCAAAATTGACAAGAACTTCAAATAATTTTACGTGGCAACCAATTGAAGAAGTAGCATATCTCTTCTTAGGAATTTTCATTACAATGGTACCATGTTTACTCTATCTCGAAGAAAATGCAACACACCTTGGTATTACTTCTACTACGCAATTCTATTACTTCACAGGATTATTAAGTAGCTTTCTTGATAATACTCCGACTGCGGTTACATTTCATTCACTTGCTCTCGGTTTGCAACAAACTGCTCCGTCTTTTGTTGCGGGAATTTCTGAAGAAATTCTCAAAGCAATTTGTACTGGCGCAGTGTTCTTTGGCAGTATGACTTATATTGGAAACGGTCCAAATTTTATGGTGAAAGCTGTTGCTGAAGAAAATAATATTAAGATGCCTCATTTTTTTAGCTATATGTATAAATTTTCTTTAATAATTCTGTTGCCAATTTTTATTTTAGTTCAATTAATTTTATTATGAAACAACATTTGAGATATTTTTTTATGAAGAAAATTTATTTTTTTGTTTTATTGGTTTTTGCTTCTTCTTGCAAAGCAACACCGCCATCAAAACCAGATTCTATCTTCGTTGCCTTTTGGAATCTTGAAAATCTTTTCGATACCTTGGATGATCCAAATAAAGATGATCAAGAGTTCCTGCTATCAAGTGTAAAAGAATGGACACAAGAAAGATTAGATAAAAAAATGTACAACTTGGCAAGAGTATTTCAATCAATGAATGATTTTAACTCTCCTGATGCAATTGGAGTTGCTGAATGTGAAAATGAAGCGTTGCTGCAAACATTTGTAGCCAAATATATCAATGATAAAAATTATAAAATCACTTATGCTGAATCTCCAGACGAAAGAGGCATAGATTGTGGATTTATCTATAATGCTGACAAGTTTAAAATGATTTCGGTGCACAGTTATGAAGTTAAAAAATTAAGTTCCACACCAACCAGATTAATTTTGCATACTATTTTACAAGCCAATAATGGCGAAGAGATAAATTTCTTTGTAAATCATTGGCCCTCACGCCGTGAAGGAGCAAGCGAAACTGAATATAAAAGAATTGAAACAGCAGAAGTTCTAAAAAGGGAAGTGAATAAACTCTTTGATAAAAATGAAAACGCTAAAATAATTATCATGGGTGATTTTAATGATGAGCCGGTTGACGAATCAATTCTTAAGTCTCTGGGTGCACATCCATTTAAATGTGATACTGGAAATAAATCAAATGTTGAAATTCCTAAGAAAGAGCTTTATAATTTATCTTATACTCTCTTTGAGAAAGGATTGGGAACAATCAGCTTTCGTGATGATTGGAATCTATTCGACCAAATAATTATTTCTTCAAGTCTGGCTATGCAAAAGGGAGTAAGTTATTTATGCGATTCTTTTTCAATTTTTAATAATGATTTAGTTGCAACGCAATCCGGAAAATACAAAGGAACGCCGTTTCCGACATACGGAGGAAATCGTTACTTAGGAGGGTATAGTGATCACTTTCCAGTAACAGCAAAATTTATTATAAGGTAACATGAGAAAAGAATTATTAATATTTGGTTCGAATGGTGCTTTAGGACAAGGTGCAGCCAGAATTCTATCACAAAAAGATTTCGATAAAATCTATCTGTTTGATGTTAATCTGAAAGTAGAAACCGCTGATAAAAAAATTGTAAATATTGAAGTGAGAGATTTGAGCAAGGAAGAAAATGTTCTTGTGGCATTTAGTCAGATTAAACCAGATAAGAATTGTCTTTATTTTTTGTATTCGACCATTGGTGGTTTTTGGGGAAACCAAACTGTTTGGGAAACAAATATTGAAGATTGGGATCGAATGTTTAATATAAATCTTAGAACAAATTTTTTATTGGCAAAACACTTTGCTTGGTTGGTAAAAGATTCTGCTGGTGGTTCAATTTGTTTTACTGCTGCGTATATTGCTGAAAATCCTGAAGCGATGAAGTGTGCTTATGGAGCATCGAAAAGTGCCTTGGTTCATTTAGTGAAAACTTTGTCACTTGAAGGACAAAACATTCATTTAAGTGCAAATGCTATTTCTCCTTACATAATTGATACTCCGAATAATAGGGATTGGATGAAAGATGCTGATTATTCCAAATGGATAAAAGCTGAGGAAATTGGCGAATTAGTTTATTCTCTTTTTTCCAACTTCAAGTTTATTAGTGGAAATGTCATTACGTTGAAAAATCGTTTTCAAACTTTATAACAGAAAAACACTCATTTATATTTTCAAGCGTGTTATCATGAATCTAAAAGAAAAAATAAATCAAGATTTAAAAGAAGCAATGAAATCCGGAGATAAAATTAAACTGGAAACTATTCGTTCGATTCGCGCTTTAATACTTGAATTTGAAAAGAGCGGTGTGGGTAAAGAAATAACGCCGGACGATGAAGTAAAGATGTTAAGTACCGCAGTAAAGAAAAGAAAGGATTCGATAGAACAGTTTCGCAATGCCGGAAGAGAGGAACTAGCTAAAAAGGAAGAAAAGGAACTAGAGATTTTACTCACATATCTTCCAAAGCAGCTTGATGAAATTGAGATAACTTCTGAAGTAAGGAGAATCGCATCAGAAATTGGCGCCAAATCAAAAGAGGATTTTCCCAAGCTTATGCCTTTAGTTATGAAGGAACTTAAAGGCAAAGCTGATGGTAAATTGGTAAAGAGTGTTGTCGAAAAAATTTTAAATTGAAAAGTGACGATCGTAGACATAATAATTATCATTGCACTCCTTATTGGATTCATTCTCGGCTATAAAGATGGTTTCGTTCGCAAAATTATTGGACTAATAGGTTTAGCGATCGCAATTTATTTAGCTGTTATTCTTGGTTCATCTGTTGGCCGTTTAATTGAATCCACTCTTGGAATTGAATTTTATCTTTCGGAAATAATTGGCGGTGCTGTTGTCTTTCTTTTAATGATGATTATCATCTCCATTCTGAAAAGAGTAGTTCATCCATTTGATAAAGTAAATAATCTATTAAACCAAATTCTTGGGGGAGTAATTGGATTTATTCAAGTTTTGTTTTTTTTAAGTGCTCTTTTCATTATCATGAAAGTTTTTGATTTACCAAGTGAGAATACAATTAAAACATCAGTAATCTATCCACCTGTTTATAAAGTTATTCCTATAACAATAGATTATCTTCAGGAATACACTCCTGACTCTCGAAAAATCATCAAAGATTATATAATCGAAAAAGATTCAGTTTGATAAACCATAAATCAGTATCTGAAAAATTAGAATTCAAAAAAATTCTAAGCTACATTTCTAATTATTGTATTACCGAAAAGGGTAAAAACAAAGTCTTAGCACTTTTTCCGCTTGATAACTTAGATGATATTAAAGAAAGTGGAAAACTGATTAATGAGGCAAAAGATGTTCTTACAAAATCAATTCATCCTCCTATAGAATATTTACCCGATTTAGATACCACTTTATCTCAGAGTGCAATTGAGGGAGCATTACTTGATAGTAAAAAAATTCTTGATATACTCAAGCTTGCAGTAGTATCACGTCAGCTATTTCAATTTTTGAAAGACAATAGTGAAAATCAATCTTCGCTTCGAAATCTAGGCAATAACTTATTTGTCGATAAAGCTTTCGAGAATTATATAACTAAAATTATTAATGAAAATGGTGAGATTAAGGACGCTGCAAGCCCAAAGCTTCTTGAAATTCGAAAAGACATTTCATCAAAAAAAGAAGATCTGATTCGTTCTGTAAATAAAATTGTGAAGCAGCTGAAGGAAGACGATTTAGTCAGAGAAGATTACGTTACACTAAGGGATGGAAGAATTGTATTACCAATTAAGGTGGAGCATAAAAGACATATTCGTGGATTCATTCATTCAGAATCTGCAACGGGACAAACTGTTTATATTGAACCCGAAGAAACACTCGAACTTAATAATGAAATAATTTCCTTAACTTTTGCTGAAAAAAGAGAAATTGAACGAATACTTAAGGAAATAACAAAGCGAATTGGTGAGATCAGCAATGTGCTAAAAAATACCTTAGAATCAGTATCGGAAATTGATTCAGTATTTAGTCGAGCAAAGTATTCAATTGAAACTATCGGTTGTTTCCCTTCAATTGATGATTCGAAATATATTAGCATCGAAAATGCGAGACATCCCATACTTTTAAAAAAACTTGGACGAGAAAAAACAATTCCTTTAACAGTGAAAGTAAAAAATCAGAATGTCATTTTAATTACAGGTCCGAATGCAGGTGGAAAGACAGTGGTTTTAAAAACGATTGGACTACTTCATCTGATGCTTAATTCTGGAATTCACATACCTTGTAGTTCCGATTCAAATTTCCATTTCATTTCAAATATTTTGGTTGATATTGGCGATGAGCAATCGCTTGAAGACGATTTATCCACATTTAGTTCTCACCTTTCAAATATTAATGACATAATAAATTCTGCCTCAAAAAATTCTCTAATTTTATTAGATGAAATTGGTACTGGCACTGATCCAGCAGAAGGTTCCGCCTTAGCCGCAGGAATTTTAGTATATCTCAAGCAAAAGCAGTCATTAGTTTTTGCTACAACACATCATGGTAATTTGAAAATCATTGCTCACGATTTGGCTGGATTTGAAAATGCTGCAATGGAATTTGATCATGATAATTTAAAACCTACATATAGATTTAAACAAGGCATTCCTGGTTCAAGTTATGCTTTTGAAATTGCTAAACGAATTGGATTGAATAATGACCTAATTAGTACAGCACATGAATATCTTGATTCCAAAAAACAAAATATCGAACATCTTTTATCTACACTTGAGGAAAAATCACAGGAGTTGGAAAATCAGCTTCAAAAAGCCGAGCTTGAAAACTCAAAGCTAGGTGAATTGACAAGTTATTATAAGGAAAGCATAGATAAACTTAATAAAGAAAGAAAAGAAATCGTCAGACAAGCAAAATTAGAAGCTGATGATTACTTAAAGGATCTAAACAAGCGTTTTGAAAAAATCATTAAAGATTTAAAGGAGTCGAATGCGACCAAAGAAATAATAAAATCGTCACAAGTTATCATCAGAGAATTGAAAGAAAAAAATAAAAATATTTTCTCGGACACACTTGATATAAAAATTGGAAATGAGGTTCTAACCGTAGGTGATTTCGTACAAATAAAAAGTACACATACAATTGGCGAAATTGCTGAAATCAATAAAGACAAAGCAACTTTGATTTCAGGTGGAATGAGAATTCAGGTATCTTTAAAAGAATTAACTAAAACAAAAAAAGAAAAAAATATTCCCGATAATTTTATTAAATTATCACTTGCAAATCCTTCATATCGTTTGGATATACGTGGAGAGAAACCAGAAGAAGCAGAATTTAAAGTGATTAAATTTGTTGATGATGCGTATGTCGGAGGTTTGACTCGTGTTGAAATTTTGCACGGCAAAGGTACCGGGGCACTAAAAAGATTAGTAAACGAAATTCTCAAGACTCATGAAAAGGTTAAAGAATTTCATTTTGCTCCGATTGACTTAGGAGGTGATGGAATTACAGTTGCGGAATTAAAATAGCTTTGATTTATATTTAATAAAATCAGTGTTTAATAAAGTATTAATTACTAACCGAGGTGAAATTGCTGTTCGAGTAATTCGAGCATGCAAAGAGCTTGGAATCGTTTCTGCTTCAATATATTCGGAAGCAGATAAAACATCCCTACACACAATCCTTGCTGATGAGTCCTATTTTATAGAACCAGCACCGGCAAGTGAATCATATCTTAATAAAACAAAAATAATTGAACTCGCCAAACGCATTAAAGCGGATGCAATTCATCCAGGCTATGGTTTTTTTTCTGAGAATGCTGACTTCATACAAACTGTAGAGGATGCTGGGATTACATTTATTGGTCCATCTTCAAAATCTGTGAGGATGATGGGAAGTAAGACTGAAGCAAGAACTCATATGAATCAACATAAAATTCCAATTGTTCCGGGAACAACAAAACCAATAAAAAATCATAAAGAAGGATTGAAACTTGCTTCTGCGATTGGCTACCCCATATTACTAAAAGCTGCGGCTGGCGGTGGTGGTAAGGGAATGAGAAAAATTCTTTCTGAAAAGGATTTCTCTGATTCTTTTGAAGCAGTAAAGCGTGAAGCGCTAAAAGCTTTTGCAAATGATGAAATATACATTGAAAAATATATTGATAATCCAAGACACATCGAGGTTCAGATTTTTGGTGATCAATTTGGAAATTATGTTCACCTTTTTGAACGTGAGTGTTCAATTCAACGAAGGCATCAAAAAATTATTGAAGAAGCACCCTCATCATTTGTTGATCAAGCCACTCGTGAAAAAATCACTACTGCCGCAATTAATGCAGCTAAAGCTTGTGAATATTATAATGCCGGTACAATTGAATTTTTGATGGATTCACAAAAGAATTTTTATTTTCTTGAAATGAATACTCGAATTCAAGTCGAACATCCTGTAACTGAGATGATTACAGGATACGATCTAGTTAAGGAACAAATCTTAGTTGCTTCGGGAAAGCCATTATCGTTTACTCAGAATGATATTAAAATGAATTGTCATTCAATTGAAGCAAGAATTTATGCAGAGGACCCACAGAATAATTTTTTGCCTTCAATAGGCACTATCTCAAGTTACCAAGAACCTTCTGGTTTAGGAGTCAGAATTGATTCTGGAATTCGTTTGGGTTCGGTTATTCCGGTCTATTATGATCCTTTACTTTCAAAGCTTATATGCTGGGATTCAAACAGAAATAATGCGATCAAGAAAATCATAAGAGCGCTCAGTGAATATACGTTTTCAGGTGTTACAAATAATATTACTTTTTTGACCAAAATTTTAGGAAGCGAGAAATTTATTAACGGAGGTTTTGATATTAATTTTCTCGAAAGAGAAAAACAATTGTTCACTTCGACAAATGGGAATTCAGAATTACAAAAAGCTTCAGCAATACTTGCCGGATTTTTGAAACTAAGGGCCAACATAGTTCTAACTAAATCTTCATCTTCTAATAAATGGATTGAACAGAACTATGAATGAATTTATCGTCTCACTTGATGGAATAAAAAATCAACTTAATTTTCTTAGTAATTCAAAAGTAATTTACAATGGTGAAGAGTTAGATTTTGAAATATTTGAAACTATAAATAATGTATATTTCTTGAGAATTGCCGAAAAAATATACAATTTTACGTGCGTTCATAAAAATAATGAGAACATAGTGCTTTTTTCCAACGGTGAAAAAATTGAATTAACCGTTCGAACATTACTCCAAGAAAAAGCAAGCGAGGTGTTGGAACAACAAATAGCGCAGCACCATCATGCAGAAGTAAAAGCTCAAATGCCAGGTATGATACTCAGAGTTAAGAAAAATAAAGGTGAACCTGTTGATCACGGTGAAACAGTTATGATTCTTGAAGCAATGAAAATGGAAAATGAAATTAGATCGAACACGAAAGGAATTGTTAAAGAAATTTTTGTTAAAGAGGGCGATACAGTTGAAAAGGGTGTTAAACTTTTTTCAGTTGAAAATTAGGGGTTAAAATAACTATATCTATAACTCAGCTATAGGAGGTCATTTGAAAACTTTTTTTGTTTGCATTTTTCTGCTGATAATATTTTCAGTTGAGAATATTAATGCAGGTGGTTTCCAATTGAATGAGCATGGTGCTAAACCAATGGGAATGGGTGGTGCATTCACTGCAATTGCCAACGATGCATCTGCAATTTATTGGAATGGTGCGGGTTTGACACAATTGTCAGGTACACAGCTAATGTTGGGTACAGCAATGATTACTCCAATTACATCCTTTCGGGGTGTTACACCTCAGATAACGGAATATAAAATGGAGAAACAATCATTCTTCCCATCTCATTTTTTTGCTGCAATTCGGGGAAATGAAAAGACCGTTATCGGAATTGGTTTTACTACTCCATTTGGTTTAGGAACAAAATGGGCTGAAAATTGGATTGGGAAATATCTTGCTATTGAAACAGAGCTGCAAACATTTGCATTCATGCCAACTTGGGCATATAGTTTAACTGACGAGTTTTCTATTAGTGCGGGGTTTCAGTATAGTTTTGCCAACGTTCTTATTACCAGAAAGAATTCTCAAGCTCCTTTCACAGGTGATGCATTTATTAATCTAGATGGCGATGACTCAGAAGGATTTGGATATCAATTCGGAGTTATGTACAAACCGATTAAGCATTTATCGATCGGTGCTTCATTTCATAGTGAAGTTGATTACAAATTCAAAGGTGTTGCTGATGCACAAGGTGATCAAAGGTTAAAAGCCACAAAACGGCTCCCCGATAATGCTAACGTTACAGCTAAGTTAACAACACCAATGAACATTGCGGTGGGTCTAGCTTTTGATCCAATTTCATCCTTAACGTTGAGTTTAGATTACCAGTTTATCGGATGGTCAAGTTATAAAGTTCTTGCAATAGATTTTGAGGATCCTGCTTATACTGATCTTGAAAGTCCGAGAGATTATAAAGATTCATATATTGGAAGATTCGGGTTAGAATATAGATTGTCATCAGCATTATCATTGCTTGGTGGAGTTTATTATGATAAAAATCCTGTATCCTCATCAAAGCTGAATCCTTCATTACCAGAATCAAATCGCCTTGGATTTAGCGGGGGATTTGATTTCAAAGTTTCACAAAAACTTGGTATAGCTGCTTCATATTTATTTATTCGATCAGAAGAATTAACAGTTACAAATTCAGAAGTATCTTCTTTTAACGGAACGTACAATTCAACTGCAAATTTGTTTTCATTAAGTTTAGCATATAGTCTTTAAGAAAAGGGAGAGAGAAAATGAAAAAAAATATTATTTTACTTTCGGTTGTTTTAGTGTCGCTCTTCTTTCTATCATGCGAAGATCGTTCGGAACTAACAGCTCCAAATTCTAAGATAGGTAGTGTTGATTTAACTAATTTCGTTTCTATAGGTAACAGCTTAACTGCTGGATATCAGTCCAGTTCGTTATATCAAAGTGCGCAGATTTATGCTTTTGGGAATCTTATAGCTCAACAAGTAGGCACAAATTATGTCCAACCACTCGTTTCTGATCCTGGAATCGGTGGAAGAATTGAGGTTAAATCAATAAGCCCATTTACAATGACCTACAATACAAGTTCTGGTTCGTTGACAAATGCAACTTATTCCAAACCCTATAATAATTTAGGTATTCCTGGCATCGTGCTTGCCGATGTAATGAACTCAACTACTTCTGCTACTTCATATTCTAAGAGCCCATTTATTGATCTTGTTCTCAGGGGATTAGGAACACAATTTGTTCAAGCAAGAGCATTACAACCATCGTTCTTAACACTCTGGATAGGAAATAATGATGTTCTTGGTTTTGCTACAAGCGGAGGTGTTAAGCCAAATGCTCCAACTGATGCTCAAACATTTGCTTTCTTGTATTCGCAATTAGCTGATAGTCTTTCTTCACTAAATGCAAAAGTGGTTGTTGCAAACATTCCTGACGTAACAGCAATTCCATTTTTCACAACTGTCGGTCCAGGTATTGCACAGAAGCTAAGTTCTCTTGGTATAACTGGTATGTATTACCAGCAACATGGTCAATACAATGGAAGTGCAATTCCGGTTTCCTCTTTAGCTAATTATGGTGTCTTGATTACCTTGCTTGGCTCCAATTATACCAGCTACTTAGGATTGCCATCTGGGAAATTTTATAAAGATAACAATGTTGACATTACTCCTTTAATTGCAGGTGGAATTTTAGATACTTCTCAAGCATTTGGGTTGCATCCTAAAAACCCATGGCCTGATGCTTTAATTCTTGATGCGAGTGAGATTACCACTGCAAAAAATGCAACGACTGCATTTAATTCATCTATATCTACCGTCGCCACTGCCAAAGGTTTTGGATTAGTTAATATCAATTCTTTTTTCAACCAAATCAGAGCTAGTGATGCGACTGGAGGAACGGTCTTCGATGGAATTACATTCACAACTACTTTCGTTTCAGGTGGATTATTCAGCTTAGATGGAGTTCATCCTACAAGCCGCGGACAGGGAGTCCTTGCAAATGAATTTATTAAAATTATAAATGCAAAATGGGGAGTAAATATTCCTTTAGTAAATGTATCGTTAATTCCAGGAAGCTTAGTTCTTACAAAGAAAAATTCACTTGGGTTGCCAATTTTTGAAAAAGGAACTTTAGATAATTTAATGTTTTGAAAATATTATATCTAATTTTAACGAACCCGATTTCATTAGAAGTTGGGTTTTTATTTTTAGTTGACTTTTGTATTCTTGTTAAAATGGTATTTCTTGCAAAGTTTGATTAAATTAAAACAAATATTTAACAAATAATTTTTCAGAGGTGTGCTATGGCATTTTCCCTAAACAAAATTATGCTTATTGGACATTTAGGTAAAGATTGTGAAACACGATTCACAACAGGAAATGTGTCTGTTACAAATTTTACACTTGCTACAACATATAGCTATAAAGATAAAAGTGGAAATTGGAAAGATGAAACTACTTGGCATAATGTAGTATCTTTTGGATTATCCGATTATATGAAAGAAAACCTGAAAAGAGGCAAAAAGTTTTATGTTGAAGGACGGTTGACCAAAAGAGATTATACAGATAAGGATGGAAATAAAAAATATTTTACTGAAGTAATTTCAGAACGTCTTTTACCATTAGAAGGTACTGGAACAGCATCCTCTGAAGACGAAAAATCGAGCAACGAAGCCACACCAGATATAACACCCGAAAATAATGATGATCTCCCGTTTTAAATATTTTGTTAAACAATTGGGAGTAATAACTCTGTTTGGGTATTGATTGGAAGTTAAGAATCACATTTATTTTTATTTGCTTCGTATTATCCGCATTTTTTTCTGGTTCGGAGGTCGCATTATTTTCTCTTGATAAAAAGAAAATCAAAAAAATCTTTCCGAATTCATCTTTAATTCAAGAATATCTTATTGAGCTTCTTGAACATCCAAGAAGACTACTTGTTAGTATTTTAATTGGAAACACAGTTGTTAATGTAACAGCTTCTATTATTGCCGTATCATTAGCTCTGGAATTTGCTGAATCATACGGCTATTCGAAAAATATAATTCTGACTATTCAGATTATACTTCTCACGTTTCTCATTTTACTTTTCAGTGAGATTACACCTAAAATTTGGGCATCTAAAAACCCTATGATATTTTCAAAATTCTGTGCAGTCCCGATGCATTGGGTAAATGTAATCATTTTTCCGATTTCCGAAACAGTAACTGAAACAATAAAATACTTTGCTTCAAAGTTTAAAGTTGATAAAAAAAAGTCTGCAATTAATCATGATGAAATAAAAGAATTGGCAACACTTGGGCTTGAGAAAGGAACCATCGAAGACGATGAACATGAACTAATTCACAGTATAGTTGGCTTCAAAGCACTTTCTGTTAGTGAAATTATGACTCCGCGTGTTGACATGATTGCAGTTTCTTCGGATGCTGATTTTATTGAACTGGTAAATGAAATTACAAAAACCGGTAGAAGCAGAATTCCACTATACAAAGATGATCTGGATGATATTGTCGGGGTTATTTATGCAAAAGATTTACTTCCTTATATCAAAAATATAGAGCTTCGTAAAAACCTTTCTCTTATAAAGATTGCTCGTAAACCCATGTTTGTGCCGAAAACAAAAATGATAGATTCCTTGATGCATGAATTTCAGGAAAAGAAGATGCATATCGCTATTGTAGTTGATGAATATGGCGGCACAGCCGGTTTAGTATCGTTAGAAGATATAATTGAGGAAATTATCGGCGAAATAAGAGATGAATACGATAGGGAAGAAAGTTCGATAACCAAAGTTGATGAAAATAATTATCTAGTACTTGGCAAAATTTCCATTGATGAACTAAAAGAAAATTTAGATATTAACATTAATACTGAAGAGACTGAATTTGATACTGTTGCTGGATTGGTACTAAATATTGCCAGACAAATTCCTAAAGAGGGCTATTCTTTTGAATTTGAAAATCATAGATTTACTGTGAAAGAAGTTTTGAATAAAAGAATTAAAAAAGTTCAAATTGAAAAATTATTAGAAGCTGATACTAAATGAAAAAAGGATGTTTCATAACAGCAATTGCTGTAACTACAATCATTATCGGTGCGGCTTTATATATTTTTCAAAATCACTTCGACTCTTTAGTGTTAAAACCTGGTAAAAAAATAATTGCAGGATTTGTGAAGGATGAATTAAGAGAGAAATTAAAATTTGTTAAAGATTCTAAAGAAAAGATGGAACTGAAAGAATTAGTTAAAAAATATTCTGAAAACCCTAAAGTTTTAGAGCAGTTTAATCAAGAGGATTTAGAGCAGCTAATCTCAGAAATTAAATATGCTATAACTGACAGCGTGATTACTAAATCAGAGCTTGAAAAAATTAAACAAATAATAGAATCAAAACTCAAATGAAAGATCAACGAAGAACAGAATTAAAAGTTGGTGTTGCAGTAATTATTGGAATAATATTATTCATCTGGATTCTTACCTGGGCAAAGAGCTTTAACTTATCTGGAAAAGAAAAAAGTATCTTGGTAAGTTTTAAAAATGTATCAGGTCTTGAAATTGGTGATGAAGTTTCGATTAATGGAGTGAAGAAAGGATCAGTGGATAATTTTACAATTCAGGATGATAATGTAATCGTTAAATTATCGTTGGATAATGATGCTCCATTGAAAGAAGATGCAGTTTTCAGAATTGCCATGCTTGATTTAATGGGTGGTAAAAAGGTCGAGATTTATCCAGGAATATCACCACAACTGATTGACTATTCAAAAGTTCAAATTGGATCGTTCAACGCTGATATAGCTTCAGTAATGACGATGGTTGGTGATGTTCAAGGTGATATTAATTCTTCGATTAAAGATATAAAAATCACTTTGAATGCTTTGAATAATTACCTAACAGATAAACAATTAAATCAAAATATTAAAAGCTCTATAGACAATTTAAGTGAAGCATCCAAAAAATTGAATGTCATGATGGATGAGAATAGAGAAAATTTAAAAAAGTTAATTGGAAATAGCGTTGAGTTAAGTGAAGATGCAAAATCATTCTTAAACAAAAATAAGGATGCAATAGAAAATTCTCTGGTTGAGTTTAAAACATTGCTGGAAAAAACAAACACATTGGTTATAAAAGCAACCGACTTTGCTGACGAAATAAAAAATAAAAAAAATAACATCGGTAAACTTTTGTACGATGATGAAATGTATTCTACTCTTACCAAGTCAATAAAACAGTTAAGTGAGTTGACAAATCTTATTCTTGAACAACTAAAGGGAGATGGATTTAAAGTTGATGCGGATGTTGACTTATTTTAGAAAATATTTTTTTTCATTTTGTGTTTCACTTCTTTTTATCTATTCACTTCATGCTGAAGCACCAGATCCTGTGCGAAGCAAAAATGGAATGATCGTTTCGGCAAGTAACTTAGCTTCTAAAATTGGTTTACAAATTTTGAAAAAAGGAGGAAATGCAGTTGATGCCGCTGTTGCAGTTGGTTTTGCTTTAGCTGTAACATATCCTTCGGCAGGTAATATTGGCGGTGGTGGATTCATGGTAATCCATTTGAACGATGGCAGAAACACGACAATTGATTTTCGTGAGAAAGCGCCAAAACTTTCATCAAGTTCATTATATCTTGATGAAAAAGGAAATGTAGTTCAAGAACGAATTCAAGAAGGCATTTTATCATCTGGTGTTCCAGGAAGTGTAGCTGGACTCATTTATGCGCTTGAAAAATATGGAACAATGAAGTTAGCAGATATTATTCAGCCAGCAATTAACTTAGCCGAAGATGGGTTTCCATTGGAATACAGGTTGGTTCAATCTTTCACAAATAATTTCGATTCATTTAAAAAATATGAATCTACTTTAAAAATATTTTCGAAAAACGGCTCACCATTTCAAGAAGGTGAAATTTTCAAACAACCTGATCTCGCATTTACACTTAAGCAAATTAAAGAGAAGGGGAGAGACGGATTTTATAAAGGAAAAGTTGCAGAATTGATTATGCAACAATGCCAGAAATTTGGCGGAATTATCTCTTCGGAAGATTTAGAAAACTACGAACCCATCGAGCGACAACCAGTTATTGGCAATTATAGAGATTATGAAGTAATTTCTATGGGACCGCCAAGTGCAGGCGGAATGGGATTAATACAACTATTAAATATTCTTGAAAATTTTAGGTTCAATAAAAACGATTGGGGTAGCAGCAAGTATATCCACACCTTGGTTGAAGCAATGAAATATGTCTATGCTGATAGGAGTGCTCATCTTGGTGATGAGGATTTTTACTCAGTTCCCAAATCATGGTTACGTTCAAAAAATTATGCAAAAGAAATTTTTAAAAATATTTCTGATGTAGCAACATCATCTGGAAAAATATTTCCAGGTGTTCCCAAGCTTTATAAAGAAAGTGAAGAAACGACTCATTATTCAGTTTATGATGGACAAGGGAATGCAGTGAGCACTACAACCACCATTAATTCAAGCTATGGTTCTAAAGTTGTTGTAGAAGGTACGGGGTTCCTATTAAATAATGAAATGGATGACTTTAGTATTAAGCCGGAAGTTGAAAATCAATTCGGATTAATTGGGAGCAAAGCAAATTCAATTGAACCTGGCAAAAGAATGTTGAGTTCAATGACTCCGGCAATAATTCTTAAAGATGGATTTCCATACCTTATTCTAGGATCACCGGGTGGATCAACTATATTGACCGTTGTTCTACAAGTTATTTTAAATTGTTTAGATTTTAATATGGACATTCAAGAAGCAATTAATCAACCAAGATTTCATCACCAATGGCTTCCTGATAAAATTGACTACGAAGAATTCGGAATGACTGAAGATGTTAAGAATAATCTTATAAATCGTGGACAGAAGATTGGTCAAATAAAATCTCTTGGAAGGGTCGAAGGTATTCTAATTGACAAAAAAGACAGTATGATATATGGAGCAACTGACCCAAGAGGTTTTGGTTCAGCTGAAGGATATTAAATCGAAAGGCAATCATGGTAATTGGAATTGGGATAGACATAATTGAAATAGATAGAATCAGAGTAAGTGTTGAAAAATTTGGTGATCGTTTTCTTAATAAGGTTTATACTCAAAAGGAACTTGATTACAGTTTAAAAAAGAAATACAAATATCAGCACCTTGCGGCACGATTCGCAGCTAAGGAAGCTGTTTATAAAGCATTGGCAACCGGCTGGAATGAAGATGTAAGTTGGCAAAATATTGAAATCTCGAATGAACCAAACGGAATGCCTATTGTAACTCTTAAGGGTAATCTAAAAAAATTTTTATCTAAAGGTAAAAATCTTAAAATATCTATGAGTCATTCACGTGACTATGTAGCTTGTATGGCAATCGTATATAAAAATGATTCTGACCGTAATTCTAATTAAGACTTGTTTCGAAGCTGAAGATGGTTTTGTTAGTAGCAATAAAAAATTCAAATATTTATATTTGTGAAAAATTAATTGAGCAGTTAATTGAATAATTTGAAAAAGTTCGAAATATTCAGCTATATTTCCATTGGAATCATAGCAATAATTTTGGTGCTTATGTTCGTTAAGCTGATTCCAACTTCATGGTATGTTCCGGCCTTAGTTTTCAGCTTAATTCTGTTAGGAATAAGATTCGCTTTAAGATTTTATTTTATCTTTAAGAAAAGAAAAAACAAGGAGTAAGTCTTCGAACCTTCCAAGCCACTCAATGGAAAACTTAATGCAAAAGTTCTAATACTGAATCAAAGCTATGAGCCGCTCACGGTCTGCAATATTAAAAAAGCGGTGATTCTGATTTTTCTAGGAAAAGCTGAAATGGTTTTAAACGACACAAAAAAGCACCTCCATACTGTTTCCAAATCTTATCCATGGCCAAGCATAATAAGATTAAGTCATTTTGCCCATGTTCCTTACAAAAGGGTAGTCTTAACAAGAAAAAATATTTTAAGGAGAGATGCTTTTAAATGTGGATATTGTGGACGAAGCGATATACCATTAACAATTGACCATGTAATTCCTAAAGCGCGTGGAGGATCAGAGAGCTGGGAAAATCTTATTTGTGCATGTACTTCATGCAATAATAAAAAAGGAGATCGAACGCCTGATGAAGCAAAAATGCTTCTGCGAAATAAACCTTTCAAACCAAGTCACATTATGTTTATAAAACATGTAGTAGGGAAACTTGACGACAGTTGGAAACCCTATCTTTACTTGTCATAGAATCTAATCAATATTGAGCGAAAGCTAAATAATTACCTTCTTAATTTGTATTTTCGTATTAAAGTTTCAGAAAATTATTGATGAATATGTCTAAAAAAAGAATCCTAAGTGGAATGCGACCTTCAGGAAAACTGCACATTGGTCACTATGTAGGCGCTCTAGAGAATTGGGTTAAACTTCAAAGTGATTACGAAAATTTTCACTTGATTGCTGACTACCATGTCCTAACAACTGATTTGAACACAAGTGAAATATATAATAATACTATTGATATGCTCATTGATTGGTTGTCCGCAGGATTGGACGCTAATAAAAGTCCTATGTTTAGACAATCACAAATAAAGGAGCACACTGAACTTAATCTGATATTCGGAATGCTAATAACTGTAAATCGATTAGAGAGAAATCCCACACTTAAGGATCAAATGCGAGACTTGCATATTGATTATGTTACATTTGGTCATTTTGGTTACCCTGTACTTCAAGCTGCGGATATTCTTTTGTACAAAGGTAAATTTGTTCCAGTTGGTGAAGATCAAGTTCCTCATGTAGAAATAGCGCGAGAAATAGCGCGAAAATTCAATAATCAATATGGAGAAGTATTTCCTGAGCCTGAACCATTACTAACAAAATTTTCTCGTCTTCCAGGTTTAGATGGCAATGCAAAGATGAGTAAATCATTAGGAAATACAATACTTCTTTCTGATGATACTGAAACAATAAAAAGTAAATTGAGGAAAGCAGTTACTGATCCCCAAAAAATACGGAAAGGCGATCCAGGAAATCCTGATATCTGCCTTGTTTTTGCTTATCACAAAAAATTTAATTCTCCTCAAGTTGCAGAAATTGAATCAGGCTGTAGAAGCGGCTCATTAGGTTGTGTAGATTGTAAAATGAATTGTGCAGCAAAAATTTCAGATTTTTTCGAACCTATAAGAACTAAACGACCATACTATGAGAGTCACCTTTCTGAAGTAAAAGATATTTTGTTTGATGGCGAAGCTAAAGCTAAGGTGGTTGCTAAAGAAACAATGAATCAAGTTCATGAAAAAATGAAGATGGGCTAGATGTATAAAATTAAACTAGAACAATTTGAGGGACCGCTTGATCTTCTATTATTCTTCATTAAACGCGATGAGTTGAATATTTATGATATTCCTATTTCTAGGATTACTAAAGAATTTTTAGAATATGTAAACCTCATAAAAATGCTTGATCTTGAAATAGCTGGTGATTTCATTTTGATGGCGTCTACTTTAATGCACATTAAAGTGCGTATGCTTCTGCCCCGTGAAGTTGATGAGAAAGGTGAGGAAATTGACCCGCGTGCTGAACTTGTTCAAGCTTTGTTAGAATATAAAAAATATAAAGAAATGTCTGAAGAGCTATCCTTTTTTGAATCGAATCAAAGAAAAATAAGTTTTCGTGGTAACTTTTCAGTTGATCCTAAAGAATCTTATTCGGAATATGAAGTGTTGCTCAAGGATGTTGGCATTTATGATCTTGCTAAAGCTTTTAAGAAAATTATTGAGGGAATTAAAGAAGAACCGATCCATCAGATAATCAAGATCAATGTTTCTATTGATGAACAAATTGAACATATACTGGGACTAATAGAAAACAAGCTTGAAGTAAGTTTTTTGGAATTGGTTGAAGGAATGAAAGAAAAAATAAGAATTGTTGTCACATTCATTGCATTACTTGAACTAACAAAAATAGGGAAGATAGGTATCAAAGCATCAAAAAATTTTAATAACTTCATTTTATACAAAATAACCAATGGATGAGATTTATAAATCTGTTATCGAAGCAATCATCTTTTCTTCAGATGAACCCATACCCGAATCCGAAATTATTAAGGCAATTAAGGCAATCGATGGTGAGGAAACCGAAATTTCCCAAGAAGAAATTCAGAAAACAGTTAATGAATTAAATTTGCTCTATGAGCAAAATAGTTTGGCAATTAATATCGTGAAAATTGCAAATGGGTTTTTACACGCAACCAAACCTGAGTATGCAAAATATATTGGCTATTTGTCAACAGAAAAAAGTAAGAGAAGATTAAGCCAGGCGGCCTTAGAAACACTTGCAATAATTGCATACAAGCAACCAATAACTAAGCCTGAACTTGAATCAATTCGTGGAGTTAATTCGGATTATATTCTGACTACTCTACTAGAAAAACAATTGATTACGATTTCGGGAAGGGCAGAGACAATAGGAAGGCCTTTGCTTTATAAAACTACAGATGAATTTCTTAAATATTTTGGATTAAAGGACTTAGGCGATTTACCTAAGCCTAGAGAAATCGAAGACATTATGCAGGACGAAGATTTTATTGAACAAAAGAAAAGAATAATGATGAATCTAATGGAAGAGAATTTGGAAAAAGAAGTAAAAGGTGAATCCGAAAATGCAAATCAGAATCAATAAATATTTATCTGATTGCGGAATTGCTTCAAGAAGAAAAGTTGAAGAACTTATAATTCAGCAACGCGTAATTGTTAACAATAGTGTTGTAACTAACTTATCAACCAAGATTGACCCAGAAACTGACTCTGTTAAAGTTGATGGTGAAATTGTTTCAGCCCAAAAGCATGTTTATTACTTGCTGAATAAACCCAAAGGGATAATTACCTCAACTAAAGATGAAAAAGGACGAACAACGGTTACAGAATTAATAAAAAGTCAACACAGTATTTATCCAATTGGAAGACTTGATTTTAATACAACTGGTGTACTTCTATTAACAAATGATGGCAATTTTTCTTTTTTGCTTTCGCATCCTAAACATAAAGTGTCACGGGAATATGATGTTAAGCTCGATAAAGAATTAGCTGAAGATGATAGAATTAAATTACTTACAGGAGTTATACTTGATAAGAAAAAAAGTAAATTTGATACAATAATTTTCCTCTATAGAAAAAATAAGTCTCTTCTTAGAGTCAAATGTTTTGAAGGTCGAAATCATTTTGTGAAAAGAATGTTCGCAAGTTTAGGTTATACAGTTAAATCACTTAATAGATATAGTTTTGCAGAAATATCTGCGGATATCCCTGTCGGAACTTATAGAAAGCTATCTAAAACCGAAATAAACAGAATTACAAATCAATATGCTATATAGATTATCACTCACAATAAGTTTCATAATATTCATTCACCTTGGTTTGAATGCGCAGGTCGTAAAAGACACAGTTATGAAATACACCTACACTTCAGTAGCAGAATTCTGGAGTCAGATGGATGATATTTTCAATGATCCAAATTTTAGCAACGCTCATTGGGGTGTAGTGATTCAATCATTAGAGACAGGAGAATATTTTTATAAGCGAAATGAAAATAAATTATTCATGCCCGCCTCTAATCTTAAACTTTTTACCAGTAGTGCAGGTTTAGTTTTATTAGGTGATGAATATAAATTTACAACTAACATTTATAAACGCGGAAGAATGGATGGCTCTACACTTATTGGTGATTTAATTATCCAGGGAAGGGGAGATCCAGCGCTTTCAGGTAGATTTTATGGAAATGATGCTTTGAAAGTTTTCAGCGATTGGGCAGATACATTATTAGAACTTGGAATTGATGAAATCACTGGTAACATAATAGGAGATGATAATGAATTTGACGATAGAGGATTAGGAGATGGATGGCAATGGGATTATGAGAGTGACTGGTATGCTGCTCAGTCCTCTGCTTTATCATATAATGATAATTGTATTGATTTAACTGTGACTGCTGATAGTTATACTGGACAAGCAAAAATTGACATCAACCCTTTTACGAAATATGCCGTGATTGAAAATAAAGTTTCAGTGGTTAAAAGTGATTCAGTAACATCAATTGATGTTTATCGTGAAAGAGGAACGAATGTAATTACTGTTTATGGTACAATTAGAATTTCTGACTCGCTCAGAACTTTTGTTACAGTAAATAACCCTACGCAATATGCTATGGTAGTACTGAAGGAAGTTTTAGAAAGTAAAGGAATAATTGTAGGTGGCTTTCCAATGGATATTGATGATATATCCTCACCAATTGATTACAATGAACTTTCAAGATTATTTACTCATTACTCACCAAATCTTAAAGAGATCGTTAAAATCATTAATAAAAACAGTCAAAATTTTTTCGCGGAACAGCTATTAAAAACAATCGGATTGGAAATAGAGAATTTCGGCTCAGCCGAAAATGGAATTACGGCATGTGCACCTGTTTTCCAGGATATGGGAATAAATCCAGATAACATGATTATGGTTGATGGAAGCGGTTTATCACGACTAAATCTAGTATCACCGAAACAAATAGTTTCATTATTAAATTTTATGTATCAGAATAAATATTTTTTGCCATTTTTTAATTCACTTCCAATTGCGGGTGTTGATGGCACACTTGCTAATAGAATGAAGAATACAAAGGCAGAAAATAATGTGCGCGCGAAGACCGGTTTCATTGGCTCGGTCAGAAGTCTTTCCGGTTACGTAAATACTAAGGATAATGAACCAGTAGCATTTTCGATTATCGCAAATAATTTTACAGTTCCTTTAAAACTTGCAGAAAACATTCAAGATTTGGTTTGTATAAGGTTAGCTAACCTAAGAAGAAAATAAGGAGTTAAAGTGGAAGAAAATCTTAGTCAGGATTTAGGAGTATTAATACAAAGGAGATACGAAGAGCTTGAAGAATTGAAGAAAAAAGGGGTTGATCCTTTTGCTTATTTCTATGATGTAAATAATAACTCAGAGGACATTAAATGTAAATATAATGAGTCGGAAAAATGTGTAGTAAGAATTGCAGGGAGAATTATGGCAATTCGCCGAATGGGGAAAGCATCCTTTGCTCACATTCAGGATCATGCTGGAAAAATTCAAATTTATTTAAAGAAAGATGATCTTGGAGAAAATTATGACACGTTTCGCCTGCTTGATATAGGAGATATTATTGGTGTTGAAGGTTTTGTCTTCAAAACTAAAACTGGAGAAATATCGGTTCATGTAAATTCCATTACTCTGCTCGCCAAATCACTCAAACCGCTTCCAATTCCTAAAGAAACTACTGATGAAACTGGCAATAAAATAATTCATGACCAATTTTCCGATAAGGAATTACGGTATCGTCAGCGGTACCTGGATTTAATTGTCAATCCTGATGTTCGTGAAGTGTTTATTAAAAGAAGTAAGATAATTTCATCAATGCGGAGATTCCTCGATTATCACGAGTTTCTTGAAGTCGAGACGCCTATTTTACAACCATTATATGGAGGTGCTTCAGCCCGTCCATTCACCACTCATCATAATACACTCGACTCTACTTTGTTTCTTAGAATTGCAGATGAGCTTTATCTAAAAAGACTTATAATAGGTGGCTTTAATGGTGTTTACGAAATCTCAAAAGATTTCCGTAATGAGGGAATGGATAGAATGCATAATCCAGAATTCACTATGATGGAATTGTATGTTCCTTACAAAGACTATGAATGGATGATGACTTTTGTTGAAAAAATGGTATCCTCAATTTGTCTCGAAGTTTTTGGAAACACTCAATTTGTTTTTGAGGGAACCATAATTGATTTTTCGCCCCCATGGAAGAGAGTTTCGTTAGTTGATTCTTTAAATGTAAAAATTGGTTCTGATGTATTAGCAATCAGCTTTGATGAGCTTAAGTTAGCAGCGAAAAAATTTAATGTTGACACAGCTAAAATTGAGACTAAAGCAAAACTGATTGATGAGCTTTTTGGTGAAACAGTTCAGAAAGAAATTACACAGCCAACTTTTGTTAATGGTTATCCAATAGAACTTTCACCGCTAGCAAAAAAACACCGCTCAAAAGAAGGGTTGGTTGAACGATTCGAAGGATTTGTTTGTGGACGAGAGATTTGTAATGCCTTTTCAGAGTTAAATGATCCGATTGATCAGCGAAAAAGATTTGACAACCAGATGAAAATGCGTGAGGCAGGTGATGAGGAAGCTCAACAAATTGATGAAGATTTTATTAAAGCACTTGAATATGGAATGCCGCCAACTGCAGGCTTGGGAATTGGGATTGATCGCTTAGTAATGCTCTTAACCAATCAGTCTTCGATTCGAGATGTGATCTTCTTTCCCCAGATGAAACCAGAAGCTAGCTCATAGTTAGATTGATTAGCAACAGTTTAAGTTTTGAAGTAATATAATCAAACCCCTAATGCTGAGAATCAAGATTAAAGAATTTTTAACGGCGATATTAATTTCTTTACTTCATATAAGTTATTCTCACTCTCAATCAGTTGATTCAACAAAACTGGAAGAACCTACAATTCTAGGGAGAACTATTTTATTAGAAGAAATAAGGGTAAAAAATTTCAATCCATTTAATCATGCAATAAACTATCCCATACTTGCTGGAATGGGAGCAGCATTTTTAGGAACTGGTACAGCTATTCATTTATATCAGCAAAAAGCTTGGTGGAGTAATCAAAGAACTTCATTTCATTTTGAAAATGACTGGAACTATGCTTTATGGATTGATAAAATTGGGCATACTTACGGGGCAATATTGATTCAGCATGGAATTTCTGCTGGCTTAGAAGCTGCTAATCTTGATGCTGAAGAATGTACTTGGTATGGTTCAAGTGCTGCTTTAGCATTTCAAACGTTTATTGAAATAGAAGATGGTTTCGGTCCTCAGTGGGGTTTTAGCCCCGGTGATTTTTATGGTGATGTCTTCGGTTCTGCATATCCAGTTCTGCAGTATTATTTTCCTTATTTAAAAAACTTTATGTTTAAAGCAAGCTATTTGCCTAAAGATTTGAATAAGACTAATCCAAACAGCGGACAAAAACATATTATAGCAGATGATTATCATGGTCAGAAATTTTGGATTTCGGCGAGGATGAAAAACGTTCTTCCTCAAAATATCTCGGAAGTTTGGCCAGAATTTTTAATGCTTGCAGTTGGAATGGGAGTAAAAAACCTTGATGGCAATGGTGGAGGACAGAGGGATTTTTATATTGCCCTGGACATTGATGCCGAAACGATTCCTTTGCATGGCAGTTTCTGGCAATTTATCAAAAACACTCTGAACTTTATTCACCTTCCAATGCCAGGTGTGAGGATTACTTCTGGCATAGCATTTTTTGCATTTTGTTATTGAGTGAACATTGAAGTATAGTATAATCATTCCAACACTTAATGAAGAAGTTTTACTGCCAAAGCTTTTGAACCAACTGAACGATATGAAGCTTAAGAAACGTTATGAATACGAAATTATTATTTCAGATGGTGGAAGTGTTGACAATACCTTAGCAATAGCACAACAGTTTGCCGATAAAATTATTACAAAAGAGAATGATGCAACTCAGAATATCGCTTCAGGCAGAAATATTGGAGCTAAATCAGCATCTGGTGATTTTTTATTTTTTTTGAATGGTGATGTCCACTTTCACGATGCATTCATTTTTTTTGAGTACTTAGAAAAGAAATTTGTTAACTCTGATTATTTAGCTTTTACCTGTTACGTTTGGATCTACCCGGAAGAAGAAGAAGTGAGCGACAAAATCTTCCACACGATTTATAATACATATTTCTGGCTGTTGAATGGTGTCGGTGTCGGTATGGGACGAGGTGAATGTCAGATAATTCGAAAAGAGATTTTTATTAAGGCGGGTGGTTATAATGAAAAGTGTGCTGCCGGAGAAGATTTTGAGTTGTTTAAAAGAATTAGAAAAATAGGAAAAATATTATTTGCAAAAGAAATTTCTGTCTATGAATCGCCAAGGAGGTTCAGAAGGTTTGGTTATCTGGGAGTCTCACTTTCATGGATTGCAAATAGTTTTTCTGTAATCTTTAAAAAAAGGTCAATGCATTCACGCTGGGAGCAAGTTAGGTAAATGAAAAAGTTAATTTTATTTGTCTTCATCTCCATTCAAATATTTGCTCAAGCTGAATATGTATCATCAGAAAGCAGAGTTTATGATTTTTTAGAAAGAATGGATAATCTTCAATTAATTTTTAACTATAATTCATTTGAAATCCCTAAGACAAGAAAGGAAATAGCAAGTTATTTGCAACAAGTTATTTTATCACTGGATAAACTAGACGATGTTGATAAGCAAATGCTTGAGGATTTTAAAATTGAATTTGAGTATGAATTGTTTGGTACACTCGAACATTCAGTATCATTATTACGTTATGAGAAGTACAGCTTATTTTCGGAAGATGAAAAATTCTTTTATTATTTTCATAAAAAATCAGTGATGAATCTCTTTGTTAATCTTATCGTAGAAGGAGAGGAAATTGTTGATATCAATAGCCATCATAAAGCAAACTCTGCTGCTCTGGTAAATGTTGGTGGTGAGTTGAGAGGTACATTTCTGGATAAAGTTAGTTTTTTTATGCGTGGGACAAATGGAATTGCAAGCGGTGATAGATCTACTGCATTATTAAAGAGAGAGTTAGAGTACAATTTCAAGTTTAATGAAAAACCGGATGAAAATTTTTTTGATGAAACTCAAGCTTACGTTTCTGCAGACTTCGATCTAATAAAATTAAAGTTAGGAAGAGATCGAATAAATTTGGGCTACGGTGTAAATAAAGGTATACTGGATAACTATTCACCGTTGTTTGATTATTTATCATTTAACATTCAATACGACTTTTTCAATTTTTCATATGTTCATGCTAAACTCTTAGGTGAAAGACAGTACATAAATGATAGCGTAAGCGGAGGTTATAATTTTATTCCAGAGAAATATTTTGTCTATCACAGAATGGGCTTTGATATTTCTCAACATTTCAAACTTGGAGTGGGGGAGGCAGTTGT
Source organism: uncultured Ignavibacteriaceae bacterium (assembly GCA_964391015.1). Lineage (GTDB taxonomy): Bacteria > Bacteroidota > Ignavibacteria > Ignavibacteriales > Ignavibacteriaceae > XYD12-FULL-36-8. The sequence goes on from CAYMKU010000021.1 coordinate 50,976, forward strand.
TTATGGAGAACGACCTTTTGACTTGAGTTATCTTATCCCATTCAGTTTTTTCAAATCAATAGAACATTCAAATCGTGACCGCGATAATACAATGATTTTTTTCGATATAAGCAATCAATCAATAGGGCAAACTAAATTTTATTTAACATTTCTGATTGACGATATTTCTTTTGATAAAATAGGGAAAGGTTGGTGGGGAAATCAAACGCTCTTCAATATCGGTACTCAATCAGCTCCATTTTATCAGTCTGTTCCGATAGATTTTAAATTTGAATATTTGCGCCTTGAGCCATATACCTTTTCACATAGATTGAATAGAAACAATTTTACTCATTATGGTTACAACTTAGGAGCAAATTTACAACCAAACAGTGAATTGTTTTTTTTAGGAATAAATTATAGGTTTACGTATAGACTAACTCTTACGGCTGATTTTAGTTATAGCAACCATGGTGCGAATATTATTAATAGTGATGGTACAATTAAAAATGTCGGAGGAGATATAAAATTAGGTCACAGAACTTTTGATTCGGAAACAACAAAATTTTTAGACGGAGACCTGGAAATCTTCAGAAATATTTCTACAAAAATTTTCTACGAACCTATTAATCAAATTTCATTTTTCCTTAGTGCTTCATATTCTTCTAAGTCAACTAAAGTATTGGCACCAAAAAGTGAAACGCAGTTTTACGTCGGCACGAACTTAAAATTTTAACTACAAGAGAAAGATCGAAAGTGAAAGAAATGAAATATCCATTTATAATATTGATTCTTGCAATTGGAATTACAATTGGTGTCTTGATTGATAAAGTAATTTCAGGTGATAATCTGCATGACAGCATAAGTAAATTCAATGATGTTCTAACATACACTGAAAAGTATTATGTAGAAAATGTTGATACTCAAAAGCTGGTTGAAGCCGCAATTAATGGAATGCTTAGCAAATTGGATCCGCATTCAGTTTATATTCCAACACAGCAAATGCAAGGTGTTGAAGAATCATTTCGCGGGGACTTTGAAGGTATTGGAATTGAGTTCCAGGTAGTAAATGACACACTGACAGTTGTTTCGCCAATCACCGGGGGACCAAGCGAACAACTTGGCATAATGGCTGGTGACAGAATAATAAAGATTGATAGCAAACCAGTTATAGGAATTTCTAACGAAGAAGTAAGAAAGAAACTTCGAGGAAAAGCTGGTACTCGAGTTTCAGTTTCAATTCTACGTATCGGAATCACAGGTGAGCTGAATTACGAAATTACCCGTGATAAAATCCCAATTTTTTCTGTAGATACAAGGATCATGCTTGATGATAAAACTGGGTATGTAAGTGTATCACGGTTTGCAGATAAAACATATGATGAATTACTTGATGCGTTAAATGAATTAAAAGCAAAAGGGATGAAGCAATGTATCCTTGATCTTCGTGGAAATCCTGGTGGCTATTTAAATCAAGCATATAAAATCGCTGATCTGTTTATTCCCGGTAACGGTAAAATAGTGTATACTAAGGGGCGAAGGTCAGAATTTAACGAAGAACATTTTGCATCTGAACCATCAGCATTTGAAAAAATGCCATTGATAATATTAGTTAATAAAGGCAGCGCTTCTGCAAGTGAAATCGTTTCCGGTGCAGTTCAGGATTTAGATAGAGGATTGATTGTAGGTGAAACAACTTTCGGGAAAGGGCTGGTACAAAAGCAATTTACTCTTCCGGATAATTCCTCAGTCAGGTTAACAATATCAGAATATTTCACACCTTCGGGAAGACTAATTCAGCGAGATTATAAGGATAAAAAAGATCTAGCAGAATACTATAGCGATGCTGGACAAGTAAATGAAACTGAAGGCGAAAATCTATACCATTCAGCCGAGAAAGATTCAACCCATCCAATATTCAAGACAAGTAAAGGACGTACAGTTTATGGAGGTGGAGGAATTACCCCTGACTATATAGTAAAGAATGAAGATTTGACCGAGTATTCAATAAAACTTTTAAAGAATAATGTTTTCTACTTATATATTCTATCTTTTATTGATGCTAATGGAAAAGAAATTCAAACAAAGTATAGTAATAATCTAAAAAAGTTTTGCGACGAATTTACTTTCAAAGAAAGTGACATTAAAAGATTTGTTGATTTTGCTTCACAAAAAGAAGTAAAGTTTGTTGAAGCTGATTTTCAAAAAGATAAAGATTTTATTTTGGCAAGATTAAAAGCACAGGTAGCTCGTAATTTTTGGAAGAATGAAGGATGGTTTTCCGCTATAATTCCGGTAGATAATCAAGTTGAAAAAGCTTTAAAACTATTTGATGAGGCGAGGGAATTAGCTAATCTAAAATGAAATTAAAAAAAATATTTTTTCCAATTCTTTTTCCTATTGTTTTATGTCTAACTGATAACTCCTTACCAGGAAGCGGGCTTGTTTATAACTTTTCTTTTGTTAGTGAAAAGAAGATGCAGGTGGGTGAGGAATTGAATTACATTGTCAGCTATTCTTTTATTAATCTAGGTGAAATAAGGATTCGCATTAAAGACCAAAAAACTGTGAATGGAAAAAATGTTTATAATGCTGTAGCTTATATTGATTCTTATGACGGTATTCCATTTGTAAATTTGCATCAGATTTATGAGACTAAAGTAAATCACGATTATTATTCAGATTTTTTTCGCGGAATAGTAAAAGGAGAAGATTATACTACATACACTGAATATTATTTTAATTATACTGATTCAAAAATCAGAATAAAGAAAGGCAAATTCAGTCCACGAGAACTCTGGACTGATTCGACAACATCGGCTGAGAAACAATATCAAGATGGACTATCAATTTTTTTCTTTGCAAGAATGCTCGCTGGAAAACGGAACTCGATGCTTCTTCCTTGCTTGGTAAATGAACAAAAAGTTGGAACAAAAATAAATTTTTATGCAGAAAAAATTCCGGTTTCAATTAGTACGGTTGATTATGATGTTGAATGCGTAAGGTTAGATGGTGAAATGGATTTTATCAGCATATTTGGATTAACGGGATATTTTGAAGGTTGGTTCTCAAATGATGAAGCAAGCGTACCAATTGTTGCTCACATGAAGGTGCTCATTGGTAACATTAAGTTAGAATTGACGAATTGGAAGAGAATTGGATGGATACCACCAAAATTCAAAAATTAAATTCAGAAGAAAAATTATTTCCTTATTTACAATTCTTTCCAAAGCTTGGAAAGAATGTTTTTTTGGCTTCAGGCGTTAAGATAATTGGTAACGTTGAAATAGGTTCCGAGTCCAGCGTTTGGTATAATTCTGTAATTAGAGGTGATGTACACTATATAAAAATCGGGACACAGACTAATATTCAAGACTGTTCCATGCTTCATGTTACAAATGGGAAATATCCGCTGAACATTGGAAATAAAGTTACAATTGGACACAGTGTAAAATTACATGGGTGCACACTTGAGGATTTATGCTTAATCGGAATTGGAGCAATTATACTTGATGGTGCTGTTGTGAGAGAAAACGCGATGGTTGCTGCTGGGTCAGTCATCAAACCGAATTTTACTGTTCCTTTTGGGAAATTAGCCGCAGGTGTCCCTGCAAAAATTATTCGAGACTTAACTGAGGAAGAAATTGCTGATTTTGAAAGATCAGCAGAAAGGTATGTTAATTATTCAAAATTAACTATCGAATCTCTAATAAATAGTTAGTAAAATTGAGTGCTTCGATTCTATTTTTAGTTGAATATTAAAAGAATAAGCTGGTATTGAAGTTGTGGTTAAGAATTTGAAAATATATGGCAATAGCGGGATCAATAAACTTATCATTCATAAATTGATCAGACTGTTAAAAGGTGAACTAAATTTTACAATCACAAATCTTGAAATCTCTTTTGTAAATTCTGCTGATATAATCCAGTTAAATAAAAAATATTTAAATCATAATCGTTCAACAGATATCATAACCTTTTGTTACTCAAAAATAAAATCATCGCTTGAAGGTGAAATATTAATCTCTTTGGATGATGCTTTCCAAAATTCAAAAGTATTTAAAACTACTTTTAAAAAAGAGTTGCTAAGATTAATTACACATGGAATTTTGCATCTTCTTGGTTATAATGATAAAAAAATGAATGAGAAAAAGGTAATGAAGAAAAAGGAAAATCAATTGGTAAACAAGTATAGATTTATACTGAGATAAATTTCCAATTTTTTGGTAACTAAAAAGATTTTTATAATTTCGCAGCAATCAATTTGAATAGGACGCGTTCTTTTAGAATTTGAAAATTATTTAGTCAAATAGAAATAAGTTAATGAGTAAAAATTTAGTTCTTGTTGAATCACCTGCCAAAGCAAAAACAATTAATAAGTATCTTGGTAAAAACTTTGTTGTAGAAGCTACTATAGGTCATATAAAAAATCTTCCCAAAACTCGTCTGGGCGTAAAGATCGAGGAAAATTTTCAACCCGAATATGTTACTATTCGAGGAAAAGGGGATACAATAAAAAAAATTAAAGGACTTGCAACAAAATCTAAAGCCGTTTACATTGCAACTGACCCTGATCGTGAAGGTGAAGCTATCGCCCAAGATGTTGCTGATATTCTTAATAGTAAATCTGATACAAAATTGTATCGAGTTCTCTTTAATGAAATTACGAAGACCGGTGTTGAAAAAGCAATGAAACATCCTCGTGCAATAGATTTTCACCTTGTGCAATCTCAACGCGCTAGACGAGTAATGGACCGTATCATCGGTTATAAGATAACTCCCTTCCTTTGGAAAGCAATAATAGAAAATTCAGGAAGCAGCACTTTGTCTGCTGGAAGGGTACAATCTGTAGCTTTGAAGTTGATTTGTGACAGAGAGAAAGAAATTGAAAACTTCAAAGCAATTGAGTACTGGTCTATTTGGGCTATATTCAAAACTGACAAGAATGAATTTTTCAAAGCAAAACTATTCAGTATAGCAGGCAAAGACATTAAAGTTCCGCATAAGCATGAAATGAGCGTTGAAGAGAGTGGGGAATTCAATAAAAGGAACATCGCACTGGGTAATGCGGAAATTGCACAAAAATATTTTGATATAATCTCAGGTATTAAAGAATATTTTATTTCAGACATCATAAAAAGGCATACTAAAAGAGTTGCAGCAGCGCCTTTCATTACCAGCACACTACAAGCTGAAGCATCGAAAAGATTAAGAATGAGACCGAAGCAAACCATGATGCTTGCCCAAAAACTTTATGAAGGTATTGAATTGGGTAAAGAAGGGCTGGTTGGTTTGATAACTTATATGAGAACTGATTCAACTCGAATTAGTGAAGAAATATTACCCGTTGTACGTGATTACATAAAAAATAAATTCGGGAATGAGTATCTACCTGAATCATCTATAATTTATGATAAAAAGAATAAATCAAATGTTCAGGATGCTCATGAAGCAATCAGACCTACTTCATTACAATATTCCCTGGAATTTGTAAAACAATATCTCGATGATAAAACCTTCAAATTATATGAATTAATTTGGAAAAGATTTATAGCTTCTCAGATGAATCCAGCGTTGTTCGAGACTACTGTAATTGAAATTTCAGCTAAGGAATTTGTATTTAAAGCATTTGGATCAACTATGCTTTTCAATGGATTTCAGCAGGTTTATGAAGATATTCCTGAACCCAAACTTAATGAAGAAGAAAAAGATGAATATAGGAACGAGAATATTCCAATCGGATTAGAGAAGAACCAGAAACTAGGATTGAAAGAACTTCAAAAGACGCAACATTTTACTAAACCACCAGCGCGGTTCACAGAAAGCACTTTAATTAAAGCTTTAGAAAACCGGGGAATTGGTCGGCCAAGCACATATTCGCTGATTGTGAGTACAATTCAGGATAGGAAATATGTGCAACTCACTGAGAGAAAACTTTTTCCAACCAAACTTGGACAAAAAGTAAATGAAATTCTTGTAAAAAATTTTCCAGATATTATTAACGAAGACTTTACTGCAACTATGGAAAATGAACTCGACCAAATTGCTCAAGGAGAAAATGAGTACGCAATTGTGCTGGAGGATTTCTATAATCCATTTGCAAAAGCATTAAAGCAGGTTGAGAATAAAATAGAAAAAATAATTTGCGAAAAATGTGGCGGTGAATTAGTTATTAAAATTGGTCGCTTTGGAAAATATTTAGCTTGCAGCAACTATCCAAAATGTGAAAACATTAAATCTTTTCGTGAAGTCTATGCTCAACAGAAGGAAGTTGAATATACTGGTGAAATTTGTGAAAAGTGTGGAAGCAAAACTGTATATCGCGAAGGAAAGTTTGGACGATTCATCGGTTGTGAAAGATATCCTGATTGTGATTTTGTAAAAAATATTACACTCGGGATTACTTGTCCAAAATGTAATCAAGGAGAAATTTTAGAAAGAAAATCTAAACGGAATAAGATTTTTTACGGATGTTCAAGATACCCCGAATGCGATTACGTGAGTTGGCACAAACCTTTTCTTCAAGACTGTCCCAATGGTGATTCAAAAATAATGGAGGAACGGTATTCAAAGAAAAAAGGCAGTTACTTAAAATGTCCGATTTGTAATGAAGAACTGATAACTGAGGAAATAAAAGTAGATAATGAAGCTTGAACAAGTTATAGAGCAATATTTAAACGAACTTAAAAGTATTAGAAGATATTCGCCAAATACTATAAAATCTTATAGAGAGGACCTCCTTGGTTTTTTGAACTTTTGTCATAAAAATCAAAAAATTGAAATTGAAAGCATTACCAATAAATTCATTAAGCATTATTTGATGTGTTTGAATGAATTAGGTTTGGATAAAAGATCTATTGCAAGAAAGCTTGCATCAGTTAGGGGTTTATTCAAATTTGCATTTCAGAAAGAAGTTCTAGAATCAAATCCGGCGTTACAGATTTCAAATCCCAAATTAAATAGAAAATTGCCTGAGATTATTCCACTTGAATCAATTACTAATATTCTTGAACTTGATGACAAGACTGAGAAAAATCCTTTATTAGTTAAAATTATTTTCGAACTACTTTATGGCTGTGCCTTGCGGGTTTCTGAACTCTGTAGTATTAACCATTCTAGTATTGATCTTAAAAGCAGAGTTTTGAAAATAAAAGGGAAAGGTAATAAAGATAGAATAGTTCCTATTGGTAATAAATCTTTAGTAACTATAAATGAGTATTTACAATGGAAGAAGAAATACTTTCCTGAGATAAATGCATTTATAGTTAATTCTAATGGGCAAAGGATATATCCACGATACGTACATCGAGTTGTTTATAAATATCTCAACAAATTTTCGGATATAAAAAAGAAAAGCCCTCATGTGCTTAGGCATACTGCAGCCACTCACATGCTGGATAGAGGAGCAGACATAAGAGTTGTAAAAGAAATTTTAGGACATGAAAATCTATCTACTACTCAAATTTATACTCACGTGAGCATCGAAAGGTTGAAGTCAACTTATAAAAAAGCTCACCCTAAATCATAAATATCATTGGAGGATCAAATGAACGTTTCAATAACTTCAAGAAAATTTAAAGCCCGAGATGTTTTGAAGGAATTTATTGTTGCTGAAGTTAAATCATTGGAAAAATATAATGATAGGATATTACACGCCGATGTTATTTTAAGTTACCAAAATACCAGAGATAGCATCAAAATAGCAGAAATAATTGTACAAGTACCTGGACAAACTTTAACAGCAACAGAACAATCAGATGAATATCAAAAAGCAGTTAGTGCTGCTATAGAGAAACTCTCTAGACAGTTAACAAAACTTAAATCAAAAAAAACTACAAGAATTAGAGAATGATAATTAGTCAAAAAGCTATTTCGAGAAAAGATCACATTACTGTTAACTATTTTGTTAAGAATTCTAAAAAATTTTTGAAGTTAAAATTGTTTTCTGATGAATCTGGATTTGAAAGAAAAATAGTTGACCAAAACCTTCATCGTCCTGGATTAGCTTTAGCGGGTTTTGTTGATCTTTTTTCCTATACACGAGTTCAAATTTTCGGTAATACCGAAATGCGATATCTTAGCCAGTTGAATGAAAATAAAAGGGAAGATGCAATTGAGCGGATTTTTAAATTTAACCTACCTTGCATTATTTTAACTGATGGCAACCAGCCATTTCCTAAGATGATTGAACTCGCAAATAAACATCACATACCAGTTTTCGGTTCCATTTATTCAACAACGAAATTGGTATATCTTGTTGGTGATTTTCTCGATGATCAATTTGCTGAAAGGATTTCTTTGCATGGTTCCTTTGTTGATGTTTATGGAGTTGGAATTTTGTTCATCGGAAAATCCGGAATTGGAAAAAGTGAAGTTGCTCTTGATTTAATTGAACGCGGGCATAGACTTGTTGCTGATGACCATATCATCCTTACAAAAAAGGGGGAGGGGATTTTGATGGGATCTGGTACTGACCTTGCAAAACACTATATGGAAATTAGAGGTCTTGGAATAATTGATGTTGAAAGAATGTTTGGAATCAGGGCGATTAGATACCAAAAGCGATTGGAAATAGTTGTTGAGCTTGAATTGTGGGACGAAAAGAGTGACTATACACGCACAGGACTCGATGAGAAAACTGTTAATATTGCGGGGATTGAAATTCTTCATGTTAAACTTCCGATTCTTCCAGGAAAGAATGTTACTGTAATTTCTGAGGTTATAGGACTTAACTACCTTCTAAAGCATTATGGTTATGATGCACCCAGAATTTTTCAAGAACGTCTCACCAAGAAATTGAATAAAAATGAAAAAGAAGACGATTTGCGAGGAGTCAAATATTTTGAACATGATTTTGAATGAAAATTCAATTCGAACTTGACAAAATTTGAGTATTTCTTTACATTCACGCACTCTTTATGAGAAAATTATACTACATATCAAAAACCAACCAAAAACTTAAAGAATTTGAGTATCTAAGCTTAAAATCGATACTTATCTATGTTGTTTTTTTGTTTTTTCTATTAGGATTATCCTGGGGTGTTATTAATCTTATTGATCATTTTACTGCTTCAACTAAAAACATTCTATCGCTTGAAACTGAAAATAGTATTCTTCGCAATAAACTTAAAAATTTAACTGAGCAGTATAAAAGTTTAGATGGCGATTTAGAAGAACTTCAGACTGAAAATAATTATCTTCGGTTAGCAACAAATTTACCGCCAACGTCCAAAGAGGAAAAAATTTTTGGTACTGGTGGAAGTGACTTTGACAAATCAATCAAATTCAGTAATAGTTCCTTAAAAGACGTGGATGAGCTGTCTGGTTATATCGAAACATTGCATAAAAAGCTCAGTTTGGCAAAAGATGAATATCAGTTAATCTCCAGACAACTTAACGAGAATAAAATCCTTTATGCATCTATTCCCGCGATCAAGCCATGTGAAGGACTTATTGGTCAAAATGGTTTCGGAATGCGTGAACATCCGATACTTGGTATAAACAAAATGCATGAGGGTATTGATATTATAACAGATGTTGGGACAAATGTCCGTTCAGCTGGAAATGGCATCGTAAGCTTTGTTGGAATGAGAGGTGGTTACGGATTAGCGGTTGAAATAGAACATGCTTCAGGTTACAAAACTATTTATGCGCATCTATCAGGTTCACTCGTTAAAGAGGGCCAAACAGTTACACGCGGAAAAGTAATCGCTTTAACAGGAAATTCGGGCTTGTCAACTGGCCCCCACTTACATTATGAAGTACACCATGACGGAATAAAATTGGACCCAGCACAGTTTTTTTTCGATGATTTACTTTTATTCGAACAGAAAAGCACGAAATAAATCTAACGGAGTTTGTAATACATGATCTGGACAGTAGAACTTGCCTCATATCTGGATGATGCACCATGGCCGGCTACTAAAGAAGAGTTAATTGAATATGCTGATAGAATTGGGGCTCCATTGGAGGTTATCGAAAATCTCAAGGAGCTTGAAGATTCTGATGAACCATATGAGTCTATAGAAGATATCTGGCCTGATTATCCATCAGAGGAAGATTTCTTTTATAACGAAGATGATTTTTAGCAAAACATTTCTTAATAATTAACCCAACTATGAATGACAATTGGGGTAGTATTTATGGTCATCGGCACAATAAAGAAATTTTAGATCGGATTATCACCTCATCAAAAATTCCTCACGCATTTTTGTTTATTGGTAAACAAGGAGTGGGTAAGGATTACTTTGCATTAGAGTTTGCAAAAACCATTAATCGAAAATTCACACCAAGTAAATATCATTCTCAAATAATTAATGGAATAACAAACCTTCATGAACCTTATCTGAAGTTCATCACCGCACTTCCAAGAGGGAAAAATGAAAATGATGAATCCAATCCGTTTGAAAAACTTGCTTCAGAAGATCTTGAAGAAATAAAAGAAGAATTAAGAAAGAAAGTATCAAATCCATATCATCGAATTCGAATTGAAAAAGCTAATACGATTAAAGTTAATAGTATTAGAGACATAGGAAAGTTTTTATCACTTCAATTCGAAGAATCATTTTACCGCTTTGTGCTAATTTCAGATGCACATTTAATGAATGAAACATCACAAAACGCTTTGTTAAAAAATTTGGAGGAACCTCCCGATAAAGTTATTTTTATCTTAACTACACCATTTCCAGAGCTTTTAAGAGAAACTATAAAATCAAGATGCTGGACATTGTACTTTAGTCCATTGAACAATAATGATATAACGCAGATTCTTGTTAAATATTATGACACAGAACCAAAATTGGCAAATGAAGTGGCATTGTTTTCTGATGGTTCAATAACAACTGCAAACAGATTACTTGAACATGATTTCATGAAATTAAAAAGCAAGATTATCAACTTCCTGCGTTATTCACTCGGTAAAAAATTTCATTCAGCATATCAGGAAATTAGCGAAGTACTCGGCGAAGGAGACTCCACTACATTTAGTTTATTTATTCAAATGATTATTACATGGCTTAATGATCTACAAAGATTTAGAATTTCAAACAAAGATTTTTTCTTCACAGATTATCAGGAAACACTAGAAAAATTCAATAAAAAATTCCCAAATTCTAAAATTCACGACGTTACCTTTAAAATAGAGCAATTAAACTCATTAGTACAGAACAATATTAATTCAAACATATTAACAGCAAATCTTATTTTCAACATTTCAACTTTAACGAAATAAGAATTATTTTTAATTATAACCCATGAAAGGCATGTATGAATAAAACAGTCATTGTGAGCGCTAAGCGAACACCTATCGGATCGTTTGGAGGAAACCTAGCGTCTTTTACTGCTTCACAACTTGGAAGCATTGCCATAAAATCAGTACTGGAAGAATCAAAGATGCCCGTTGATTTGGTGGACGAGGTCATAATGGGTAATGTCTTGACTGCAGGATTAGGACAAGCCCCTGCACGGCAAGCCGCGCTGTTTTCAGGACTTCCCGAAAAGACTGAATGTTTGACAATAAACAAAATGTGTGGAAGCGGATTAAAATCTGTTATGCTTGCACATCAAGCAATATTGGCAGGTGATGTGGAAATAGTAATTGCTGGTGGTCAAGAAAGTATGAGCAATGCACCATATCTATTACCTAATGCAAGATTTGGTTATCGCTTAGGTGAAGGTCAAATAATTGATTCTATGATCAAAGACGGTCTTTGGGATGTTTATAACAATATTCATATGGGAACATGTGCAGAGAAATGCGCTAAAGATTTTCAGTTCAAAAGGGAAGAGCTTGATGAATTTGCTATTAAATCGTATAGTAAAGCAATTGATGCACAAAAAACCGGGAAGTTTAATGATGAAATTGTAAAAGTAATAATTAAATCAAAAACAGGTGACACTGTTTGCGAAATGGATGAAGAACCTGGTAAAGTTAGATTTGATAAAATAAAATCCTTAAAACCAGTATTTAACAAAGATGGAGTTGTTACTGCCGCAAACGCATCAAGTATAAATGATGGTGCCGCTGCGCTATTGGTCATGTCGGAAAAGAAAGCTATAGAGTTGGGATTTACTCCATTTGTTGAGATTATTGCTCAAAGTTCCGCAGCTAAAGCTCCGATGGAATTTACCACGGCACCGGCAGATGCAATTACTAAAGTACTGAAAAAGGCAAACTTAGGGCTAAATGATATAGATTTGTTTGAAATTAATGAAGCATTTGCTGTGGTTTCGTTGACAGTCAATAAAATTCTCGGCTTGGATAATTCAAAAGTAAATGTAAATGGAGGAGCAGTTGCTTTAGGGCATCCAATCGGAGCAAGTGGAGCAAGAATCTTAGTAACTTTAATTCATGAGATGAAAAAAAGAAATTCAAAGTATGGCATAGCTTCGCTTTGTATCGGTGGCGGGGAAGCATCAGCACTAATAATTAAGAAATATGAAAGGTAATTTAGCATGGAGATTAAAAAAATTGCTGTTGTTGGTGGTGGAACCATGGGAAATGGAATTGCCCATGTATTTGCTATGAAAGGATTTCAAGTCAACCTCGTTGAGATGACCGAAGATTTGGTAAAGAAAGCATTGAAAACAATAGAAGGAAACTTAGATCGTCAGGTTAAAAAACAAACAATTGATGAGAAAATGAAGAGTGAGACCCTAACTAAAATTGTTCCCGTTGTAGGAATAAAAAGTACTTTGGATGATTCAGATTTAGTTATAGAAGCAATTTATGAAAATAAAGAAGCTAAATTTTCTTTATTTAATAAGTTACAAGATATAATTAAAATAGATTCGATTTTCGCTTCTAACACGTCTTCAATATCCATAACAGAACTTGCAACTGCATCTCGGCCAGATAGGTTTATCGGCATGCATTTTATGAATCCAGTTCCACTAATGAAACTTGTTGAAATTATACGCGGGTATTCTACAAGTGATTCGACTTTCAATTCAATCAAAGAGTTATCTCAAAAGATCGAAAAAGTACCTGTAGAAGTCCATGATTATCCAGGGTTTATATCAAATCGAATACTGATGCCGATGATTAATGAAGCCATTTATGCTTTGATGGAAGGAGTCGCAAAAGCTGAGGATATTGATATAGTAATGAAGCTTGGGATGAATCATCCTATGGGACCACTAACGCTAGCGGATTTTATAGGACTTGACATATGTTTGGCTATAATGGAAGTACTTTATTCTGGTTTTAACGATTCAAAGTATCGCCCATGTCCACTATTGAAAAAAATGGTTGCTGCTAAAAAACTTGGAAGAAAAACGAATGAGGGATTTTTTAAATACAATTGAAAGTGGTGGCAGGAATGACAACTGTGTCAGTGAGTTATATCTCAGTAAAATTTTATACTTGTCAGATAATATATATTAT
>CAYMKU010000022.1:0-27017 GCA_964391015.1 uncultured Ignavibacteriaceae bacterium
GTGGTTGGCAAACTTTGAAAGTGTTTGATATGTTAGGTAATGAAGTAGTAACATTGGTAAATGAATACAAGCCAGCGGGAAATTATGAAATAGAATTTAAATCTACTGCTGAAGGGAAACAATTAACAAGCGGAGTTTATTTTTATCAGTTGAGTATTAGTTCTAAAATTCAAACAAGAAAAATGACCCTATTAAAGTAAGTTCATATATAAATTATCATTAAACAGATTAACTTGGAAAAACTATGTATGTAAGAAAATTTATGACAGTGATTATTTTACTTTGCTTATGTCAAATTTTACTTGGGCAGATAAGGGAAATAAAACCAGACAGAATCACACCAACTTCATTTGCCGTTATTGTTGATGATCAGACTTTTTCGAACTGTCAATCGGCAATCCTAAATTATAAGAAATCAATTGAGGAAGACGGGCTTTCAACTTACATTATAGTAAATGATTGGAAGGTACCTGATGAGGTAAAAAATGAGATTGTGAAATTGTACAATCAAAAACCTAAGCTCGAAGGAATAGTTTTTGTAGGTGATATACCCATTCCCATGTTGCGAAATGGGCAGCATTTCACTTCTGCATTCAAGCTTGAAGAAGACAAATATCCATGGTTCCGATCATCTGTTCCTTCAGATCGGTTTTACGAAGATTTTGATTTGAAATTTGAATACCTGGGTCAAGATAGTATTCATAAATTATCTCATTATTATTCTTTTTTGCCGGAATCACCACAAAAAATTGAAAAGGAAATTTATTCTGCAAGAATTAAACCTTCGGGAATAGGAATAAATAAGTATGAGGCAATAAATAAATATTTAAACCGTATAGTAAACCAGAAAAAACAAAAAGACTATCTAAATAATGCTTTTGTTTATCTAGGACATGGCTACTTATCAAATTCAATGGTAGCTTGGGCTGATGAAAAAATGTCTTTGTGTGAACAATTCCCCGAACTTTTTAAAACTGGAGGAAGGTTTAAAAGTCTTTTTCACTCTATGAACGATGAAATGAAAGAAGTTATACTGGCCGAGTTGCAAGATCCAGATCTTGATATGGCGTTGTTTCATGCTCATGGCGATACAGATATGCAGCTTATTTCAGCTTACCCGATTGCTCAAAACACAAATCAGAATGTCGAAGCTGTCAAGTTGTACTTGAGAAGTAAATTGAGAACTGCACAGAAACGAAAGCAATCGCTTGAAGAAACAAAAAATTATTTTGTGAAAGAATTCGATGTTCCCGAATCATGGTTTGATGGAACATTTGAAGACTCTCTGATTGTTGCAGACTCTATACTTGCCTACAAATTAGATATTTACCTTGATGATATCAGAAAAATAAAACCTCAGCCAAAGTTCGTCATGTTCGATGAATGTTTTAATGGTTCATTTCATCTTGATGAATATGTTGCCGGCGAGTATGTATTTGGAGATGGTAATGTAATAGTTGCGGAGGCAAATTCTGTAAATGTGCTTCAAGATAAATGGGCTGATGAAATGCTTGGGCTACTGAATCTTGGTGTGAGGGTTGGAGTCAGGCACAGGGAATTGAATACTCTCGAATCTCATTTAATAGGTGATCCAACATTTAGATTTTCTTCAAGCTCAAAGATAGATTTGAACGAAAAAATTTTTCTTGAAAAAAACAATATAGATCTCTGGCGAAATTTATTAAAATCTACGAGTGATGAGATTCGCAGTCTTGCGGTTAGTTATTTATTCAAAAATCTTAAAACGGGTTTTGAGAAAGAATTATCGGAAATTTATTTAACCGATCCATCTTTCAATGTTAGAGTAAATGCGATTAAATGTCTTGCTGAACTTAATACTCCAGTATTTCAAAACATCTTAAAAGTTTCCATCAACGATCCATTTGAACTTATCCGAAGAAAAACATCTGAATGGATGGGTGAAGTTGGTCTTCAAGAATACCTCCCTTACCTGGTTAAACAAATAATTATGGATGAATCACCAAGAGTGACATTTAATGGAGGCAGCTCATTAACTTTTATTGGTTCATCTTTGGCGAAAACGGAATGTGAAAAGTTTATTGATGCAATGCCTGATGTTGTTTCAAAGGGGACGTTAAAACAACAACTCGGAAGTTCTTTGACAAGGAGCAGCGAATGGCTGAATAATGAAATTATACCACATATCCTTAGCGATACTCTGAAATTAAAAAATAGATTACAGGAAGTTCGGACATTTAGGAATTATAAATTTGCCGAGGCAGTACCATTTTTATTAGAACAATTAAAAAATAGTAATTACCCTGATTCACTAAGAAGTTACATTGCTGAAGCACTTGGTTGGTTTACTTTTTATTACGATAAAAGTAGGATAATTAGTACGATAGACGAAGTGTTAAATTCAATTACTACACCGAATCTTGTCAGAAAAGAAGCTCTAAGAACGAAGAATAGGCTGTTAGTGGGTTCTAATGATGTGATGTTGCCTTAAAGTTCGACAACTGTTAAATATGTTATCACTAAAAAAACTTGTAATAGTAAATTAAAAGAAAAACTACAGGAATAAGAATTCCCAAAGCTGTAAGCCAAGCTCCGCGACCAGTAATTCCCTTTTTTCCTTTGATCATAAACAACCCTGAGATTGCTAAAAATCCAAGAGCAACTGCAAAAACATCGGCGACATATGTCCAAACTTCTTTTGGAGCATTAAGATGAAGGAAATTCGTCTCACGGATTAACGTTCGACTTTTTACTTTCTCTTGTGTTACTTCGCCAGTTTTTAGATTCACAGTAATTGTATTTCCTTCAACAAAAATATTTAAGTTGTTCGGATCAGGGGAAAAACTATTCTTCAGTTTTCCTTTTTCACCTATTTGAGAAAGAATGTCAAATACTAATTTTCTTGATGTAAGAACACTATCCGGTATCGGATTAATTTTGGTAACAGATTTCTCAATTGAATAGTTTGGATTCCAATCTGCAGTATGATTGACAGCAATTCCAGATATTGCATAAATTACAGTTAGACCAGTGGCGATGTAACCAATATCACGGTGAAGAATTCTAATCCATTTACGCCATTTAATCACTTGAACCTCAAGTATATAAAAAAAGGTTGTCGAAAAAATTTTTATCTGTTAATACTCAAAACAACAATAAATAACCCGACAAGATTATTTTTCGGCAACCTTATGCGAAATTCTTAAATTTTATTTTATTACAGCACCAATTCCTTTTATTTGGTAATACGTGGTTGGACCAGTAACCGAATTTGGATCAAATTTTTTACCGTGTTCTTCAGCTTCATGCTTTGCACTCTCAATAGCTTGTTCTTTGGTCATTTTGATCTCATATACTTCTCCCTCAACTAGAGCAGTTTTTCCTTTTTCCTCAAGCGGGAAAACGATTTCGCCATCATTTACTTTCACTTTAATTTTTTGAAATTGTTTATCGCTTGCTACCTCAATCCAACAGCCTCTTTTTTCACAAACACCTACAACAGTTCCTTCAACCAGCACTTTTTTCCCAACAAACTCTTTTGGCTTGTCAAGAATCGTTGAGATTTTAGTCTTTTCTTTTATGGTCAGCTTCTTACCGTATTTGTTTCCATCGCCTGAAAAGATATTAGCTGCGACAAAAAGTACGAATGCCATAATCAAACACATTTGCTTCATATATTGATTCCTTCCTTTTGATAATTTTTAATAAGTTAAAATTAATACTGTAATTTTCATTAAGAAAAATATGAAACTCTTAAAGTTATTGGAAAATTAAAGTTAAGTGGAAAAATCACGCATAAGACAATAAAAAATTCCCCGAACTTTAGCTAATATTATATGGAATTCTTGAGATTGTTCAATATAAATTAATAAAGTCCCTACTGAATTATATGTGAATTCGAGTTCAAATCCTAACACTAAAGAGATGGACTAAAGTTGTTATAAGATTTATTTTTGGTTTTAATTGCCTATTCTTTTTACAGAAATTTTTCTATAGTATTTTTAAAGTAAGAACCTTCAATGAAGTTAATAAACTGATTAAGTTTAGTCCTAGCTAAATGAATACGGTTTCACGAAAGAAATTTCTAAAGGGTATTTTCACTGCGTTATCATTGCCACTGACCTGGCTTTGGTATTCATCAGTTCCTTTTGACTAATCCAGCAGATCTTTCTTCAGTAATATACACTATTGATTAACACATGTATTTTTAGTAACAATAGTTTTTCACATTGCAGATCATTTCTTGCGGAAGACGGAAAGGGAAAAAACGCAAGGGATAATGGGAGTTTAATTTTTAAATTCCTTTATTAAGAATCTTGGAAATCTTATCAGGGATTCGTAATTGAGAACTCTCTCATCCTTTAGAGAATACTCATCTAGGATTCTAAAAAAAAAGAAAGAAACATTGGTTTTCTTCATTTTCGGGACAAGAGTTAATACTATACGACGGCAAGAAAGTTGATATTAAATAGTGTCAACGTTGGAAAACTACCAAGATGAATAAAGAATTCAACTTATCATGTCTACTATTACCGTTGCTATTAAGTCAGTTGCATATCCATTCATATTATCAGAATATACGAAAGAGGAGGTTTAATTCTTTCTTACAAAGAAGATGGAAAAACAGAGCAGAGTAGCTGTTCTACTAATTGATATTACAAAGAATGAGACGTGTAAAGCAATTAATAAATGATAGAAAATGAGTATCACAAGGGTATTTGACAAATGCTCACATTAATTCCTTGCTAGGCAACAACTGGTTGACATAAAAGTTAATAAGAATTTAAAGAAAATTGGTAAACTGATATGAAAAAATTATTGATTCTTGGAGCTGGTACAGCCGGAACAATGATGCTGAATAAGCTCTATCCCGTCCTTGATAAAAATGAATGGCAGATAACGATAGTCGATCAGTATGAGAATCACTATTATCAACCTGGGTTTCTTTTTATTCCATTTGGAATTTATAACAGACGAGATGTGATAAAACCTAAACGAGATTTTTTCCCGCCGGGTAGCAATGTTTTAGTATCTACAATTGAAAAGATCGAGCCTGAAAGCAACAGAGTAATTTTATCTAACAAAGTAGTTCTTGGTTACGATTATCTGATAATTGCCACTGGGTCAAAAATAAGTCCTGATGAAACCGAAGGGTTGAAAGATGGTTTGTGGTATAAAAACATTTTTGATTTTTACACGATTGAAGGGGCGTGTGCGTTAGCTGACTTCCTTAAGCATTGGGAAGGTGGAAAGTTAGTTCTGAATATTACTGAGATGCCAATTAAATGTCCTGTTGCTCCACTCGAGTTTGTCTTTCTTGCCGACTCTTATTTTACAGGAAAAGGAATTAGGGATAAAGTTGATATACATTTCGTAACACCCCTTCCCGGTGCATTCACAAAGCCAAAAGCATCCTTGATTTTGGGAGATTTTCTCAGCAAGAAAAATATTCGTGTAACTTCTGAGTTTAATATTGCTCGAGTTGATAATGAAAACAAAAAAATTGTTTCATGGGACGAAACCGAAATTCCTTTTGATGTATTAGTTACTGTACCAACCAACATGGGTGATGATGTGATTAGGAGAAGTGGTATGGGAGATGAGCTGAATTTTATTCCAACAGATAAGCACTCTCTAATGGCTGAAGGATACAAAAACATTTTTGTTATTGGCGACGCTACAAATTTGCCAAGTTCAAAGGCCGGTTCGGTTGCTCATTTTCAAGCCGATACACTTTATGAGAACTTTATGAGTGTTATTGAAGGCAGAAAACCGCATCATAAATTTGACGGACACGCCAATTGTTTTATTGAATCGGGATTTGGTAAGGGGATCTTAATTGATTTTAATTACGATACAGAACCTTTGCCTGGGAAATATCCATTGCCTGGTGTTGGTCCATTCTCACTTCTTGAAGAAACAAAGATGAATCACTATGGAAAAATAATGTTCCGCTGGATGTATTGGAATTTTCTGCTCAAAGGCTTGGAGCTTCCAATCGAGTCTCAAATGACAATGGCCGGAAAGAGGATGTGATGGATAATAACATTCAAAAACAAATCGATCGGATAAATAAAAAGCTTGACATGATTCTTGAAGAAATTGAACTTCAAAAGAAACATAGGCTGGAGGTTGAAGATCTTAAAGATGATTTAATGAGAGTTGGTAAAGATTTGTATCAGACAGCAGTTGAAGAGTTAGATCAAATTCATGATCATCTAAGCACAAAGGATATTCTTTATTTTGGTAAATACATGCTAAGAAATGTAAACACAATAAGTAAGGTAGTTCAGCAATTAGAGAGTACTAAGGATTTTCTTAATGATGCGGCCCCGCTCATTAGAGAGTATATTGTTGATTTTATGGCAAGGTTAGATGAGTTTGACCGCCGAGGATATTTTGAATTCATAAAAGAATCGAAGAATGTGGTTGATAAAATTGTGACTTCCTTTAGTAAAGAAGATGTAGAGGCACTTGGAGAAAACATTGTTACTATTCTTAAAACAGTGAAAAACTTAACTCAACCGGATATGCTTCAAACGGTAAACAATGCTTTGCTTGTCTACAAAAAATTAAACATAGAAGTTGATAAAAAAGTGTCGCTTGCTTCAGTTTTGAAAGAAATGAGCTCACCTGAAGCGAGAAAAGGTTTAGTGTTTGCTTTGAGGTTTTTAAAAAGTTTGGCAGAACAACCACAGAAAAATCAGTTAACAACTTTAAATAATATCCAGAGTAACTAAAAAGGAGTTAGAATGGAAACAAAATTGTTGGGTAGAGATTCAGATGGGCATCTTGCAAATAAGGATGATTGGAATGAAAAAGTCGCTGCGGATTTGGCGATTGAGGAAGGTATAGAAAAATTAACAGACAGACATTGGATCGTAATTAATTTCATGCGTAAAGAATTTGCCGAAAAAGAAGATGCCCCTTCAATAAGAAGACTTACAAAAGAGAGCGGTGTTGATACAAAAGAGCTTTATTCATTATTTCCAAAAGGTCCAGCAAAAAAGTCAGCCAAAATTGCCGGTTTACCTAAACCTAAAGGTTGTATTTAGTAAAAGGAGAAATAAAATGTCACAACCAATTGAAAAAGTTTCCATAATTGTTTCACGTGGTTCACTTGATGGGATTTATCCTGGATTGATAATGGCTAATGGCGCAAGAATGGAAGGAATTGAAGCAACTCTATTTTTTACATTTTTTGGATTATATGCTGTGATTGATAAAAAAATGGATAACATTAAAATTGCGACGGTTGGCAATCCGGCAATGTGTGTACCCGATGCAATGGGGTTTGGTTTACCGACCTGGATGGGCGCTATTCCGGGAATGTCGTGGTATGCAACTTCCATGATGAAAAAAGAAATGGAAAAGCTAGATATACCACCAGTTCGGGAGTTTATTGAAATGATTCATGATGCGGGTTGCAATCTTTATGGGTGCAAAGCAACTGTTGATATGTTTCATCTTACAAAAAAAGATTTTTGTTCTCAAGTAGATGATATTATTTCGGTTGGACAGTTCTATGAAATGTCAGCCGGTGCCCAAATAATTTTTACTTGATAATAATTATTTGAATTGAAAACCTCTACCGATAGGGTAACTTTGGAAACGGATTTGCCTGCCTGTTTACCGAATTAAAATATTGGTGAAACACTTTGCAAAGGAGATCTAAATATTAGACTATTTTTATTTAACCCCGCTTGCATGCGGGGTTTTTTGTTCACAAAAATAAGACCATTAAGTACAGAATTATTCAAGGAAACAATAAATGATAGAAACTTTGTTAAAATTATTTCTGGCATTCCTAAAAGTGGGAACCTTTTCTTTTGGTGGTGCATACTCTCTTATACCGCTTATAGAGGAAGAAGTTGTTAAAAATTACAAATGGCTTGCCCAGGATGAGTTTTTAAAAGTACTTGGTATGGTCGAAATTTTTCCAGGCGCCATATCCATAAAATTTGCAACATTCACAGGTTATAAAGCTGCTGGTATATTGGGCGTAATTGCAGCGAATTTGGGGAATTTATTCACACCTGCAGTTCTGATACTAATGAGCACATATATTTATACACTTTATGAAAAAAATATTCTGGTTGCTAAATCACTAGATGCTATTAAATATGCAGTTATAGGTATGATTGCGGCGATTATGTATCAATACGCAGTAAAAAATGGAGGTAATTTGCAAGCTTTTGTCATGATTGTAATTGGTGCGACGCTCATCATTCTCTTCAAACTTCATCCAGCTTATGTTGTTTTGATTGCTGCTGTTATCGGAGTCATAATAAATTGAGACGAATTTAAAATGCAGCTTGTAGATAGTTTCGGCAGAATACACGACTATATTCGCATTTCACTTATTGATAAGTGTAACTTGAATTGCATCTATTGCAATCCGTATAATCACTTGTCTACTATATCAAAGCAAAATACTGTTCTTAAGTATGAAGAATTGATCCGGTTAATAAAAATTTTTGTTCGGGATTTAGAAGTTAAGAAAATTAGATTTACTGGTGGTGAACCATTAATTAGAAAAGACATTCTAACTTTTTTTCAAATGTTATCCGAAATAAAAAAATGTTATCCATTTGAAGTCGGAATTACGACCAATGGAACTCAACTAGAAGACAAGATTGATTCGCTTAATTTGTTTGGAGTAAACAGAATAAACATCAGTCTCGATACGCTCAAGCAAAATAAATTTATTGCAATTACAGGAAAAGACTTACTCCATTCAACTCTGCAATCAATTAAAAAAGCTGAACTGCTGAATTTTGACGGCCTGAAAATAAATTCTGTTATTATTAAAAATACTAACGATGATGAATTGTTTGATTTTATAAAGTTCTTTATAGAGACAAACATTAACATTAGATTTATCGAGTATATGCCCTTTAGCGGAAATGAATGGGATGATTCTAAATTTATTTCTTGCGGAGAAATAAGGAGTATGATTGAATCGAAATACCGATTGCGTGAAATCGAGAGTGCGAATAAGATTTCGAAAGATTTTTTGCTTGAAGGGTCCGAATTAAAAGTGAGTTTCATAAGTTCAATATCAAATCACTTTTGTGATTCGTGTAACCGGCTAAGAATTACAGCATCAGGGAAAATTAAAAATTGTCTTTTTTCTCACTCAAAAGAAATCAATCTCAAGCAAATGCTGCAAAATTATTCAATGGCTGACAGTGAAATTGCTGATGCAATTTTAACTTCACTGCAAGACAAATGGCCCCAGCATCCTGTTGCTGAACAATTAATGAATATGCATGATAACAACATGTTGAGTATTGGCGGATGAAAGCAAGGCTATCGCACATAAATAATAAGGGCAAAGCAGTGATGGTTGACGTTTCTGAGAAATTGGAAACTATTCGAACTGCTGAGGCATTTGCCGAGGTAAAAATGTCGAGAAAAGTTTTTGAAGCCATTAGGCGGAATCAAATTACAAAAGGCGATGTATTGACTGTCGCCAAACTTGCAGGTATACAAGCTGCAAAAAAAACCAGTGAGTTGATACTACTCTGTCACAATATTTTTATTTTAAAAGTAGATGTTGAACTTAATCTTAACTCAAAGAATAAAACTGTTGAGATAAAATCTTTTGCAAAAACAAATTCTGTAACAGGAATAGAAATGGAAACGTTAGTTGCTGTTAGTATTGCCGCGTTAACTGTATATGATATGTGTAAAGCAATTGATAAATCAATCATAATCAGTGAGATAAAATTACTAAGCAAAACCGGAGGTAAAAGTGGAAATTATCGAAGATAAAATTCCAACTAATCAGACCAGTCTTGATTGTGTTATGAAAGGCAGAGTTTCTGCAATATCTATTAGTAAGAAAAAAGGCATCGCCAAAACAAATATAAAATCTGCAACACTTATTGCAGACTTTGGAATAGAGGGTGATATCCATGCTGGAAATTGGCATAGGCAAGTCAGTTTTCTCGCATTGGAAAGCATAGATAAAATGAGGGCGAAAGGATTACCAAATCTTCGTCCTGGTGCATTTGCAGAAAATATCACAACTGAATTTTTAGAATTGCCAAAACTTGGAGTTGGTACTGTAATTAAACTGGGCAAAAAAGCAGAATTGAAAATAACTCAAATTGGAAAAGAGTGCCACAACAAATGTGCAATTTACTTCAAGGTCGGCGACTGTGTAATGCCAAGAGAAGGAGTCTTTGCAAGAGTCATTAGAGCGGGAGAAATATTTGTAGATGATGAAATCAAAATTATTTATGATGATGAATATGGTAAGTAAAAAAAATTTATATGTTATTATATAACGAAGCACTTGGCATCATAAAAAAAGAATTTCGAAATCTTATGCTTCCAATTGAGGAGGTTGATTTACTAGATTCGACAGATCGAGTATTAGCAGAAGATATAACTGCCGATGTTGACCTTCCGCCGTTTGATGACTCAGCTATGGATGGATACGCAATTAGGTTTAGTGAGAGAAGAAGCTGGAAAATTATTGGTGAGATATCCACTGGACATTATAATGCGTTGAACCTTAAAATAAGTGAAGCGGTTCTGATTACAACAGGAAGTAAAATTCCTCCTAATGCAGATACTGTAATTCCTTTGGAAGACGTAATTGTTCACGACCTGAGTTTGAAATTGAAGGAGGATAGTATTAGCGCAAAGAAAGGTATGAATATCAGATTAAAAGGTAATGATCTTTTAAAGGGAAGTTTAGCTGTAAATAAATACTCAAAAATAAATTCAAAAATAATTGCTGTATTAGCAAGTTGCGGCAAACAAAAGGTAAAAGTGTTTTCAAAACTTAGGATGGGAATTTTAGCAACGGGTGATGAACTTATATCGATTAATGATATTCCTTTCACCGATAAAATTCGTGCTACGAATTCTTTTACTTTATTTTCAGCAATCAAAGAAATAGGTCATATTCCTTTGATACTTGGTATAGCAAAAGATGACAAAGAAGCAATTCGTCAAAGAATTAATACTGCATTTGAAATGAATCTTGACTTATTAATTACGACAGGCGGAGTCTCAGTCGGAAAATATGATTTTATAAAGGAAGTTTTTGAAGAAGAAAAAATAAAAGAGCTATTTTGGCGTGTAAATATAAAACCCGGGAAACCAATTTATTTCGGAGTACGAGAAGAAAGCAAAAAGAGGATATTGGTTTTCGGGCTTCCTGGCAATCCGGTATCTTCTCTGGTTGGCTTTTATATCTTCATTAAACCTGCGATTGAGTATTTATATCACGAAGAATCTCGTAACACAATTTCTGCGATCTTAATGAATGACATAAAAAAACATGATGGGAAGAAACATTTTTCTCGAGGAAATCTTTATAAAGAAGATGACGAATTGAAGGTAACCGTAGAATTCGGTCAATCCTCCGGTAATCTTGTTGAAATGAGTCATTCGAATTGTTTGGTGATAATAGATGAAGAAAAGAGAAATCCTGCGAAAGGAGAAAAAGTTGAATGTATTCTGATATAACCGGAATCATTCTATCTGGGGGAAAGAGTTTGCGGATGGGTACAAATAAATCATTTTTGAGGATTGGTGATAAATTAATCATAGAGCGTATTGTTTCTTTGATGAAATCCCTTTTCGATAAAGTGATAATAATTACAAATAGCCCTGAAGAATATAAATTCCTAGAGCTTCATATTTATTCAGACATCTATGTGGGAAAAGGTCCATTGGGAGGAATTCATTCTGGTTTAGTAAACTCAAAAACAGAAAAAAATTTTGTCATCTCATGTGATGTGCCTTTAATGGAAAAGGAAATGATTGAGTACATCGTTAATTATAAAACTGATGCACCAATTGTTTTTTGTGAAGCTGCTGGTTATCATCAGCCGTTAGTAGGACTTTATAACAAAACGGTTTCCTTCCAAATAGAAGAATTGTTTAGTAGTATCGAACTAATTGATAATTCGTTACATTGTTTTCTTACTAAAGTTAAAGTGGAGATTATTCATCCTCAAGCACTATCTTTTTATAAAGATGATTTTTTCTTTAATGTAAATAATCCGAATGATTATAACATAATATGTAATATTGGAAAATCTTTTGATAAATTAAGCAGCAAAATATGATGGAGGATTAGGAACAGTTAGCAATAATAATCATAGTCAAACTAAGTAAATGATTTTACAATGCTAAGTAGCATTTTTTGCGGAGAGACAGGGATTCGAACCCCGGAAGGACTTGCATCCTTAACGGTTTTCAAGACCGCCGCATTCAACCACTCTGCCATCTCTCCAAAACGAACAAAATCACCTCTAAATTTTTAATGCGTGGGTTTAAAAACACTAAAAATTCAGGGCATGTTTTTATCTAAATTTGTATCTGTAAATATAACCATACCTATGTATATGAAAAAATAAAATCGAAGGTAATTTCCTATTTTTCATTTGCAATTGTAAATTTCATCTCATGATTGATGTGAAAAAATTTTTAGAGTTTCAACAGTTTGTTAAGCAGCTTTCTAATATCAGTGGAAACGTTATTAAAAAATATTTTAGATCACCAATTTCAATAGGCAGAAAAACTGATAACTCTCCAGTAACTATAGCTGACAAAAAAGCTGAAGAATTAATGCGAGAGGCAATATTAAAAGTATACCCGGATCATGGAATAATTGGGGAAGAGTTCGGGGAACATAAGGGCAAATCCCAGTTTAAGTGGGTACTCGACCCAATTGATGGAACGAAAAGTTTTATTTGCGGGACAGTTAATTTCGGAACCTTAATTGCACTGCTGAAAGATGATAAACCAGTCTTGGGAGTATTCAACCAACCCATCTTAAATGAATTTTTAATTGGGAATGGCAAGGATACCTTTCTTAATGGGAAAAAAGTATTGATGAGGAAATGTAATAGACTTTCAGAAGCAGTTCTTCTTACAACAGATTATTTAAATATTGAGAAACACCAGAATATAAAAAAGTTTAATAAGCTTATTCACAAGGTAAAATTTTTCAGAGGGTGGGGAGATTGTTATGGTTACTATCTTTTAGCAACCGGATTTGCCGATGTTATGGCTGATCCAATTATGTCTTTCTGGGATATTGCAGCTATCGTTCCCATTATAAAAGGTGCCGGGGGAACAATAACAGATTATCATGGAAATGATCCGCTTAAGGGCAACAGCATCATTGCAGCTTCGAGAAAAATTCATCATCAGATCATTAAGGAACTAAATTAGCAGCTATTAGAAATTTTGTGATATATAGATAAACAGAGTTAAGAATGAAGAAAGCAAAATCCATTTGCGTGAATTTGGGGTAAAAGAAATAAGAATAAGAGTTAATATCCAAACAACAACTAATACAACTAACCAAAGCTCAAATATATTTCTAATGGGGGGTACTGCTTTGCCAATAACTCCCAGTTCATAAGCTTTCTTAACCGGAGCAAAAATCATTGCGCAAGAGAAAAAAGAAATTAGAGTGAAGATTGCATATAATCTTAATCTTGGTCTGCTGTTGAAGATTTCTAAACCAGATCTAAACGCTACGAGTAATCCAATAAGTAATGTTAAATAATAGTGAATAATAATAGAAGTCGGAACTATTCCGATAAACAAAAGTCTCTGATAAAATTCATTGGGTATGAGATATTTTTTTCCCTTATAGCTCAAGTTTACTGAATATACAACTTCAACATTTGGATTTTGCTTCGGAATAATTCCTTCTAGAATTCCGCTCGAATATTTCATTGTATCAGTATACCAAATATGATTCTCACTCAATTCTTTCCATTTGATGATTCCAGTTAAATCACTTAGGTCTGTACGCATCATTATATTGTAATCGCTTTTAACTCGGTGGATTTTCTCAAAAAAATAAGAGACTTTATGCCCATTAATTCCAATTGTGCCGCTAATTGGATAATTAGGTGAAGTTCTATTCTGAATGAATACCACAAGGAAAGTGATAACAGCAGCCGAAATCCACAAGACTATATTTTGTTTCATAAGCAACGTTATAATTTACCACAAACATAACCAAAATTTGTTGGAGCGGTGTATGTTAATGTGTAAAAACACAACAAATGACGAAAGGACTATGTGCGGAGTTGGAGCGAAGAGGGTATTCTTTTAAAGAAAGGGAAATTGTGTTATTTAAAATTCGAGATAGTCCTAATTATATTAAAAATTATATAACCAACTCTATCGATTCTTATATATTACAAAGATGTTCCAATCTTTAACCGCAAATTTATCAACAAGGAGATAATTGCATTTTTCCCCCTGTCATCTCTTGAAAAAATTAGGGAGGGACCCATGGCAAATGAACTAAATCCCCAGCTTTCAGAGATTTTTTGAACGAAAATCTCAACAACATATTGCGGTTGTCTAACATCACTCTTAGTCATAGCATCGAATCTGAAATCGAAGGTACTGCCAGCTAAAGAAAGCTCTCTGCCAGTAAAACCAAAATGTAATTCACTTAAATATCGGGCAGCATAAACTTTTGCTCTAGTTGACCCAAGAAAGCTAAAGGGATACCTAAATTCCCAATTATAGTATGCCCCATGTAGTATTTTTGCATGGTAGCCATTAGTATCGTATGCAACATACTTTAAAAGCTTATCACTGCTTGGTTCTTTAATTACTTCAGCATAGCTAACCTGTAAAAAGTTACCAAGTGGAATTACATATCCGATTTGATATCCCAGAGAAGTATAAAGGTTATTGTGGCTGTTTTTGCTGCGTAAATCTGTTATACCGTCTATACCATTAAAGATTCCTCCCCAAGCTCCGAGAAGATGAAAATTCATCTCGAAAAAATTAGTTTCTAAAATTCCAGAATATTGAGTTCCGGCACCAAGCGACAGCCCCAAATCGTGTTTCAGCGGAATACCCAGTCTCTCTCCACCTTGCAACTGCAAAAATGGATTTATGTACTGAAGTGTGGAGGATATCTGGTACAGTGTCGGGGGAGAAATTATTTTTGATAATCTTATCTTCTCAATTACTCTTGAGAACACACTTCCAAAATGAACAGTCTCGGATAAATTAATTTTAAAGGGATAAGTTTGAACTCTTGCTCTTGTTTCCGGGGAGAATGCAAGAAAAGGATATAAAGCACCTTTAATTGATAATGTTTGATTATTTACGTCCCTAAGATCAGCAATTACCTCTGCTTTAGGATCAGGAGGATCGATGAATACTTCAGATTGAATTTTTATGAACAGACTGTCGTCAAATGGTTCCATCTGAAAATAAAGAATTGGCTCGCCATCAGTCTCCTGAGCAAAGGAATTGTTAAGCGAACAAAAAATTATAGTAATTAAAAGAGCAAAAAAGATTTTCAATATATGTTTCATTGAATTATTTCCGCGTTAGTTATTTTGAGTAATCCGTAAAGAAAAACGAATCTCCAACTTGTACTTTATCTTTTGATCTCTCATCAACAATAGTGAAAAAGAAATTTACTTTATATCTGCCATCAGCTTCTCTGAGAGAAGAGTTTCTATCAGTCCATTCATCAAACTTTGTTTCGTTGGGGGCAAGATTTAATGATACGTTATAAACTGGGTTTCCCTTAGCATCTTTAAAGGGTCCTGTTACAGATATTGGTCCCGAATGAGTTACTTTTAGCTGTTCAGGTCTCTCATCAAAAATTGTAACAGTAAATGAAGTAATTCTTTGAAGTTCATTAACATAAATATCACCAGAATTCATTTTGGTTGTGACACGCTCTATTTTTACTTCCGGTATTCTGTTGGGTAAAACTTTCAATCGCTCTTCTTGTGTCCCAAATTTTATCATCAACTCGCTCTGGTCTGTCAGATCAAATTTTCTTTTCTCCCCTGGTTGAATTGTTACGATTGGTGAATTAATGTTCCTGGAATCATAAATTACTGTTGGGACATCTCCATTATTTTTAACTTCGTTCCAAGTGTTTTGGATGAACGTTTGACTAACGGAAATAGGAGATTGCAACTTTTTGTTTTCTATGACAACTTCAGGTTCCTTTTGAATTCTAACTTCAGGAGGTATTTCATTCAGCTTTGTTGTGAGAGATGTTAGCTGCTTATTCATTTGAACAAGTTTTTCCCTTAAGCTTTCGTTCTCAATTTTCTCATCGAGCTTAATGTCAAATTTCACGCCCTGTGCGTATAAGGAATCAATTAGCATTTTTAATGAATCTCTAACGCTTACATCAACGGATTTATCTTTATCCACAACTCTGCTTAAATCAAGTTCAGCACCTTTCAAAGCCAATACTGTTATTACAAAGATGTACAGAACCTGATAGATTATAAACTTACTGTCATTATTTTTATTAATCATTTTCTAGTCTATCTTTTCACAACGATTGATTCTAAATATTTTAAACCGGTTATGGTTTTTTCATCACCAAGTGATTGAGTCGCAGTTGAAATAGATTGTGCTAATGTTTTAAGCTCTTCAACTTTTTCGGAACTTAAGTTTTGCATCCCATTAATCTTTTCCAGCAGCATATGAATAGAATTGAAATTATTCATCAATTCCTTACTTAATTGCGACGCATGTACAAGAACATCTTTATATACCTCAAGATCTTTCAATGACAATTCAGGTAGTTTAGCATTCGGAAAAGTTCCCTGTTGATTGCTTAATTGTCTTATTATACTTTGGGTATTTCGTACTTGTAACTTGGAGTAATACTTATCGCGCATGTCGGTTACTTGGTTTACGATATTTTGAAATTCCAGACCCAGATGGTCAAGAACCGGCTCAAAGAGTTTTCCTAAAGCTAAAGCAATTAATGCTTTCACCTCAAACGGAACTGATAATCCGAGGAACACTTCTTCGCCAAGCTTTATGCTAATTAGAAGCAATGCCGCACCTATCAATGGTAAAGCCATCGAGATGGAATCAATTATAGTGGTGTAAGCCGAAACAATTTTATCTATTGTCTCAGTTACAGGAGTTCGCTGCACCTCTTTTTTTAATTTTGTGAAGGCAACATAAGCGAGAAGAACATAAAAAAAGTAAACGAGCACAGGAATCCACCAAAAGCTATATGGAGTAAAGGACTCTGTTACAGGCTGCCATTTGGGAAACAACACTTGAGCGAGAGTGACTGTTATATTACCTAAAATAGGAACTGTTGATAAATCAAGAAAAAATGAGAATAAAAGAGCAACCAGCGAGATTATGGCGGGTTTCAGCACTATTGAAAACCGGATTTTATCAAGCGCTTCAACTTTATAACGATCTACCCTTTCTTCTAAACCATTTTTGTGAGATTCGTGAAGTGAAGTTAAATTCTTTGTCTTAGATTGTTGTGTGACACTATTAGTAAGCATTAAAACCTCATAAACTGTTAAATCATCCAAATATAATAAAGTCAGAAATAACTTTCTCTTTACATAGCAATTTTGCATTCTTTAGGAGCAATTGTTATACCAATAGTGGAATGGTTTGTGCTGTTTATTTGTTAAGAAACATAATGTGGAGATAATTTCCTTGGAATTATCGAAATCACCCGTGAAAGAATTATCGAAGTTTCTGAATTTGACTGTAAACGAATGTTTTTTTTGTGGATTAAATCAGTCGGACAAAATATTGTGGAAGTTTTTAACCAATTGGTCGAATTTGTAATCCAGTTTTGCCCGCAATAAGTAAATTTTACTTTAAATTAGCAACCGAAAATATTAAGATTCAATTAATTGTGCGCCCGAATCCTAAACTTTATGAAATAAACACTCGCGTTTGGATAAAGAAGTTTGGTCCAAACACAACTCTATCTCAAATTCCCAAAACTGTTTTTGAAGACCTTGCAAAAAAAGGAATAAACATTATTTGGTTAATGGGAATATGGAAAACGTGTACCTCCACGATTGAGCGCTGCTGCTTTGAACCTGGGCTTGTCTCCGCATACAACAAAAGTTTAAAGGATTGGTCGAAAGCAGATGTGATTGGTTCTCCATATTCAATTGATGAATATAATTTAAATCCTTCAATTGGCAGCTGGGAAGAATTAATTGAGTTAAGAAAATATCTTAACGGCATCGGAATAAAATTATTTGTTGACTTTGTGAGCAACCATTTTGGAGCAGAGACGAGTTACATTAAATCACATCCTGAGATTTTCTTAAAGGCAGATGAAGAATTCTTCAAAGAGGATTCATTCACATTTTTCAAACCTGAAGCTGATCCCAACCATATTTATGCTCATGGCAGGGACCCATTTTTTCCCGCTTGGACTGATACAATACAAATTAATTTCTTTAATGAAGAAGCGCGTGAGTTCATGACAAATATTTTGCTAAAGCTTACCAATGTTTGTGATGGAGTTAGATGCGATATGGCTATGCTTCCTCTAAACAACGTGTTCCATAATACATGGCTTGGGGTTTTAAATAAATATGGATTCGTTCGCCCAACCACCGAATTTTGGAAGCATGCGATTAATCATGTGAAGCGGAAAGTTCCAAACTTCACTTTTCTTGGTGAAGCGTATTGGGATTTGGAGTGGAACCTGCAGCAATTGGGATTTGATTACACTTATGATAAAAGATTAAATGAACGTCTATCAGCGGGTGATTTGTCTGGGGTGAAAGCACATCTTCATGCAGAGAAATCATTTCAGCTTAAGTCTGTGAGATTTTTAGAAAATCATGATGAACCGCGTGCAGTTACGAAATTTGGTAAACACCGTTCGTTGGCTTCATCAACCATTATAAGTACTATTCGAGGTATGAAATTTTATTATGATGGGCAATTTGAAGGAAAAAAGACAAAGCTTCCTGTTCAATTGGGAAGAGAACCTGAGGAGAAAACTTGTCCACCGATTAAAGATTACTATGATAAGCTTCTGGCTGTTACAAAAGATGAAATATTTCAGAATGGCGAGTGGAGCTTGATGGAACCAATCACAATTGGTTTTGGAAATAAATCGTATGAAAATATGCTTGCCTGGCAGTGGGTTTTGAATGGTGAGCGCAGAATAATAGTTGTTAATTATTCTTACTCTACATCTCAGTGCAGATTGAAGCTGGATATGAAACACGATAAACGAAAAATCACTTTAGTTGACCTATTAACCGATGAAATATATGAGCGCTATGTTGATGAAGTAAACAGCTCTGGGTTATATATTGAGCTTAAGGGGCATCAAAGTCACATCTTTTCCTTGATTGGTTGATTTCCTGCCATAAAAATCTTAAAAATTACTATTTTAGCGAAGCTAAAATTTGTAATCACATATAAATAAGTTTTCTAATGGCACAACAAAAAAAAGTAAATGCAAAAGAAAAACCGATTGGTAAAAAAACTGAAGAAAAAAAACATCTTATCAATCCGCGATATAAGAATACTGTCTGGACGATCATAATTGTGATAGTGCTTACCATCTTTTTTATTGTTAATAATACAAAGAGCGTTCAAGAAAGAGGTATGTACCCGCCGAATTATAATTCGCCAAAGGGAGCAATTCCAAAATCTTTTATAGACTCACGCATAAACTTTGTTATTGAAGGTAAAGATACCATCAATAAAAAATGATTTTTGAGTTCAGCTAAGGAAAGATTTTTACTTTCTGAAGAAATACAAAATCAGATTGAGCAGTAAGCTCAAGATTATAGAAGTGACAAAAGGAAAGTAGATGGTAAAGTTTTTCTTCTTTATATAAAAGTCGCCTGGCAGCTTACCTAACCATGGAATTTTATCTCCGAAGAAAAATAAAAAACCCACCAATGAAACAAAAAGACCAATAAAGATAAGCAGCTTACCCAGCTGATGAAATTCGGGAGTCATATTTACTCTAAGTAAATATTTTCTGTTTTGAAAAGATATTTTGAGAGAATTGTTTTACAAACCTAATCTTAAAAATCGTCCTTCTTCCAAAGTTAAGATTAACGAAATTCGATGAGTGTCATCCAATCTTTCATTTTTCGAGTAACTGAATCTTGCGAAAGAATAATCAATATTTAATTTGGGAAGCTTAACTCCGGTACCAAGTGTAAATTGCTTAACATCGTTATAACCGGCACGAACAGCGAACAAGTTCTTAAAATTAAATTCAAAACCGGTGTGCATATCAAAACTTACAGGACCTATGTTAAAGTTGGAAGCAAATCTTCTGTTTTCAAAACGAACATCAAGATCTAAAGCGGGAGTAAGTTTACCGCCAAGAACCTCAACCATGTAAGCTGTACCAATTTTTGCTGTAGGTGTTATCAACTCGTTTCTGCCGGTATTCCATGCGACCAAAGTTGTAGTGATATCCTGAAGGTTTGCACCTAAGAAAAAATTTTCGAATGGGGAATAAAGCGCTCCAATATCAAACCCGACACCAAAAGCACTGTACTCCGCAATATCTCTTTTAATAATTTTTACGTTGACGCCATAATAGAAATCTTCAGCGTGTCTTTTAGCAAATGTTAAATAAAATGCCCAATCTTGATCGCTAAACTCTTTTACTAATTCCGGGTTTATGCCTGCCCGCGGATCTGTAATATCAGATAATCTTGTTGTTGTATTTCTAATAACTAAAGCGTCTCTTGTATCTGGAATACCATCAACTGCTAAACGCATGGCACTTATGCCAAAGCTCATATCAGTTCCAAAAGGAATTGCAACGCTTGCATAATCGTAGTTTACAAGGTTTCCGAATTGTTCGGCATGCATAAGAGCGATTTGCGGATAGTTGAGATTTGCTAATCCAGCAGGATTATAATAACCTGATGTCACATCATTAGAAATTGCAACGTAAGCGCCTCCCATTCCCAATGCACGGGCACCAACGCCAATTGCCATAAACTCACCGGCATATTTGCTGATTACAGTTTGGGGAAAAATAGAAAGTGATGATATTACTAAAAAAGTGAAAGCGAAAA
Source organism: uncultured Ignavibacteriaceae bacterium (assembly GCA_964391015.1). GTDB lineage: Bacteria > Bacteroidota > Ignavibacteria > Ignavibacteriales > Ignavibacteriaceae > XYD12-FULL-36-8. Next base: position 20,814 of record CAYMKU010000022.1, read on the forward strand.
TTGCTTTTTTAATCATTATTAAATCCTTTTGGATCGGATGATTTCTTAAAAAATTGTGTGACAAAATGAAGAATTGATTTCTGAAAGTCAAGGCAGAATTTATGAGAAAATTAAAGAATTTCTTGTTTTGCGAATTGAAAATGATATGATATTATAGACTAATTGATTGCGCTTCTAAACATTATTCTTTAAGTTCCTATTAGATTTAATAAAACTTTGCGGGGCATAAATGCAAAAAGTTATTTCGTGTTGCGTTGCTATTAAATACCTAGATCCTCCGACCTTTGCTGACCAAGTTTTAACAACCAAAAACTATAAACTGCCATGAAACTAAAACTACTTTTGCTCTCCTTCTTGCTTCTAACTTCTCACCTCTCGCTTGCTACGATACGCTACGTGAGCAAAGCGGGAACGAGCACTCCACCCTACACAACCTGGACAACTGCAAGCGACAGCATACAAAAGTGCATTAACATTTGCCAAAACGGCGATACGGTTTATGTGGCTAATGGGGTTTATAAAGAAAACTTAGTGGTGAACCAAGCAATAGCACTAATTGGCAGCAGTATGGATAGTACGGTGATTGATGGCAGAGGATTAGGAGATATTACAATAACTGTTAATGTTTTGCTTAGGATTAAACATTTTAATATATATGGAAAAGGTAATGGTACTGGTTATGCTTTTAATAATCGTGCCATAGAGATATATGATTGTAGGATAAGTGAGACAGGTATAGGAATTGGGTGTGTCAACCGCTCCATAAGCGCCCAAAATGTTTACATGAAAAATTTAAGAACCGGATTTTCATTGTTGAGCGCTGTAAATCCATTTATCTACACTATCTCCAACTGCATAATGAATTTATCCAATGAAAATTCTACAGGCATAAGCATCGGGTTTGCCGAAAATGCCATCGCACACATAAATAATAACGTTATAATGTTTACCGGCTTAATAAACCCTAATTATGGAATTTATTTAGGTTTACCAAAGAAAGCTTACATCAGTAATAATTTTATCAGCCGATTTACGGATAATATTATGGTTGGTGGATTTTTCGATACTGCTTTTATAAAAAATAACGTGCTGGAATATCAATCAGCTTCAGGTGCTACAGGAAGCATTATGAATTCTGGGGGCAATATAGTTGCGACTAATGTAATAATATCAAACAACAAAACAGGGCTATCAACGCCTAGCCAATGGCCTTGGCGAGTAAAATCTGATTACAACATTTTTTGGAACAATGGGATTGATTTAAAAGGAATAATGTACGGAGATAGTGATCGAGTCGCTGATCCTATGTTTGTTAAAGATACAATTACTAGTGCACAGTTTGATTTCGATTATCATCTTCAAGCATTTTCACCAGGAATAGATAAAGGTGATCCGAATATTTTAGACATTGATGGAACGAGAAGCGATATTGGAATGTTCGGTGGTCCTTTGGGACAAGTTTATACTTACCACGACCTCGCACCAAAACCACCAAGAAATCTTACTGCCTCTGTTCAAGGTAAAGCAGTAACTCTAAAATGGAATAAGAACACAGAAGCCGACCTCTTCCGTTACCGTGTTTATAGGGATACTGTTCCCAACTTCATTTACGACACGACAAAGATAATAGGAGTAACCGCAGATACATTCTTTGTGGATATGCTTGGAAAGAAACAAGAACCAAATAAGTATTATTACAAGCTCACAGCCATAGACAGTGCAGTAAATCAATCAGCAGCAAGCGAGGAGGTGCAAGTAACCATAACTGGAATGGCAGAAACTCCGCCAATAGTAGTTGAGGAATATAAACTGCTGCAGAATTATCCAAATCCATTCAATCCAAACACAACGATACCTTATAGGTTAAAATCACCGGGATATGTAAAGGTAATGGTTTACAATATATTGGGAGAGTTAGTAAGGGTGTTGGTCAATCACCATCAATCGGCTGGCTATTATGAGATAGACTTCACTCCAAATTCAAAGGAAATAACTAAGGGACGAGAAGCGATAAGAGAATTCGAAACATTTTACTATGGAGACATAGTAAGCGGAATTTACTTGTACAGAATCGAAGTAATAGGAGAAGGCAGCATCCCCGTTTTCACAGACATGAAGAAAATGATTTTGATTAGGTGAAGACCTATGCACTGTTTGGAAAGGAACAAATTTTTATATGGTAAAAACTTTATTTAAAAACATAATTAACTATTTGCATTATTAAAACATCGAAGGAGCAGATGTTCAAACAAATTAGTATTGTAATCATTTTTCTGATAGCAGTTACAACTGAGGTGTTATCTCAGGATCCAATAAAAAATTATCCCGGGATACCTATTATTACATATACATATAATTTTATAGACTTTCCTGGACCTGAAGATCGGTTCAAGCTGATGGATTCGGCAGGAATATTTGCAATGCAGGTAACAGATATGAAAAGCACCTATTATCCGCAGCTAACAGGAACAACTTTGCAACTTCTTCCTGATCAAATTAACGTACCACTGAATTTTATTGATAAATATACGGATGCTCATTATACTGTTTGGGAAGCAGAAGGTACTGATACTTCCGATGGAGATGCTACGCTGTACTATAAAGCAACTATTGGTGAAAGAGTACCGGACGCAGTTAGAACTAAGGTGGGTATAAATAGTGACACACTAATTTATGGTCCTTATTACTTACAAGAAAATACTTATTGCATGGTTGATGATGGAATTCAAATTGATTATCAAGCTGATTTCATATTAAAAAAGGAAACCATCGGTCAGCTGCCAAATCCTAACGATACTATATGTGTACTTCAAGTTACCACAAGCCATAAAAAGGAACTCAGGGTATTTGATTCGATAATCGTTATTAAAGAAACAGCAATTACTTACAATGAACTCTCAGATGATTACGAACCATTCAGCTTGCAATATAATCTAACTGCTATACCTGATAGTTACTATCGTGAATTTACTAATTACATTGAGTTTAAGGTAATTTGGAAAGGTAACTCTAATAATGTGAGACTGTATGTGGATAAAATTGTTTTAAGCGATGATAGGGGCAGATTTATTACTGATCCTCAAACACTTCCTATTGCAAAACAACAAATCAAAGACCAAATAGATGAATTTCAAGAAAGAGTGGTCGGGTGGATGGGAATAGATGAGCCTCAATCAATTGACAATTACGAACCAATACGTATAGTTCAGAGTATTATTGATTCAATAACAAATGAGAATAAAGGACTTTGGATATCATTCGGCGGTACCTGGAGTGGACGCTGGGACCATTGGAATAATATTGGCTCTTATAAGCTTTCAATGTTCGAGGAATTCTATAAGAGAGTTAAAAAAGCAAATATATGGTGTTCGAAATTTCTTTATGATGTTTCGTACCCATCAAGCATACCTAATTACAAAGCAATGAACATTTCATCACTGGCAGATTCTAACTACCGTCATTTTCAAAACAAAGAGAATGTCTTTTGGGGAGCATGTGTTCAAGCCGGCAGCTTTTCAGATGCTACCTCATGGCTTACCGTGCAAGAAATAAGCAGCCAAAAGTTGCTGTATAATGTTAATCTTGCTTTGCTATACGGTGCTAAAATAATTACACCATGGAAATACTTCGTAAATACTGGCACTGGTAACACAGGGTTAGTAAACGTGGATCCATATAATAATTATACTAGAACTTATAAATGGTACACACTCAAAGACACAATAGCACCACGTTTGCGAGGTCTTTTGGGGAAGACTTTAAAGTCACTAACACCAAAATCACAATACGCCGGTCTAAGTGGCTTTGATTTGCTTTATAATAATACTAATGTCAATAAAGAGTATATCTCTGAGATTCGGTCATTGGAAGTATTGTCAGAGGCGGATAGTTGTTTTATTGATCTCGGATTTTTTAATGAACAGTTAGACTCAACAAAAAAGTATTTTATGATATTAAATCGTTATTACAGCACTCATTCATGGCTGCAAGTACACTTGCGCAATCTTAATGGTTTTAGGAATTGGAAACTAACTGATTATGTAGACACTTCACAGACGACACTTTTAGCTGATAATGGGGGGAATACACTATTTAACGATACAGTTTGCATTGGAGACGCAAAACTTTACAGTATATTACCCGTCGTAAAATACGGCGGTAAACTGATTGTTGACGAAATCATTTTCTCACCAACCACATTGCACGATGATATGACGATTGATAGTGGTGCAACATTGTACATTAACAGCACATACACAGCCAACGCAAATATCACTGTTAAGAATGGAGGAAAAATAATTGGCGGGAATAACGGTATAATTGTTTTTACAAACAGGCATCAGCTATTCATCGAGGATTCTGCACAAGTAAAGGTACCTTATCAAACAGACTAATTCTGAATTTCAGCTCATCTGATTCGGCTGTTATTGTTGTAAAGCAAGGTGGAGTATTATCGTCATCATTTGAGTTTGCACTAAGTCAAAACTTTCCAAACCCCTTTAACCCAATAACAAAGATAAAATACAGCATTCCAAATGTAGGGACACAGCGGGCTGTGTCCGTACAATTAAAGATTTATGATATCCTCGGAAAGGAAGTGGCGACATTGGTCAACGAAGAAAAGCAAGCGGGGTACTATGAAGTAAATTTCAATGCAAGCAATCTTTCAAGCGGAGTTTACTTCTACAGAATAGTTACAATAGATTTTGTCAGCACTAAGAAGATGATGATTCTTAAATAATTAAAATTTAAAAACCTCGGAGGGTTAAAGGAGGTTTGAAGAGTACATTGAAGCTGAAGTGTTATTGTTTTATATTTTGCCCTCAAATTTAGGAGACCTCCGAGGTTGAGTACGATGAGAGCGATGCAAACCTCGGAGGTTTGAATAATAGAATGAAAGAAAACAAAGTATATATTGAGACTTATGGCTGCCAAATGAACCTGGCTGACACAGAACTCATCATGGGTATTTTACATGGACATGGTTATGGTTTAGCCAAAGAACTCGATGATGCAGATGTCGTTTTGCTTAACACTTGCAGTATCAGAGATAACGCCGAACAAAGAATTTATGGAAGGTTAGGAAATCTTAAAACGCTTAAAAATTCCAATCCAAATTTAGTGGTTGGCGTTTTGGGCTGCATGGCTGAAAGGTTAAGGAAAGATTTAGTGGAAGAGAAAAAGATAGTTGATTTGGTTGTCGGTCCGGATGAATACCGCCGCATGCCTGAGTTCATAGACCTCGCCTTCAATGGTGAAAAAGGAATCGGAGTTCGGCTTTCCAAAACAGAAACTTATGATGATATAATTCCTTATCGTGAAGATGGCTTATCTGCATGGATTTCAGTTATGCGTGGGTGCGATAAGTTCTGTACATTTTGTGTTGTGCCATTCACCAGAGGCAGAGAGAGAAGCCGTTCACTCAAATCTATTGTTGATGAAATAAAACTTTTATCAGATCGGGGATTTAAAGAAATTACTTTGCTTGGACAGAACGTCAACTCTTACCTTGATGGAGAAAATGACTTTGCTGATTTACTCACTGCATCAGCCAAAGTTAATTCAACGATGCGAATAAGGTTTACAACTTCTCATCCACAGGATTTGTCAGACAAGCTGCTTAACACAATTGCCGAACATGAAAACATTTGTAACTACATCCATCTACCTGTACAGTCAGGTTCAAATAGAGTTTTAGAGCTGATGAATCGAACTTACACGATTGAGCATTACTTGAACTTAATTAATAAAGCACGAAAGTTAATGCCTGAAGCGAGCTTTACAACAGATATTATCTCCGGCTTTCCAACTGAAACAGAAATTGATCACCAAATGACTCTTGAGATAATGGAAAAGGTTAGATACGATGGTGCTTATATGTTTAAATATTCTCCGCGAGAAGGTACAAAAGCATATAAAATGGAAGATGATGTTACCGATGAAATTAAATCAAAGCGATTGCAGGAAATAATTCAGCTGCAGCAAAGGATTTCTTACGAGATAAATCAAACTTTGATTGGCAAAGAGCAAATCATTTTGGTTGAAGGATTGAGTAAAAAATCAGACGATTTTCTATCAGGAAAAACGGATACAAATAAAGTTGTAATAATTCCCAAAGAAGCGGATATTAAATCTGGTGATTATGTTAATGTAAAAATTAATCGAGCTACTCAAGCAACTCTTTTTGGTGAGGTTGTTCAAAAA
>CAYMKU010000022.1:27117-63847 GCA_964391015.1 uncultured Ignavibacteriaceae bacterium
GGTGAGAAAGAAGAAGTCATAATTAAATTACCTGGACTGAAGAGTCAACATCCGAATAACCCATCTTTGATTTACCTTGAAGGATTACTTACAGAGGACGGTGATAAAGCATTCCTGATTTATAAATTGCTGGTGGATAAGTTTCCCAACTCAAAATATGCCGACGATGCCATTTACCGTATCTACAGTTACTTTTATGCAATTGATAATTCTGAAAAGGCGAGTTTTTATCTGAATCGCTTGAAGACCGAATATCCCGAATCACCATTTATTAAGTTGACGGAAAAGGTGGTCATTGCTTCTAACACAGAAGTTAGTGTGAAAACTAACGAGAAGAAAAACAATCTAACCTCAAAGGAAAAATCGGGAGAAAAAATTTACAAATTCACGGTTCAGGCAGGCGCTTTCACAAGGAAAGAAAATGCACTAAAGCTAAAATCTGATTTCGATAAAGCAGGATATTCATCTCAAGTTTTAGAAAAATCGGTTGGAGGTTCTGTGTTTCATGTAATTTATGTCGGTAAATTCGTTACTGATGAAGAAGCAAAAGATTTTTTAAGTCTTATAAATACAAAGTTCAGATTACAAGGTTGGGTTGTTAAATTAGATTGAAAGCAAATAACTTCTCAATTGTTTTTGTTGGTACAAGTTCAGGTAAAACATCTCTTACAAGATTTCACTCTTCTCTTTTTATTACATCTTCATCATTTAATTTACTGATTGACTGTGGCGATGGAACCTCTAAAGCACTATTAGCACGAGCTATTTCTACGGACAGCATTGATGGAATTTTATTCTCGCATTTACATCCCGATCATTCTGCTGGATTTCCGTCTTTAATTGTTCAAATGAAGCAGCAAAAGCGTAATAAAAAACTGAAGATATTCTGCCATAAAAATCTTATCGAAACATTAAAAAGGTTCCTTTATCAAACTTTTGTTTTTACAGAACGCAGTAGTTTTGAAATAGAGTACTGTGAATTTGAACATGATAATCTTGTTGTTGTAACCGACAACTTTAATTTTGTTTCAAAGCAGAATTCTCATCTTAATGAATATGTTGATTATTTAAATGAAAAAAAGACTGGCTTCGCATGCAGCAGTTTTTTAATAATGCTTGGTAGAAACAAAATTTATTACTCGGGTGATGTAGGTTCAGAAAAAGATTTATATCTGTTTGATGACCGGAGTCCCGAAATAATAATATCGGAAGCTACACATGTTGAATGGGAAAGCATCATAAAATTTATCCAAGTTACAAAGCCAAAGAGAGTTTATCTCACACATTTGAATGATAATCTTGAATTGGAATTGAATAAAAAACTGAAAACCCTTCCTGATGATGTTTTTGGCAAAATAGTCCTTGCCAATGATGGACTTTGTTTAAATCTCTAAACACCGAGTGAGGCTCACTTCTTTATTAAACCTTTAAAATATAATATATTTCATCGGACAATTGAACAGATTATTTTTAGTATTCATCAATTTGATGAATTTTAATAAGACAAAATGACAGCAGAAGAGCTAAAAAGAGAATTTGGAATCATCGGAAGATCGAAAGAGATTCGAGATCTGGTGGATATTACCGTGCAGGTTGCAAAATCTGACATTTCAGTTCTTATTTATGGGGAAAGTGGCGTGGGAAAGGAAATATTTGCGAGAGCAATTCATGCATACAGTAGCCGTAAGGACAAGCAATTGGTAAGCGTTAACTGTGGTGCAATTCCCGAAGGCATTTTGGAAAGCGAATTATTCGGTCACAAAAAAGGATCTTTCACTGGTGCTGTTGAAACGAGAAAAGGATATTTTGAAATTGCCGATGGGGGAACTCTATTCTTAGATGAAATTGGTGAAATGCCATTAAGAACACAAGTTAAGCTGCTGCGTGCTATTGAAACTCAGGAGTTTATGAAAATAGGTGCTGAGACTGTTACAAATGTTGATGTTAGAATAATTGCTGCAACGAATAAAGACCTGCAGAAAGAAGTTGATGCAGGAAAATTTAGGGAAGATTTATATTTTCGACTGAAAGCAGTTACTCTTAATATTCCTCCGTTAAGGAAACGAAAAAACGATATAGAGGAATTGGCTTATCATTTTATTACTAAATATTCAGAAACAAATAAAATTAAACCACCTCGATTAACTGATGATGCTCTTGAATTTTTGAAAGAGTACAGTTGGCCTGGTAATATTCGAGAACTTAAGAATACAATTGAGTCGGCGATTGCTATAAGCAGAAGTGATGTCCTAGATGTTGCTCAATTTATTCCGTTGTTGAATATAGCATCTGATAGCATTGAAAGTAGAAACCTACCTGTCTATTTGAAGAAAACACCTGAAGAAGTTGATAGAGAAATTTTGTACCGCGCACTATTTGAGATAAAGAGAGATATTATTGAGTTGAAAGACTTGATTCTTCAAAAGCAAATGGAAGTAAAGAATACATCGGAAAACGATAATAGCAAAGAGGTAATTCCAATAGATCAAATGGAAAAAGAGGCAATCAAAAATGCCCTATATCAAACCCGGGGAAATAAAAGAAACGCTGCCCAAAAATTGAATATAAGTGAACGAACTCTATACAGAAAAATTAAAGAGTACAATATACACGATGAATAAAGTAGCGCAAGTCATGAAGATTGAGGGATTATTTGCGAAAATGGTTTACTTTTATGATGGTAATGAAAGTCTACCCATAATTCTGTGGTTGTTTATCACTCTGATGGTACTTAATTTTAGTGGGTGTTGTATATATTCTTTTACGGGTGCTTCTGTGCCGGAACATCTGAAGACGATAGCAATTCCAATTGCTGATGACAGAAGCGGAGGTGCTGAGCCAGGTTTGCGTGAAAAGATAACTGAAGTGCTGACTCAGAAATTTATTGATGATAATACACTTCAGGTAACGGATAAAGGTACTGCCAATGCTGTATTGGAATGTACGATAGTTTCTCTTGCTGATGCACCTGCAATTGTAACTGCTGGTGAGCAAATTGCAACAAGAAGAATCACTATTTCTGTTTTAGTTGTGAATAAAGATTTAGTGAAACGAAAAACTATTTTTGAGAAAACTTTCTCTAATTATGGAGATTATCCGTCTGGAGGAAGTACTGATTCAAGAAAAAAAGCAATCGAAGATGCGATTGAAAAAATAACTCAAGATATCCTGCTTGATACGGTTTCAGGATGGTAATAACAATATAAGGTATTAAACAAAAAATTATGGATGATATAGTACTGATCTCTTATTTCGTTGCTTTGTTTATTTTATTTGTTTTCGGGTTGCACGGATTTATAATGATTTTCTATTACAATAAGTATCGTAATGTTAAACCTGTTGTAAAAGATAAAGTTGAAGAACCAATTGTAACAATTCAGCTACCTCTTTACAACGAAATGTATGTTGTAGAAAGATTGATAAGTTCTGTTTGTGAAATTGATTACCCTAAAGATAAACTGGAAATTCAGGTGCTTGATGATTCTACAGATGAAACTGTTAACATTACTGCAAAAGCAGTTGAGTTAAAAAAGAATGAAGGATTTGATATCCGGCATGTTCGGCGTTCTAATCGAGAAGGTTTTAAAGCTGGTGCATTAAAAGAGGGATTAAAAACTGCTAAGGGAGAGTACATTGCCATCTTTGATGCTGACTTTATTCCAGATAAAAATTTTTTAAGAAAAACACTCTCTTTCTTTTCAGATAAAAATATAGGAATGGTTCAAACAAGATGGGAACATTTGAATGGGGATTTCTCACTCCTGACGAAAGCTCAAGCTTTAGCTTTGGATGGTCATTTTGTAATTGAACAATCAGTAAGAAACAAAGCAGGTTTCTTTATTAATTTTAATGGGACAGGCGGTGTTTGGCGAAAGGAATGTATTGAAGATGCGGGTAATTGGCACACAGATACATTGACTGAAGATTTGGACCTTAGCTATCGTGCTCAATTAAATGGATGGAGATTTGTGTTCTTAAAAGATTTTACTTCACCTGCCGAATTACCTTCAGAAATAAATGCACTTAAATCTCAGCAATTTCGCTGGACAAAAGGAGCTATCGAAACCGCTAAAAAAATTCTTCCGCTTGTTTGGAAATCAAATGTGCCGTTGCGGGTTAAGCTGCAATCTACGTTTCATTTGACTAATAATTTAGTTTTCCCATTTATTCTGTTAGCTGCAATATTAAATGTTCCATTGATCTTCATAAAGAATAGCGGATCACATGAGGCATATTTTGCGATTCTGTCTTTGTTTGTTTTAGCATTTATCAGCTCATTTATTTTCTATCTTTACTCGCAAAAAGATATAAGGGCAGATTGGCGGAAGAAAATAGTTCTCTTCCCGTTGTTCATGGCTGGAAGTATGGGTTTTGCAGTGAATAATTCACGCGCAGTTGTTGAAGGACTCTTGAGCAGAAAAAGTGAGTTTGTCAGAACGCCAAAATTTAAGTTGGAAACAGAGAAAGATTCTTGGATTGGTAAACGTTATACAAGCCGCAAAATAGGTCTTTCAGTTTATGTCGAATTAATTATGGCGTTGTACTGTTTAGTTGGAATAGGTTCATCAATCTACTTTTCTGAGATCGCAGCTTTACCATTTCAGATTTTGTTTTTCTTAGGATTTTCTTTTGTATCGCTTACATCAATTAAACATGCTTATTCAAAGGTTTAATTAGATTGGCAAATAAGTGGACAGCGTCTCCAGTTCGTTTATAAAGAAGGCACAAATAGTTTCGAATTTAAAAGGAGAAACAAGTCTCTCACCTCACCTGGCTGCAAAAAAATGTGAAGAAGGGGATTATCGCGAATCTGTTGAGTTTCTTGAAAGATATACTGAAAAATTTCAATCAAATACTGTTGCTCTAATTTTTTTAAGTAAATGTTATGCGCAGCAAGGTAAATATCACCAAGCTGTACAAATCTTAAAATCTGCCTGTCAATCAATTCATTCCTCAATAACATTCGATTATTATCTAAAACAGATTGAAGAATGTCAACGAAACGAAATATGGGGAATAAAAAACAAAAATATAAGTGCTTTTGATCTTAAGATTTCTGCAGAATCAAATGGAAACGATTTAGTTCAAGTTGATGAAAATAAAACCTATGAACAATTTTTAGTTTCGGAAACACTTGCCAAAATTTATATAGCTCAAGGCGAATTAAAAGAAGCAATAAATATTTATGAAAAGCTAATTGAAAGCAAACCTGAAGATAAAATGAAATATCTTCAAGCAATTGAAGAATTAAAATCCCATCTTGAAAATTAAAACCGTCGATTAATCTCAAGTGTTTTTCTATGATTTCTAATAAATCAAAAAAACTTCAGCAAGGATTTTATACTCGAAATTTATTATATGTTGCAAGAGATCTTTTAGGAAAAGTATTGGTGAAGAAATCTGGACGAACGATAATTTCCGGTAAAATTGTTGAAGTTGAAGCGTATCATGGAGATTATGATGAAGCTTCTCATGCTTACAAAGGAGTGACAAAACGTAATGAGGTAATGTTCAAGGAAGGAGGGCATTTGTATGTTTATTTCACATACGGTGCTCACTTTTGTGCGAATGTTGTTGTTGGAAAAGCAGGTAAAGGTATCGCTGTTTTGCTTAGAGGAATTGAACCTATTGATGGCGTGGATTTAATGACAATAAATCGCTTTGGCAGAAAGGCGGTTCATAATATTGAAAAATATAACTTAACCAACGGTCCCGGAAAATTGTGTCAGGCGTTTGGAATAAAAGGAGAACATAACGGAACAAATCTTAGAGGAAACGAAATTTATATTCTGCATCATCCTAAAGTAAAAAGTAAAGATATTGGGGTAAGCAAAAGGATTGGTATTACAAGATCGGTAGGTTTACAATGGAGATTTTTCATAAAAGGAAATCCTTACGTTTCAAGAAAATGATTGAGCCCCAAAACTTATTGATTGTCAGAACAGATAGGATAGGAGATGTTGTCCTTTCGTTACCATTGGCTGAGTTAATTAAAAGTCATTATCCCCAATGTAAGATAACATATCTTTTGCGCGAGTACACTGAATGTATAGCACAAGAACATCCCTTTATTGATAAGATTCTACTTTTGAAAGAGAAAGATGGCAAAGCATTAATTAAAAGTAATTTTAAGGAGTTAAAAAAACACATTTTTGATTCTTGTCTTATCGTTTATCCGACTTTCGAAACGGCGCTGATCACATTTTTAAGCGGGATTAAAATAAGAATTGGGACAGGTTACCGCTGGTATTCCTTGCTGTTCAATCATAGAGTTTTTGAGCATAGAAAATATGCAGAGAAGCATGAACTTGAATACAATGTAAATCTTCTTAAAGTTTTTGGGATTGAGAGGGATGTTGCACCTGAGAAGATCAACTTCAATTTGAAGGTGCAACCCAAAAGTGTAATAAAAATTGAAAAATTATTAGCTGAAAATAGGTTAGCGGGTACAAAGCCTATAATTGTAATTCACCCTGGAAGTGGCGGCAGTGCAGTGGATTTGCCATTGAGCAGTTTTAAGGATCTTGTAAAATTGCTGACAACAACCAGTATAAATTCTGAAATTATTGTTACTGGGCTTTCATCTGAAAAAGAAATTTGCGAGCAATTAATTATAAATGATAGAGTTAAAAACTTTGCCGGGATACTAGCGCTTTCGGAGTTAATAGCATTGATTAATAAAACAACGATCTTTATTTCCAATTCAACTGGACCTATTCATATTGCTGCAGCATTAGGAAAAACAACTATAGGATTTTATCCTAAAATTTTATCTTGTTCTGCTAAAAGATGGGGGCCATATTCGAATAAAGCAAAAGTTTTTGTTCCTAAAATTGATTGTAGAAATTGTACGCGAGAACAGTGTATGCGATTAAATTGTATGAGCAGTATAAAAATGGCTGAAGTGTTTTCTGAGGTACAAAAAATGCTTAACTTTAATAAAACTTATGGAGAAATTAATGCCTAAATCCTTCTTGTTATCCATTCTTGCATTGGTGATATTATTTTTTGGTGGAATGACTTTAACACCTGTAGATGATTTTAGGAAACTTGAGAATAAAGCTTTTAAAGTTGGCGAAAAATTGACATTTGATGTTAAATATGGTTTCGTTACTGCTGGCATTGCTACTTTTTATATTCCTAAGATTAAGAGAATTTCAGGAAGAGATGCATATCATGTTACATTTGAAGTAAATACTGTTCCGAGTTTTGATTGGATGTACAAAGTTCGAGATAGATACGAAACCTACCTTGATTACGAAGGCCTATTCCCCTGGAGATTTGAACAACATATAAGAGAAGGAAGTTTTTCCCGAGACTTTTCTGCATTTTTTGACCAGCGTAAAGGGAAAGCAAAAACAAGCGAAGGTGAATATGATATTCCCAAATATGTTAACGATATTGTTTCCGCACTTTATCTTGCACGAACATTTGATTATTCAAAGCTGAAACCTGATGACAGAATCAATTTAAAAAATTTTTATAAGAATAAAGTTTATGATTTGGATGTAAAATATCATGGGAAAGAAACTGTTGAAGTTCCAGCAGGGAAATTTGATTGTATAATAGTGGAACCGTTAGTCCAAGAGGGCGGACTATTCAAAAGTGAAGGAAGCATTTTAGTTTGGATGACTAACGACGTACTGAAAATTCCAGTTAAAGTAAAAACCAAAGTAATTATTGGTGCTATTGACGGAGAGTTAACCGCATATGAGGGATTAGCTGGAAAACTAACTTCAAAAAAGTAATTGAAATTAAGTTCTGCGGCTTGCTTTGAATAGCTTATTAAAAAATAAAACCTTCTTCACACGAAAACCTTTGTTAAAATGGATGAACAAAATAAAGAGTCGGAATTAAATGAAAACTTAAAGAATGGGAATGAAACAGAGTCTTATTCCACGACTGAGTTGCCCCCTGAACAACAATTTAATCCGCAAATCTCGCCAATAGCTGCTGCATTTTTAGGGTTGTTCGGAGGCTTCATACTTTACCAAATTGTTGGTGGATTGCTGACGCTTCTCATTTTTGGTTTGGATATTGAAAACGCACCCATTAATGGAATTAGATTAATGACGATGGCAGGTCAAATTCTTTTTATTCTTTTGCCTGCTCTGGTTTTTTCAAGATTATTTTATAGAGGAGATGTTACAAAATTTCTTCGCATAAAGATTCCAAATTGGAAGGAGGTGTTTCTTTTCATTATTGGAATAGCAATTTTGACTACTCTCCTTCAAAATTATCTATATATACAAAATTATTTTATTGATCAGCTTGCGAATCGTTTTCCAATGATTAATTCTGTTAAAGAATTGCTGGATCAACTCAACACTTATCTTGACAAGACATATGGAAATTTGTTAAAAGCCAATAACGTTTATGAGGGGGTACTAATAATTATTATTGTTGCAGTTATTCCTGCGCTAAGTGAGGAGGCAATGTTCCGAGGATTTGTCCAAAGAAGCTTCGAGTTGAAAATGAAACCATTCTATGCAGCTTTGATTACAGCAGTATTTTTTGGAGCAAACCACTTCAATCCATACGGACTAATTCCGCTTATAATCCTTGGTTTATATTTTGGATTTGCAGCATACATGAGCGGCTCAATTATAATTCCAATTGTCCTTCATTTTCTAAATAATTTTACTGCGGTAATGCTTTATTTTATTTTTAAAGACGATGAACTTATTAGTTCTACAATAACAAAACCGGTAGAACTAAAGTCATCATTTATTTTGTTATTGGTAATGTCTGCTCTTTTTGCAGGGTTATTGGTAGCCATAAAAAAATATTATTCTAAAGTAATAGAGACATAGGAGGAATTATGCCAGTTTGTCCAAATTGCGAATACGAATACGTTGCAGGAATTACCTTCTGTCCTGATTGTGGTGTAGCGTTGCTTGCAGATGAGGATTATATAAAGCCGGAAGAATGGAGTGAAAAAAATTGGGAGATCGTCTATACTTCATCACAGGATTTTGAAGTTGAAATGATAAAGAATAATCTGGATGGCGCTGGAATTAAAGCCGTAATACTTTCTCAAAAGGACAGAAATTACCCTGCACCAGGTGACTTTTCAGTTGTAAAACTGCTTGTCAGAAAAGAAGATATGCAAGATGCTGTGGCATTTATTCAAAAAGTAAAAAGTGAGAATATCCAACTGGATGAAGATAATGGCAATGAGTAATGGTTTTTTGAGGGTATTAGTTTCAATAATTGCAATACCCGTCATCTTAGCTATGAGCTACTATGGTGGATATTATTTCCTCTTTCTGGTATTAGCTATCTCTCTTATTTCATATTATGAATTCATTTCGTTGGTGCGTAACAAAAATATGTATGCAAATTTAGGAATGGGCTTGCTGATCATATTTTTTTTTATTATTAATTCTTATCTGCAATTTTACGACGGTTATATTTCTATTTTAGTTCTTACTGCAGTGCTATGTATAGTTGAACTTTTTAGAAACAAAAGCTCTGCATTAATGAACTTAGGTGCTTCAGTTGTGGGTGTTTATTACATCGGATTATTTTCCAGTACTTTAATTTCAATTAGAGAATGGTATGTTCACTCCGAGGCAAGTTATTTGAATGGTGGGTATTTAATTATCTCAATTTTTGTTACGATTTGGATTTGTGACTCTGCGGCATATTACATAGGAACAGCTTTTGGAAAGCACAAGCTTTTTCCTCGTGTTAGCCCTAAGAAAAGTTGGGAAGGTGCTATTGCAGGATTTGTATTCGCCATTTTGGCAATGATAGCAGCAAAGTTAATTGTTCTGGATTTTTTGTCATGGCAATCAATAATAGGAATTGGAATAATCGTTGGAATTTTAGGACAAATTGGAGATTTGATCGAATCACTTTTCAAAAGAGATGCTGGTGTTAAAGATTCATCAGGACTGATTCCGGGGCATGGAGGAATTTTTGATCGCTTTGATTCGCTAATTTTTTCAGCACCATTTATCCTAACAATTTTAGAATTATTAGAAAGGTGATGCATATTTCCAGTCATGGTTAAGAAAAAGAACAAAGTTAGTGTCATTACCCTCGGTTGCTCTAAGAACACTGTTGATTCTGAAAGATTGATGAGACAGCTTCAACTTAACAAATTTGACTTATATGAAGACCCGAATGAAGCTGAAACAATAATTATCAACACTTGTGGGTTTATTGAAGCAGCTAAAAACGAATCAATTGAAACAATACTAAAAGCAGTTGCCCTTAAAAATTCCGGAAAAGTTAAAAAAGTTGTGGTTGTTGGCTGTTTATCTGAACGTTATAAAAATGATTTGATTAAAGAGATTCCCGAAGTTGATTTCTTTTTTGGAACCGAAAAATATGAAGAGATAATTCACAATCTCGGTGGAGAATTAAAGTATGAACTTTTAGGAGAAAGATTATTAACAACCCCAGCTCATACAGCATATCTAAAGATTTCTGAGGGCTGCGATCACCCATGTTCATTTTGTGCCATTCCTTTAATGCGGGGCTTTCATAAATCTAAGCCGATGGAGGATCTTTTACTTGAAGCGAGTCATCTTGCTGAAAAAGGCGTTAAAGAACTAATAATTATCGGGCAAGACACAACGGATTATGGAAAAGATATTTATGGCAAACGAAACTTAGCTGTGCTACTGGAAAAGTTAAGTGAAATAGGCGAAATCAAATGGATTCGCCTTATGTATGCATATCCTTCTCATTTTCCGGAGGATGTTATAGATGTCATTGCAAATAATGAAAAAATTTGCAAATATATTGACGTTCCGCTTCAACATATTTCTGATGATATTTTGAAATCAATGCGAAGAGGAATTACGAAACGAAAAACCATTGAGTTGATTGAAAATTTAAGACAGAAAATTCCGGATGTTGTTTTAAGAACAACTTTTATTGTCGGCTATCCTATAGAAAATGAAAAACATTTTGAGGAACTGTGTGAATTTGTTAGAGGAACTAGATTTGATAAAATGGGGGTATTTGCATATTCACATGAGGAAAATACTGACAGCTTTATCTTTGATGATCTGGTGTCGGAAGAGGAAAAAAAACGTCGCCTTGGAGTTTTAATGAATATTCAAAGAGAAGTTTCGTCTGAAATAAACAAAGGGCTGTCGAGAAAAAGATTGAAAGTTTTGGTTGAAGGTAGAGAAAATGGCTATTATGTTGCCCGCTCATACCGCGATGCGCCAGAAATTGATGGAGAAATTTTGATTCCTGCAGAACATAAGATTAATGTTGGTAATTTTTACGATGTGGAACTTTATGACTATGATGATTACGATGTCTTTGGTAAGCTATTAATTTAGAGGAGATTTGTAATGAAAAATTTTTTTAGAATAGGTTTTTGGTTGTTTTTGGTTGTTTCTCTATTTGCTCAACCTATGAAACCGAAGAAAGATATTCAGTTTAATCCTAAACCAAAATTTTTTGAGGACCATCTTAGCTTTGCATCAGCTGAAGCAAGTAAAACACGATTAGATATTTTCATTCAGGTTCCCTACTCTGAAATCCAATTTATCAAAACGGCAAATGGATTCGAGTCAAAGTACAATTTAACAATTTCGATTCTTGATGAAGGGAAAGAAAGACTCTTGGTTGAAAAAACCTGGAGCGAAAAGATTACTGCAAAAGATTTTGATCAAACTGTTTCCAAATCTAATTATAACTTGAGTTTAAAATCGTTTAACCTGGAACCAGCAAAATACTTGATACGCACTTCTTTCGAAGATGCAGATTCGCGTAAAGAATTTGCTGTTGAAAACACAATTAACGTTCGAAAGCTGGAGCAAGAGTTTGCAATTAGCGATATTATGTTGATTTCAAAACAAACAGTTCTTGAAGGTAGCAGTAAAATTATTCCAAATGTTTCCAGAAACGTAGCTGTAAAAAAAGATGGGATTCCTTTTTTCTTTGAAATATATTCGAATATTCCAAGAGAAATTAAAATTCAATATGCAGTTTTAGATGATAGTAAAGATAAATTCTATAAGGAAGAAATAACCAGGCAAATAGACTCTGGCAAGACACAAATTTTCTATAATATTAAAGATGTTGATTTGGGATTAGGAAACTATACCATTACAGTTGATGTAAAAGATGATAAAAACAATTTAACTTTATCAACCGCTAAAAATTTTGTTTCAAGATGGATGGGTGTTCCGTCATCAATTAGAGATTTGGATAAAGCGGTGGATCAAATGGTTTATATTGCCACAGGCAGCGAGCTCGATGAAATAAAAGGTAGCAAGTCAAAAGATGAAAAAATTAAAAAGTATCTTGATTATTGGAAGAAGAAAGATCCTGATCCGCAATCAGAAGATAACCCTGTGTTTGATGAATATTATCGGAGAGTTGCTTTTGCTGATGAAAACTTTTCTCATTACGTTGAGGGGTGGAGAACCGACAGAGGTATGGTTTATATAATTCTTGGTTCGCCAAATAATATTGATCGCCATCCTTTTGAATATGATTCAAAACCTTATGAGGTTTGGGAATATTATGAACTCAACAAAAGTTTTGTCTTTCTTGATGAAACAGGTTTCGGGGATTACCGTTTAATAACACCGCTTTATGGAGATTTTTTCCGATACAGGAATTAGCTAAAAGGTTACTGCTCTTGCTAATCTGTTATTGGTTGTAATAATTTTTTTTCGATTTTTATTTATGATTTTAACTGTCACGCTTAACCCGCTATTAGAACACCGATTGACTTACAAAGAAATAAAAATTGGTACTGAAAATCGTGGTGCAAAAGAAGAATATAAAGCAGGGGGGAAGGGAATAAATGTTAGTCGGCAGTTAAATATTCTTTCAATGGATAATCTTGCCTACACTTTTACTGGAGGAAACAACGGTAAATTCTTAAAAAAAATTCTATTTGAAGAAAAAATAAATTTTACCCCAATATCAACACATTCTGAAACTCGTTTGTCTGCTATTATTATTGATGAATCTAAGAAAATAATCACTTCGTGCTTTGGGAATAATCCACAAATTACTATGGCAGAAGCGGATGAGTTTAAATTGAGATTGGAAAAAATGATTCCAAACTGCGAGATGGTTATTTTTTCAGGTAGCTCTCCTTGCAGAGAAACAAATTCAATTTTTCCATTTGGAATCCAAATAGCAAATCAGTGCGATAAAATATCCGTTTGTGATACTTATGGAGTTCATCTTAAAGATTGTATTGAAGCGTCACCAACAATCCTTCACAATAATGTTGAAGAGGTTGAGAAATCATTAAATATTTCCCTCCGATCAGAGAATGAAATAAGCAATCACCTAAAATTCCTTCACACAAAAAGTATTAAGCAAGCATTTATTACAGACGGGATGAGTCCTTCCTTTGCATCAAACTTTGATTTCATTTATAAAGTTAAAAATCCGAAAGTTGATGCTATTGATTCTACAGGAAGCGGCGATTGTTTTGTTGCTGGGATCATTTATGGATGGCATAATAATTTACCATTTGAAGAAACCGTGATATTCGCATCTTCACTAGGCGCTGTGAATGCCACAAGATATGATGTTTGTAATGTTACGGTTAAAGAATCAAATGAATTTAAGGATCTGGTAGAAATTAAACCACTTGGCAAAAAGATGAGATTGGTTGATGTCAAACCGTCTTAAATTGTTTTACATCATTTTTATTTTTCCTTTTTTCTTTTCACAAGCTCAGAATATTCAATCAATAAATATTTCTGGGAATAATGTATTCAGTGTAAAAGAATATCTAACATGGAGCAGTTTAGCTGTTTCTTCCAAAGTGAAACCTGAATATTTAGATTCGGCTTTGCGAAGAATCTCGTCAAGATTGAGTTTGCAAGGATATTTTAATTCCAACTTTAATGGAAGCAAATTCAATTACAATTTGGATTCATCTTTAGTTACTGTTGATTTAGTAATTGATGAAGGACTGCCTACTTATCTAAGAAAAATCTTTATTGATTATTCTGATTCATCTGATCGCACTAAGATCGTTGATTTATTTACTTTTCTCGAAGGACGCATTTTTGTTAAAAATGAATTTGAAGAGGTTATTGAAGAAATATTGCAGTACTTTGAAAACAATGGCTATCCGTTCGCAGAAGTAAAAATTAAATCTGTAAATTTTGTTGAGGATGCTTTAGAAAAAGAATATTTCGCTGATGTTTTTTTAGAGATCAACAAAGATTTAAAGGGGACGATAGATAGAATTGAAATTAATGGTAATACTAAAACAAGTGACGATGTCATCATTCGTGAATTGAGGATTAGCCAGGGGGAATTATACTCTCAAAAAGAAATTGATGATATACCACCCAAATTAAATCGACTTCGTTTCTTTGAACCAGTTACTTTGCCACAATTCTATTTTAGTTCTGACAATAAGGGCATATTACAAATTGAGGTTAAGGAAAAACAGACAAATAATTTTGATGGCATTATCGGTTATATCCCGGCTAATAAAGCTGGCGAAAAAGCATTCGTTACAGGGTTGGTTAACATCAGTTTAAGGAATATTTTTGGTAGTGGAAGATCAGTAGCCGTTCGTTGGCAAAAGCTGGACCGCAATTCTCAAGAGCTTGAGTTAAAATATCTTGAACCATGGGTTTTGAACTTACCATTTAATATTGCAGTAGGGTTCAATCAACGCAAACAGGATACAATTTATGTTCAGAGGAAATTTGAAGGTGCTCTTGAATTTCTTGCTACAGAAACTATAAGTGCATCTTTGCAACTTGCTGCTGAATCAATTATACCGTCGGAAAATTTATATAATATTTTCACTGTTTATAATTCGAGTTTAGTATCGACAGGTTTGAATCTAAAAATAGATACCCGTGATGATCCTTATGCTCCCACCGAGGGGATTTTATTCAACAACACATATTCGCTCAGCAAGAAAAAAATAAATGGACCCGTGCAATTTCTTACCTCTGACCTTAATAAGAATATTGACCTTCAAAGGATACTCATCAGCTTTGATTTTTTTTATTCAATTTTCAACAGACAGGTTATAGCATTAAAAATAAACGGTCGTGAACTTAAGGGTTCATTCTTTGAAATCAGTGATCTATTTAGACTTGGTGGCACAAATAGCTTAAGGGGTTATCGCGAAGATCAGTTTTTAGGTTCGAGAGTTCTTTGGACAAACCTTGAGTACCGATTGTTGTTAGCCCGTAGAACTTATACTTTTTTATTTTTCGATACGGGTTACTATCTGATTAAAGAAGATACAACGGCAAAAACTTTAAAACAAGAATCGTTCAATATTGGATATGGCTTGGGCTTGAACGTTGAGACTTCACTAGGTGTCCTCGGTGTTAGTTTTGCATTAGCTAAAGGAGATTCATTCTCTGATGGGAAAATCCATTTCGGTCTGGTAAGTGAGTTTTAGTTCTTAAATGAATATGATCAGAAGATTTATTAAAATAATTCGTCCATTGAATTGTTTCATAACTTTTTTAACGATTGTTGTTGGAGGGTTAATCTGTTCGAGCAAAAATGATCTCACATTAAAAATAATTTTAGCTGGTCTTGTTGGTTTCTTCGTTGCGGCCTCTGGAAATATTATTAATGATTATTATGATATTGAGATAGATAGAACTAATCGTCCAAGCCGACCATTGTCGAGTGGTGTACTCTCAAAAAATAATGCAATCATATTCTTTTTTATACTTGTTATCATTTCTCTTACGTTAAGTTCTTTTATTACTCTATATGTTTTCGCTATCTCTGCAATTGCGGTAGTCCTATTATTTTTATATTCTTTCAAATTAAAAAGCATGGTGTTAGTGGGAAATATTGCAGTTTCCTTACTTACCGCTCTTGCATTTGTTTTTGCTGGAGTTGCTGTTGAAAGTTTAGTGCCGGCAATTATACCCGCAGTATTTGCATTTCTAATAAATCTTATACGGGAAGTGGTTAAGGATATAGAAGATAAAGAGGGAGATTCATTATTTGGTATGAGAACACTTCCGATTGAGTATGGAGATAAGAGAGCAAAAATTTTTGTTATAATTATTTCAGGGCTATTGTTTTTATTTACCTTTATTCCATTTCTATTTCAGATTTATAAAATAGAATACTTTCTTGTAGTGATGGTCATTGTCAACCCAATTCTGTTTTATTCCATGAGATTACTTTTTTACGATTCGTCAAAGAGAAGTCTTAGCAGAATAAGCTCACTTCTAAAATTAGATATGGTTGTCGGATTAATAGCGATTTATTTAGGCAGATGAAAAATTTTGATGATTCATTCATAAGTGAAAAAGTAAAACTTATTGCTGGAACAGATGAGGCAGGAAGGGGTCCACTTGCAGGACCAGTGGTTGCTGCGGCAGTTATCTTTCCATTTGATGTTTTCATTGACGGGGTTGATGATTCGAAAAAACTGAAAGAGAAAAAGCGAACGGAACTTTTTCCAGTTATTATTGAAAACTGCTTGACTTATGGTGTATCAATAATTTCTAATGAGGTAATTGATAAAATAAATATTCTCCAAGCATCGCTGCTTGCAATGAAGTATGCAGTTAATAAACTACACATTAAACCAGATTTAATTCTTGCAGATGGAAATAAAAGGTTCAATCATGAAATCCCCATGATTCCGATTGTAAAAGGCGATTCAAAATCCTTTGCAATAGCTGCAGCTTCAATAATCGCCAAAGTAATTCGTGATGAAATAATGATCAGATTTGATGAAGTATATCCACAATACTACTGGTGTAAAAACAAAGGTTATCCGACAAAACAACATATTCGGGCGGTAAAGTTATTCGGGGCAACTTCACTTCACAGAAAAAGTTTTTTGCATAATATTCTTCCTGAAATTTTGGAAATAGAATCTGCTGTTAAGAAAGAGGTCGTATGACATTCTCAACTAAAAAGTTTGGTGATAAAGGTGAGGAATTGGCAGTTAAGTTTTTAGAAAACAAGGGATACACAATTGTTAAAAGAAATTATCGCTACGGTAAGGGTGAGATTGATATTATTGCCAAAGATCCTAACGAGGACGGATTGGTGTTTGTTGAAGTGAAATCAAGAAAGAGCTTGGAGTTTGGTCATCCCGAAGAATCCATTAACAGAAATAAAATTAAGCAGCTGAAAAGAATTGCTGAACTTTATCTTTTCGAAAATGAGATCAAAGAAATATTATGTCGCTTTGATGTTATTGCGATCCTAATGCTCCCTGGGCAAGACCCCCAAATAGATCACTTTATAAATGCTTTCGACTGATTAGGAGGCAGACACAACAAGAATTTTTTTTCATTTTCTTTTTTCACTAATTTTGATTTAGACAAGACGTTAAATATTATCTACTTTGTATTACTATTCTGATGAAGTCACAATCCTTACAGCAAAAAATTCTAAGTAGCTTTGAAAAAAAAACTAATAATTTTTTTGAAACTATTGGTGGATTGGCAGAATTTACTTTGCTCTTTTTTAAAAATGTATTCAAACCTCCTTTTGAGATTGAACAGATTAGAAAGCACATGGACGTTCTTGGAGTTCAAACATTTCCAATTGTGAGTCTGACTGGATTTATTATTGGATTAGTAATTACTATGCAAACACAACCAGTCTTAGTGAGATTTGGAGCCGAGGCATTTCTTCCTGGTGCTGTTGGAATTTCAATCGTTCGCGAACTTGCGCCTGTTATTACTGCTCTTATTTTTGCTGGAAGAGTAAGTTCCGGTATAGGTGCTGAATTAGGTTCAATGAGTGTTACAGAGCAAATTGATGCGATGGAGGTGGGAGCAATAAATCCATTTAAATACCTGGTTGTCACAAGAATTTTTGCTTGTACATTTATTCTACCCATTTTAACTGTATATGTAGTGTTTATTGCCCTGTTTGGAGCTTATGTTGCGGTGCTTCTTGTTCAGAATATGACATTTGATTACTTCACTGGTGCGGTTATAAAATCAGTTGAATTTGGCGATGCAATTCCCGGAATAGCAAAAACATTTGTGTTTGGATATATCGTCGGATTGGTCGGAACTTATAAGGGATATACTGCTACAAATGGCACGGAAGGTGTCGGAAGAGCATCAACTACAGCAGTTGTTGTATCTTCAATTTTAATTTTAATTTTTGACATGGTGCTTGTTAAAATAACGTTGTGGCTATGGCCAACAATTTGATTGTAAATATAGAAAAGCTGTCAAAGTCATTCGGCAACCATGTTGTTTTAGATGAAGTTTCATTAAAAGTTGAGGAGGCTGAAAATCTGGTTGTTTTTGGGAGGAGTGGAACAGGTAAAAGCGTTTTGCTTAAGTGTATGATTAGATTAATGCAGCCGGACGGCGGCAGTGTTCAAATATTTGGCAAAGATATAATAGCTTTGGATGTTGATGAACTGAATGAATTAAGAAAACAAATTGGATTTCTTTTTCAAGGGGCTGCTTTATATGATTCGATGAGTGTTAGAGGTAATCTTGATTTTCCGCTTATCAGACATTTTAATCTTTCTCTTAAGGAGAGGGAGGCACGTATTAAAAATGTTTTGGAAAAAGTTTCCTTAGAAGAAGCTATTGATAAAATGCCTGCTGATTTATCTGGCGGTATGAAAAAAAGGATAGGACTTGCACGGGCAATTATTACAGAACCAAAATTAATGCTGTATGACGAGCCAACGACTGGTCTTGACCCAATCACTGCAAAAGAAATCAGTAAGCTTATTCTTGATTTGCAAAAAGAATTAAAAATGACCTCAATAATTGTGACTCATGATATTTTGTGTGCAAGGATCATCGCAGATCGTGCTGTGGTGCTTGATGAAGGTAAAATTCAATATACTGGCGACATAACCGAACTAACAACTTCAAAAGATCCATTTTTAAGAAATTTCTTCAGTGACGAATTAATCGAAGAGACAGGGAGGAAGTAATGTTTAAGAATTTATCTGGTGCAAAACTTGGAATATTTATTTTTATCGGAAGTGTACTTTTAGTTATTGGAATTTTTCTCTTAGGAAATAAAGAATCTCTTTTTCGACCGACATTTATTGTTAAGGCATACTTCAACAACATTGAGGGATTAAGGAATGGAGCACCGGTAAGATTAGGCGGCATTGATGTTGGCAGTGTTAAAAATATCGAGATAGTTAAAGACACTACTGGAAGAGTTGAAGTTTCCATGCGATTGCACAATGAAATTCACCGCTTTGTTCGAAAGGATACTAAAGCTTCAATTGAAACAGAAGGTTTGGTTGGAAACAAAGTTGTTATTCTGGAAATAGGCAGTTCAACGGCAGATCCAATCGGTGATGGAGGAACTATTCAATCAAAAGATCCTGTCGGTTTTGGTGCGGTTGTTCAAGAAACACAAGGAATAATGAGCTACACAAAAGAGATGACCAAAAATATGGCTGATATTGTTGCAAAGATTAACAAAGGCGAAGGTACAATCGGAAAAATATTGACGGACGAGAAGCTTTATTATCAAGCAACAGAATTGACAAAACGTGCTGACCAAAGTCTTTATGCCGTTATAACCGAATTGGAGAAAGTTTCCGGCATTTTTAAAAACCTTGGAAGTGGTGTGAGTGAAGTTATAACTAATGTGAATAGAGTTGTGACAGAAGTGGATACAATTATTTTCGATGTAAGTAAAGGACGCGGTATGCTAGGGCAAGTTTTAATTCAAGGTAGCAAATACGATTCCATGTTTACTAATACTATGTCTGAAATTCAGAGAACATCCATTGATGCGCGGATTGCAGCATCTCGCCTATCAGAAAATATGGAAGCTTTGAAGCATAACTGGTTGTTTAAAAGCTACTTTGAAGAAAGGGGTTACTGGGATAAGGCAGAATATGAAGATCAAATCAATTCGAGTTTACGTGAATTAGATGAAAAGATTAAACTGATTGATCAGAAAATTGAAGCTTTGAAAAAATTAGAAGAAAAAACTTCTGTAAATAAATAGAGTTTAATTTGCCTTTCATAATTTATTTCTGACTAAGAATCTAACTACCGAGGTTTTACAGCTTAATTTGTTTTTAGAATTCGAGAAATATTTTTTATTTACTTGTGCAAATCACTTTGTGATGAGGACAATTTTACAGGCATGACTAATAAGGTTAAAATTTCAAACCACAAAAAAATAATTGTTAAAGGTGCAAAAGAGCACAATCTAAAGAACCTTAGTTTCGAACTTCCAAGAAATAAGCTCATTGTATTTACCGGAGTGAGCGGAAGCGGAAAATCATCCTTGGTATTTGATACAATCTATGCCGAAGGGCAAAGAAGGTATGTTGAAAGCTTATCTTCTTATGCCAGGCAATTTCTTGAGAGGATGAACAAACCCGATGTTGAGTTGATTCAAGGAATTAGTCCTGCTGTTGCAATAGAACAAAAATCTGGCTCACGGAATCCCCGTTCAACGGTCGGTACAACTACCGAAGTATATGATTATCTAAGACTTCTATTTGCGCGTATTGGCAAGACAATTTGTTTTCAATGCGGCAAAGAAGTAAAAAAAGCGAGCACGGGAACCGTAATTGATTGGCTTGAAAAGCAGCCGGAGGACACTAAATTTTATTTAACATTTCCTGTTCATGTACATGAGGGAACGACGATTAGACAAGAAATTGAGCTTCTCAAGCGAAGAGGATTCTTTAGAATATTTTTTAATGGAAATTTACACGACATAAACGTTGAAGAAGTGAATCCTAAGAAGAAGGATGAGATTCGAGTTGTAATTGATAGGTTTAGAGTAGTTAAGGATGAACTGAGAACCAGATTAGCCGATGCAATTGAGGTAACGTTTAAAGAGGGCGAGAATAGATTGGTGCTGATCAATTCGGATACAGGAGAACAAACTGATTTCAATAAGTTTTATGAATGCTGTGGTATCAGATATGAGGAACCCGAACCTCGATTTTTTTCCTTTAATAATCCATTTGGTGCCTGCCCAGTTTGTCAGGGTTTCAGCAAGACAATAGGGATAGATATGGATTTGGTGATTCCGAATCCAAATTTGACAATTGCTGAAGGTGCGATTGCACCCTGGCGTTCTGCGAAGTACAGTACGCATCTTAGGGATCTTGTTAAGAATGCAAAACAATTCAATATTCCTTTAAATGTACCTTACAAAAATCTTTTTGATGAGCAGTTGGAAAAAATTCAAAAGGGATTTGGAGATTTTATCGGTATAGATAAGTTTTTTGAAAAACTCGAGAGCAAAACATACAAAATGCATATTCGTGTTTTGCTAAGCCGTTACCGAGGTTATTCAACATGCAGGGCATGCAAAGGTTCGCGGTTAAGGAGAGAATCTCTGCAGGTTAAAATCAATGATTATTCAATTTATGATATAGTGCAGCTTCAGATAGAAAAAGCATTAGAATTTTTCCAGAAGCTCCAGCTTTCAGATTTTGATCTCCATGTTGGTGAACGAATCTTAAAAGAAATTATTAAGCGATTAACATTTCTGAACAATGTTGGAATCGGCTACCTGGCTCTTGATAGATTAAGCAGCTCTCTTTCGGGGGGAGAAGCGCAAAGAATAAACTTGGCAACTTCTCTTGGTTCTTCATTAGTTGGTGCGCTATATGTTCTTGATGAACCAAGCATCGGTCTTCATCCGCGTGATAATTATAAACTTATAAATATTCTTAAAAATCTTCGAGATATTGGAAATACTGTCTTGGTTGTTGAGCACGATCCTGAAATGATGAAGCAAGCTGATTTTTTAGTTGATATGGGGCCCAGAGCTGGAGTTAACGGTGGTGAAATTGTTGCAAGTGGAACTTATGATGAAGTAATTAAGAACAAAGAATCTTTGACAGGCAAATATCTTTCAGGAAAAATAAAAATTCCTTTACCTACTAAACGAAATAAGCGAGTTAGTAAAGAAATAAAGATTCTTGGCGCTGCTGAGAATAATCTAAAAAATATTGATCTTAAAATCCCCCTAAACAAATTTGTAGTTGTTACAGGAGTGAGCGGTTCAGGTAAAAGTACTTTGGTACATGATGTCCTTTATGGTGGGTTAGCAAAATATTTTGGGATGGCACCTTCTAGAGTGGGTAGGTTCAATGAAATTAAAGGGTATGAATATATTGATGAAATCGAAATTATAGATCAATCACCAATTGGAAAATCTCCAAGATCAAATCCAATAAGTTACATTAAAGCGTTTGAGTCAATTAGAGAATTGTTTGCAGCAACTCATCAGGCGAGAGCGAGAGGGTATAAGCCGGGGTATTTCTCGTTTAATGTCCCTGGTGGAAGATGCGAAACATGTCAGGGCGATGGGTTCATTAAAGTCGAAATGCAGTTTCTTGCTGATATTTATTTAGAGTGTGAAGATTGCAAAGGAACACGATTCAAGGAAGAAATTAGAGAAATAACTTACAAGAAGAAAAACCTTGTTGATGTTTTAAGTATGACGGTTGATGAAGCGGTACAATTTTTTAATAATGAATCGAAAATTTTACGACAAATTAAATTATTAGCGGATGTGGGATTGGGTTATATTAAACTTGGTCAGCCGTCAAACACTCTATCCGGTGGAGAAGCGCAACGAGTCAAGCTTGCTGCACATCTTTCATTGCAGCGCGAAAGAAAGCATACGCTTTTCATTTTTGATGAGCCCACGACCGGACTTCATTTTGATGATATTTCAAAATTACTTAATTGTTTTAACCTTCTTCTTGAAAAGGGGAATTCTCTTGTTGTAATTGAGCATAATTTGGAAGTTATAAAATGTGCTGATCATATCATTGATTTGGGTCCAGAAGCCGGAGATTTAGGTGGTGAAATAGTGGCAGAAGGTACGCCAGAGGATATTACTGAAAACAAAAACTCATGGACAGGAAAATATCTTAAACCGTATCTTGCGTAATGGAATTTGAAATGGGATATATTGAAAACAATTTGAATGGTCTTAATTTTAAAATCAGCCAATGAAGATGTTTGATAAAATAGAGGAAGCCCGGAAAAAACTTATGGGTATCGCACACAAAACTCCTGTAATTAATTCTCGGACTTTAAATAAGTTGGTAAATGCAGAAGTTTTTTTGAAATGCGAAAATTTTCAGAGGACGGGAGCATTTAAATTTCGTGGAGCGTATAATGCTATCTCAAAACTGTCAAATCAGGAAAGGCAAAAGGGAGTAATAACTTATTCTTCCGGAAACCATGCGCAAGCTGTTGCGTTGGTCGGTAAACTGTTGAATATTAAAACAATAGTTGTGATGCCTAAAAATTCTCCCGTCATAAAAATAGCCGCAACTCAAGGTTACGGAGCGGAAATCATTTTTTATAATTCTGAAACTGAAGTTCGTGAAAATGTTGCGACTGATCTAATTGAAAAACATGGGTATAATTTAATCCCTCCATTTGATCACTACGATATTGTAGCTGGTCAAGGAACGGCAGCTCTTGAGCTATTTGATGAAGCTGGAAAACTTGACCAAATACTTGCACCTTGTGGCGGCGGCGGATTGCTTTCAGGAACAGCGATTGCTTCCAAAAAAATGAATTCATCGTGTAAAGTAATTGGTGTTGAACCTGAACTCGCCGATGATGCGGCAAAATCTTTTTACTCGAAAACTCTGCACACAATAAAGAACCCTAAAACAATTGCAGATGGTACAAGAACCGCCTCATTAGGCAAAATTACTTTTCCATTGGTGCTTGAATATGTTGACGGAATGAGAACAGTTTCTGAAAAAGAAATTATTGAAGCAGTTAAATTTTTATTTTTTAGATTAAAGTTAGTTGTAGAACCATCAGGCGCGCTGGGTGTTGCTGCTTTATTGAGTTCAAAAGTATCTGTTGCTGGTAGAGTTGGCGTAATCATCAGTGGGGGGAATATTGATGCAGCAACCATGAAAATGATTTTAGATTCTTGACAATCATAATTTTGATTTTTATTGTCAAGCAGAACTCGATTCAGTGTCTTCAATCTTCCTGATAAAAAGGTTCAGAACAAGTTCTGAATGACAGTTGTATAGTAGTTATTTTTATTAACCAGATTCGGAAAAATTTATGTCGTGGTTCTTGCTCTTTCTTGCAGGCATATTTGAAATTTGCTGGGCTGTCGGTTTGAAATATTCTTACGGTTTCACAAAATTTTGGCCAAGTGTGTTTACCGTTGCCAGCATGATTGTTAGCATGGTTTTACTCTCCATTGCGGTTAAAGATATTTCGATCGGAACTGGTTATGCAGTGTGGACAGGTATCGGTGCAGTTGGTACAGCCATTTTAGGCATTTTTCTTTTCAGTGAGTCATCTGAAGTAATCAGGTTATTTTTTATTTTCCTAATAGTTATTGGTATTGCCGGACTGAAATTATTTTCGTGAATAAAAGCTAAAGCTCTATGAAATTAATTTACATTTTATATGTAATATTTTTTTGTTTAAGAATTACTGATTTTAACCAAGCAATTTCAAACGAGAAGCCGCCAAAATTTACTATAGTGCTTCATGGCGGTGTCGGTACAATCAGTAAAGAAATGCCGTATTCAGTAAAGCAAGAATATTTTAGATCGTTATCTGAAGCGTTAACTATAGGAAAGAAAATATTAGAAACAGGCGGAACAAGTCTTGATGCAGTTGAGCATGTTGTGAAATTTCTGGAAGATGATCCGATGTTTAATGCTGGCGTAGGAGCCGTATATACTTCGGATGGAACACATGAATTAGATGCTTCAATAATGGATGGGAGCGACCTGTCATGCGGTGCAGTGGCTGGGGTAAAAACAATCAAGAACCCAATTTCATTAGCCAGAATAGTAATGGAAAAAACGCCTCATGTGTTGTTAGTTGGAGAAGGTGCTGAAAAATTTGGAGAGGAAATGGGAGTCGAAATTGTTCCAAATAGTTATTTCGATACTCCGCGGCGATTTGAACAATGGCAAAACGTAATCAAGAAACAAACAAAAGGAACAGTAGGATGTGTTGCCCGTGATGTTTATGGAAATTTAGCTGCGGCGACTTCAACCGGCGGAATTACTAATAAACTTCCCGGGAGAGTTGGCGATGCGCCAATCATTGGCGCAGGTACATATGCAAATAATGAAACCTGTGCAGTTTCTTGCTCTGGAAAAGGAGAACTTTTTATAAAGCATAGTGTGGCTTATAGTGTTTCAGCTTTGATGAAGTATAAAAATTATTCACTCAAAGAGGCGGCGGATGAAATGATTTTTAAGTATATAAGTACAGGTGATGGTGGTTTGGTTTCTGTTGATAAAGATGGAAATTATGCAATAGTTTACAACACAAATGGTATGTTTCGTGCCGTAGCAAATTCAGAAGGATTCTTCGAAGTGAAAATTTGGGAATAAATTGTACAATTATAAACACCGAAAAAGTAAGGAGAAAAAATGAGACCAGATAAAAATGATTATGCACCATTTTATGAGAGTTATATTAAACTTGTTGAAGGAAATGACATAAAAAAAATTTTATCTTCGCAATCTCTAGAAACACAAGAGGTGTTAAACTCTTTCTCCGAAGCAATGGGAAATTATGCATACGAATCTGGCAAATGGACAGTGAAAGAAGTTGTTGGGCATCTCATAGATACAGAAAGAGTTATGGCTTATCGTGCAATGTGCATAGCTAGAGGCGAAAAACAACCGCTGCCGGGTTTTGATCAAGATGCTTATGTGAAAGCAAGTGATTTCAATAAGCGGAGCTTATCCGATTTGAATTATGAGTTTAGGCTGCTTCGTGAATCAAATATGCTGCTTGCTAAAAGTTTTGATGAAGATGCTTTACAGAGGCGAGGTAATGCAAATAAATATGATGTTACAGCTTTGGCTTTGCTTTACATAATAGCAGGACACGAAAAACATCACATGAATATTTTACAAGAAAGGTATAAAAAGTCTTATACAGGTATATAATTAAAGATATTGATAAATCTCTTTAATAATTTTTTCAGTGGCACCTAAATTTTCGTGTACGTACTGAAATGCAATCTGTCCCTTTGTTTTCCTAATTTCTTCATTACTTAATAAGGTTCTTATTTGTTTGTATGCATCTGATTTATTTCTGATTAAAATTCCACCGCCTCGTTTAAGTAATTCCTGAGTTTCCTGCGAGTTTTCAATTTTGGGTCCGAATAGAACGGGGATACCATATGCGGCAGCTTCCAAGGCATTATGTATGCCTTGCTTAAAGCTTCCACCGATGAATGCGGCTGATGCATAAGTATAAAGAGTAAGAAGAATTCCAACTGAATCAACGATAATAACCTGCTCGTTATTGTAATTGTTCAAGTAAGAAAATCTGATGGTTGACAGTTTTCCGGAGAACTCATTTTCTATTTTTTCAAGGTTCAGCAAATTCGGTTCGTGAGGGGCAATCAGTAATACAGCGCTTTTATCATACTTGGCAAGCTTAATAAATGCGGGAATAATTATTTCTTCATCATTACTCCAGGTGCTTCCTGCCGCAAATATTTTTTTATCCTTTAAAAGGTTTTCATTAATTAAATTTCGCTTTCTTGCCTCTAAGCTTCGCTGGTACACACGGTCAAATCTTGTATCGCCGACAACTTTTATTTGATTCTCTGAACAGCCAAAGCTCTTAAAACCATCAGAATCATCTTTTGATACAGTCAGAATCTTAGTTAATTGTTTAAAGAGAGCTTTGTGAAAATTGATAAGCAAAGGAAATTTCCTTGGAGAATTTCTTTTCATTGTTGCATCGACAAGTAAAACAGGCACACCAAATTTTCTCATTATCCATACGTGATTTGGCCAAATGTCGTACCGCATCATGACTGCCAAATCGGGATTTACAATCTGCTTGAATTTTCTAGCATTCTGGTATGAATCGAAAGGAATGTATGAAACCAGATCTGCATAAGGATATTTCTTTGAATTTTCATAACCGGAAGGCGAGAAGAATGTTACGAGGATATTTAAGTTTGAATCTTTTTTTAATGCTTCAATAAGCGGTTTTGCCTGTTCGAATTCTCCAAGCGAAGATGAATGAAACCAAATTAATTTTTTTGTCTTAGAAAGATTTGCGGAACTTATGATAAGCTCCTCGAACATTTTCTTTCTTCCTTGCAGCCCGCGTCGAATCTTATTATTAAAAATGCTGCCGATTCTTACTGCTATATAAAATATCGGAATGATTAAATAGTTATAAAGACCAAACCAAAATGTTTTCATGTTTGACTTAGAAATTCAATAACGCTGTTATAAACAAATTGTGGAGTGATTTCTTTCATGCATTTAAAATGACGTTTGGGGCAGTTGTTTCTGCCAATGTGTGAACATGGTCTGCAAGTTAGCGATTTGTTTTCTAAAACTAAATATTTACTGCTGTATGGTGTGAAGCCAAATTCTTTTACTGTTGATCCGAAGATGGTTATTACTGGAGCTTTAACTGCACAAGCTGCGTGCATCAAACCGGAATCGTTGCAAATAATTGCCTTACATAATTTCATATCAGCAGCGGTCTGAAGAAGATTATTACTATTGCATAGATTTGTACTATTAGAGATCTTGGATGAAATTTCTTCGCAAATGTGTTTATCATTTTCTCCGCCAAATAAAATAATGTGAAAACCATTTGCAGTTAGCATATTTCCAAGTTCTATGTAATATTCCTTCAGCCACATTTTTGTAAAATGCCTTGAACCAGGGCAAAAGCCAATCAAGTTTGTGAATCCAGTCAAGCTTTCTGAGGGCTTGCTGTTTGTGAAAAGATCAAGCCCTTGCTGATCTAATTCTAACCCATCAATTAAAGAAGCATATCTTTTGGGAATAGATGGAGATTCTCTCAGCTGGTTGATCTTAAATTTTACCAGTAGGAATTTTTGCCAGCTTAACTTTTTGAACCGAACTTTCGGACAGTTTAAACCTGAAATTAAATTCCTAGACCGCAAATTGTTTTGAAGATCAATTATAAAATCATATTTATTTTGCACGAGGATTGTTTTTATTTTAGATGACGAAGCTTCTCTGTTTACGGTTATGACATTTGAAATATTTGGGTTGTTAATTAGTGCATCTTGGTACCCTTCGCGTAAAAGAAAATGAATCTCAAGCTTAGGTATTTCCTTTTTTAACGAACGGATCAATGGAGTGGTGAGTAGAATATCACCCAATGAACTAAGCCGTACAACAAGTATTTTTTTGTATGGAAAAAGCGTCAATTAAAACACACCGATTTGAAAAATTAAGCCTGTTGAAATATCTCAATTAATTTACTCAGTGGACGGCTAAAATAATAAGTGGCTAAAGCCCTTGTATTTTGGGAGGTTTTTCAAGTTCCCCGACCTAAAGGTCGGGGTTTATAACCACGCCCTTTAGGGCGTGGAATACAAGCACTCCAAATTTCTTGGGTTTCAACCCATCTTATTTATTTCAGTTAACCCACTAATAATATCAACCAAAAAATTGCAAGTGAAATTAACAGTAAAAATTTACGCAAATCACCTCAACCTATCAATTTGCGGGAGACTTTGCTTAGATGTATTTTTACTAAAAAAATATTGATTTATAATGACAACATTACCACCGCCGGGAGTAAGTCCCGTTTCCGAAAGCTCGATTGAAAAAAAAGTTTACGACATTGTAAACAAATTCAATGATTACCTTCCTGTAGTTAATGACCGTTACAGATTAGGTTTTACTTTATACAAGTTTGTAAAAGGTGAAGGCGATCCGCCTGAAGTTTTAGTTAAGTCAACAAAGATAAAGTTAGAAGGAATTAGCGAAGCAGAATTTGCGAAGAAGCTTTCGGAAGAATTGAAAAAGATTAAAATTGAGATTTAGCTAAATTTCTTTTTATCTTTTGTTTATAGCTTGATGAACTAAATATCTAATTAGGCGAGTATCTGTAATGCTCATTTATTTTAATACCATATGAGGTTTAGGTGTGTAATAAATTAGAAGTAATTCAATGGCTGAATGACTACTTTGATAATACAACTAATTTTAGTAGGGAAGAAATAAATGTAGTAACGGATTTTTCACTATTATGGAATCTTTTTGAATCAAAATTAGCTGAACGGGCGAATAATGGCGAGAGACTATCTGTTAATTATATCAGATTATCGGCCATAGCTACCCAAGTTTCTAATGAGTCAAACCATTTACGTCAACAAAATTTTTACGAGTCCTTTTTACATTACTTTCGTGAAAGATATGTTGCAGCAAACAATACAACGAATGATTTGTTCGAGGGATTAAGAATTCGTCAACCAGACATTAAAAATAAAGTTCGAAAAGTATTGATTGCTGAAGAACAAGCACACGAAAAAGTAATTGAGTCCATCCTTATAATAATTTATCGTTTTAGAAATAATTTATT
Source organism: uncultured Ignavibacteriaceae bacterium (assembly GCA_964391015.1). Lineage (GTDB taxonomy): Bacteria > Bacteroidota > Ignavibacteria > Ignavibacteriales > Ignavibacteriaceae > XYD12-FULL-36-8. The sequence goes on from CAYMKU010000022.1 coordinate 56,391, forward strand.
TCATGGCGAGAAAGACTTGCATAATATTCACTCACAGTATGAGAATTTCAAAATAGCCAATGCTTTTTTAATGAAAGTTATTGAGATGAATAAAAAAGTTGGTTAAATAACTAAAAATATCGGATAAAATTAATTTATATTTTAAAAGAAACACAAATGAATAAAATATTAATAATTATCTATATTTTTTCAAATTTGATTTTTGCTCAGAAATCGTCTCTGGATATTTCTGGTATGAGATTGAAACTTGGAATGTCCAGAGAAGCATTTAATAATGAAATCATATCAGCTAATTTTATCATTGATGACAGCGACCCTAAAACAGGTTCAATGATCAAAAAGGAAAATAACATATACGGAACTGTCTATTTTGATGAAAGGAATAAAGTTTGTTATATAACCAAAAATTGGATTATAGATTGGAAAGCTAAGTCGGTATATGATGTAATCTCAACTATATTTGACGTTTTACAAAATGTTACTGAACATAAGACGATAACAGAAGCGAAACTCTTATTGCACGAAACGAATGAACCGGAAGTCAAAAATAAAAACATCACAATTCGTATTGGAGCTATTTGGTCAATCTCAATTAACTCTGCAACATTTATTGGAGAAAATGGATTCCAAATCTGCGGTGTAGAAGAAATAATTGGTGAGATACCAAAACATTTAATGAAGAAATATGGTCCATAATATTCTATAGGATAAATAAAAATTATTAACCAAGTTATTACTCCAACTTCCTCCTTCACGATAAACGCTTCAACCATTTTCACATCTTCCTCGCTACCCATAAAAACTGGAGTTCTTTCGTGAATAGATTCGGATTGGATTTCTAATATTTTTCACTTCCGACGAGTAGTCCTTCCACCGTTGGCTTAAATAATTAATACAAAAGGGTTATATCTCTATATATTTATTTTATCTGCAATTATTCTAATTTTGGATTAGAAAAAAATATTAATCATAGAACCGATGCAACCCCCAATTCTATCTGATAAAAGCCAATTCCCAACGGAGGAAATAATTTTTTCGCATATAGGGAAAGCCAAAATTTTGTGGAGTTCTTTATTTGAGTTCATTCATACTAACTACCCCGTTATTTCTGAAGAATGGAGATATTACAACGATGGTAAAAGCTGGCTGATGAAAGTAACAAGAAAATCAAAAACAATATTCTGGCTTTCCATCATCAAAGATTCATTTAGAACTACCTTCTACTTTACCGACAAAGCAGAGAAAGCAATACATAACAGTACCATTTCTGACAAGTTGAAAGAACAATTTGCCACAGGCAAAAAGTATAATAAAATCCGTGGTGTTACAGTTGCATTCAAAAACAAAAAAGACGTTGAGGATGCAAAAGTACTGATTGCACTAAAGCTTAGTATCAAATAATAACGGTATTGAGATTGATCAGATTTAAACCCCTTACCCATCAACAAGTTTACACAGCACTTTTTCTTCTAATATCTTTTGCATTATCTCGATTAGTATTTTGGTTAATCGGGGTTCGATTTGATTCTACTTCCTTAGATTGGTTTTGGCAATATCTTGATGTTGATGTTCTTCGTCATCGTCTGTTTTCCGGTATTTTTCATCAGCATAGTCAGCCGCCTGGTTTCAATTTATTTCTTGGAACAGTCTTGAAGTTATGTCCTAATTCATTTGCGGTTTGTTTCAATGTTATTTACCTGTTGATGGGATTTGTTCTTTATTGCTTGTTGTATCTCTTTCTGCGTTTTTCCAAATTCTCAAGAATCTTTTCATTGGCTGCGGCATTTCTTTTCATTGTAAGTCCAGGCTCAATACTTTATGAAAATTGGTTATTCTATACTTATCCAATTGCGGTTCTATTAGTTCTTGCGGCAGTTGTGTTGTTGCGACTACAAGATAAACCAACTGCATCGCATGTTGCGGTTTTTCTAATTGTCATCTCAATCATCTGTTTAACACGTTCAACATTTCATTTAATTTTTTTGATGATAATTATTTCTCTAATATTGATTTCATGCAAAGTCAATCGTCGCAAAATAGTGGTGTATTCTATTGTGGCTGTTTGTTTGGCCAGTTCATTGTATGTGAAGAATCTAGTTGTGTTTGGTTTCTTTGGGTCTTCAAGCTGGGCAGGTATGAATGTGTTTCGACTCGCAGAACACTCAGTAGGTGAAAATATAATAGATAAACTCGTTCAAGATAATCGTATTCCCAAAACTGCTTCCATTCCACCCTTCAGCCATGTTGATAAATATTCTGAATTTCAATCTTCGACACAGAAATATAAAGATGTACCTGAACTTACAACTCCGATTAAAGTAAGCGGTACTCAAAATTATAATCACATTGCGTATGTTTCTGTTGCGCAAGATTACAAGAATGCTTCACTTTATATAATTCAGAATTATCAGCGGCTGTATTTGTCAGGAATGTTTGACTCTTGGCTTTTATACTGCCAACCTACTTGGCAGGACAGGTATTTAATGTCTAATGCGAACACGTTGTCAAAATATATTTCACTGCTTTCTGCTGTTCGCCTTCGAATCGGGATTAATCTCCAATCATTTAAGAAAATAGTATTTGGTGTTGATAATGGAAAGGAACCTTATGCTTTAACAAGTCTTTTGTTTGTGCCATTGATTCTTTTGTTTGCAGTTGTTGGAAGTATAAAACGATTCTATAAACTTATTCGTCACGATGATACTTCCGGTTTGACTTTTATATTCATGAGCATTACGGTATTGTATGTGGCAATTATCAGCAATGCAATGGAGTATGGGGAGAACAACAGGTTTCGAGCAGAAACCGATCCTCTTATTTTCCTTCTTGGAATTATAATTGTGAAAGATGTGTATTATTTCTTTAAGGACAAGTGGTTAAGAAAAAACTTCAGCGATGATGAAAGTACTAGAACATTATGATTTATTTTCTATAACTTCTTCCTTTGCCATAAATTCCTCTACCATTTTCACATCTTCTTCACAACCTATAAAAATAGGAGTTCGTTCATGGAGTGATTCAGGCTGAATTTCTAGTATCCTTTTTTTACCATCGCTTGCTCTGCCGCCGGCTGCTTCAACAATAAAAGACATTGGATTACATTCATACATCAAACGAAGTTTTCCTTTTGGACTTCGTGAATCTGCAGGATACATAAATATTCCACCATACAACAAATTGCGGTGAATATCTGCGACCATCGAACCAATATAACGGGATGAATATGGTCTGCTTGTGGCTTTATCTTCTTCCTGCAAATACTTGATATACTTTTTCAAACCAGGATGCCAGTACTTATAATTTCCTTCATTTATGCTGTAAATTTTAGATTTCCTCGGAATCTGGATATTCTCGTGTGATAATAAAAACTCGCCGAATGCAGGATCAAGAGTAAATCCGTGTACTCCGTGTCCGGCGCTGTAAACTAAAATAGTACTTGATCCATAAACAACATATCCTGCTGCAACTTGATGAATGCCTTGCTGAAGGCAATCCTCTAAAGTTCCCGGTTGTCCATCGGGAGTAATCCTTTTATAAATTGAAAAAATTGTTCCTATGCTTATGTTGGCATCAATATTAGATGAACCATCGAGAGGATCAAAAAGAAGGACATATTTTCCAATATTAAACCTCTTAGGAATATGAATAATATGCTCCTCCTCTTCAGAAGCCATTACACAAAGATGCCCGCCATGATCCATTGCTCTAATAAGCATATCGTGTGCATATACATCAAGCTTTTTAACATCTTCACCATGAACATTACTGTCACCTGTGAAGCCAAGTATGTCTGCAAGTCCGGCTTTATTTACTTCCAAAGAGATTATTTTTGCAGCTAAAGATAAATCGGATAATAATTTTGAAAGTTCACCTGTTGCTTCGGGGTGCATTTCTTCACCCTCGATAATATGGCGTCCGAGGGTCATGAATTTTAGTTTCGGCATGATGTTCTCCCTTTTATTTTTGTCTAATGCTACACGGCTTTAGAAATTTCCTGATCCTTAAATTGAAGCTGATAAAGTTTATAATAAATTCCTCTTTTTGCAAGCAGTTCTTGATGCATACCGGTTTCTCTAATTTCACCTTTATGCAAAACGATTATATTATTAGCATCTTGAATAGTTGAAAGCCGATGAGCAATTACTATTGCTGTTCTTCCAGCTAATAATTTTTTAATTGCTTCTTGAATAAGAATTTCAGTCTCCGTATCAACGCTTGAGGTTGCTTCATCCAAAATTAAGATTTGAGGTTGGTATGCAAGTGCGCGTGCAAATGAAATCAGCTGTTTTTGTCCAACACTTAATGTTGCTCCTCTTTCTTTTACAACCTCACTATATTTCTGTGGTAGATTATTTATAAATTTATCTGCGCCGACTGTTTTTGCAGCATCTACTAATTTTTCTTTTGGAATGGAATCATTAGACATGCTAATGTTGGACTCGATTGTTCCCGAGAAGAGAAAAACATCTTGTAAAACCATTGATATATGTTTTCTTAATTCTCGTTTATCAACTTCCCGGATATCAACTCCATCAACTAGAATTGAACCTTTGTTTATGTCATAAAATCTGGAGAGAATATTTATGATGCTTGTTTTACCTGCACCAGTCGCACCAACAATGGCAACCGTTTCACCGGGGTTTATCTTGAATGAAACATCTTTTAAAATATAATCTTCATCATTATAAGCGAACCAGACATTCTTAAATTCAATTTCTCCTTTCACATTTTCAAGTTTTTTTGGATTAGCAGGATTATTGATGAAAGTGTTGTTGTCAAGCAGCTTAAATATTCTTTCCGAAGAAGCCATTGCCGTTTGCATAATGTTATACTTTTCCGATAAATCTCTAATCGGTCTGAAAAACATTTCTGTATATTGAATAAAAGCAAACAGAACGCCAAGCGTTAAAGTGCTTTTTAATATTTCTCCACCACCATACCAAATAATTAAACCGATTGCTATAGAACTAAGAAATTCAACCCCTGGATAAAATATAGCATAATAAAAGATGGATTTTATATTCGCTTCTCTATAATCATTATTAATGTTCGAGAATTTTTTCAGTTCATCTTTTTGTTTATTAAAAATTTGGACTACATTCATTCCAGTGATATGTTCTTGCATATAAGAGTTAAGTCTTGCCAAATGAAGCCGAACATCCCTGTATGATTCACGAACCTTTCTTCTAAATAAAAAAGTACCGTAGATTAAAACCGGAAGAACAGATAGGGTTACGAGAGTAAGGGGAATATCCATGAAAAACATGAAAGCGAGTATCCAAATGATTTGAAATACATCACTAAACACCATTACTATACCAGACGAAAATAATTCATTAAGTGATTCAACATCATTTGTTGTTCGAGTTACTATTCTACCAATTGGAGTTTTATCGAAAAACTTTAGCGCAAGATTTTGAATATGCCGAAAAATTTGCATTCGCAAGTCGAAAATAGTTTTTTGACCAAGATATTGAGTATAGTAAGTGAGGTAATATTGAATCACTGCTTGCAGAACTAGTGATACTAAAAGTAACAAGCTGATTGTCAATAATCCATTGTAATTTGAATTGTTGATATAATCATCAACAGCAATTTTGGTAAGGTAGGGCCGAACTGGTCCAAGAGAAGCAACAACAATATTCAATAGTATTGCTGCAATAACATATTTTTTATATGGTCTGATGTAAAGGAGTAATCGCTTCATCAAACGCGAATCGTATGCTTTACCTAATACTTCATCTTCGCTTTTATAATCTTGGCTCAATTTAATTCTTCCAGTTCTTTTTCTAGTAATTGCTTGTAATGAAGATCAGCATAAATTCCATTCAGAGCGACTAATTCATCATGGGTTCCTTGCTCGGCGATTTTACCATTGTGTAGTACAACTATATTATCGGAGTCTTTCACCGTAGAGATTCTATGGCTTATAACGATACTTGTTCTATTTTTCATAAAACTTTTCAGATTAGTGAGAATTTCTTCCTCTGTATGAGTATCAACCGCAGAGAAAGAATCATCAAGAATTAAAATTTTAGGGTCAATGGCTAATGCTCTTGCAATGCTTGCTCTCTGCTTTTGACCACCTGAAAAAGTAATACCTCGTTCGCCAACAATTGTATCGTATCCATGAGGAAAAGAGCTTACATCATTATCAAACGCAGCAATTTGTGAAACGGCAACTACTTTTTCTCTATTAGTTTCTCTTAATCCATAAGAAATATTATTGGCTGCTGTGTCTGAAAATAGAAATGACTCTTGAGGTACCAATCCTATGTTAGTTCGCAAAACATCCAGAGGAATCTTTTTTACATCAATACCATCAATGAGCACTTCTCCTTCAGTTACATCATATAAACGAGGAATTAAATTTATGAAAGAAGTTTTTCCGGAACCGGTATATCCCATTATTGCAAGAGTTGAACCTTTTCGAATTTTTAAGTTCACGTTATTCAGAACTAATGGAAGATGTTCACCATATCTGAAGGAAACGTTTTTAAATTCGATATCACCATTAATTTCCGATAGAGAAGTAATTGTATTTTCCGAATCTTCAATCTCATTTGGTTCTGAAAAAATTTTGTTTAATCTTTTCATGCTCGCTTCTGCCTGTTGAATAATATTTAAAACCCAGCCAAAAGCAATCATAGGCCAAATCAAAATATTGAGATATGCAATGAATGCCGTAATCTCACCGATCGTCAATTCTTTTGATATAACCTTATAACCTCCAAGCCAGATAACAATGATGATAGATAAACCGGTTATCAAAAATAAAATTGGATGGATAATCGCCTGGTACTTTATCATGTTCATGTTTCTCTGCAGATACTCATTGCTTAGTTTTTTGAACTCATTTATTTCACTTTCTTCTCGAACATAAGATTTGATAACACGAATTCCTGAAAAATTTTCTTGTGCTTTAGTAGTTAAATCAGAAAATTTTTCCTGAATCAATGTGTACTTTTCATGAATAATCTTTCCGACTTTGTAAACCAAAACGGAAAGTAACGGCAGAGGAATCAAAGAATACATTGTCAATCCTAAATGCAACGAAACCATAATTGCAATAACCATAATTAATCTTATCCCTGTGTCAATGGAGTACATAACTGCTGGACCGATAAACATTCTTACTGCATTTATGTCATTCGTTGCGTGTGCCATAACATTACCGGTGGAATTATTCTGGAAATATCTCAAGGGCAGTCTTTGAATTTTCTGCCAGAAGTCAAATCGAAGATCGTATTCAATTTCTCTTGAAACGACAATAATAGTTTGCCGAATATAGTATCTGAAAATTCCAGAAAGGAGGGATGCTACTATAATTAATGTAACATAATATAATATTCTTTCGGACGTAATTTTTTCCTGAAGGATATCTATAGCATCCTTCAAAAAGAGAGGAATATAAACCATCCCGATGTTGGACAGAATGATGAACACAATACCCCATC
>CAYMKU010000023.1:0-56145 GCA_964391015.1 uncultured Ignavibacteriaceae bacterium
CTGGTACAAAAGATAGTTCAGAAAATGCGCGGTGTTAGGATAACTGCAAAACCTGCTTTAAAGCCTGATGGTTCAGTGCCTAAGACGTTATCCACTTACGAGGTCAGCTTCGGTTCTATACATACCAGCGGCAGGGACATATTGGAAGTAATAAAGATAGTACCGAATTACAATCCTAATAATGCAAGCATAACTGCCGGAGGTTTTCTTACACACCTTGATGAAGTTACTGCGAAGAATTCTTCTGTAGCTGAAGCGTACGAGAAATATAATAATGCAATTGAGCTGCGAGGCGATTTGTACAACGAACTTGATGATAGAATTGCAAAAATTAAGGGAGCAATTGCCGGTCAATATGGTAAGGATTCAAATGAGTATAAGGGTTGTGTGAAGTATTAGAACGCTTATTTCCTCCCCTTTGATAAAGGGGAGGAATATTTAACTATTGCCACTTCATCCTTTTCTTCAATTCCGTTATGTGTGCAAGGTGATGCTTACTGTGCCATGCATAAAGTGCAAGCGTTTTGCTCAAAGGCATATTGCCCCATTCGGGATGCTTAAATGTTCTTTTGAATTGCTCGTCTGAAAGAGATTTTAAAAGTACTACCCATCTTTTATGCAATGATTCTAAAAGGTTCAATGAAACCTCTATTGGAGTTTCGTATGAATCTTTCAATTCAGCCCAAAGATGCTCTTCGTATGTTTTTACACTTGGGTTATCTTCAGTCAAGGCAAGCTTAAATCTAACGTAAGAATTCAGATGGCTGTCAGGTAAATGATGAACTACTTGCCGAATTTTCCATCCGCCTTCTCTATAAGGAGTGTTTAGCTGTTCATCAGATAGATTTTCAACTTCTTTTCTTAATAAAGCAGGAAGAGAATCGAGTGTCTTTATAAAGTCACTTCGCAATTCTTTTGTAACTTCTATATTATAATCGAATCTGCCTATAGGATAACGAGGATCGTTCTGCATACAATTTTTATTAAATTTTATTAATAAAGTTATTTCATCAAAATAAGTTTTTTTGTTTCAACAAAATTACCGGCGCGAAGAGTATAGAAATATATTCCGCTTGCCAATTTACTTGCATCAAAAGTTACGCTGTAGATTCCCGCTGACTTTTCTTCGTTTGTCAGTGTTGCAACTTCGTTTCCAAGCACATCATATACTTTCAATGTTACAAATTGCTTATTGCCTATTGCATACTTAATACTTGTGCTTGGGTTAAAAGGATTGGGATAATTCTGTGCAAGATAAAACTCGTTGGGATTAGTTATCAAATTATCATCCACCCAAGTTGCAGAAGGATCTCGGTATTGTGCGCCATCAATGTAAATTGCATTTGATTTTGTTCCATTTGAAGCTTGACGAATTACAACGCTGTGAAATAATCTATCACCACTTCCGGGGATTGAACTTATTGGGATCTCGACAAACTTCCATCCAGTCCAATCTAAAGTGTCAACCCGGACAATTACGTTTGTTGAAGTATTATAATAGAACCAGTATTCTAAATAATTGTTGCTCCAATCGCCATAAACCCACAATCCCACTTTGAAATTAGCATTTGAGCCGATGTTTGGTTTGGTTCCATTAAAGGTTCTGCAAACACCGTCTTGTCCTGTGAACACATAAGTAATCTTACCGGAGTTTGAGCCGTCAACTTTTTCTTCTGAAGTAATAGTAAATGTTGTCAAAGCGGGATCTGTTCCAACCGTGCTTCCGCTGTAGTTAGGGTCTTGCCAATTGCCAATCGTTTCAAAACTGTCGAATACAGTTCCAAGAACAAAGTTATTCTGTTCTGTTTTGAAGTTGACGATGTAATCAGTGCCAAGTTCGGCTCCGACTATATTTTTTAGCTGACCTTTTATTGTCACTTTATAATTTGATTCATCAGCTAATTTATTAAGCGGAGAAAAAGAAATTATTCCTTTGCCATTTATTTCGTTATAAGCAGCATTCTTCATAGAAACAGAAGCACCTGCCTCCGTTTGAAAAAGAATATTTCCTGCTAATGAACTTTGCAAAAGAGGAGTATTGAAGTTTACAATCACTTTAACTGTTGAACTTATGTTTTGCTGATTGTTAGATGGATAAGATGTCTCAACATTTAGTTGTGCATATGATTTGGTTAAAAAGGTGAAAGAATATGTGCTGTCTAAATGCGCATTGAATAAACTCGTAGCTGCAGTTGATATTGAAACTTGATATTGAGTCGCCAGAGCATAAAGAGTTGACGGCGTGAAAACAAGAGTTTGCCCTAAATTTTCCCATGTGAAAACTCCGTTGATTGCAGGAGTAATTGAGAAAGCGGTTTCGGTAACAGATTTATTCATCGGTTTATTAAAATACACTTTCACAGGAGTGTTAAGCCAAACACTATCGGTGCTGCTTGCGGGTGAATGCGAAGTTATTACAGGAGCAGTTGTATCTTGTGCGATTAATCCTAAATAATAACTCCAATTCCAATAGATTCCCGGATCAGTATGTGTGTTGCAAGTTGTACTTATTGAAGGATAATTTGCCGCCATCCACGTTTTCCAAGTATTGTTCTGCCATTCATTGTGGCCAATAATATGATTCCGATCTACTGGTATGCTGAACTTTGTAGCAAAATGTCTGAATAGTGCCGCAGATGATTGATACATTGCTTCAGTGAAATATGCAGGGTTGCTAACATATCCTTCATGCTCAACACCAAGCATATATCCATTCCAGCAGACAACATGCCATGCTTTGTCACGTTCTCTAACTAATTGAACAATATAACCATCAGAGCTTCTAATAATATAATGTGAACTTGCTTGGGCGGCAGGATTTTTTAACCATGAAAGAGATCCTGCGAAACTTCCTTCTGTATCATGTACTACTGCAAAAATTTGATTTATGCTGAGCGATGTAAAATTTGGACTGGGATCCCAAACTGCAGGCGGGTAATCGTCTGATTCAATATTCTTTAATTTATTTTTTGGATTAACATATTCACTAAATTTGCTCATATCAATTTCAGGATGAGAATCAATGTGAACTCCGTTAGTGGTTGTTCCCTCGGAAAGAACTTTGAATACATCGAAAGAGTAAAATTCTTTTACGTCGTTCTGAGGGATTCCTGAATATTTTTCTAATACCGTTTTCCATGAATTAAGATCATTTCGATTGATGTTCATCTCGTTTGCCAGCTTTGATAATAAAGCTGCTGCACCGCGAATATTTAATTCATAGTTATAAATTAGCATCTCAGGTGTTGCACTGGTTAGATAAGCTGCCTCAACAAGCGAGTGACCAAACCAATTATCATTTCTTAAACCCATTATGCCGTATGAGTGAGGCATCCCGGTACATGTTTCATTTATTTCATCGGGAATAATGTGACTGAATCTGGTTTCTGTGTATGCAATTGCTTTTAAAAGATCAACAGGAATATTATATGATACTGCATTTGATTGTAATCTCTCCAAGATTTCCTCGGGGGATTGACCAAAAAGAGCAACGGACATTATCATCATACAGACATAAACTTTAATTGATTTTACCATCTTTTTTAACCTCTTTGATTATCTTATGGCGTAAAATAAAATATCGTTGCTCGATTAACAATAGAAAGTTTGATGGTATTGCTGATTGTAAGGAAATATGTATCACTTTGAACTAAGATTTTATTATTGCAAATCTGCTTGCCACAGACGGATTTTGCGAGTATTCAAGTGATTTATTTGCAATTATTACTGAATTTATGCGGAAAAAATATTTTAACTAATTTCTTTATACATGCCATTTAATGTAAACCTTCATATTTTTAAGCCATAAATAAAAAACAAAATTGCCAGGAGAATAAATGAAAAACATATCTCACTTATTACTGATAGTTATTTTTACAATGTTTAGCCGTCAGTCCTTTTCGCAAGAAGTTAGAAATAAAGGAAACATGCGTATTTATAAAAATGAATTCTTTGAGGAAATTGAAAAGGCATCAAAAGAATATTTTGATAAAGAGAAAGAACCGAAAAAAGTTTTTAAAGTTGATTTTACAGGACTTGACCTTCCTAAATCCAAAGATGAATTCACTTATTACTGGCATAATGAACCATTATCGCAAGGATTAACAGGAACGTGCTGGTCTTTCTCGACAACATCATTTTTCGAATCCGAAATTTACCGCATCAACAAAAGGAAAATTAAGTTGTCAGAAAACTTTACGGTTTATTGGGAATATGTTGAAAAAGCAAGAAGGTTTGTTAGAGAAAGAGGCAACTCAAATTTTGCTGAAGGTTCGGAAGCAAATGCACTCAGAAGAATTTGGCAGGAGTATGGAATTGTTCCTGAGGAAGGGTATATGTGTAAAATGCCAGGGCAAAAATTTCACGATCATAGTAAACTGATTAACGAGATGGATAATTATCTCAAATCAGTTAAGGAAAGAAATGCCTGGAATGAAGATGAAGTCTTATCTACTATAAAGTCAATTTTGAGTTACTATATCGGCACACCACCCTCAAAATTTAATTATGAAGGGAAAGAATATACTCCCAAAGAATTTTTAGCAAAAGTTGTAAATCTAAATCTTGATGATTATGTGTATATTATTTCGCTCATGCAAGAACCCTACTATACCAAAATCATTTATGATGTTCCTGACAACTGGTGGAGAGATAATAATTATTACAATGTTCCTCTGGACGAATACATGCGTTTAATTCAGAATGCGATTCGCAAAGGTTTTACACTGGCAATAGGCGGTGATGTGTCTGAAGCGGGAATAGATTCACATTTTAAAGTTGCTATGGTTCCAACATTTGATATTCCTTCAGAATACATTGATGAAAATGCGAGGCAATTCCGATTCAGTAATGGTACAACAGGTGATGATCACGGAATACATTTAGTCGGTTACATGAATAAAGATGGAAAAGATTGGTACTTAATTAAAGATTCCGGGTCGGGTTCATTCAACGTTGGTGATAAAGGTTACTACTTTTACAGCGAAGATTATGTTAAGCTGAAAATAATTGATTTTATGGTTCACAGAGATGTAGTGGGAGACTTACTCAAGAAGTTTGGCGAGTAGGACAAATAGTAAGATTAAGATAAAGAGATAATATGTCTTTACCACAACCAACATTAGATCGGCTTAGAACTCAGCATGAAGTTATAGAAGTTTTAATTTCTGGATTAAGCGAGGGTGAGTTACGTTCTCGCCCAATTCCGGACAAATGGTCTGTACGTGAAAATATTGCGCATCTTGCCTGTTATCAACCGAGAGTAGTTGCGCGAACGAATAGAATTCTTGCTGAAGATAATCCGTCATTTGAAAGTTACATTCCAGAAGAAGACCCTGAATTTCCAAAATTTCTTTCAATGACTGTTCCTGAATTAATTTTACATCTGAAATCGAATAGATTAGAATTGTTTCACCTTGTTTCTAACCTAACTGATGAGCAGCTGAAGCGAACCGGCAATCACTCCAAATTCGGCAAGATGAATCTGGTTGAATGGACAGAATTTTTTCTGCTTCACGAAGCGCATCATCTTCACACCGTGTTTAAGTTGATAAGAAGTATCAGGAAAATGGAGGAGTTTCGAATCTAATTTTTGCCGTTCTTCATATTCAATTGAAACAATTTTATTATTTTTCCTATCATTAAATCCAAAAAATGTCTTCCTTCCGTAAAATTTAAATAGGAGAATTTATGAAACAGTTCTTTATGCTTGTTATTTTGCTTCTTCTTCCCATCATTTTTATTAATGCACAAAAAAAAGAAGATGAAAAAGATTATTTGAAGAGCAGCACCTTCAACGGATTGAAGTTTAGAAATATTGGTCCGGCTTGGAACTCTGGAAGAATTTCTGACTTTGCGGTCAATCCCAACAATTATAGTGAATACTATGTTGCAGTTTCAAGCGGCGGGTTGTGGAAAACCGTAAACTCTGGTACAACTTGGACGCCAATTGCGGACACAATTCAAGCATATTCAATGGGATGTGTCACTCTTGATCCAAGCAATCCTTATGTTGTTTGGCTTGGAGCTGGAGAGAACAATCACCAGCGTGCACTTGGTTATGGAACAGGGGTTTACAAATCTATTGATGGCGGACAATCGTGGAAATACATGGGCTTGAGAGAGTCACGTCAGATTGGAGGAATTGTAATTGACCCCCGTAATTCAAATGTAGTTTATGTCGCTGCCGAAGGTTCGGTTTGGGGTCCTGGCGGTGAAAGAGGTTTGTACAAATCCATTGATGGAGGAAATACTTGGAATAACATTTTAAAGATTAGCGAGAATACAGGAGTTAACAATATAATTTTTGATTCTCGAAGTCCTGATGTCCTGTTTGCAACATCCGAACAGAGACGAAGACATGTCTTTACGAAAGTTGGCGGTGGACCAGAAACCGCTGTTTATAAATCAACTGATGCTGGTGCAACATGGGAAAAAATAATGAAGGGTTTGCCAAGTGTTGACATAGGCGGAATGGGAATTGCGATCTCTCCAGCTAATCCCGATGTAGTTTACTTAAGTGTTGAAGCTGCTGAAAAGCAAGGCGGATTTTTCCGTTCAGCTAATCGCGGTGCATCTTGGGAAAAGATGAGTGATATGAATTCTAAAGGGCAATACTTCAATGAAATTTACTGCGATCCTAAAAATGTGGACAAAGTCTATCTGATGGATGTTGTATCAAAGGTAACACTGGATGGCGGTAAAACATGGAAGGAAATTGGTCAGAGTAGTCGTCATGTTGATGATCACGCAATGTGGATCGAACCAACTGATCCGCAGCATTTTTTAATTGGCGGGGATGGAGGAATTTATGAAACCTTTGATGGTGGAAGTAATTGGTTATTCAAAGCAAACCTGCCGATAACACAATTTTATAGAGTAAGTGTTGATAACGGTCTTCCTTTCTATAATGTTTATGGAGGAACGCAGGATAACCAAAGTATGGGTGGACCATCACGAACAATTAGTGCTGATGGAATTGTTAATTCTGATTGGTTCATGACAAACGGCGGCGATGGATTTTGGACTGCTATTGATCCAACAAATTCAAACATCGTTTATGCTGAATCTCAATACGGTGGAATGGTAAGGTATGATAAACAAAGCGGAGAGATAATAGATATTCGTCCTGAACCGGTTAAAGGTGAAAAAACTTATAAATGGTATTGGGATGCTCCTTTTATCTTAAGTAAACATTCGCCAACTCGTTTGTATTGTGCAGCAGAAAAAGTTTTCCGGAGCGATGATAGGGGAGATTCATGGCAGTTAATCAGCGATGACTTGACAAGAAAACTTGACAGAAATTCTTTCAAGGTGATGGATAAATATTGGAGTATTGATGCAGTTGAGAAAAATGTAAGCACATCTCAATATGGTTTGATTGTGTCACTTGCCGAATCTCCACTTAAAGAAAATTTACTTTATGCTGGAACCGATGACGGTTTGATTCAGATAACTGAAGATGCAAAGACTTGGAGAAAGGTCGAAGAATTTCCAGATGTTCCTGAATATACACTTGTAAGCGATGTTCTTCCATCACGGTTTGATGAGAATGTTGTATATGCAGCTTTCAACAATCATAAACGAGATGATTTCAAACCCTATGTCCTTAAAAGTACCGATAAAGGTAAAAACTGGAAATCGATAGCAAGCAATCTTCCTGAAAACGGGGCTGTTAACACGATTGTTGAAGATCCAGAAAAACCAAACCTGCTTTTTGTTGGAACGGAGTGGGGAGTTTTCTTCACAATTGATGGTGGGGAGAAATGGATTCAATTAAAATCTGGTTTACCAACAATTAAAATTCCAGATATTGTAATTCAAGAAAAAGAAAAAGATTTAGTGCTTGCAACATTTGGACGTGGATTCTATATCCTGGATGATTATTCTCCGCTTAGACAAGTTGATAAAGAATTTTTGAATAAAGAAGCATTTATTTTCCCTGTGAAAGATGCTTTGATGTACATTCAGAAAAACGGGAAGTATGGACAGGGAACTGCTTACTTCAAAGCGTCAAATCCAGAACTTGGTGCAGTATTTACATACTATTTGAAAGAGGTTCCCAAAACTTTGAAGGGAACAAGAAAAGAAAAAGAGAAAGAGTTATTCAAGAAAGGAGAATTCATTCCTCAGCCAACTGTTGAAGAGCTAAAAATGGAATCAGATGAAAAAGCTCCTTATTTAGTTTTCAAAATTTCTGATGACGAAGGTAATGTTGTTAGAAAAATTAATTCTTCAGCAAGTGCTGGCATAAATCGAGTAGTGTGGGATTTGAAATATGAAAGTCCGTCTCCGTTGAATCTTAAAGATAATAAATTTGAACCAACAGAAAAAAGCAGCGGCGGATTACTGGCGATGCCTGGTAAATATTTTGTATCAATGTCTATTATTGTGCGAGGCGAAGAAAAACAATTAGTTGGTCCAATAGAATTTAATGCTGTTGTATTAAATAATGTGACTTTATCTGCAGCAAATAGAAGAGAAGTTGTTGAGTTTCAAAAGAAAGCTACTCAATTAGCAAAAACAGTTATGGGAACTCAAAAATATGCTGAAGAGTTAGTTAGAAAAAATGATTTTATTCGTCAAGCATTAAACAGTTATTCAGCACCTTTTGAACTGCTTGATAGGGCAAATAAAATTTCAAAAGATTTATCTGATATATTATTCAAGTTCAATGGTTCTCAGCCGCCAGCAAGCCGTGAAGAAATTCCTCCAGCAGAAGTGCCATTGGTTTACAGACTTGAAACAATGATTTACACACAGTATTCATCAACATCGAATGTTACTAAAAACCAAAGAGTAGCATATGATGTTCTGCTTGAAGAAATTAGACCTGTGATTGATAAGCTGAAACAAATAAGTGATCACGATCTTAAATCGATTGAAGATGAAATGGAAAGGTTAAACATTCCCTGGACACCGGGAAGAATACCAGAGTTAAAAAGATAATAAGTTCTTGGGGCTGTCTCAAAAACCAAAAGTGTCATGCTGAGTTCATTTCAGCATTTGTTATAGAGCGAATTTACGTTTTTAGATTCCGAAATAAATTCTACAGCATTGGGACAGCCCTGAATATTTTCAGTTTATTTGATACAAACACAACTTTACATTAAGTTTCTTATGTAATTAATGTTTTGTTCTGGTGACCATGGAATAAAATGAACAATTGTTGGGCGTCATATTTTTCGTTAAGCAATTCTCTCTGGGGATTTCAACCTATCACATCAATTCAATCAACTAAAAGGTGTAAAATGAAAAGATCAAAACTTTTTATATTTCTAATATTTTCCTTTTTGTTTCTTTGTGCTGGCCTGGACTTATATAGCCAGGACATGAAAAAAGCTGCGAGGAATGCTTTCAAAGAAATACTTAAGAACTCCGACAAAAATAAAGATAGCAAGTTGAGTAAAGCTGAATTCATGACGATCTGGAAGGATAAAGATACCGGTGAGAAAAACTGGAAAACATGGGACACTAACCGGGACGGATATATCACTGAAGAAGAATATGTAAATGCAGTTGGGAGTATTCAGAAGCCGCGTAAACAAAAATAATTGTAGTTGTTTGAAATAGAGCTAAGATTAAAATTATAAAATGTACGAACATCATTCTAAACCTTTGCTTTCTCGAAAGTTATTCGTAAAACGCTTAGTGGGACATTTATCTCTTGCAATAATAATTTTGCTCATATCATTAGTAATTGGAGTAGCTGGTTATCATTTTACAGAAGGACTTTCACTCATTGATTCGATTCTGAATGCATCAATGATCTTGGGAGGAATGGGACCTGTAGATATTATTAAAACTCCGGCAGGAAAATTATTTGCTTCTGCATATTCACTTTTTTCTGGAATAATTTTTTTGGCTGTGTTTGGAATTGTTATTGCTCCAATAGCACATAGACTTCTTCATAAACTTCATCTTTCTGCAGATGAAGAGAAGTAATAAATCATATCTAAGAAGAATATTTTTGTAGTTCGGTTTATAACCATCATTTCTTCTCACACATGAGAAATTATAGCTTCATCAATATTTAAGTTAAGATTATTTGAAAAACTTTAATTCTGAAACTTAAACGCAATTTTTATTATACATTATTAGAACCATTGTCTAAAACAATATTTTTAAATTCACAAAATTGATAAAGTAAAGTATCGTTAAGGTCAAATTCCATCCTTATTTTCAATTAATTTTCAAGGCATATTTTTTGTGAATGTTGTCATCGCAAAAACAAAATACAGAATGCAAAAGTACCTGGGGTTTATGTCGTGACAGATCGAAGCTATGCGGGGATTAATTTCTTAGCAGAAATATTTAACCATCGTTCCTTTTTTCACTCTACCATTAATATTGTCCCTCTCTTTTTCTTCACTTTTATAAATAAGAAAATTAACTGGCAAAAATATTTATGAATACGCATTACATAAATAAATCAACTTTATTAGATGAAATTTGTAGAAGTACTTCACTTAGTGCATCACAATGCTATCAATGCGGCAAGTGCTCAGCAGGCTGCCCGGTTAGAAGTTTTATGAATGATGCGCCAAATCAAGTCGTTCGATATGTCCAGCTTGGTTTTGATGACAAGGCGCTGAACTCATCAACAATTTGGTTGTGTGCAAGCTGTCTTACGTGCTCTACTCGATGTCCTCAAAAATTTGATCTCGCAAAGTTCATGGATGTAATGAGAGAAATTGCACTCAGCAAAGGAATCAAACCTTCTGAAAAAGATACGTTAGAATTTCACAAGTCTTTCCTTAGTCAGGTTGAAAATCATGGTAGAGCATATGAGCTCGGTTTGGTCAGAGATTATAAATTAAAAACCATGAACTTAATGCAGGATGTTGACGTTGCGCCGGAAATGCTGCTTAACGGTAAGCTCAATATTTTACCTCATAAGGTTAAAGACAAAAAAGCAATCAGAAAGATTTTTGTTAAGAGCAGCGGAGGTGAAAAGTGAAAGTTGGATATTATCCTGGCTGTTCTTTAACTGGCACAGGAAAAGAATACGATATGTCGTTGCGAAAAATTCTTTCCCAGCTTGATGTTCAAGTTGAAGAAATAAACGATTGGTGCTGCTGCGGAGCAACATCGGCTCATGCAACAAATCATCTTCTTTCTGTTGCATTGCCTGCAAGAAATTTAGTTCTTACTCAAAAACAAAATCTAAATGAACTGCTTGCACCATGTGCTGCGTGCTATAACCGATTAGTTTCTGCAAAAAGTGAAATATCTAACAACACAGATCTGAAGAAAAAAGTTGAATTTGTTCTTGAAGAAGAATTCACCAGCCAAACTGAAGTAATCAACATTATTCAGTTGTTTCAAAAAATTGGGAAGGAAAAGATTTTATCTTGCGTTAAAGTCAATCTTAAAGATGTTAAAGTTGCATGTTACTATGGCTGTTTGTTAGTTCGTCCAAATGACATCACAAAATTTGATGATGCAGAACAGCCCAATTTGATGGAAAATATTGTTTCAGCAATCGGAGCTGAAGTTGTAAAATGGAGTTACAAAACTGAGTGTTGCGGCGGTGCTCATTCAATCGCTCATAAAGAGATAGTTACCTACCTTTCTAAAAATATTTTAGATGATGCTAAACTAAATGGCGCTGATGTAATGGTTGTTGCTTGCCCAATGTGCCATTCAAATCTTGATATGCGGCAGAGATCTATCAAAAAAGAATTCTCTAACCACGAAGAAATACCCATTCTTTATTTATCGGAACTGATTGGAATCGCAATGGGGTTGAGCAGCAAACAGCTTGGTTTGGGTCTTCATTTTATTGATGTGGGAAAACTCCTTCAAGCAGTGAAAGCGGAGGCGTGATATGCGAATCGGAGTATTTGTTTGTCATTGCGGTGAAAACATTGGTAAAACAGTTGATTGTCCTACTGTTGCAGAACGAGCTTCCAAATTACATGGTGTACGTTATTCGGTTGATAACAAATATATGTGCTCCGACCCCGGTCAAAACATTATTAAGAATGCAATTCGTGAAAAAAGATTAGATGCAGTTGTAGTTGCTTCATGCTCGCCGCACATGCACGAAAAAACTTTTAGAAAAGCCTGTGCCGATGCTGGGCTGAATAAATACTTATGTGAAATTGCAAACATTCGGGAACAATGTTCCTGGGTTCACGACAATATTCTGGATACAACTGATAAGGCGGTAGATTTAATTCGAATTGCAGTAGAAAAAGTTAAACGGAATATTCCACTTGTTGCGATAAAAGTTCCTGTTACTAAGCGAGCACTTGTTGTTGGCGGCGGCATTTCGGGCATTCAATCAGCGTTAGATATTGCTAACAGCGGTTTTGAAGTTGTTCTTGTTGAAAAAGAACCATCAATCGGTGGGCACATGTCTCAGCTTTCGGAAACATTCCCAACCCTTGACTGTTCGCAGTGTATTCTAACTCCTCGGATGGTCGAAGTGTATCAACATCCCAAAATAAAATTGTTAACATACTCTGAAATTGAAAAAGTTGAAGGATTTATTGGCAACTTCACTGTAACAATTAGAAAGAAAGCACGATCCATTGATGAAGAAAAATGCACTGGTTGCGGTTTGTGCATTCAGAAGTGCCCAATAAAGAAAAAAGCACTAAATGAATTTGAAGAAGGTTTAGCCACACGTCCTGCTGTTTATGTTCCTTTCCCGCAGGCAGTTCCCAACATCCCTGTTATTGATAGAAGTGTGTGCACATATTATCAAACTGGCAAGTGTCAAATGTGTAAGAAAGTCTGCGGAAGAGAAGCAATCCTTTTTGAACAGGAAGATACAATGGTTACTGAAGAAGTAGGATCAATTGTAATTGCAACAGGGTATAAACTTTACACGATCAATAAAAAACCTGAGGATAGTGAAATCAAAGGTTATGGTGAATATGGTTACGGCATGTATAAAGATGTAATCGATGGTCTTCAGTTTGAAAGGATTGCGAGTGCGTCTGGACCGACAAATGGCGAAATAATTCGACCTTCAGACAAAACTCAACCTAAGAAAATAGTTTTTATTCAGTGTGTTGGCTCAAGAGATGAACAAAAAGGATTTTCATACTGCAGCAAAATATGCTGCATGTACACTGCAAAGCATGCAATGCTTTACAAGCACAAAGTCCATGAAGGCGAAGCATATGTTTTCTACATGGATATTAGAGCAGGCGGAAAGATGTACGAAGAGTTTGTCCGCCGTGCAATTGAAGAAGACGGGGTAAAATACATTCGCGGCAGAGTTTCAAGAATTTATGAACAGAACGGCAAATACATTGTAAAAGGGGAAGACACAATTGCGGGAATGCATGTAGTTATTGATGCAGACATGGTAGTTCTTGCAACTGCAATGGTTGCACAGCCAAGTGCATCTAAATTAGCTCAAACTGTTGGCGTTCCGTATGATAAATATGGATTCTATCAAGAAGTTCATCCAAAACTGCGTCCAGTTGAAGTCAGTACAGCGGGAGTTTTTCTTGCAGGGGCATGTCAATCACCCAAAGATATTCCAGAGTCAGTAGCAATGGCTTCGGCAGCGGCGGCAAAATCGTTAGTTCTTTTCGGTTCAGATTGTCTTGAAAGAGAACCGACCGTTGCAATTGTAAATGAGTCAAATTGTGCTGGATGTTTCTATTGCTATAAAGTTTGTCCCTACAATGCAGTCGAAAAGAAAGAAGTAAAAAACAAATTGGGTGAAGTGATCAACTTTATCGCTCATGTGAATGCTGGTCTTTGCCAAGGATGCGGTACTTGCAATGCAACGTGTCCATCGAAATCGATTGAGTTGATAGGTTTTAATGATGAACAAATTTATGCAGAAATTAATGCTTTTGCATAGTAATCGAGTTATAAAAGATGCACAATATCTCATACTAAGGGAACTAAATAAATAAGGTTTATAGATGTCAGAAAGTAAGTTTGAGCCTAAAATAATTGCTTTTGTTTGCAATTGGTGCACATATACTGGTGCCGATCTTGCGGGCACGTCAAGGTTGAAATACCAGCCAAATGTAAGATTGATTCGCTTACCTTGTACTGGAAGAATTGATCCAGTTTTTATCATCAAAGCATTTGAGAAAGGCGCCGATGGGGTTCTGATTTCTGGATGCCATCCAGGTGATTGTCATTATAATCTTGGAAACCTGCATGCACGAAGGCGATTTATCTTATTCTCTCAGCTAATGAACTATATGGGTATTGATTCATCACGACTATACTTTTCGTGGGTATCAGCATCGGAAGGAAAGAAGTGGGTTGATGTAATAAATGAAGTGATTGATAAAGTAAGAGAAGTTGGTCCGTTCAAAAAGTATCAAAAGATAAACGAGGAGTTTGTTATAAAATGAACGAACTTAGAGAAAAAGTAAAAGAACTTTTCATTAGCAATACGGTCAAAACAGTTATTGGATATGCAAATGGAAATGGTTATAACAGAACTCGCCCATTTGTAGTTAAGAGTGCTGATGATGCGGACAAGCTTCTTTTCAATAATTACTGTGTCAACAATCTTGCGGTTTATCTTACACATGAGAATTTTAAAAACAAAAACCCTATCGGAATTGTTGCAAAGGGTTGTGATGTAAAAGCAATAATTCAACTCATACAGGAAAACCAATTAAGCAAAGATGATGTTTATATCATTGGCATAAACTGCAATGGAGTAGTTGATCGACTTGGAAATGATTTCGGCAAAGAAACTCTTGCTCAAAAGTGTATTAATTGTTCTGTTAGAACCCCAGCTCTCTATCATACGCTGATCGGTGCAATTGAGAATTTTGAAAAGCCCACAGATAAAGTTGGTGAAAAAATTAAAGAGATCGAAAATTTAGATTCCGATTCACGATGGGATTTTTGGGAAACTCAATTTGAAAAATGCATTAAGTGTTATGCATGCCGCCAAGTTTGTCCGCTTTGCTATTGCGAACAGTGCATAGTTGATAAAACTGTTCCGAGATGGATAGAAAGCAGTGCACATACACGCGGCAATTTTTCTTGGAATATTATTCGAGCATTTCATTTGAGCGGGAGGTGTATCGGATGCGGAGAATGCGAACGAGTTTGCCCTATGGATATACCGCTTTCATTGCTTAACAGGAAAATGGCGATGACAGCTAAAAAAGAATTTGACTATTCTCCAGGTTTGAGTTTAGATGCGCCAACACTTGTTGGTACTTACAATTCAAAAGATAGAGAGGATTTCATCAAGTGAAGGAAAGCAAATGGATGAAATGATAATTAGTGACACAAACTTAAAAGTCTTGGCTGAACAGTTACTTAAAGCCGGCTTTACTTTAATTGTTCCAGATAAAAAAAATATTCGGTGGGAAAAAATATTAAATGCGGATGAATTAACTCTCGATCCCAAAGCGAAGCCAACCAAAACATCGTATAAGGAATTTATTTTTACTAAAACGGAACCGATATTCTATTTTAATAGAAGTAATGATGGAATTAAGCTAATTGATACGCAAGCGAATGAAGAAAAATTTATTTTTTTTGATGCAAAACCTTGCGATGCAAACTCTATAAACATAATGAGCAAGGTATTTAATTGGGATTACAATGATGAATTCTTTAACAAAAGAGCTGCGAACTCAATAGTAATTGGCCTGATGTGCAGCTATTCGGATGAATTTTGTTTTTGTACATCTGTAAACTTAGGTCCATCATCAATGGATGGTTCCGACTTGTTCCTTATTCCGCTTGATGAAAAAAATTATGCAATGAGAATTGTCACTTCTAGAGGAGAGCAATTTATTAAACCATATCTAGGTTTATTTATTGAAGGGAAAAAGGAATTATCGGAAAAAATTATTAAAGAGTTGACTCATCCCCCGAAATATTTTGAGAGTTCGGCTGTTTGCAAATGGATTAGAAATAATTTTGAACATAAGTTGTTTAATCAACATGGTGAAACTTGTTTGGGATGTGGGCAGTGTGCTTTTGTTTGTCCTGTTTGTCATTGTTTTGATATTGTTGATGAAGAGTGTAGCTACAATTGCGGCAGGAGAATGAAAAATTGGGATGCATGCCAATTCGAACTGTTCACACTGCATGGTTCGGGGCACAATCCCCGAAATGATCAATCCAAAAGATATCGACAGAGAGTTACGCATAAGTTTAAATATTACGTTGATAAGTTCGGCGATGTGCTTTGCACAGGATGCAGCAGGTGCTCAAGGGGATGCCCTGTCGGGATTGACATTGGGCAGATTGCAAAAGAAATTCACTCATTAGCAGCAAACTAAGTTGGTAAAGCGATGAATATTTATAAACCAGAACTTATGGTAATAAAAGATATAATTAAAGAAACTGTTGATACCCGCACATTTAGACTTCAATTTAGGGATAGCCATATCGCAGAATCATTTTCATTTAAAGCGGGACAGTTTGGAGAATACTCTCTTTTCGGTGAAGGGGAATCAACCTTCTGTATTGCATCGTCTCCAACGAGAAAAGATTATATTGAATGTTCATTCAAGAAAGTCGGCAAAGTAACTTCTGCACTGACGAAGCTTGATGTTGGTGATGTAATTGGTTTTAGGGGACCTTACGGCAATTATTTTCCAATTGAAGAAATGAAAGGTAAAAATGTTTTGTTTATTGCTGGGGGTATTGGGCTTGCTCCTGTTCGATGTGTAATCTGGAATGCTCTCGATCTTAGAAAGGATTTTGGGGATATAACAATTGTATATGGCGCTCGCTCAGTTGCGGATTTAGTTTACAAACGGGAATTGGATGAATGGCAAAACATGAATGATGTGAGAACCATTGTTACGGTTGATCCTGGTGGACAAACAGATGATTGGAAGGGTGAGATAGGATTTGTTCCGGCAATTGTTGAGAAGGTAGCTCCGAAAAGTGAAAATACTGTAGCTGTAGTTTGCGGTCCACCCATCATGATAAAATTTACAATTCCGGTTTTAACCAAACTTGGTTTTGCGGATGAAAACATTTTTACAACACTAGAAAATAGAATGAAATGCGGGTTTGGCAAATGCGGTAGATGCAATGTTGGAAATGTTTATGTGTGCAAAGATGGACCTGTATTTACTTACGAACAGCTGAAGTTATTGCCTGCTGAATTTTAGAACAATGAATTATAGGGGTTGGATTTTAGTTCTTTCTAACCAATCTGAATAGATTTTAAATCAATTCTATATTTTCTGCCATCTTGATAAATAAAAATTCCATTTAGTGAAATAATGAAAATCACCCATCGATAACATTTCGTTTCCATCGGATATAAATCTAAGCCCAGTTGAACCATAAGATCTTGAAATTACATTTTCTATTTTTCCTGTAGCCAGGTTGAATATAATAAACCATCTTGTTATGCCATTTCCCTTTGTACTTAATACTACAAAATCTTTGTTAGGATGTAAAGTCAGATTATTTATTTCCCCGTAATTATTAATAGTGTATTCTATCTCAACACCCGAGTAAATGTTGATTATTATAAGTTTTGTTTGGTTAATTATAATTAGGCTATTATCATCTTTTGAAAAGCGAATTTTTGCCTTATCTCCGTAGCTATTTAAAATTTTTATAACCGAACCAGATTCAATATATATTATTTTTGTTTTATCAAGTGAACCGCTTATTGCTAAAAGATTACCATTTTGACTAATTGCTAATGAGTAGTAACGATATGAACTTTTGATAGTATCAAGTGGTAATGCATTTGCAAAGTCCCATATTACTATGTTTCCACTTCCAGATGTTATAAGAATGTTTCTAGTTGGATGAGTAATTAAATCATCCATGTAATAATAGAGATAAATTCGCTTTTTTACGATTTGAACAATTGCGTCCCAGAAAGTTAAATATTTTCCATAGCTTGCAGTTGCCAAAAGCGAGTTATTAAAATTAATTCCTATGTGTGATAATGCTGCATCAAGTGAATCTGTTGTAGCGAAAATTTTTAAAATTGATCCAGTATTGCTATTCAAAAAATAACTTTTGCAATGATATGGAGTTTCGTTACACATACCGATTATTGATTCGTCTTTAGTCAAATCAAAGTTCACCATACCTTCGGGAGTTTGAATATTCTTGCTGAAAGTTATCAATGGTAAACATGCTATCTCAATAGTTGCTGAAGGTTGTGATACATTTACTCTGGTGAACGCAGAGATCCTATAAGTATATCTGTTTGCAGTATCAATTTGATTATCTATAAAACTTAATTGACCGGGATTTATTTCTTCATATTTTACAAAATTAAGGTCATTAGTCTTCCTTTCTATCAAAAATCTCGTGTTAAAATTATTATTGTTATTCCAATTAATTCTTACACTGTAAAGAGAGAGGTGCTCGCTAGATAGATTATCGGGTGAATTGAAAAGATATTTCATGAGTAGTGGATCAGAATATGCTGTGTAATTACTAGCGACAGCAGCTACTCTGAAATCGTAAGTGATATTATTTACGAAATCAAATGCAATGTTTGCAGAAGTTGAATTAGCAGGAACTTCCTTTAAGTTTATATAATTATTATTTACTCTTACCTGAATTAAATAGGAATTCTCAAAAGTTGTATTGTCTTTCCAAGAAATTTGAACTGTAGTGTCAGAATTAAAAGCAACACTTAAATTTGTTGGTTTTTGTACTTGCATATATGCAAGGGAGATATTAGAATACCCGCTATAAGAATTTGTTGATCTAGCTCTTACTCGGAAATAGTGATTATCAATCGGATTGAAACTCGCCTTGAAAATATAAAATGTTTCATTTGAGTCAGTTTCACCAATTTTGCTGAATGTAGAATTATTTCTCTTGTACTCAATTTCAAACCCAGTTTCAAATTTGCTATTATCAATCCAATGAAGTTCAATTGTTGTATCTGAAGTTAATATTGCAGTCAAACTACTTGGCATAAACCTATAGCAATATACAATAACCGGCTTTGATGTACCCACATTTCCTGCATCGTCGTATGCTTTTGCCTCTAAGACATGCTGGCTTCCGTCAGACAAATATTGTACGTGCCAAAAAAACTCATAAGGTGGTTTTTGAAATGCACCTTGGAATTCATGATTAATAAAAATTTCTGCCCGCACAATTTTAGAGCTACTTTTAGAATTTGCAATTATAGTGATCGTATCGGAAACAGTAGCGTTGTTTAGTGGGTGGGTTATTTCTATAGATGGCCCAGACAACACATTAATTATTTCGTCTTCACAAGAACAGAGTGAAAAACAAATTAACAAGAGGAAATTTGCACTTCTTTTCATAAATGCCCCCATGATTTTATTTACATTAGAAACTAAATAAAAGTTTCTCTAAATATCAATATCATTCTAAATATATTATGAATGTTCTCAGCAGTGAAAGAATAGTTTGTATATTTTTGCTGGGTAAGGTGAAGCTAGAAATAAAAAGCGGTCCGAAGACCGCTTTTGTTTTAATAATTTTGATTGTTGATTATTTGATTAACGTCATCTTCTTGGTTATGAGATTACCATTTACACTTAGACTGTAAATATAAGTTCCGCTTGAGAGGTTGCTTCCATCAAACACTGCTGTATGGCTTCCACTTTCTTTTACTTCATTGACAAGTTCGGCAACTTTTTCTCCGAGTAAATTGAAGACAGATAGATTTACAAAACCAGTTTGCGGAATAACAAATTCAATTGATGTTGACGGGTTAAATGGATTCGGGTAATTTTGTGCAAGCGCATATTGACCCGGCAATGCGATTACATTAACCATAATTTCATTTGAATACTCGAATGTTCCATCAAAATCAACTTGTTTTAATCTATAATAGTAAACACCTGCTTGATTCATCAAATCAGAATATGTATAACCATTCACTTGAGTTGTAGTTCCCTTTCCCGGTAAAAATGCAATTGTTTGAAAGGGAGAATCGTTTGTTCTTCTTTGAACTTCAAAACCTTTGTTATTAAGCTCGGTTGATGTTACCCATCTTAAGGCGACAAGATTTTTATCAACAGATGCGTTGAAAGAAACAAGTTCAACAGGAAGTTGACCGCTGGGATTCCAGCTAACTTGATCCAAGTAAATAACTGTTGTATCAGAACCATCAGGTACAAAGAACCATATTGCATCATAGGTTGGTGTGGGATCATCAGAAATAGTATCATTGCCAGTTACCCATCCGTACCAATAAGGTCGTCCGTTAATACCAAGATTCCATTGATACAAATGCCACTGATTATCACCAATTACATCAGTAGTATCACCAATTTCGGCAGTACCAGGTGCATCTATACAAGGAGATGTTGTTATCCATGAGCGATTTGTTTTGATCCAGTAACCTGTCCATCCATTTGGTGTCATCTCGGTATTGCTTGCTGGGTTTCCAATACCGGACAGGAATCTAACAGCCCAATTTACACTTTGACCCGGATCATCAATCAGAACAATTTTTAACGATTTAGTTCCGAAAGCTGCAGTTGTGCTGTCAATTGTGGGTTGAGTGCCAATAACACCAACAGTCGATCCCGAATAAGTTGTTTGAGTGTTAAAGTGTCCTGTCCCAGCTTCAAATCCATCCAATACAACAATTTGAGCAAAACTGATGGAAAAAAGAAAGAATGTAATTAAGAAAGATCGTAAAATGTGAGTCATAAAATACCTCCGTTGATTGGTTAAACTTAAGTTAAAGTTTTAAGGAAAATTTTGTTTTTATCCACCTAACTATACTGATTTTAATTTTTATTTTCAAGAAAACTTGTAATTAACATTCGAAAACTAAGTTGTTTGGTAATCTATTACAATTGTGGATGAGCAAAAACAAAAGCCCGTTAAATTTTAACGGGCTTCAAGTTCAAATAGCAAAAATACTTTTGATATTATAAAACTGCATCCTTAGCGGCTTTTGCTATTCTAAACTTCAAAACTTTTTTAGCAGGAATCTGCATAGTTTGGCCAGTGGCAGGGTTTCTTCCCATTCTAGCTTTGCGGTTAACTACCACTAACTTGCCAAGCCCAGGAACAACAAAAGATTTTTTTGCTTCCTTGTATGATAACTTGACAAATTCTTCAATAAATTCACCGGCTAATTTTTTTGTGACCTTAGTCTTCTTAGCCATGTGGTCAAGAATCTGATTTTTGGTCATTGGTTTTGGAGCTGCCATTACTTTTCCTTTCTTATTAATTATGATGTGTTATTTCATTAGTGAAATTAAATATAATTTTAATCAAAGGAAATAATTATTTTAAAATTGTTTGCTGTTGATACTATTTTTAGCGGGTGAGATTATGGTCTGTGTTTTAGGAAAAGTTTTAAGATAGCTTGGCAATTTATTGTAGCTGTGGTTAATATTCTTTATTTTCAAAATTAAAATTATCTAAAGATTATTCTTACTAAATAATGTTCAAACAAGTTTTTGTTTTTACACTTACCTGCCTTATAACAGTTGCCTATCCTCAGAGTATAGACTCGTCCCAAATTTTTTCTGATGACATTGCACAGGATTCTTTATTATTCATTGATTCTTCAAAGGTTGCAATAGATTCCATAAAAAATTCAGAATTAGAAAGAACAAAAATTATTTTTCAGCAGCCGTTTTCAAATCAAAGTTATTTTATAAGCAAGACGGATATTTTAAGGAACGATTACCGATACACCGGAGATTTCTTCAAAGTTTTTCCGTTCAGCTTCGAGCGTTCCTATGGATTCATCGGACAGCCGAACGATATTTATTTATATGGCGAAGGATCAAACACAACCAGCTATTTTATGGATGGAGTACCAATTGAGCTTTTCGATTTTAATCACATTCAAAGTGAAGATATTGATTCAATTGAAATTGTTCCTCTTCCGAGAGAATTTCTTTACGGGTTCGCAACAAACCCTGTGTCCGTAAATTTTATTAGTAAAGATATCATCCCTACCAAACCATACTCTCGTGTAAAATATTATGAGGGACCTTCTGGCGAAGCTTTTATTGATGGGATATTCAGCATGAACTTGCTTAAGGATTTAATAGCGTCAGTTGATATTACTAATCGGAAAGTTGATGATAGTTATAAAAATAGTGCTTTTTCAATTTGGCAAACTAAAGCAAAGTTAAGATATAATTTATCGGACGATATTAACTTGATAGGAAGTTATTACTTCTCAAAGTCCACAACCGGAATTAATGGCGGAGTAAATGTCGATGCGATAAAACAAACTGCATCAGATATTAACTCCACTTTGTACAATGAGACGCTCGCTCCAGTTTATTATGAAAACAATTCACTCGATTTCAAGCAACATAATTTTGGGTTGAAGATTCAAGCAAAACCAGTTGCGAATGCTACCACCAGCTTGAATTTATTTTATAATTATTATCAAAATCAATATGTTCACTATCAAATGTATACATCTGATAGAAATAAATCTGACGGAGAAAAGAAGACTCTGGGATTGGCCTTAGATCAAAGATATTATCTTACACCCATTTGCTTTTCCTTACAAAGTGGATACCAATCTGTGAAAAGCTCATCTTTAGTCACAAACAATTATGCAAATGGAATGTCGGACTCATCTTATAATAACTCTAATTATGACGATTTCTTCATTTCACCCTTGTTCTCAGTAATATTATTTGATAGTCTTATAATTCCATCATTGTACTATAAATACGAATTTAAATCCCGAGATTTTTCCAGTGACAATAGGTCATATTATAATAATGCTTTGGGAGCAGATATCACAATCAATATTGACAAGTACTTTAGTATTTATATTGGTTATTCAGGATATTATAACACACCTTCAATTAATTATTTAATTAATGCATCAGAAATAAAATTTTGTTTTACAGATTCATGTAGATCATTCAATATTTTGCTGTTTAACAAAAGTACTTCAATTACAAGTCAGTGGGGAATTGGATTGAGTGGTTCTTTCCAATTTTGGAAAATTTTATTTGAAGGTAGATTCTCAAACTATTTTTGCGAGCTTGAGTTCTTAACTGAATATGTACAGTACTTCAGTTTGCCCAAAACTCAATTCCTAGTTGGTATTTATTACAAGGATAATCTATTTAATTCCAATCTTGATCTCAAAGGCGGTTTACTATTCAATTATTTAGGCAAACAAAAATTTCATAATCGCTCAATCTATAGTAGTGGTGATTATTTCTCAGATATTGCCCCATCACTAACTCTTGATTTCACAGTATCTGCAGAAATACAAAAAGCAGCAATTGTTTATTTCACCTGGGAAAATCTATTAGATAAGAAATACTACATTACTCCATACTTTCCCATGCTTGAGAGAAACATTCGATTTGGAATTGCGTGGGAAATATTTAATTAATCTTACCTCTAAATGAATCTTCGAAAAAATTTATTTACTCCTTTAATTATTTGCGGATTATTGATTGAAATATCTTTTCTGCTCTTTGCTGTTTTGGAAAATGACAGAAATATTTCTCTTTACATAGCTACCTACTTTGTAACATTTATTCTTTTTTTCTTCGCATATTTTTTACTGATAAAAAAATCTGTTGTTGATTCTGATGAAAAGAGCAAACAGAATCTTGCGGTATTGATAATTGTGGCCGGAATGATTTTTAGACTTACTCTCATTCCGACATTATATACAACCTCCGATGATGTTCACCGATATTTGTGGGAAGGAAAAGTAATAGCGAATACACGCAATCCTTTTACGGCTCCGCCAAATGATTCAACCCTTAATCAACTTCATGATGAAAATTTTGAGAAAGTTACTTTCAAGCATATATCTGCGATTTATCCCCCTTTATCACAGATTGTTTTTACGGTTAGTTATTTAGTTGCTGGTAACAGTGTGGTTTTCTTAAAAATAATTTATCTCATCTTCGAGCTTGTTACGCTCATTTTTTTGTTTAAACTATTAATCACGAAAGGAAAAAACCCAAATTTAGTTTTACTTTATGCCTGGCTGCCGCTTCCAATATTGGAGTACTTTAATAATGCTCATCTCGATGTCTTCGGAATTACTTTTCTTGTTGTGTTCATTTATTATTTTGAAAAACAGAAGTTCAATTTAGCTTCAGTCGCATTAGCTTTTGCGTTCCTCTCAAAGTTATTAGCTCTTCTAGTTCTTCCATTAGTAATTAAAAAGCTGGGAATTAAGAAATCTATTCCTTTTTATGGAATATTTTTATTTATTAGTGTGATTTTTTATTTGCCATTCGTTGTAGGAAATGTTGAAGTGTTCTCTGGTTTGTTCAAATATCTATCTAGATGGGAATTTAATGGTTCAGTTTATAATCTTATCAAAGTAATTTTTTCAAGCGGGCAGATTGCCCGAATTGTTTGTGCAATACTTCTGTCTCTTTCTGTATTGATTATTGCAGTTAGGTACAAAAATTTTATAAATGGTGTTTTTACAGTATTTCTTTGCGTAATAATTTTTTCTACGACACTCTACCCGTGGTATTTAGGTTGGATTGCTGCTCTTAATGTTCTTAATCCATCATATTCAATAATGAGTTTATTCTTTACAATAAATTTTTCAAACTTTACACCTCTTGCCGAAAAGTGGAAAGAGTATCCGATTGTCTGGGTCATTCAATACATTCCGTTCTATAGTCTGCTTGTTTACGATCTGTGGAGAATAAAAAAGACAAGATAAAGATTAGGATAAGAAGAATAAAAAATCCCTCACTTTTAGTTATGCAAAGCGAGGGATTTAATTGGCTTATTGCATAATTATTTCATTTCAACTTTTCCACCAAGATGTTTGCCAAGAAATTCTTCCATTGCTCTGTAAAAATCAAAACGATTTTCTTCGTTACGGAAACCATGGCCTTCATTTTCTTTTACAAGATAGGGAACATCAATTCCTCTATTCTTTAATGCTTCAACCATTTGATCTGATTCTGCTTTTGGAACTCGTGGATCATTTGCACCTTGAGCGACTAATAAAGGTACCTTTATATTGTTAACATGGAAAACTGGAGAAGCATCTCTTAATAAAAGTGAGTCTTTTTCTGGATGACCAACCATTTCATAAATCATTTCAAGATATGGTTTCCAATATGGAGGGACAGCTGCCATCCATGAAAAGAGATTTGCCACTCCAACATAATCAACTCCGCAAGCATATAAATCAGGAGTGAAAGTTAAAGCTGCAAGCGTGGTGTATCCTCCGTATGAGCCACCATAGATTCCCACTTTTTTAGGATCAGCAATACCTTGAGATATCAACCAATTTACTCCGTCAGTAACATCGTTCTGCATTTTCTTTCCCCATTGTTTAAAGCTGCTTTCCCAAAATTTTCTTCCATAGCCAGTTGAGCCTCTGAAATTAATTTGAAGAACAGCATAACCTCTATTTGCAAGGAATTGGACTTCGGGGTTGAATCCCCAAGAATCTCGGTACCAAGGACCTCCGTGAGGATTAACAACTACGGGAAGATTTTTTACTTTCATCCCCTTGGGAAGAGTTAAATAACCATGAATTGTCAATCCATCTCGAGAAGTAAATTTAATTGGCTTTTGATCGGCCATATTTTCTTCATTAAGCCACGGACTAATATCTGTGAGTTTCAAAAATTCTTTTGTTTTTAGATCATAGAAATAACATGCACCTCTTGTTTTATCGCTGTAAGTTCTCACCAAAACTTTATCTTCATCACGACTGGAACTTGTAACAACAACTTCATATCCGGGTAATTTTGCTTCCAGCGTCTCTTGCAATTTCTTTCTTTCATCATCGAAGAAATGATTTTTTCTTTTATCGGTTACATAAGCAACACCTGTAATCACTTTTCTTTTATCTGAACTTATTAGTCCTCCAACATCAACATCAGAGTGTTCATAAATAAGCTCTAGTTCTTTATTGTTTTCAATATCATATTTCACAATTGCAAGTTTATCTCTTTCAATATTTGACAGCATGTAAACGTATTTATTATCATACGTAAACATTTCTGGAGCAAGAGTTTCTTTAAAATTAGTCGTAACAATTGGTTTGAAAACATCAGCTTCCGTTTTGCGATAAAGAATACTTGTATTTACTCCGTCAGTTGTTGTTGCTATTCTTAGTTTTCCATCATGATCTGTTACCCAGCCAGTAATGTTGCCAGGATTTTCAGCTATCATAATCATGTCACCTGTATTGATATTAATTCTATAAACATCAAAAATTCTTGCATCCCGTTTATTCATAGCAATCAACATTTCCTCATCGTTATCTTTTAATTCATCAACAACTTGGACTTGAACTTTTTCGAACGGCGTCAGATCTTTTTGGTTTGAACCATCAATATCAACAGCATAAAGTCTATAATTTTCATCTCCACCAGTGTCCTGTATGTAGCAGATACGCGAATTGTTTCCCCAGAAGTATCCTGCGAGATCCCTCTCTGTTGCGTTTGTGATTCGAGTTACTTGATCGCTTCCAATTTTTTGAACATGAACATTCATTCTGTTCTGCCAGGGCATCATAAAAGCAAGATATTTTCCATTTGGCGAAAGTGTGAAAGAAGACTTCTCGGGGTTTCTAAAAAAATCTTTCATGGGGATTAGTGGTGCTTCTTTTTTCATTGGCTCCTTTCCATAAGTAAATGCTGAGAAAAGCATTGTAATTATTAATGTAAACATTGTGTTTTTGAACATAGCAGCTTCTCCTTTTATTATTTACAAGAAATTAATTTATGAACTCGAAGAATATTATAAGCTCATTATATCTTTAAACTTAACAGCTTGTCGGCGAGAAACTTCAATTTTATTTCCACCCTTCAGTCGTACAAGCAAACCGCCATTGAGCCATGGATCAATTCCTTCAACCCACTTTAAATTTATTATGTGTTTTCTATTGGCTCTAAAAAAAGTTTTGTTGTCAAGCCGTTCGTCAAGATAGTTTAATGTTCTGAGAATCAATGGTTTATTGTCTTCAAAATATAGTCGCACATAATTTCCTTCTGATTCGAATAACTTTATGTTGGAAAGCCGAACAAACCAGCAGCGATCTCCGTCTTTTACAAACACTTGATCTTCTTCAATTAGTTTCTCGTGATGCTCGTGTACAGCGGCGTCCTTGGCTTTTTTCTCCAAGATTTTTTTAATGGACTCTTCAAGCCGTTTTGGCTCTATTGGCTTTAGAAGATAATCCAATGCATTATATTCAAATGCTTTCAAAGCATACTCATCATAAGCTGTTGTGAATACCACTATTGGAACGCTGTCGAGTTCCTCGAGAAGCTGGAAACCATTTTTGCCTGGCATCTGAATGTCAAGGAAAATAATCTCAGGACTCAGTTCGGTAATTTTATTGAGCGCATCTTCTACGTTAACTGCTTCCCCCACAATTTTGATTTCTTTGAATGGAGTTAGCAATCTTCGCAATTCAACTCTCGCTAATCTTTCATCATCGACTATTAAAGCTTTCATTTTGTAAAACCTCCTATTGGAATAATTATCTCGGCAGAAACAGAATCGTCCGAGTTATTTTTAATTTCAAATTTTGCAGAATCACCATAAATTAAGTTTAAACGCTGCTTGGTGTTGCTTATTCCAAATCCATTGGATTGTTTGAGTAAGCTTTCCTCAAGCTGTCCTGTGTTTTTAATATTAATATGTAGATTGGAATCATCCACTTTGGTTGATACAAAAATCTCACCGCCGTTTGTCCTTTTTGAAATTCCATGTTTAATTCCATTTTCCACCAGTGTTTGAATCATCATTGGCGGGATTTCGATTTTGGAAGTTTTGGGATCAACGG
Source organism: uncultured Ignavibacteriaceae bacterium (assembly GCA_964391015.1). GTDB lineage: Bacteria > Bacteroidota > Ignavibacteria > Ignavibacteriales > Ignavibacteriaceae > XYD12-FULL-36-8. Next base: position 27,668 of record CAYMKU010000023.1, read on the forward strand.
AAATTTTAAATTTGATTCTTTCTTCTAATCGCATTTTTTCTAATGATAGATAATCGGCGACAGTTTGCATCTCTTCATCAAGCGGCACAGTTTCGCTTCTTTCCATTTTTAGTGAGTACCGTAAGATATTGGAAAGTTTTGTAACTGCAGTTTGAGCATTTTGTGGATCTTCTTCAATAAGTGCCCGAATACTGTTCAGCGCATTAAAAATGAAATGAGGATTTAACTGAGACTTTAATGTTTTCAGTTCAAAGTCTTTTACTGCAGCTTCCCAAATGTATGATTCAATTTCAGCACGTTTGTAATTTTGAAAATAATGAAATGAAAAGTATATCAATGACCAGCAAGCAATTACACCACCGAGATTAATGATGCCCGCTAAGAAGGAAGCTAATTTAAATTCATCAGATTTGAATTGTCCAAGTGCATAGTCTGATCCTAATGCTATAACGTAAATTATTATTCCAATAAATAAACATGCTAATAATATTCGAGGAAGTAATTTTTTTATGGGAAAATTTATCCAGTTATTCTTTTTTATAAACTGTTTGAATTGATGTGTTAAGAGCAGTCCTGAAATACAAATTACAAGGTAAACTACCAATCTTTGCCAGGTGAACTTTCCAAGAGCGGCAATAAAAATTAAATTGACAGTTGTAAAAATTGACCACCCAATTACTTGGCTAATCCAATAACGTTTTTTTGGACTCCAATTTTCGTTTTTTAAAAGTGAACTATTAATTATGCGGGAATTAATACTATTTAGATAATTGTTGTCCATTACTCAAAAATTACGTTGATCTATGGTCATCTTTATGGGAAATCGAATTTAATTTTACGACTTAAAATATGCCTTAGCATCCTGATTGGTTAATTTTTTATTATAAACGGAAATTAGGAATGATAAACGGAAGTAAGCACTCAAAATATCTAAGCAATTTTTTTCTGAATCAATAAAATATTTTGTCCTGAGTTGTTAGAATAAAGATAATTTGTCAAATAAATTTTATCAAACTTTCATCATAATCTTCCACCTTCTCATATCCAAGAAGATTGAGAGTTGTTGCGGCGATATTGCTTAATCCTGGATTTTTTACTTCTGCTAATTTGTACTCGTTTTTATACTCAGGATCGTAAACTACAAATGGGACAGGATTCAATGTGTGAGCAGTCTTTGGAGTTTTTACTCCATCTTTTTCAGTGTACATTTCATCTGAGTTTCCATGATCTGCCGTGATGATTGCTATTCCATTTACTTCATCAATCACTTTTAGTAATTTGCCCACACATTCATCAACTGATTCGACTGCGATTACAGCAGCATCAAAATTTCCGGTGTGACCGACCATATCACCATTCGGGAAATTGATTCTTCCAAATCGATATTTACCGGATTTTAATAGTTCAACGGTTTTCTCGACAATTTCATAAGCTTTCATTTTCGGTGCTTTGTCAAACTCAATTCTGTCTGATGGAATTTCAATATAAGTTTCCAAAGATTGATCAATGTAACCTGACCGATTTCCATTCCAAAAGTAGGTAACATGTCCGTACTTTTGGGTTTCGGAAATTGCAAATGAAGTAACTTTTTCATTGCACAAATATTCGCTTATGGTTCTATCAATTGAAGGAGGAAAAACGAGATAGTTTTTGGGAATAAGTAAATCCCCGTCATACTGCATCATGCCAGCATAGTAAACTTTTGGAACTCTGACCTGATCGAAAAATTTGAAGTCTTTTTCTTCGAAAGCTCGAGAAAGCTCAATTGCGCGATCTCCTCTAAAATTGAAAAATACAACACTGTCGCCATCTTGAATTGTGCCGATGGGATTATTTGATTCATCAACAATTACGAATGAGTCGAGATATTGGTCAATTATTTTTTCATCTTCTGCATAGAATGTTTCAACAGCACTAATTGCTGATTTGAATTTTCTTCCAATTCCAAGAACATGTGTATCCCACCCCTTTTTGACGATGTTCCAATCAGCATTGTATCTGTCCATTGTTACTTTCATTCTTCCACCACCCGAAGCAATCCTGTAATCGAATTTTAAATTGGAATTAATCTGTGATAGCAAGTCCTCTGTCATTTTCAAGTACTTTAATGCCGATTTCCCCGGGACATCTCTGCCATCAAGTAAAACATGAAGTCTAACTTGTGGTATTTCTTCTTGTTTGCATTGATTAATCAAAGCAAATAGCTGGTCAATGTGCGAGTGAACATTGCCATCTGATAAAAGTCCAATGAAATGAATCGTCCCATTGTTTTTCCCATGTTCAATTACATTTTTCCAAATTTTTGATTTGAAAATTTCACCAGAGGCAATTGATTTATTTACAAGTTTTGCGCCCTGCGCAAAAACTCTTCCTGCACCGATAGCATTATGTCCAACTTCACTGTTTCCCATGTCATCTTCAGAAGGTAAACCAACTGCTGGACCATGCGCTTTTAACTCTGTGTATAGTTTTGATTGAAATAATTTGTCAAGTACTGGGGTATTAGCTTTGTACACTGCATTTCCATCATACTTTTTACCAATACCAATTCCATCCATAATAATCAAAAGCAATGGACCTTTTCGTCCAGAAAAATTTTTAAGTTTATTAAGTGTCAGGTTCATTGAAATGCTTTTTATTTAATTTTGAAAATGATGATCAAAAATACTGAATACTTATTTTAAGATGAAAGTGATTAGGAAATGATGTTTTTCTTATGGAGAGGAAAATAATTTCATTCCTGGGATTTCTACTTTAGTTGCATAAACACAATTTGTTTCATCTTCTGTAAGAAATAAAGTCCTCATATCTTCGCCACCAAATTCAAGATTGCTTGGCTTCTTCCCAGGCGCAATTATTTTTTCTTTGATCTTTCCGTTTGGAGCGAGAATGTAAATTATACCTCCGCCAAAATGTGCTACATAAAGATTTTCTTCCATGTCAAATGCCAGACCGTCGGGGTCTCCACCTGGCAGTTCAGCAAAAATGTTTTTACTTTTTATCGAGCCATTCTCATTTAGAGTGAAAACAAGTATTCTATTCAATGCAGATTCGCAAACAAATAACATTTTCCCATCTTGTGAAAATGCAATACCATTTGGGAATGCTAAACTGTCTGCAAAAAGAGTAACTTTTTGAGAGTTAATATTTACCACAAATATTCTTCCGTCTAACTTATCATTCCCATAAGATTTTGGATCGGTGAAGTACAGATTTCCCTTGATGTCAAACGCTAAATCATTCGGGCGATTAAACCTTTTTCCTTCAAAACCATCTATAAATATTTTAGGTTCTCCATTTGGAGAAATTTTCAAAATTGCACCGAGTCCATAATCACATGCAAAAATATTTCCATCATTGGAAACAGTTAGTCCGTTTGTTTGTTTTAAATTTGGATTATCAGTTGAATCAATTAATTTTATAATTTCACCTGGTGATATTTTTGTTATGTAGCCACCATAACAGCTTGATACGTAAAGAGTATTCTTTCCATCCCATGCGGGACCTTCCGGAAAGTTTAACAAATCGGCAACCTTAGTAAACTCGACTTTTTTGTCGTTTTGCGTAAAGCAAGGATGAACTATAAATAATAATAGAAGAGCAGTGATTATTTTTTTCATTATTTATTTCTTTTGTTTAAATATAAACTTATTATTTTTAACAAAAACAATTTCATTCTTTATCACGAGGGAGCAACTATGAAATTTATCGCAATTGTATCATCAATCATGTTTTTCTTAACTAATAGTTATGCCCAAACTAAAGTTGAGGATGACATCTCACCGGCTTTAATAAATGCTAAAAAGGGAATATATTGGGCTTTATCAAACATTCCTGGCAAGAAATTAAAAATAGAAAATGATCTCATAACAAATGATAGATTATACTCAAGCGTAAAATTACAAAAAGAAATAGGCGGAGTGAAAATAGAATCAACCGGGTTCAGCGAATCTATTTCTGTTACAATTACAGTTTATAGATCTTACGATAGTCTAAAAAAGGATGGTTACATAAGGAAAATTGAAGAACCTGAAACTGAATAATTGTTAAATAGATTGAGGAACCCTATTTCACAATTTTCTGTGGCTGTTCATAAAATTACGTGAATATTAATTCCTGAGGATTTTAAATTATGAAAATATTCAACCTTACTTTAAGTGTTATTTTGTTAATTGCCATAAATCTTTTGCCTTGTACAACTGCTGTTATTTCTGGTAAAGCAACAGATGACGGCAGGCCATTATTGCTGAAAAATCGCGATGCAGATGCTCTTCAAAATAAATTGGTTTATTTCTCTGATGGCAAGCTCAGATTTATTGGTCTGGTAAATTCCAGCGACAGAGAAAATCAAAATGTTTGGTGCGGTTTTAACAGCGCAGGATTTGGCATTATGAATTCGGCATCCTACAATCTTAAGCGAAATGATACCACAAAATTATCTGATCGTGAAGGAATAATAATGAGAATGGCTTTAGGGAGTTGTGCTACATTAGAAGATTTTGAGAGAATGCTTAGTGATTTACCAAAGCCCCTCGGGGTTGAAGCAAACTTCGGTGTGATTGATGCTAATGGAGGTGCAGCTTACTATGAAACCGATAATTATAACTTTCGAAAGTTTGATATTAATGATCCGGCTATTGCACCAAATGGTTATTTGATCAGGACAAACTATTCTTTTTCGGGAGAAGAAAATAAAGGATATGGTTATATACGATACGCCACAGCAGCAGATCTTTTAGCAAACAAGTATGAAAATGGAAAAATCTCCTCTGAGTTTTTGATAAACGATGTACCAAGATGCTTAATTCATTCGTTCACAAATACTGATCTAACCAAAACTTTACCTCAAAGCGAACAAGATGATGATTATGTATTCTTCCGAGACTATATTCCAAGATACTCTACTTCTGCCGCTGTAGTAATTCAGGGTATCAAAGAAAACGAACCAGCCAATTTGACTACAATGTGGGCTATTCTTGGATTTCCTCTTTCTTCTGTCGTTATTCCAATTTGGCTGCTTGATGATAATTCACTCCCTTCAATTATGCAGGCGGATGAATCTTGCAATGCTCCATTATGCGATCTTTCACTTAAACTGAAAACTAAAATCTTTTCTTCACAAAATGATGCAAAAGAAAATTATTTAAATCTTGCTGTGCTCATGAATAAAGAGAATACGGGAATTCGTCAAAAATTAATTCCAATTGAAAAGCAAGTTCTTAGAGAGGCAAATACGAAATTGAAAGTGTGGAGAAAAACTGGTTTGAACAAGAAAGAGGTTAGGCAGTTTTATTCATGGATTGATTCTACAGTTTTAAATGAAATCAAAAAAGAATTTAAAATCGAATAATAATTTTTATTCGTTTGTTTAAAACTGACTCCTATTACATATACTTTTCAGTCTTAATTTATTTACTTAGCAACATTAACTAACGAGCTAACCGCTATTTATATTTCATCGAGAAAAAATTATGAATGTACTTGTTTTGGGTTCCGGACTTATTGGTCGCCCAATGGCTGTCGATCTTGCGGAAGAAAAATTATTTAAAGTAACAGTAGCTGATCTTAGCAAGCAAAATCTTGACAAGATTCCAAATAACCTGCCAATCAAAAAATTGACAACCGATCTTTCAAATCCAAGACTCTTGCGAACATTGCTTAAAGATTGTGATATAGTCTTGAGTGCTGTTCCTGGTTTTATGGGGTTTAACACGCTTAAAGAAATTATTAAAGCCGGAAAAAATGTAGTTGACATTGCATTTTTCTCAGAAGATCCATTTCAGCTTGATAAACTTGCAAAGCAAAATAATGTAACTGCAATTGTCGATTGTGGTGTAGCACCTGGAATGAGTAATCTTTTGGCAGGTCATGTTAATAGCGTGCTCGACAAATTAGAGACAATATTAATTTATGTTGGAGGGTTACCTGCCGTTCGGGAATATCCATTTGAATATAAAGCCGGATTCTCTCCAATTGATGTGATTGAAGAATACACTCGTCCTGCGCGTTATGTTGAAAATGGGAAAGTAGTTACTCGTCCAGCGTTATCAGATCCGGAATACATTAATTTTCCTGAAATTGGAACTCTCGAAGCTTTCAATAGCGATGGTTTGAGAACGCTTGCTGTGACTTTGAAAGCGCTAAATATGAAAGAGAAAACACTTCGCTATCCTGGGCATATTGAAAAGATGCTTGTACTCTGTGAAGCGGGGTTTTTCAGCAAAAAGGAAATCGAAATCAAAGGCATGAAAATTAAACCAATTGATCTCACGTCTAAACTTCTATTTCCGCTTTGGGAGTTAAAGCCGCACGATGAGGAATTTACAGTTATGAAGATTATTATTGAAGGCAAAAAGAATAAAGAAAGACTTCGTTATACTTATAATTTATTAGATCGACATAATGAGAAAACAAATGTTCATTCTATGGCAAGAACGACCGGATACACGGCAACAATGGTACTTAGAATATTAGCTAAAGGATTGTTTGACAGAAAAGGAATTTGCCCTCCAGAGTATATTGGACAGAAAGCCGATTGTGTAGAGTTTGTCCTTAGTGGTTTGAGAGATAGAGGAGTTGTTTATCACGAAAACATTGAAGTGGTAGGATAATTTGAAATTGAAATCAAGAGATTGAGAGATGAAGATAGAAAAAATTGAACTTCGGCATATTAAAATGGAATTAGTGTCTCCCTTCACAACATCAATGGGTACGGGACACGATGAAGAGCATATCATCGTTCGTGTAGATGGAGAAGGATTAACCGGCTGGGGAGAAAGCGTAGCAGAGGGAACTCCATTTTATTCTTACGAAACAGTAACAACCGCATGGCATATACTTCAAGATTTTTTGATACTCTCAATTCTTGGTAAAGATATTCAAGGCATTGATGAGGCAATTGTTCTTAATGCTAAGGTGCGCGGTCATATGATGGCAAAAGCCGGGCTCGAAGCCGCTTTGTGGGATTTGCTTGCTAAGTCAAAAAACATATCACTCTCAAAAATGCTTGGTGGAACAAGAGAGAAAATAGATGTCGGTGTGAGTATTGGAGTTCAATCATCTGCGGCGGAGCTAATCAGAAAGGTTGAAGGATATTTTGATGAAGGCTACAAACGAATCAAAATAAAAATCTCTCCCGGTAACGATATCCAATTTGTTCAGGCGCTAAGGAAAGAATTTCCGAATATTCTTCTTCAAGTTGATGCAAACTCTGCATATGAATTGAAACATGCCGATCTGTTCAAACAAATGGATGACTACAATTTGTTGTTGATTGAACAGCCGCTGGGGTATGAAGATATTTACGATCACTCAAAGCTTCAGCGGGAGCTAAAGACTCCAATTTGTCTAGATGAGAGCATTCACTCGCTTGATGATACTCGTGCAGCAATTGAACTTGATAGCTGCAGAGTTATAAACATCAAGCCCGGAAGAGTTGGTGGATTTACTGAATCAAAACTGATTCACGATTATTGTGAGTCTAAAAATATACCTGTTTGGTGTGGTGGAATGCTGGAATCTGGAATTGGACGGGCAGGAAACGTTGCACTTGCATCGCTGCCAAACTTTACTCTACCTGGGGATATTTCTGCAAGTAAAAGATATTACAAAGAAGATATTGTTGAACCGGAATTTATAGTTAGCAAAGACGGAACAATGAATGTTCCAACTAAACCGGGAATAGGTGTTGAAGTAAATATGGAAATGCTGAAGAAGGTTACTGTAAAGAAAGGTATATTTCCCAAATAACAACTTGCCCACTATCCTTGAATTCAATTTTTATCATTATTTGATAAGATTTTAATCCCATCGAATAATATTATTTCATAAAAGAGAAAATGCTTTTATGAAATTGCCTGAAAATCTCAAGATTAAAATTAATAACGATTATTTTAAGAAATACTTATTGAGCCAAACGCATTATTTTGGAAAATTTAAAATGACCAGATTGGCAAATGGCGAGCACAATGATATAAGCTGCGATCATCTTAAAGATAGCTTAGGAAGGATTCCGCTTGAGAATGAATACCTAAAACTAAACATAATTTACAAACTAGGTTTTATTTATAAGGTTGTGTACATAACAACGGTTGTTTCTGGAGCTAAACAATTTTATGCAAGGACAATTTGGACTTATGATTCAAAATCTAAAATGGTGGAGTTTGTAAATATTGAAATTATTAAATGATATGGGTGAGATTAAACTTTTTGATTTGATCTCTTTAAGGGAAGATATTCAGAATCCACCAATAGTTAAAGGGATGGTGGGAACCGTCATTCATATTTACAAACCGAATAAACTTTTTGAGATTGAATTCATCGCAAAGAATGGTGAAACTTTCGCTTCAATTATTTTAGAACGCAACCAAGTCAAGAAAATAAAAGAGAGTGAATTAAATTTAGTAGAGGAAATGACTTTGTTTAAAATACGAATATGAATGAGTTATTTGATAATATTATCTCGGTACAGTTAATTGCTACCTTTGAGTTTGGCGATTTGGAATGTGTGCTATTCTCAAATATTATTTCAAGAGGTTATTTGAGGTATAAGTACATTATTATCAATAAATATAGAACGCATAATGATGCAGATTCAATTATCTGTGTACAACAATTTGTTGAGAATGATGATCCGTGCATGTTTGTTTTTAATTGGTATGATGCAAGCGATATAATAAAAGGGGAAGTAAATGAGCGATTTGAAGATTTTCAGTTTTTTCTTAATAGGGCATTTAAGCTGATAAGAGACAAATATCAAATCAGCTCAAATTTCACAATTAAGGAGAATAATCTTAACGACTGGGAGTTTAATTTTAATGTTGTAACTCCACGCCAAAACATTTCCACTTTTCTAAATGAAGATAACTTGAAAGAAATATTTCTTGAATATCTTGTTTCACAAAGTGATTATCTTGACCTCTCAAACTTGCATCTTGATCATGTGCCGGATGAAATATTCAGATTGAGGAGTATAAGAAAGCTCGATCTCTCCAATAACGATTTACTGGAATTACCGGAATTGCTTTCTAGATTAGACCACCTCGAAGTTTTGCTTTTGAATAATAATCAGCTTGAGGATTTACCTCCCGATATTGGTAAAATGAAAAGTTTAAGAACTCTTGATCTTTCGGAGAATACATTATTCAATCTGCCGAATGAATTTTGTGAATTAGAAAATCTTGAAAACCTAATTATCAGAGATGTTTTGTTAGAAGAAATGCCATGGGACATTGGCAAACTTAAAAAACTGAAGCATTTAGAAATAAGAGCAAAGTTTGTAAAGAATATTCCATCTTCTCTTTGTGAATTAACTAATCTTGAAAAATTGAATATTGAAAGAACATCTATTGTCCAACTTCCTGAAATGTTGGGCAATCTAAGTAATCTTGTTGAACTTCAAGTGATAGAAAATGAAAATCTGACTGAAATACCTGAGTCAATCGGTCAACTCAACCGCCTGAAATTTTTACATTTATCCTCGAATTGCATATTAAAAATACCATCATCAATTGGCAGTTTAATAAAATTGGAAAGGTTGTATCTGAATGACAATCGAGTATCAGAGCTGCCCGCTGAAATAACTTTGCTCGAAAATCTTGAATACCTTAATTTGCAAAGGAATAATTTGAAAAGTATTCCAAATGATATTTTTGAGATGAAGAAGTTGGAATATCTAAATGTTAAGAACAATTTTGTTGATACAGATTTTTTGCTGAGTTTACTCATAAAAAGCAAAAGGTGCGAGCTAATTAATTTTGTTTATTAAAAATATAGATGGAATTACTAATGAATAATCAAGAAAAATCAGAAAACTTAAGACTAAATAATCCAAAGGAAGCTGATAAAGCAATAATTGAGTCTATTAAAAAGTTTAATGAAGAATTTAAAAGCATGCCATATAATTTCTTTTATGAGGAAGATATTAGAGCAAGATTATTTAACATCTTAAGAGATATGATCAAATATCAAATTGAAATTAAACGAGGTCGGTTTGGCACTAATAATTGCGAGAAAAAGATTTTGATTAACCCTGTCAAATCAGAATACTCACAAGCAAGGGGTTTCAAGAACCGCTATAATGAAGTTAAGTTTGACATAGTAATTTTAGATGAAGATAAAGAAGAAGATTTTTATTTATTGCCATGCCAATCCATAATAGAAATTAAGTACAGTTTGAATAAGCATCATGAAAAAGTTATCGAACATATAGATGATATAAAAAAAATAATGAATTACTTTTCGCAGTCAAAAAATGTTAGACGAGTATCACTACATTTTGATCTTTATAAGGGGGCTGACATTTTAAAAATTAATAAATGGTATAAAAACGTAGACATAAAATTTGAACAATTGCCGAATGACCTTCATAGTTTACCTGGAGATTCAGCGCATATTTTCTATATTCAATCAGACGGGGTAATTTATTATGCCAAGAAGAAGTTAAATGTTTAGGAATCATACTTTTTTTTGAGAGAAATAATATTTAATCAGATTTTCAATCATTGGTTTTTAAAAGATAGCTAAAACCAAAATAAAGCCAATCAACCAAATCAAATACTTGAAGCATCCTTTTATTAAAGGACGAAAAAAGTAAAATATTATTCCAAGTATTACAATTTCCATAGCTATTGCTAATTTAGCGAGCAGATAAATTCATTTCTTCTCATTAAATGATAAATCTATGGCAAAAAGTACCCTACCCGACACAGTACGTAAAATTGAGTTGCTTGCAAGAATTTTAAATCAGGAGCAAATTCCCAAATCCAAAGTCATCGAAGAGTACAACATTAAAGAAGTAACTGTTAATCGAATGTTGCAGTTCTATCGCTCGATTGGCATTGAAGTATTCGGGAGAAAAAATGGAATTAAGATTTACAATAGACCTAATAAAAATATTCTTTGCGGATTAGCTGCTGAATACTTATCCGTAAAATTAAATTCGGATTACTTTACAGAATCAATAAGTAAATATTCTAAAATTGATTCCCCTTTTTTTGTTAAAATTATACTTGTTACAAAAGCGGTAAATGAAAACCTAATCTTAAAGGTTCGATATAGAAGACTGTCAGATGATACTCTCTCTCAATATATTCTTAAGCCGTTTAGAATAATTGAAAGTAATAACAATTGGTTACTACATGCCATTAAAGAAGGTGAAACAATACTTAAAACTTTTTATTTAAGTCGGATTGAATATGTGAAGTTGACAAACAACCACTTCAAAAAAGTATTAGTCAATGAAAAAGTTAGGGACAGAAGCAAAATTGTGTTGCGGTTTGTTCCTGAGGTTGAGAAAGAATTGTTTTACAAAATATGGTTTGATGACTTCGAATTAAACAAAGAATCTGATGGGGCAATAACCCTTACAACAAAGCAAAAAATAGATAATCGTTTAGCCGCCTGGTGTATCAGTTGGTGGGATGCAATGAAAATAATTGAACCAAATGAATTGAAGGTGTATATCAGAAATATGTATCAAGACTTTTCTTCAATAAATGATTTGTAAGAGTTTGGTTGTCAAATTTTTGTACTAACTCTTTTTGTATCTTTGGTAAGATTGTTATAAGAAACTACATCTCATTTTTTTCACCAACCAGATGAATCTGTAAGGAACAACTTCATACTGCGCCGCAAAAATCTGTGAAAGAAAAAATACTTGTCAAATTTTCGGTTGTCAAAGCAACCATACTTTATTTAAGTTTTAAAGAGAAATCAAAAAATTTAATTCACATTTTAAATAATTTAAATTTATTTCAATATGATAATTAAAAACCGACATGAAGTAGGAAAGTTTTATAAAGCTTTAATTAACAGAGATGAAAAGTTTGTCGGAATATTTTATGTGGGGGTAAAAACTACAGGAGTTTTTTGCTTGCCAATTTGCAGAGCACGAAAACCCAAATTAGATAATGTTGAATTTTTTACGAATCTAAAAGAGGTACTCCAGAGTGGTTATCGTCCTTGCAAAATTTGTAACCCGACAGAAAATGCTTATGAACCGCCAACTGATGTTGTAAAAGCCATTTCATTAATCAAGCAAAAAGAAAAAACCACAGATTATCAATTAAGAAAAAATGATTTGCGCCCGGAGTTAATTCGAAGATGGTTTAAAAAACATTATGGGCTTACGTTTCACACATACCAAAGGATGATTCGAGTCAATAATGCTTTTCAAGAACTTAAGAATGGCAATAGTGTTACGGATTCTGCTTTCAGTTCAAGTTATGAATCTTTGAGCGGCTTTGGTTATACCTACAAAAAATTATTGGGCATTGCACCACAGAACAGTTCCTATAAAAATGTAATTCTAATTAGTAGAATTACCACACCGTTGGGACCAATGTTTGCATGTGCAACGGATAAAGGACTTTGTCTCTTAGAGTTTGTTGACAGGAGAATGCTTGAAACAGAATTTAGAGACCTTCAAAGATTGATGAACGCAAAAATAATACTTGGGGAAAATGAGCATATACTGAAAACTAAAACCGAGCTATCCGAATATTTTAATGGGTCAAGAAAAATTTTTACAATGAATTTAGACACACCAGGAACAAATTTCCAGAAATCAGTATGGAATGCTTTACAAAAAATTCCATTCGGTTCAACCCGATCGTACCAAGAGCAGGCAGAAAAGCTTAATCAACCAAAGGCAGTAAGGGCAGTTGCATCTGCCAATGGAAGAAATAGAATCTCCATTGTGATACCGTGTCATCGGGTAATTGGTAAGAATGGAACTTTAGTGGGGTATGGTGGCGGAATTGAAAGAAAAAAATGGTTGTTAGAACATGAGAAAAAGGTGTTGAACAGTACGACTAAGAACTAAAGTTATAAATGTTAGTTTTGAGAGCTGTTATTTTCCAAATCCTCGGTCAGATTAGAAACGAGAAATTCAACTTGCTGTTCATTCCCGAGTAAGTTCTGCAAAGTAAGTTTGCTTAGAATACCATCAAGCATAGTTTGAATTGTTTTCCATAGCGAACGTATAGAACAATCAATCGAGTTAGTGCAAATATTTTCTATACCTGCGTGAAGATCGCAAAAGCTTGATTCATACAATTTACCTCCAAGTGAAGCCAATACATTCCCAATCAAAATTTCATTTGCCTGGCGGGTTAATTTATATCCGCCAGTTTGTCCCCGTGAACTTTCAATAAAACCTGCCAATCGTAATATACGAAGTATCTTTGCGACGTTTGACTCGGTCAATCCTTCTAAATCACTCAGTTCGGGAATTGTTAATCCATTTTGTGAATTACTTTTCCCAATCCTTAGCAAAAGTCTTAAACCATATTCTTCTTGTGTACTGAATTTCATATTGTTCCTTGATATCACCCCGAACTTGTTTTGGGCTCTATGTTCTATCCATTTAGATGCTGAAACAAGTTCAGCATGACAGTCGTTATTTCCTTGAGTGCCGCGCTATTTTATTTTCTTCTGTGTTAGTAACAAGAACTTCGAGCCAGCCAGCAACATTGTTTTTCATTTCCATGATACTATCCTTTATACAACGGTATTTTAGAACCACATGACTTGGCATATATTACTTGCGCAAAATGTTCGGGGCTTACAGATGGTCCTTGATTAGAGCATAACTCATCAAATGCTGATTTCAATTCATTAGCGATATACTCAGGATTTCTTCCTTCAATTTCTAATCTTGGCATAAAGTAAATTAGTTTACCATTTTTAAACATTGCAACACTTGGTGATGAAGGAGGATAATTTAGGATTAATTGTCGAACGCGATCAACAGCATCCCGCTCTTGTCCAGCAAAAACAGTGTAAAGTTTATCAGGTATAGTATTGTATTGAAGTGCAAGCGAAACCCCGGGCCGTGCACTTCCGGCAGCGCAGCCACAGACGGAATTTATCATTACTAATGCAGTTTTATCATCACTAGTTAAAAGAGATTCTTCTACATCTTTAGCGGTTAGTAGTTCTGTAAATCCAACCGCAACTAATTCGTCACGCATGTGCTGGACAGCATCTTGCTCATACATTGGTGATTGTGAAGTTATATTGAACATTTATTCTCCTTTTGTTTTTATAAAAATCCTAACTCAACTTTCGCAACTTCGGACATCATTTCCTTATCCCAAGGTGGAGTCCAAACAATATCCACTTTAGCAGATTTAACCCCTGGTACTGCAGCAACTTTTCCTTGAACTTCCGGCGGTAATGTTCCCGCAACAGGGCACATGGGAGAAGTCAATGTCATTTTAATGTTAACATTTGCGTCGTTGTCAATTCTAATTTCGTAAATCAAACCAAGCTCAAAAATGTCAACTGGAATTTCCGGATCGTAGCAAGACTTGAGAGCTTGGATAATTTTTTCTTCGAGTTCTTGTTTATTGATCTTTTCCACTGTTATTCCGTTGAAGTTTTTCCATCTTTTTCATGTAGCGCATTCATCATTGTATGCCAGGCAAGTGAAGCGCATTTAACTCTTGCCGGAAACTCTCTTACTCCAGTAAATACAGCAAGCTTACCAAGATCCTCAATATTAGGATGATCACCGAGTTTATCTGTAACCAAATCGTGAAACCGTTTAAAAAGTTCTTCGGCTTCTTCACGAGTTTTTCCTTTTAACATTGAGGTCATAAGCGAGGCAGATGCTTTCGAAATAGCGCATCCTGAACCTTGAAATGAAATATCACTTATATTATCATTATCAAAATTCAGATAGATATCGATTTTATCACCGCAAAGTGGATTATATCCCTCTGCAAATCCTGATGGATTTTCAATCTTGCGAAAATTTCTTGGAGCTTTGTTATGATCTAATATTACCTGCTGATAAAGCTCTTTTAATTCCTGTTTCATTTAATTTACTTTCAGTATTAACCGAATACTTGAAGAATTTTTTTTAATCCATTAACGAGAATGTCAACTTCTTCTTTTGTGTTGTATATGGCAAAAGATGCTCTTGAAGTTGCAGGAATATTAAATCTCTGCATCAGGGGCTGAGTACAATGATGTCCTGTTCTAATGGCGACTCCTTCAAAATCGAGAAAAGTTCCAACATCATGCGGATGAACGTTTTCAAAATGAAAAGACAACACACTTATTTTTTCTTTAGCTGTGCCTATTATTCTTATCCCTTTCAAATCTGAGACAGCTTCTGTTGCATATTGAAGGAGTTCATTTTCGTGGTGTGCAATATTTGTCAGTCCAATTTTTTCCACATACTCAATTGCAGCTCCAAGTCCAATCGCACCAGCAATATTAGGCGTTCCGGCTTCAAACTTATGAGGGAGCTCGTTATAGGTTGTTTCTTCAAAAGTGACTTTAGAAATCATATCTCCACCCCCCATGTATGGTGGCATCGCTTCTAGATGATTAACTTTACCGTAGAGCACTCCAATTCCAGTTGGTCCATAAAGTTTATGTCCGCTGAATGCAAGAAAATCACAATCGAGTTCCTGAACATCTATTGGTAAATGATTGATTGCTTGGGCGGCATCGAGCATAATTGGGATGTTATGTGAATGGGCGAGATTAATTATTTTTTTAACAGGATTAACAGTGCCCAACGAGTTTGAAGCGAAAACAACGGAAACAAATTTTGTCTTATTGTTTATCATTTTTTCAAAGTCTTCAAATATCAGTTCGCCGGAATCGTTTATAGGAATAACACGAAGCTTCGCATTCTTTTCCTGACACAACATCTGCCATGGAACAATATTGGAATGATGTTCCATATGGGAGATGATGATCTCGTCACCAGTTTTTATATTGGAGCGTCCATATGTTGATGCAACCAGATTAATTGATTCTGTTGTCCCCCGTGTAAAAATCACTTCGTTCTTACCGAGAGCATTTATAAATTGCTTAACTATAATTCTTGATTCTTCAAATGTTTCTGTGGCTTCCTGACTTAATGCATGCACCCCGCGATGAATATTCGCATTCATCTTCACGTAATAATTATTTGTCTTATTAATAACGTAGTAAGGCTTTTGGGTTGTTGCCGCATTATCAAGGTAAACAAGAGGCTTACCATGAATGAGTTTTTTTAGGATAGGAAAATCTTCACGGATTTTATTCACATCGTAAAGTTCTTTTTTTTCTAATATAGAACTTTCGGTTTTCATTTTAGAATTCTTTCTTTTATTGATCCTCGTGAAATTTATTTCTCAAGATGCTTTCAATGTATTCACGCACGGCATTTACTTTAATATAGCGAACAACATCGCTTGCAAAAGCATGAATTAGTATTGCTCTAGCTGCATCAACACCTATTCCTCTTGATTTCAAGTAGAACATTGCATCATTGTCAAGCTGTCCAATTGTTGCACCGTGTGAACATTTTACATCGTCAGCAAAAATTTCAAGTTGGGGTTTCGTATTTACGAGGGCACTGTCGGATAAAATAATATTATTGTTTTCCTGGAAAGCGTTTGTCTTTTGAGCATCTTTTCTAACTATAACTTTGCCATTGAACACTCCTCGAGAGTTATCCATTAAAATTCCTTTGTAGTGTTCGTGACTATTACAATGCGGCTTAGCATGATCAATTAATGTATGAGCATCGAATAATTGATTCCCTTCAACTAGGTAAAGTCCATTTAGCATTGACTCGCCGCCCTCGCCATTAAATCGACTATTAAAGTCGTTGCGTGAAATTTCGGCTCCAAATGAAATCAAATGTGACACAAAATTGCTGTTTCTTTCCTGATGAACATCCATTCTGCCAATGTGAAAAGCTTTCTGGCTTTCCTCTTGCAATTTTATGTGATCTAGGAAAGCATTTTCTTCAGTTACGATCTCAGTAACTGAATTTGTAAAGTATATATCTTCATTATTTAAAGAAGCAAAATGCTCGACTATTGTTGACTGAGAGCTTTTACCCGCAACGAACAAATTTCTTGGTTGAACAAGAATTTTGTTATTATTTGCAATGGATAAAAACAGAATGTGAATTGGATCTACAATAATTTTTTCATCGGGCACATAAATAAAAGCACCATCCTGAACAAAGGCAGTGCTTAGCGATGTGAAGATATGATTTTTGAAATCAGCATACCGTCCGAGATGTTTTTTAACAATAGAGTTATCTTCCTTAATTGCGTCAGCTAAACTTTTTACAATTACGCCTTCAGGCAAATCCTTAATCTTCGAGAGAGTTTTGGAGTACATTCCATTGACAAAAACAATGAGACCGCGTTTCATTTTGTCAAAAAGAAAGTGATCCCCCTTAATATTATTATCTTTAGTCAATTTATCTGCCGGCATAAAATCATGTTTAAACAGCGGAGAAATGTTTGTGTATTTCCACTCTTCATCTTTTGTTGTTGGGAACTGAAGATCAGAAAAATTGGTGATGGCAGATTTTCTCAACTCATGGACAGGTTTGGTTTTTCCGCCATTCAAGCTGTTTTCAAAATCAGCAAAATGTGATAGGTAATGTTTTTTAATATCTGAAGTATTTTCCATGACTTAAATTAATTTTAGTTCGTTACAGCTTCAGGGGATTCTTCTTTTATCCAGTCATATCCTTTCTCTTCTAATTCAAGAGCGAGGTTTTTATCACCGGATCTGACAATCTTCCCATTATATAAAACATGAACAAAATCCGGCACTATGTAATTAAGTAACCTCTGATAATGTGTAACAACAACTATAGCATTATCATTTGATTTTAGTTTGTTCACACCGTTCGCAACAATTCTGAGTGCATCTATGTCAAGACCCGAATCGGTTTCATCGAGAATAGCTAATTTTGGTTCAAGCACTGCCATTTGAAAAATTTCGTTTCTTTTCTTTTCGCCGCCTGAAAACCCTTCATTTACCGATCTGCTAATCAAATTTTGGTCTAAGTCAACTAATTTCATTCTGGATTTTATTAGGGCAAGAAATTCCATCGCATCTAATTCTTGTTCCCCCCGATATTTTTTAATTTCATTTAAAGCTGTTTTTAAAAGATTTGTATTACTTACACCGGGAATTTCAACAGGATATTGGAAAGCGAGAAATATTCCTTCTCTTGCTCTATCTTCAGGAGATAAATCAAGGAGGTTCTTTCCATTGTAGATCACGTCGCCTTGTGTAATCTCATACTCGTCTCTTCCAGCTAATACCTGAGCAAGCGTGCTTTTACCTGAGCCGTTTGGTCCCATTATAGCATGAACTTCCCCAGTATTAATTTTAAAATCGATTCCTTTTAAGATTTCCTTACCCTCAACACTGGCGTGTAAGTTTTTTATTTCTAATAGCATTTTATTCCTTAATTTTTTATAACATCAATCTGAACTTGTTTTAGCTTCTTTAATTATATTTTAGAGATTCCGAAAGGAGTTCGGAATGACTATTGCAATTGGGGCCTTTTACCCCACACTTCCTTCAAGACTTACGCTTAATAACTTTGTTGCCTCAACAGCAAATTCCATTGGTAGTTCTTTGAACACTTCTTTACAATAACCATTTACAATAAGATTTATAGCATCTTCAGTAGCTATTCCTCTTGAGTTGAGGTAGAAGATTTGATCCTCACCAATTTTGGAAGTTGTTGCTTCATGCTCGATTTGCGCACTTGGGTTATTTATTTCGAGATAAGGAAAAGTATGAGCACCGCATTTATCACCAAGCAATAAAGAATCACACTGCGAAAAGTTTCTTGCATTCTCGGCTTTCTTAACAATCTTAACTAATCCACGATAGCTGTTGTTACTGAATCCTGCAGATATACCCTTTGAAATGATGGTGCTGCGAGTGTTTTTGCCGAGATGGATCATTTTTGTTCCTGTATCGGCTTGCTGATGATTATTCGTTAATGCAACTGAGTAAAACTCACCGATTGAATTATCACCCTGCAAAATGCAGCTTGGATATTTCCAGGTGATTGCTGAACCTGTTTCAACTTGAGTCCATGAAATTTTTGAATTCACTCCTCGGCAGGCTCCCCGCTTAGTAACGAAGTTATAGATGCCCCCTTTACCTTCTTTATCACCGGCGTACCAATTTTGAATTGTTGAGTATTTTATTTGGGCATTATCTAAAGCTACAAGTTCAACTACTGCGGCATGAAGCTGGTTCTCATCTCTAATTGGTGCTGTGCACCCTTCCAAGTAGCTGACATAGGCACCTTCATCTGCAATGATCAATGTTCTTTCAAATTGCCCCGTGTTAGCTGCATTAATTCTAAAGTATGTTGAGAGTTCCATTGAACA
Organism: uncultured Ignavibacteriaceae bacterium; assembly: GCA_964391015.1. GTDB lineage: Bacteria > Bacteroidota > Ignavibacteria > Ignavibacteriales > Ignavibacteriaceae > XYD12-FULL-36-8. Next base: position 46,837 of record CAYMKU010000023.1, read on the forward strand.
ACGCACGCTCTTTGGTACGTAAACAAATGATCCATCACTAAAAACTGCTGAATTAAGTGAGGCAAAGAAATTATCGGTAGAAGGCACAACGCTTCCGAGATATTTTTGAACTAAGTTGGGATGATTTTGAATTGCTTCGGACATTGAGCAAAAGATGATACCGAGCTCAGATAATTTTTCTTTAAATGTTGTTGCAACGGAAACGCTGTCGAACACTGCGTCAACAGCAACACCTGATAATCTTTTTTGCTCTTCAAGTGATATTCCAAGTTTCTCAAAAGTTCTGACCAGTTCTGGATCGACTTCATCAATGCTATTTAGTTGTGGTTTTTTCTTGGGTGCGGAATAATAACTTAAATCTTGGTAATCAATTTTAGAGTACTTGACATTTGGCCAATGAGGTTCTTCCATTGTCAACCAGTGGCGATATGCTTTAAGCCTCCATTCTAACATGAAAGGAGGTTCTTTTTTTATTGCTGAAAGTTTTGTAATAATTTCTTCGTTTAATCCTTTTGGCAAACTTTCTGATTCAATATCTGTAACAAAGCCGTATTTGTACTCTTTATTTGCTAATTCTTCAATTTTTGAAGTTTCTGTTACACTCATCTTTACTAAATACCTTGTGATTGTTTCTCTTAGGTTAATAATGTACCTAACACATGACTTAAACTTAAGTAATCTGTACAAATTTGTCAAGATTGAGACTTCTCTCTGAGAAAGAAATTTTCAAATGGGAATAAATTGTTTTTAAGGTGATATTCAGTTAATTTTCGTTGAAATTTTAAGGAATGGATATTTAATTGGAAGAACATCTAAGTCAGGGCGCTAATCTGTCACAAAGTGAAGGTCAAGAAAGTGGTAATCAAGGGAAGCAAGCAGACAAGACTTCTTCAGCTAAACCTCAATATCGCAAATCATTTTATCACCGCAGGCGTTATTATCAGAAGTTTACCAAGGAATCGGTTCAAAAAGAGAAAAGTTCATTTAAAAAGCTTTCGGTTATAGTACCTCTTTATAATGAAGAGGAATCACTAAATCCCCTAGCAAATGAATTAAGGAAGGCGCTCAAACCGATTGACCTGGCGTATGAAATAATTTTTGTGGATGATGGTAGTTTGGATAAATCGTTGAGCATTATAAAAGATATTTGCAGAACAGATAAGAGATTTAAATTTATAAGTTTCCAAAAGAATTATGGTAAATCAGCTGCTCTGCAGGTAGGATTTAAGGAGGCGACTGGGGATGTTGTAGTAACTATGGATGCTGATCTTCAAGATGATCCGAACGAGATTATTAATTTGTTAAAAAAATTAGAAGAAGGTTTTGATGTCGTCTCCGGCTGGAAAAAGAAGAGATACGATCCATTTGTTAAAAAATTTTCTTCGAAGTTCTTTAATCTTGTTACAAGAATTTTCAGCGGAATCAAAATTCACGACTTTAATTGTGGTTTAAAAGCTTATCGAAAAGATGTTACTGAAAATCTAAAAATTTACGGTGAACTACATCGCTACATACCTGTTTTAGCAAAATGGCAGGGTTATAAAATCTCAGAAGTAATTGTTCAGCACCATCCCAGAAAATATGGAGCGACAAAATTTGGAACCTCCAGGTTCTTTAAAGGTTTTATTGATCTTATCACGGTCATGTTTACGACAAGATACATTAGAAGACCGATGCATTTCTTCGGTTTTCTTGGTGTTCTTTCGTTTTTAGTTGGTATTATTGTTAATGGATATTTAGCTTACTTATGGCTGATTCAGGATAAATACTTGAGCAACAGACCAATGTTGTTTTTAGGTATCTTATTGATTATAGTTGGCGTACAATTTTTCTCCGTGGGGCTTTTGGGCGAAATGCTCGTTAATAATTTTAGGGATGAATCAGAATATGTTATAAAAAATAAAGGTAAATTCCCAATTTAAAACCTGTCCAAAATAAACTTCGTTTTTATTATCTTGATTATAATCTTACATCAAAATTTCACTTGTATTAATGAATTACGATCCTATAAAAAATGTTTTTGCTTCCCTAATTAAGAAATTTCCCTTTTTGCGGATCACTTTTTACAAGATTTTGGATTTGTTTTTTTTAAGATCATGGTATGTGCGTAGGGAATTAAAAAAACTTAGAAGAAATTTTGATGACAGGGAAATTGAAGTTTATGATGCTGGAACAGGTTTTGGCCAATACTCTTACTTTATGTCTAAGAAACTAAATCCGATTAATATTCTTTCTGTTGATGTTAAGGAAAATTGGGTGCAAGATGCTGAAGAGTTTTTTAACAAAGTTGGTGCCCCAAATGTAAAATTTAAAACTGAAGATTTACTTCAGATAAATCATGAGAATAAGTTTGATTTAATTCTTTGTGTTGATGTAATGGAACATATTGCTAATGATGTGAAAGTATTTCAAAATTTTTATGGAGCACTAAAAAAAAATGGTTACTTGCTAATAAATTCGCCTTCCATTTTTGGTGGAAGTGATGTCCACTCAGAAGAAGATAAGAGTTTTATTGGCGAACATACTAGAGTTGGCTATTCAAAAGAAGATTTAGAAAATAAGCTACATCCTTTGGGATTTAAAACTTATAAATCACAGTACACATATGGTTTCTGGGGCGATAAAGCGTGGAGGTTGGGAATAAAATATCCCATGATGATTTTAAATATTTCCAAACTATTTTTTATAATTCTACCTATTTATTATTTGGTTACGTTTCCATTTATATTCTTTATGATGTATTTAGATTATATTTCGTGGAACAAAATTGGTTCTGGAATTAATCTAATTGTACGGAAATAAATATTTTTCTTCGGAGAATAAATGATAAAAAACAAAAAACTAGCAAAGCTTCCTCTCAAAGAAAAGGAAAATGTAATAGATAAATTTTCATTCGACAAATTTATTCCCCCCAAATACCAAACTGCCGTTGCTATTTTGATTATAATAATCTTATTCATGATTTTCTTTGCACCAATTTATTTTGAAGGAAAAACATTTCAGTCGGGGGATATAGTGACAGGAGCAAGTTATGAAACTCTTAAAAAGGCCGCGGATCAACACTTGCTTTGGAATCCATATATTTTTTGCGGTTTACCATCGCAGGTAAGTGGTATTGACAATAATCGCTGGTTTGATCTTGTTAATCAGGGATACTCTTTATTTAGAATATATTTTGGCAAACTTTTTAATAATGATTTTGCACAGCACACAGTTTTTTTAATATTCTTGTCTATCGCAGCTTTTTATTTTATGAAGGAGAGAAAAGCGTCCACTGCTGTTTGCCTCTTTGTCGGAATTGCAACAGCGTTCAGCACAGGTATAATTGTATTTGTTTTTATCGGTCATATAACAAAGCTATATACATTAGCTACTTTACCTTTAGTGCTAATGATATTATTTAAATTCCAGGAAAAGATAAGATTCATAGATGTAATTATTCTTACTATAGCTATAAGCTTTTTAGTATCAGGCTGGCATATACAAATGATATTTTATGCATACTTTGCAATTGGACTATATTATCTGTTCTTTTTTGTTCGCCATCTTTTTAAAAAAGAATCTAATCTATTAAAACAGCTTTTTAAGTCCGCAGGGATTTTAATAATTACTTCTATAATGGCAGTGGCTATGACTGTAGATATTTATGCTCAAATTCTTGAATATACCGAATACTCCACTCGAGGGACTAAAAGCATTACTGAAGTTAAATCCGAAGAATCTCAAAAATCAGAATCAGCCTTTTATGATTATGCTACAAGTTGGTCATTTTCACCCGGGGAAGTCCTTACATTCATTGTGCCTTCTTTTTATGGTTTCGGAAATGTAACATACCAAGGTCCATTAAGCAATAACCAGCCAATAGAAGTTAATACTTATTTCGGTCAAATGCCTTTTGTTGATGTTGCAATGTATATGGGAGTTCTCGTTTTCTTGCTTGGATTGTTTGGTATGTATTCTGCAAGACGACAACCACTTGTTCAGTATCTAACCTTTCTAATAATAGTTAGTCTTTTAATTTCTTTTGGAAAAAATTTTTCTCCACTTTTTGATTTGATGTTTTATAATTTTCCTTTCTTTGATAAGTTCAGGGTACCTTCAATGATATTGACTTTAATACAAGTTAGCATGCCTATTCTTGCTGGCATTGGAATCATGGAGATTATTTCTTTAAGGAATAAAAGAAATCAAAAATCAATAAATCTTATTAAATATTTGGCCTTCGGATTTACGGGACTATTGATCCTCTCCATCTTGTTTAGTGTGACAATCACAAATTGGTTTACAGGAAGAGTTGCAGAATCGGCAAGAGGACAGCAGCTTTCTCAAATTGGTGATTTTATTGCAGAAATTTTTAGGAGAGATTTGTTTATTGCTTTGACTTTTGCAACAATAACTTTCTGGTTTGCTTATGCATACATTAACAATAAATTAAACCGCGATACATTTGTAATTTTAATTATAGCAATGACAGTCATTGATCTTTTCAGGATATCGGGCAGAGGAGCAAAATTTGTCGATAAGCGGGATATTAGTGGATTGTTTAAGGAACCCTCCTATGTAACAGCAATAAAAAATCAAAATGATAAAGAACCTTTTAGATTGTTGAATCTAAAGCAGGATGGTTCACTAGGCACATTCTCTCAAAATTCAAATTATAATATGTACTTTTTAATACAAGATTTAGCGGGATATTCCGGTATTAAACCAAGAAGCTATCAAGATTATGTTGATGTCGTTGGACCTGCCAATCCAACTCTTTGGAGAATGTTGAATGTTAAATACATTGTCTTGGATAATATAGCAAATGTTCCTGGTTTTACTCCGATTCTAGCTCAAGAAAAAAGTTATGTATATAGAAATGAAAGAGCGCTTCCGAGGGTATATTTTATAGATAAAATCGAAGTAAAAGATCCATTGAATATTTTGAATGATGTAAAAAATAATCTGTTCGATCCGAAGGAGGTTGGTTTTATAACGGAACAGCTATCTATTGATAAGCCAGACTCATCAGCTTATGTTAATATTCAGTCTTATGAGAATGATCATATTGAAGCTGAAGCTAATGCCTCAGGAGACAATTTTATGTTTTTGGGCGATACATATTATCCTCACGGATGGAAGGCAACTGTAGATGGGAGGGAAACAAAAATTTATCGTGTTAATCATGGTTTTAGGGGAATTGTGATTCCAAAAGGGAAGCATAAAGTTGAATTTACCTATGCACCGAGCAGCTACTACATTGGAAAAAACATTTCTTTATCAATAAATATTCTTTTACTAGCCGGGTTAGTTTTTGGAATATTTCTTAGTATAAAAGAAAAGAGGATATTTAGCGGAAGTAAATGAACTTTTTTAAAAATAAAATTAATTATTTTTATAGTAAGTATTATAAAGATAGTCTGCTTTTAAAACGATTTGCACGAGTTTTTTCCCTTGATGTTTTAGTTAGGGCATCTAATTTAATTTTACTTCCAGTATACCTTAAATTAATGTCCCAGGAAGAATTCGGGTTATACGGATATCTCCTCTCAATTATAAACATCTTTGCGATCATTTTAAATTTTGGTTTGTATTTAGCACAAATAAAACTTTATCATGATTATACTGATGATAAAAGGCGCTCTCTAATTTTTACAATAAATGTAACATTAATAATTTTTTTAATTCTTTTTCTTCTTCCCATCTATCTGTTTAATTTTGATAGGGAAATAATCTCACTTTTGTTTATTCATCCCATAAATTATGAGAGTTACCGCAGTGTTTTATTCCTTGCCATTCTTGTTTCTGTTTATGTTTTTATGCTTCAGAATTTTTTTATTACGAGTGAGAATATAAAAAAATACCAACTCTACAATTTATTTAAACTTGTCTTTGTTAACTCGATTGTTATCTATTTGCTTACTGCTAAAGATGCAGATAGTGTTATGATAAGATTGAAGTATGGTTATCTGACTGAACTGCTTATCTTAATTTCTTTTGGGATTTTTTATATAAAGCAAATGAAAGCAGAGTTTCATTTTGATTATGTTACAAAATCTCTAAGAATTGGTTTGCCAGCGATGCTATCAGCTTTACTTGGAATGATTTATAATTTTAGCGACAAGTTCATCCTTGAAAAATATGGTAATTTTTCTGACCTAGCGATTTATAATTTGGGCTTTACTATTGCTGGTATAATTATGATAATCTTTTCATCTTTTCAAACGGTGTTTCTCCCATTCTTCTTTAAAGAAAAGGATATCGAAAAAAATTTTGTTAAGACGAAAGCTATAGTATTAAGAATGATTATTATTTTTTCAATTATTTCACTTTTATTAATTGTTGTAACAAAGGGAGCGTTATACTTCAATATTATTGAATCGAAGTATAATACTGTGTTTTTAATATTGCCGATACTACTCCTTACACAAATATTTCAAGCATCAGTTCATCTATTTAGCAACTATATAGTCTATCTTGAAGTTGTTTATGTTGGAACCATTACAGTTTTCTTTTTAAGCATTTTGAATATTAGCTTAAATTTGATCTTGATACCGAGATATAATATTTATGGTGCTTCTTTTTCAGCCTTAGCAATTACGTTTTGCTCACTCCTTTTTTATTATAATTACACTAAAAGGAAGTGTCGCGAGCAAGCTGCATTACAAAGGACTTAAGATGGGTTTAAAAGAAAAACTAAAAAAAAATAAATATGCATCTTCTTTATATTATTTCGTTTATTCAATGAAAGATTTTTTTTTATTTAATGTAATAGGTTTGGTTAAGGGTGTTACATGGTTTTTATCCGATTACTTTGAGTTAAAAAGGCAATTATCACTTAATAACAATGCTGCGAAGATAGATGCTTTTTGCCCCCAGTTGAACGATAAAACATCTATTACGCCAATAGAACCAATTTATTTTTTCCAGGACGCATGGGCCGCAAAGAAGATTTTTGAGTTAAAACCAGAACATCATTATGATGTTGGAAGTGCAGCTAAGACCATTGCCATAATATCGCAGTTCGTTCCTACAACAATGGTTGACATTAGACCCTTAGAATTAAATTTGGAGAATCTTTATTTTAAGAAAGGTTCAATTTTAAATCTTCCGTTTGAAGATAATTCAATAAAATCAATTTCATCTCTTTGCGTTATTGAACACATTGGTTTGGGTAGATATGGGGATCCGATTGATATTTTGGGAAGCGAAAAAGCTGTGAAAGAATTAATAAGAGTGACAGCACCTGGTGGCATAATACTACTTTCTGTTCCTGTTGGTAATGCCAATAAAGTACTTTTTAATGCTCACAGAATCTTTGACAAAGATTATTTAATGAAGCTATTTTATAGTTGTGAACTTATAGAAGATAAATACATTCTGAGACAGCAATTCAATAGAAAAATTACTATTACCGATGAGTTTCAAGTTGGCCTATTTAAATTTAAAAAATTGTGAAGGATGTTTTTCCCAAATTTAATGAATATTAAAAACAGCGAGGAGGTTTTAGAAATAGGACCAGGAGCTTACCCATATTGGCGTTCTGATTGCCTTGCAGACAAATTTGACGAAAGTAGTAACGTAGATTTGACCCAATTTGGTGGATTAGAGCTGAATACCAAGGGGAAGGCATTATTTAAAATTATAGATAACAAGCTTCCCTTTAAAAATAAATCTTTCGATTACGTAATCTGTTCACATGTATTTGAACATGTCCCCATAGATGAACTTCCTTTATTATCTGAAGAAATAATGAGAGTCGCAAAGAGAGCTTATATAGAATTTCCTCGCCCTTTATATGATTATATTTATAATTTTAATGTTCATTTAAATTTACTTGATATTATAAATGGCGAAATTATTTGTATTTCAAAAGAAAAAACGTATTTGAATAAGTTTAAAAAACTCCAAGATTATTCGCTGCTTATCAGAAGAAAGGAGATGTTTTCTATTGAGGCAGATTACCCCTCAATTATGGCGGTTGGTTTTGAATTTAAAGACAATATTCCATTAAAAATTGTGAGTAGTGAAGATGAGTTTTGGGATTTAATATCCAATAATAATTATTATATCAATCCACCGACTTTTCTTTGGCGACTAAAAAAGAAATTTGTTTTTAATAGAATAAAAAGAAAAATTTTTTCTGAAAAACCCACAGCATATTTTAAAGAAAAATTATTTTGAAAATGTTATATATACGAAATGAAAATACACTTAGGGGAAAAATCAAGAGCATAGTTTTCTTATTATTTAACAAGCTTGAAAATAATAATAATGCTAATTTTATAACTAACGGTGAAAATAAATTTTTGGATGATCTTTTAAATATTTCTTCGGACCATCTAATCATTTTTGATGTTGGAGCCAACATTGGTAAGTATTCAGAAATAATAATAGACAAATGCAATTCGAAAGGTCTTAAATATAATCTTCACATTTTTGAACCTTCCAAAGCAGCTTTTAAAATTCTCGAATCCAAATTTTGTAGAGAGGGAAATATTTATTTGAACAATTTGGGGGCTTCCGATTCTAATAGAGAAGCTGAAATTTTTTTTGATGAAGAGGGTAGCTCACTTGCTTCTCTTTATCAGCGTAGAGATTCATCAGGGAAATTATTGCTGGATAAAAAGGAAATTATTCATTTAACAAGACTTGACAATTATATCAGGGGTACTTTCGTTAAAAAAATAGATTTTTTGAAATTAGATATTGAAGGGCACGAGTTTTCAGCCCTTAAAGGTCTTGGGGAATTTTTAAATCCATCCTTCATAAAAGCACTTCAGTTTGAATATGGAGGAACAAATTTGGATTCAAAGACAACATTGCATGAACTTTATTCTTTTTTAGAGTCCAAAGGATACAGTGTTTTTAAGATTATGAAAAGCCATATTGAGAAAAGAAGTTACAAATTTACGATGGAAAATTTTCAATATAGTAATTATGTGGCTCTAGCAGAGGACATTGTCAGTGATCGAGCTTAAACCTGAACCTTATAAGGATTTTGTCTGTCCCGAATGCAACGATGATAGAATTAAGGTCACAGATATTTTATTCCCAGGCATTCATATTTTAGCTGACTGTGTCTGCAATTCATGCGGACTGAAATTCTTTAATGACTTCCCAATTGGGCATTCGTTATATTATCCGTCAATAATAGGGGTGGAGAATTTTAAGGATTACAGTAAACAAAATTATACTTGGTTTCATAAAGCTTTTTTAAATTCTTATAAAAACCAAAATAACGAATTGATTAAGATTGAAAAGAAAGTTTACAAAGAATCTGAGAAGGTTATAATCCTCAATTGTATCGATTATTTATATGGACAT